>NZ_QTTN01000028.1 GCF_003386535.1 Paenibacillus taihuensis
ATAACCTCGCCTTAACCGTCACGGTTTCGAACAAGGGTTACCGCTTCTTAGCGGAGACGATGAGATCTCCTTGGGTCACGTCAACCGACTTTCCCCCGAAACCAGTCCTCCTAACTTCCAGAGCCACTGGTGGTATTGGACCTCCCCTTCTTTTGCAGGGTTATCCGGCTCTGTCAGCCAACTTGGTATGCCGCCTGTTCCGGGTTTTGCCTTCGCATCCTCCGCACCTCTCCTCGCGGACAAAGCACTATGCGTCAGCTATGCACTTCCGCCACCTCGCGGTGTGCTAGAGACTTTCACTCCTTAGTCGATTGCGCTGCCAAGCGCACAAAAGACCAACCAGCTTCAACTGGTTGGTCTTCCTTATCAACTAGAACCGCTTCACGCCGTTCTCTGTTACGACCGAGAGCAGCAACGGTGATGGTTTCACCGGCTCGCTGGAGAAAGAATAAGCGCCGCGTACTCGCTCTGTTACTTCGCGTGTTGTCGCGTTCTCTTCGCGAACGTGCAAGGTCGCGAGCGTATCGCCTTCGCTCACTTTGTCGCCGACTTTGCGCTTCATCGTCACACCTACCGCGAAGTCGATGACCGACTCCTTCGTCGCGCGACCTGCGCCGAGCAGCATTGCTGCAAGTCCGAGCTCCTCGGCTTGGATTGCCTGCACGTAGCCGTCCTGCGTCGACTTTACTTCAAGCACAAGCGGCGCCTGTGGCAGCAGCGACGGATCGTCCGCAACTGCAGGATTACCGCCTTGTGCCTCGACGAATGCTTTGAACTTCGCCAGTGCCGCACCGGACTCGAGCTTCACGCGAAGCATCGTTTCCGCTTCCTCGAGACTATTCGCCTGTCCGCCGAGCACAACCATGTGCGAGCTCAACGCGATACAGAGCGCGGTCAGATCCTCCGGACCGCGGCCATGCAGCGTATCTATCGCTTCCTGCACTTCAAGCGCATTGCCAATGCCGTAGCCGAGCGGCTGGTCCATGTCGCTGATCAGCGCGGCCGTCTTGCGGCCCACCTCAGTGCCGATCTCGACCATCGCTTGCGCGAGCTTCTCGGAATCCTCCAGCGTCTTCATGAACGCGCCGCTGCCCGTCTTCACATCGAGCACGATCGCGTCTGCACCTGCTGCGATCTTCTTGCTCATTACCGAGCTCGCGATGAGCGGAATCGATTCTACAGTAGCGGTCACATCACGAAGCGCGTACAGCTTCTTATCGGCAGGCGTCATGTTGCCGCTCTGGCCGATAATCGCAAGGCCGATATCGTTCACCTGTGCGATGAACTCGTCGCGCGTTAGCTCTGTGCGGAAGCCTTCCATCGCTTCCATTTTGTCAATCGTACCGCCCGTGTGACCGAGGCCACGGCCGGACATCTTCGCAACCGGAACGCCGCAAGAGGCGACCAGCGGCCCGATGATAAGGCTCGTCTTGTCGCCGACTCCGCCTGTACTATGCTTGTCCACCTTAATGCCATGAATCGGCGACAGATCAACTTGATCGCCCGATACCGCCATCGCCATCGTCAGGTGCGCTGTCTCTTCCGCATTCATGCCTTGGAAGTAAACAGCCATCGCCCATGCCGACAGCTGATAGTCCGGGATTTCGCCTTTGCTGTAGCCTTCTATTAGAAATGTTAGCTCGTCCTTCGTAAGGACGCCGCCGTTCCGTTTTTTTTGAATGAGATCTACTGCACGCAAGCGTGAAGCCTCCTTATGTAATTCCATGTATGTACTTGTGCTTGCACCTCTAAATGAGCAACAACAAATTAACGCTGCCCCGCCACTCGCTTATACTTCTCCCGCTGCACCTTCACGATTAATTGATCGAGCGCTTGACTGAGCAAGATGACATCCGGGTGAAGGAACGTTTCCTTGGTTAACGCCGCAGAAACCAACTGTGTACGCAGCCGCTCAAGCCGCTGATTTTGATTTTCCATGTGAATCCCCACTTATCATATATTGATTCTCACGGACATTATACGACTATGAGCGAACAAAGAATGTCATATTGAGTCGAGGGCATTATTACAATTTTGTTACAATTAAAGCAATGTTACGACACCTTGCACGAGGCCGAGGAACTTCGATTTCACGCGCTCTGTTGTCTCCATGACTTCATCATGCGAAAGCGGTTGGTCGAGAATGCCCGATGCCATGTTGCTAATGCACGAAATACCGAGCACTTCCATGCCTGAGTGCTTCGCCGCGATGACTTCCGAAACGGTCGACATACCGACAGCATCTGCACCCAAAATCCGCATCATCCGAATTTCTGCTGGCGTTTCATAGGATGGACCAAGCACCGCGAGATACACGCCTTCCTGTAACGAGAAGCCTTGCTCCTTCGCAACGCCTGCTGCCAGCTCACGCAATCGCTTGCTGTACGGCTGTGACATATCCGGGAAACGAACGCCAAGCTCTGGATCATTCGGTCCGACGAGCGGGTTGCGGCCCTGGAAGTTGATATGATCGCTAATCAGCATCAGATCTCCAGCATTGTAGCTTGTGTTTACGCCGCCCGCTGCATTCGTCACGATCAGCTTCGTTGCGCCGATCGCTTTCATAACGCGAACCGGAAACGCCGTCAAATCCGGACCGTATCCCTCGTACATGTGGAAACGTCCGCGCATAAGCACGACGGGACGACCGAAGAGCGTACCGATCAGCAATTCGCCGGCATGGCCTTCAACAGTCGAAATCGGAAAATGCGGGATTTCGTGATACGGAATCGTTACTGGATTCTCGATGTAATCGCCAAGAATGCCAAGTCCGGAGCCCATGATAAGGCCTACTTCCGGCTTGACTGTAATTTTCGAATTGATATAAGCTGCTGCTTCGTTAATGTGAATTGCTTTTATTGCTTCCATCGTATGAAAAGCCTCCTAAGAGTAAGGGTAGGTTAGCGCAGTTCTGCCAAGAAGGACATACCGTTCGCCGGCAGCTTCACGCCGAAATTATCCGCAATCGTCGCCGCGACATCCGCGAAAGTCGAGCGCACGCCGAGCGAGCCAGGGTTCGTGAATGCTGGCGAGTATGCAAGAATCGGTACATATTCTCTCGTATGATCCGTGCCCGTATAGGTCGGATCGTTACCGTGATCGGCAGTGATGATCAGCAGATCCTTCTCGCCAATCAGCGCTGCCAGCTTCGGCAGGCTGCGATCGAAAGCTTCGAGTGCTCCGGCATAGCCCGCCGGATCGCGGCGATGACCAAAGAGCGAATCAAAGTCGACGAGGTTCGTGAATAACATCCCTTTGAACGGACGGCCGAGTGCAGCAAGCGTCTTCTCAATGCCATCATCGTTGCTCTTTGTCGGCAGTGCTTCAGTAACCCCTTCGCTGCAGAAGATATCGTCGATCTTGCCGACCGCGATGACGTCGAATCCGCTGTCCTTAAGCGTGTTGAGCACGGTTGGCTCAGGCGGCTTTACTGCGTAATCATGGCGGTTCGGCGTTCTCTTGAACGCGCCTGGCTGACCGACATAAGGTCTAGCAATAACGCGGCCGACGGCATAACGATCGTCCAGCGTAAGCTCACGCGCGATTTCGCAAGCACGGTACAGCTCTTCGAGCGGAATAACTTCTTCATGAGCGGCAATTTGGAACACGCTGTCCGCCGATGTGTAGACGATCCACTTGCCAGTCTTCATCTGTTCTTTGCCGAGCTCGTCGAGAATTTCGGTACCGCTTGCCGACTTGTTGCCAAGTACACCACGGCCTGTCCGTTCTTCGAACGCCTGGAGAAGCTCGTCCGGGAATCCGTCCGAGAACGTGCGGAACGGAACGGTCACTCTCAAACCGGCAATTTCCCAGTGACCGGTCATCGTATCTTTGCCGACCGAAACTTCGGCCATCTTGCCATAGTAAGACTTCGCTTCGCCTTCCGGCTTCCAGCTGCCAAGGTCGGCAATGCGGTCAAGACCCCAGCTCCGCATATTCGGCAGCGCCATCGCAGGCACTTCCCGCAAAATATGGCCAAGCGTATGGGAGCCAGCGTCTCCGAAGGACGGCGCATCCGGCAGCTCGCCGATGCCGACGCTATCAAGCACAATAACGGCAATTCGATCAAATTTCATCGCTAGTATCACTCCGTGCCAAGTTTATTTCATTTTCGCCCGCGGATGTGTCAGGTTGTACACCTCTTTAATGCGCGGCTTCGTCAGTCCCACATATACCTGCGTCGTGGAAATGTCAGCATGGCCAAGCATCTCCTGTACAGAGCGCAAATCTGCCCCATTTTCCAGTAGATGAGCGGCAAAAGAATGACGAAGCGTATGGGGCGTAATATCGCTGACGATGCCAGCCTCCGCGGCGTATTTCTTAATGATTTTCCAAAAACCCTGTCTCGTAATTCGTGTCCCTTGCAAGTTGAGAAACAACGCTGATTCCACTTTGTCCTGCTTCAGCAGCTTGTCCCTCACACCATCCATATAAGCTTGCAGTGCCTTCGCAGCGACAGCGCCTATCGGAACAATCCGCTCCTTATCGGCAGTGCCCGTACAGCGAATGAAACCAAGCGTCAAATTAATATGATCACAATTTAACGAAATAAGTTCAGATACCCGGATTCCCGTCGCGTACAGCACCTCAAGCATCGCTGCATCACGGACGCCGGCATTCGTACTGGCATCAGGGGCTGTCAGCAGCTTCTCCACATCATCAATCGAAAGCACCTTCGGCAGTTTCTTCTCTTGCTTCGGCGTTTCCAGATGGATGGACGGATTAGACTGCACATGCCGCTCTGTCACCAAATAATGAAAGAAGGCGCGAATAGACACCATGTGTCTGGACATCGTCGCAACGGCCCTCCCTTGCTGCTTCAATTGAAGCATATACAGGGACAGATGGTGTTTCTGAATATCTGCAGTGTTAGTCACGCCTTGTGCTTGGACATACTCGATAAAATTCGACAGATCCCGCTCATAGGAATCCAGTGTATTAATGGATAGCCTACGTCCTTCCCGTAAAAACTGAATAAATGTTCTCAGATGCGCTCTCATAGGTCGTTCCTTTCCCGGATTTACAGCTTAGCAGGTTTTCCTGCTATATTCCACAGTCGCTGTACATAATCCTGCCAAAGGACACCATTTTTGTCGAATTTTCAAGATCGCCTATTCCCCATACCAATAAAACAACCTCAGCCGCTCATAAATGCTGCTTCCGTTATCCTGGTAGTCATCATGTTGAAACACTTTAAGCGCTTGGCCCTGCGGGACACGGTAAGGATCATGCGGCGCAATCCATACAGCAATAAACCGGCAGCCGCCGTACATCGTAATTGTGAAAAAAGAAAGCAGCAGCACAAAAAATATCCGTCTCAGCCATCTGCGAACCGACACCACCATACGCCGAATGCTCCTCTCTGTAACTGTAAGGGAGTTGTCCTCTACAACACCTTATGAGTTCAGAGGGCTAATCATGCATGGCTGCGCAGGCAACGCAAGGCACTTAGCTCAGTTTGTCAAAAGCAACACTCTCGAGCAGCTGCTCCATGCTGATATAAGGCATATTCACCGCTTGTGCCACTTGCGGATGGGTAACGCGGCCTTTGTACGTGTTCACGCCTTTGCGCAAAGGTTCATTCGTCCTGACCGCTTCCTCCAGCCCTTTGCCTGCAAGCTCAAGCGCATAAGGGATCGTCACATTCGTCAGCGCTAGCGTCGATGTGCGCGGAACTGCCCCTGGCATGTTCGCAACTGCATAATGAAGCACGCCATGCTTCTCGTACACCGGATCCTTGTGCGTCGTCACACGGTCTACTGTAGCAATAGTACCGCCTTGGTCAACGGCAACGTCAACGATGACAGCGCCTTTCTTCATTGTTTTAACCATTTCTTCGGTTACAAGATGAGGCGCCTTTGCACCAGGAATTAGCACCGCTCCAATTAGCAAATCTGCTTTCTTCACCGCGCTTGCAATATTATATGGGTTGGACATGAGCGTCCGTATGCGACCGCTGAATACTTCATCTATATAGCGCATCCGATCGGCGCTGCGCTCCAGGATAACGACACTCGCACCCATGCCAAGCGCGATGCGGGCTGCATTCGTACCGACGATACCTCCGCCGAGAATGATGACTTCAGCAGGCGGGACACCAGGAACGCCGCCAAGCAGGATGCCACGTCCACCATAGAACGCCTCGAGAAACTGCGAGCCGACCTGCACCGCCATGCGTCCCGCAACCTCGCTCATTGGCGTTAGGAGCGGAAGGCTGCCGTTCGGCATCTGGATCGTCTCATACGCAACGCCGGATACCCCTTTTTCGACGAGTGCTTTCGTGAGCTCAGGTGCTGCAGCAAGATGCAAGTAAGTGAATAGAAGCAAACCATCATGGAAATGCGCGAACTCCTCCGGCAGCGGCTCTTTCACTTTCATGATCATGCTCGAGCGTGACCATACTTCTGAGACGTCGTTAATGATTGCAGCTCCTTCGGCGACATAGGCATCATCCGTGAAGCTGCTTCCGACACCTGCGCCTGCTTCCACGAGCACCTCGTGGCCAGCCGCCTTCAACATAGCGGCTCCAGCCGGGGTCAGCGCGACCCTGTACTCACTTGACTTGATTTCTTTTGGAACTCCGATAATCATAAGCGCACTCCCTCTCCTACTCCTTGATTCTTCATATGCAGGCAGAGGACGGGTTGACAGTCCTCCATGATACGTTTACCTGACATGCCTAAAAATATGTACGCCAGGTCAGCGTCTACCCATGCCCTTGTACGAATGTCTCCATACATTAGAAGTAACGGTTATGCCATGATTTGAACATCCATCTTATTTTCCAAAAGGAGGAGCATCTTTGCCAAATGTGGAACGGCTGCTGCTCAGCTGCTCAAAAAGCAAGTCAACCGGTTATACGTCCCGCAAGCTGATTGGCTTCAAGCGTGAATCCGACTATAAGCAATGTATTGAGGAGCTGGCTAAGTACGGCATCCGTCCGGTGAAAAGCATCCAGAAGAGCCGCGTCATCTGCTGCCACTTGGACAGCCGCAGAACCGAACAGCTAAAGTCGCTCTCCAAGCATCCGAACGTCAACTTTGTGGAACCAGATTTCAAGATACATGCGCATATCCTGCAGCCAGTGAAAAGGAGTAAGAAGTCAGTTCGAAATAAGTCTGCCCCCTATTTACGCAAGCGGCTGCGGACGAAGAGTGTTACCATCAGCGGTCGTACCAAATCCTCTGACTCTACGACAACGCCTTGGAATCTATCCCAAATTGGAGCTAACAAAGTGTGGTCGACGACCCGCGGCAAAGGTGCAGGCATCGCGATCATCGATACAGGCATCGCAAAACACTCCGATTTGAAAGTAACCGGAGGCGTGAATACGATGGGCGGTTCGTCGTATTACGATGACAACGGGCATGGAACACATGTCGCTGGCATCGCTGCAGGGACGGGGTCGTACAAGAGACCCGGTGTTGCACCTCGAGCGAGTCTGTACGCGGTTAAAGCGCTGGATGCGAATGGCGCGGGCTATGTATCCGACATCATCAAAGGCATCGACTGGTGTATCAGCAAAAATATCCCGATCATCAATATGAGTCTCGGTCTCGAGGGCGAAACGAGCAGCGCATTGAAGGAAGCGGTGCAGCGTGCGCGCAAGAACGGTATCCTGATTGTTGCATCCGCAGGCAATAACGGCACTATGGGCGGCCGGATCGACCAGCCTGCTCGTTATACGGATGCTCTTGCGGTTGCCGCTTCTACACGCTACGGCAAGATCGCGAATTACAGCAGCCGAGGGTATGGCATTGACGTGACGGCTCCGGGCAGCTATATCAAATCGACTTGGCCAGGCGGCAGCTACAAATCGTTGTCCGGCACCAGCATGGCGAGTCCGCATGTCGCTGGCGGAGCAGCGCTATTGAAGTCGCTCCACCCGAGCATCACGCCATACGGGATCGCGCAGCGTCTCCGCAATACGACGAAGAAGCTGTCCAGCTACGCCAAGCGAACGCAAGGCTATGGCTTGATCCAGCTCGCAGATGCTATGGCGGTATCAGAGGATACGACCGCAGCTTCCTCACGCGTTCGTTCTGCGAAGACGAAGTCCTCTGCAGCTAGGAAGACGGCGGTGGCAGCTGGGAAACAGCGGCAAGTTCGCGGCGGCAAACGTTAGAACAGCACAAAAAACTCCCTTCGGGAGCAGCGCGCGTTAGCGATAAAACGCCGCTAACTGCACTGCAGAAGGGAGTTACTGTTGTTCGGCTTTTGCACTTTCGTTCTTGCTCTTGCAGTTTGCGCACACGCCTTGGAAATCGAGACGGTGATCTACAACGGTGAAGCCGTATTCTTTCTCAAGCCGTTCCTCAAGTGGTCCGAGCCAGTCTTCCAAAATCTCGCTCATCGTTCCGCATTGTACACAAATGAGGTGATGATGATGGTGCTTATTGTTATCGGCTCTCAGGTCGTATCTAGCAACGCCATCACCGAAGTTCATCTTCTCTACGACATGAAGCTCACTTAGCAATTCCAGCGTCCGATACACGGTTGCAAGGCCGATCTCTGGCGCTTTATCCTTGACGAGCATAAATACATCCTCAGCGCTGAGATGATCCTCTTCATTCTCCAGAAGCACACGAACTGTGGCTTCACGCTGCGGGGTGAGCTTGTACCCCTGTGACTGGAGCTGCTGTTTGATCTTGTCAATCCGGGATTCCATGGCTTCCCCCCCTCTACCACTACAACTAGTGCCATAACCGGAACTGGTTTGTTTTAATTATAGGTGCAGGTCAGGAGCAAAGTCAAACTTTTTTAGAATGATTACAATCCAGCGTCGGTCCCTTGTACCAATGGTGCAACCCACTGCAGCAAAAGCGGCGTCAGATACGACTCGATCATCGCCGCGCCGAGCAGCAGGACGAGCATCATTGCGGTCTGCGTGACGTAGCGCAGCAGCGGCTGGCTCATGTTGCCGAAGCGGCCAAAGAGTCGGTTTTTTACGATATAGATCGTGAATGAAACCGCGGATACGCTGGCGATCAAGAACGCCGGAATGGCAATCAGGTTCGGCGGCGCCACGGATGCAAGTGAGAAAATAAGCCCTTTCCACGCGAACTGCCGCACAAGCGTGCCGACTGCGAAGCCGACGAGCACGCCCTTCAGGAAGTCGAGCGCCAGCACGAGCGGCATCCCGACAACTGTGAGCCCGAGCACCCAGACGAGCAACAGCCATTTGGCGTGAAACCATGCACGGTCCCAGAACGACTCGGTGCCGGTGAGCATTGTGCCGTCTTGGATGCGTCCGACGAATTGCTGCACGTCGCCGGCGAGATCCTGCTGCTGGTCGAGCGTCAGCGCGTTCACCAGCAAAGCGCCGAAGACGACGCCAACGATGAATAGGACGGATACGAATACATAGAGGTTCAGCTGTTCTTTCAGCATCGGCTGCATGGCAGATGAGCGCATGGACTATACCTCCAAATGTCGAATGGTACAGTGTATGTGCAGGCTTGTTCGCGTATGACTGGGGATGCTCGCTGCGGGTGCAGCCATTCCGATGAGCGCTCCCGTGGTGCTTCGCATCAAAGTCGCTCTCATTCGGAATGCCTGCGCCTCCGCTCGGCCCCCACGTCACCCGTTGCCCACCTGTGGTGGGAGAAGGGCAGCAAGGCGGCTTCGCTGTTTTGTAAGCTGCGTGCTCGCTGCTTGCAGGCGATGCGATGAGTCGCTCCCGTGGTGCTTCGCACCAAAGTCGCTTTCATCGCATCGCCTGCGGCGGCCGCTCGGCAGCCCTCGCTGCAAGGGCACGGTGCTGCGCACCTGGAACCTTTCCGCCTTCAGCGCGCTGTGCTCGGGTGTTCTCGCAAAGAGATAAGACAGAGCGTGCTGCGCACACAAAACCAACTCCAAAACCAACCCCTTGGTGCTCCGCACCAAAACCCACAACCTTGGTGCTGCGCACTTCAAACACAACCCCACTTGGTGCTGCGCACCTCAACACCAAACACCAAACACCAAACACCAAACCTAACCCCATTTGTGCTTCGCACCAAACCAAACCAAACCCCACACCTCTTGGCACCGAAACCCTGCGCCTCCGGCGCTTCGATCAACATTCAACTCCCTACAATGGATAAATCCACTCATTCCCACACTATTAGGCCTTTTTTCCATCCTATAATGGAAAAATCCACTCATTTTCGGCCAAATGACCTGATATCGGCCGTTTTGCTTAGAAATGAGTGGATTAATCAGATTAATCCAACATAGATTCAATTTTAGGCCGAAAACGGTGTTCTTTAATGGATTTTTCCATTATAGACCCCGAGCTACACAGAGCACACACCTCACCTGCCACCTACTGTTCGGCGCTCACCTTGCCATACTTCCCCCCGCCGCCCGCTTCCAGCTGCAGCGTTCCGCGGCGGGCGCTCGCTATAATCGCGGCGGCTGCCTCGCCGGCGATTGCCGCGATTGCGGCTTCCGGGACGTCGTGGATGATATTCATCTCCGTCCCGAACGCTTCGAGCAGCTTGCCCAGCTTCACTTTGCCAAGTCCCGGGATAAACTCGAGCGGGACTTGGTACACGTAGCGCGGACGCCCTGCCGGCACATAAGGCTGCTCGCGGCCAGCCTGCTCCGCCAGCTCCAGAATGCGGTCGAACACGCCTCGAACCTGCTTCAGGCTGCCGCATTGCAAGCAGCGCTCGGCGTCGAGCCGCTCTTCCACGAGCGAGCCGCAATTCAAGCAGTAGGTGCGGTGATACTTGCCGAGCACGGGGTTCAGCCCGTAATTCGCCGTAATCTCCCGCCTCTCCGCACCTTCCAGCGCGAGCTTCAACTCGGCGAAGGACGGCTCGCGCAACAGAAGCTCATTATACTCGCGGCCGATTTTGGCAAGGGAATGTGCATCGGAGTTGGTCAAGAACGGATACGCATCCAGATCCGGAATGTACCCCGCCAACTCGCTGTCCGAACTCAGCCCAAGCTCCACGGCATCGACGAGCGCGGGATCCAGCGTATCGCCAAGATGATCCGAGCAGCTCCCGAACAGGCTCTTATGAGGCGTGAAAATATGCGCAGGGATGAACAAACCCCCGCGCTTCTTCACTTCCTCTTGAAGCTCCCGGCTCGGCACGTACAATCGCTGCGAGCTGAGCTGCACATTTTTCATAGACTTGCTCATCCACGCCGTGAACGACTGCATCGCCGCAAAATCCGGCATAAACGCAAGATGATGCGCCGTCCCGAACCCCGCATCGCGAACTTCAATCTCCGCACCGAGCAGGATTGTCGTATCCCGATACTTGATTCCGCCGCCGCTGATTTCCGTCATCTCTCCGGACCCAAGCAGAGCCGCGATATCCATTTGCACGCCTGGAGAGTGGCAATCGATAACGCCTAACAGCTGAATCCCTTTGCGAACCGCCGCTTCATGAGCGATGTTGCGGAAGGTTAGATCCCGACTCCCGCTAATCTTCACCGGCTCCCCGCGCTCCGTACGTCCAATATGCAAATGGAGGTCCGCAAACACGCGCTGCAAGCCTCCACTTTCCTGCTTCTTCATTAAATTTCTCCTGTCAGCCTATAAATGTGCCACGCATAAACAGCCAGAATCGTTTTCGCGTCGCTAATCCGCTCTTCTTTTATATACTGCTGCGCTTGCTCGAAAGTTATTGCTTCAACTGCCAGGAACTCATCTTCATCCGGCGCGCTCTCGCCTTTTACCAGATCCTCTGCGATATAGACGAACAGCTTCTCATCCGCAAAGCCTGGCGACGTATAGAAAGCACTCAGCGGACGCAGCTTCCCTGCGCGATAGCCTGTCTCCTCTTCGAGCTCACGCGCGGCAGCAACCATCGGATCTTCGCCGGCATCCAGCTTGCCCGCAGGAATCTCGATTTGAAACTTCTCCATCGGCTTGCGATACTGCTCCACGACGAGCATTTTATCATCAATCAGAGCCAGCACTGCAGCAGCTCCGGGATGTCTGACGATTTCACGAGTTGCGGTTCCGCCATTCGGCAATTGGATCGTATCGACCTGCAGCGAAATGATTTTCCCTTCAAAAATCGGTTCTGTCTTCACGGTGACTTCGCGGTATTGCTCGGTTTTCTCCAGCATCTTCTCATCGTCTCCTTCGATTTGTAGGCATATGTCTAGCAAGTCTCTCATATCTATCTATCAGTATAGCAAAAGGGGCGATAGAGGATGAAACAATATGCGAAGCAAAACCAATTGGCACTCGTCGGCAAAGCGTGGGAGATTAGGCATCAGCTGAAGCTGCTTGCCAAGACCAGCACCAAATCCGGGCTTTCGGCGCTGGGCTCGAACCGTACTCTCCGCGAATACTTGCAATCTGCTGCTCAATAACAACGGTCAATGACAAAGGGGCTGCCCGCTGCAAATTCGATCTCGAAAGATCGAATCTGCGGCAGGCGCCCCTTTTTGCCTATATACGAGATACGAATTGCCTCAACTAAACCTTCTGCTCAGCAGCTTGCTCTACAATCGACAATGTAAGCTCAGCTGTCTTCACCAAATCCGTTACTTTAATTTGCTCTTTCGTAGTGTGGATATGCTCATAGCCAATCGCCAGGTTAACCGTCGGCACGCCATGTCCGTTGAACACATTCGCGTCGCTGCCGCCGCCCGAATGGAACAGCTTCGGCGTTCTGCCGATTTTCTCAATGGCTGCCTTCGCAAGTTCTACAACAGGATCGCCATCGTTGAAGTTGAACGACGGGTACATCAGATTTGCTTCAAACTCCGCTTTCGCGCCATATTCAGCGACTACAGTCTCTACCGCTTCACGCATCGACTCCACTTGCTTATCGAGCTTCTCCATCACGATACTGCGCGCTTCCGCGTCCAGCTTCACATAATCGCAAACGATATTCGTTGCGCCGCCGCCTTCGAATCGGCCGATGTTCGCAGTTGTTTCATGGTCGATGCGGCCAAGCTTCATGCGCGAAATCGCTTTGCCCGCCACTTGAATCGCACTGATGCCATCCTCCGGATTAACGCCGGCGTGCGCAGATTTCCCGTAGATTTTGATCGTGATTTTCATTTGGGAAGGCGCCGCTACCGCAATATCGCCGATCGGTCCGTTCGAATCGAGCGCGTAACCGAACTTCGCTTTCAGCTTCGAGCTTTCCAGCGCAGTTGCGCCGAGAAGACCGCTCTCCTCGCCAACAGTGATCACGAACTGAATCGGGCCATGCGGCACATTGTTTTCCTTCAGGACACGGATCGTCTCCAGCATCGCTGCAAGTCCCGCTTTGTCGTCACTGCCGAGAATGGTTGTGCCGTCGCTTCTGATATAGCCATCCTCGTCCAGCTGCGGCTTAATGCCTTTGCCAGGCGTAACGGTGTCCATGTGGGATGTGAAGAAAATGATCGGCGCATCCTCGCGGCCATTCGCCGGAAGCATAGCAATCAGGTTCCCTGCGCCATGCCCAGTAATTTCCGCAGCATTGTCTTCTTCTACCGACAAGCCGAGCTCTGTCAGCTTCTTCGTAAGCACATTGCAAATCTCACGCTCGAACTTCGTTTCGCTATCCACGCGCACGAGCTCCATAAATTCCTCAACCAGACGCTTCTCATTAATCATCGTCTTTCCTCCGTCCATCCTTTTCGTTTACAATGTACATTAAGGTCGTCCACATTATATTGCACGAAAGGAGCATGCTGACATGCGTTCCAATCCGCTTATGAAAGTATTTATCTGGCTCATTATTGGGGCAATGCTGCTATCCACGCTGCTCGTCGGTCTCGGCTGGCTGTTCGAATAGCCCGCCCTTCGCTTCCTCCACTTCAAGCCCGAACTGCTTGCAGATAAAAGGTGTAAGCTCCAGCGCAACCTGTTCCACAGTCAATTGTTTGCCCGTCAAATCATTGAATGAGGTGACGGCATACTCTTGAATTCCGCAAGGAATAATGCCGCGGAAGCCATCCTGCGCGATGCCCGCTTTCACATTCAGCGCAAAGCCATGACTCGTCACAAACCCGCGGCGAGTCCGGGCTTTATTAAACTTGACCCCTATCGCGGCAATCTTCTCATCGCCAACCCAAACACCAGTATACTCCGGTTTACGCCCGCCTTCGATGCCATATGTAGCTAACCAATCAATGATCGCCTGTTCCAACTGCCTCAAATAGCCATGCAAATCGAGGTTCGCTCCATCGAGATAAAAGAGCGGGTACCCCACAAGCTGTCCTGGCCCATGGTACGTGATGTCCCCGCCGCGGTCGATCTGGAATACACCGATGCCGCGCCGCGCCAATTCTTCCTCCGAATAAAGCAGATGCTCGGGATGCTTCTGTGAGCCGATCGTGTACGTCGGCGGATGCTGAAGAAGGAGCAGCGTTTCACGGCGCTCCTCCTTGTCGATCTCTTTCACGTGGCTTTTTTGCAAATCCCAAGCCTCGGCATATCCAAGCATCGGAATATAATGGACATCGATCGCCTTCACGTTCGTTGTCGACATTGCTGCCTCAGCCTTCTTTCTAATACAGCTTCGTGCTTTCCAGGTTGAAGCCTTCTAAATTTTCTTTCACCCGCTGCAGGAACCGCCCGCAGATGACGCCGTCCAGAATCCGGTGGTCGAGCGACAAGCAGATGTTCGCCATCGAACGGACCGCGATCATATCATTAATTACGACAGGACGCTTCACGATCGATTCGCAAGTCACGATTGCTGCTTGCGGGTAGTTGATAATTGGATAGGAGAGAATCGAACCGAACGAACCAGTGTTATTGACGGTGAACGTGCCGCCTTCCATATCGGAGAGCGTCAGCTTCCCTTCACGCGTCTTGCGTGCCAGCTCTTCGATCTCGCGAGCAAGCCCGGCAATGTTCTTCTGATCCGCGTTCTTGATGACCGGAACTTTAACCGCGTCTTCAGTTCCGACGGCCAGACCGATATGAATGTCGCGCTTGACGATGATTTTGTCGACCGCCCAGACGGAGTTCATAATCGGGAAATCCTTGATCGCGTTGACGACTGCTTTCACCCAGAAAGCGAGGTACGTCAAGTTGACGCCTTCACGTTTCTTGAAGTCATCCTTCAGCTTGTTGCGGAGGCTGACGAGATCTGTCACGTCGACTTCCATCATCATCCAAGCATGCGGAATTTCCGTGACGCTTTGGCGCATATTACGCGCAATTGCATTGCGGACCGGGGTAACATCGATAAAATATTCGCTGCGTCCCGGTACCTGCTGGCCTTCGATCTCAACCTTCGGGATACGGGGCGTCTCGGACAGGTGAAGTCCTGTCGAGCGGACCGGCTCCTTCGACGTATAGATCGGCTGCGGTGGTTGAATCGGCGCGCTGCTTGCGCCTGCACCTGCGTTCTGAGAAGCTGGTGCTGCATTCGCTCCGCGACCGGACGCCACATAAGCAAGCACATCCTTGCGCGTGATCCGTCCTCCGATGCCTGTCCCTTGGATGTGGGACAAGTTAATGCCGTGCTCGGCTGCAAGCTGCTGCACCGCAGGCGAGTACCGATAACGCATGCTATTCTCGCTGTCGCTGACGCCTGCCGCCTCCGATGCTGCACCTTGCGCGCGGACCGCAGCGCGCTCGTTGCTGCCTACTGCAGTGCCTTGAGCCGATGCGGACGGCTGCTGTGCCGAAGTAGTGGAAGCCGCCGAATTCGCGTCGCCAGCTCCTTCATCTTCAACCTCGATCAGACATACTGGTGTACCGACAGGTACCGTCTCTCCAGGGCCGACTAATATTTGAACCAGCTTCCCTTGAATGGTCGCAGGTAGTTCTGCGTTTACTTTGTCTGTAACAATTTCGCAGATCGGCTCGTACATGTCGATGGTGTCTCCTGGCTGCTTCAGCCATTTGTCAATCGTTGCGGAGACGAGCGATTCTGCGAGCTGCGGCATGACGACTTCCGTCACTTTTTTCAATCCGACCACTCCTAACACGCGTAAATTCTAGTAGAGCGCGAGCTTCTTCATCGCTTCTTTCACTTTGTCTTTATTAAGCATAAAGAACTTCTCGCCTGGCGGGTTGATCGGCATGGCTGGCACGTCAGGACCGCATAGGCGCATAATCGGCGCATCCAGCTCATAGAGCATCTCTTCCGCGATGATCGCCGAAACCTCGGCACCGATGCCGCCGAATTTATTATCTTCATGAATGATAAGTACTTTGCCGGTACGGCGGGCAGCTGCAAGAATTCCGTCCTTGTCGAGCGGCTGCAGCGAACGAAGGTCAAGCACATGCGCGGTGATGCCTTCTGATTCAAGCTCTTCTGCCGCTTCCATAATAAAGTGCAGCGGCAAGCTGTAGCTGATTACCGTGATGTCGTCCCCCTCGCGAAGAACATTTGCTTCGCCAATCGGTACGATGTAATCGTCTTCCGGCACATCGCCCGAAACAAGCTTGTAGCACTTCTTGTTCTCGAAGAAAATAACCGGGTCCGGGTCGCGAACGGCTGCTTTCAACAGACCCTTCGCATCGTACGCGGTGTAAGGAGCTACGATCTTAAGACCTGGCGTTCCGAAGAACACCGATTCCGGACATTGCGAATGGTACAAGCCGCCGAAGATGCCGCCGCCGATTGGCGCGCGGATTACGAGCGGGCAGTCCCAGTCATTATTTGAACGATAGCGGATTTTCGCCGCTTCGCTGATGATTTGGTTCGTTGCCGGGAACATGAAATCGGAGTACTGCATTTCGGCGATCGGCTTCATGCCGTACATTGCTGCGCCAATTGCAACACCAACAATCGCTGATTCCGCAAGCGGCGTATCGAGCACGCGCTCTTCGCCAAACTGCGTGAGCAGACCTTTCGTCGTCGTAAACACGCCGCCTTTATAGCCGACGTCTTCGCCGAGGACGAACACGTTCTCGTCGAGCTCCATTTCTTCTTTCATTGCGAGGCGGATCGCATCAATATAGTCCATTTTCGGCATGTTAGCGTCCTCCTTCGCCTTGCGCAGCATCATCGGCATACACATGTTTGAGAATATCTTCAGGCGCTGGGAATGGCGCTTTATCGCCGAAGCTAGTCGCGTCATCAAGTGCAGCCTTAATCTCATGCTGCATCACTGCTTCGCGCTCTTCATCCCAAATGCCGCAATCGATCAAGTATTGCTTATACTTCGGAATGCCGTCCTTGTCGCGGTGCGCATCGACTTCTTCTTTGGTCCGATATGCTAAATCCTCATCCGAGGTCGAGTGTGGCGACAACCGGTACATGACCGCTTCAACAAGAGTTGGGCCTTCGCCGTTCGCTGCACGTTGACGCGCTTCTTTCATCACGCGGTAAACCTCCAGCGGATCATTGCCGTCCACGGCTACGCCTGGGAAACCGTATCCAAGCGCGCGATCCGCGATTTTGCCGCTCACTTGCTTGTGAAGCGGAACCGAGATCGCATATTGGTTATTCTCGCACATGAAGATGACCGGCAGCTTGTGTACGCCAGCAAAGTTCGCGCCTTCATGGAAGTCTCCTTGGTTGCTGGAACCATCGCCGAACGTAACGAACGATACGAAGTTCTTCTTCTTCATCTTCGCTGCCAGCGCAAAACCGACCGCATGTGGAACCTGTGTCGTTACTGGGCTCGAGCCCGTTACAATACGCAGGCGCTTGCTGCCGAAGTGACCCGGCATTTGACGACCGCCGCTATTTGGATCATCAATTTTCGAGAACAGGCACAACATCAGTTCGCGCAGCGTCATGCCGACAGACAATACAAACGCGTAATCGCGGTAATAGGGCAAGTAGTAGTCTTGATCCCGGTCAAGGGCGAAAGCTGCTCCAACCTGTGCAGCCTCTTGGCCAATTCCGGATACGTGAAACTTGATTTTTCCTGCTCGTTGCAGAATAAGACAGCGCTCATCATACTTGCGGGCAGTGTTCATAAGTTTATACATTTCAATGGCTTGCTCGTCCGTTAGCCCAAGTGCCGCATGCCTCGATTGCGTCACGGCGGATTCGGATTGTGTCATGAGGGATGCCCTCCTTTTAACTGCTATTATAACCAGGTACTAAGACTTGACTATACCCATTATAACCGACTTTTTCCGAAAAAGAAATGTTCGATCCGTTACTCATGTAAGCGTTTATTGAAGGCGCTTTTTTTGGTGTTTAATATATAATGCAGCAACCGCCTAAAATGCGATTGATTTTCCGTCTACCGCTAACATTGCTTCTCCAAGCACTTCGGACAGCGTCGGATGCGGGTGAATGACTTGGCCCACTTCCCACGGCGTTGCATTGAGCAGCATAGCAAGCGATGCTTCGGACAGCAGGTCCGTTGCATGCGGGCCGACGAGATGAACACCAAGCACATCGCTCGTTTTCGCATCTGCGATAACCTTTGCAAACCCTTCTGTCTCGCCGAGCACATGCGCCTTGCCAATCGCTCCAAACGGCACTTTGCCGACCTTAATATCATGTCCCTGTTTGCGCGCTTCATCTTCGGTCATACCGATTGAAGCGATCTCCGGACGGGAATAAATCGCCCTTGGCACGCGTGAGTGATCCGGCGCTTGATCTTTGCCGCCGAGGATGTGATCGACAGCGACAATCGCTTCATGAGCCGCTGCATGCGCCAGCTGAAGGCCGCCATTCACATCGCCGATGGCGTAAATATGAGGCTCGTTCGTTTGGAAGAAGCTGTTTACGCGAATGACATCCTTCTCAATGCGTACGTCTGTATTTTCAAGACCGATTTCTTCCACATTCGCTTGCCGTCCTACTGACACGAGCAGTCGCTCTGCGTTCAGAATAACCGTGCCATCCGCTGTGTCGGCCGTAATCGAAGCTTGTCCGTCGTTATACGTATACGTATCCAGCTTCAATTGAATGCCTGTTAGAATACGGACGCCGCGGCGGCGCAGCTGCTTCGTCAGCTCTGCGGAAGCTTCTGCATCCTCGCCTGGTAATAAGCGTGATGCCGCCTCAACGAGCGTCACTTCAATGCCGAAATCGATGAGCAGCGACGCCCATTCAACACCGATTACACCTCCGCCGATAATGAGCATGGACTTGGGCAGGTTGTCCATTTCGAGCGCTTCATCACTTGTCATCAGCTGACCTGGAACTGGTTCCAGCCCCGGAAGCGTGCGCGGACGTGAACCCGTTGCGATGATCAAATTCGTCGGCACGATCGTTTCCATCTCGCCATCCTCGAACTCAACCGCCACACTGCCGCTCTTCGGCGAGAAGATCGAAGGTCCAATAACCCGTCCAATACCTTTTACCACCGTAATGTCATGTTTACGCATGAGGTACTGCAATCCTTTGTACAAGCCCTCGATCGTATTCGCTTTCCGTCTCTGGACCTTCGGAAAATCAATGCTGATCGCATTTTCTGCTACGGCTATGCCATACGCATCCGCCCCCCGCAGCGTTGCATAAATTTCTGCACTGTGCAGCAGCGATTTGCTTGGGATACAGCCTTTATGTAAACATGTGCCGCCGAGCTTCTCTTTCTCGACGATAATTACCTTCTTGCCTGCCTGTGCCGCCCTGATCGCGGCCGTATATCCTGCAATGCCTCCGCCGATAATGGCCAAATCGCATTGTAATGTCATGTTCGTTCCCCTCTCCAATTCGCCTTGCTATACATTCCCTATTGTACCTTTTTTCGCTGGCTCAGAAAACATCCCGCCCCAAATGGACAGTCGGAAGGGAAAAAGGTATGATATTACCGTATCTGCTGCACGTGTACAGGGGGATTTTATAACGTATGAGACAAGTCATCATTCGATTTATCGCTGTTCTACTGCTTGTCATTCCAGGTCTTGGAGCCACATACGGCTTCCTGCTTATGAAGGACGCTATATTTCATTATTTCTCATCTTTCGGCGATGAAACCGTCACGACGCGCCATTTTGAATGGTGGATGTTTCTAGGCGGACTTGTTCTGTTCCTGATCGGAGTAGCATTCATCGGCGGCTGGACGTTCTATCGGGACCGGAAGCGCAACTATGTAGCGCCAAAATTTCGCCAGAAGCGGCCTCGTCCGCCTCGGCCGGGCGTGTAAATGTAATATGCAAAGCGAAAAGCGGGCACTCCTCTAATGGGAATGCCCGCTTTGTTCTTGCTATGCGTTATTCTCGATGACTCGATCCACGATACCATAAGCGACTGCGTCATGTGCGCTCATGAACCGGTCCCGATCTGAATCGCGTTCAATCTGCTCCACGCTCTGCCCCGTATGGCTCGCAAGCAGCTTGTTAATTTTCTCGCGCGTCTTCAATATCCAGCTGGCGTGGATTTGAATATCCGACGCCTGCCCTCTAGCGCCGCCAAGCGGCTGATGAATCATAACCTCGCTGTTCGGAAGGACAAAACGCTTCCCCTTCGCGCCACCCGCCAGCAATATCGCACCGAAGCTTGCGGCAAAGCCTGTGCAAATCGTCGACACATCCGGCTTAATGAACTGCATCGTGTCATAGATCGAGAAGCCTGCCGTGACGGAGCCGCCTGGACTATTGATGTACAGCTGGATATCCTTCTCCGGATCATCAGCCGCTAAGAAAAGCAGCTGTGCCACAATCGCATTCGCCATCTGATCTTCAATCTCGCCGCTTACCATTACAATCCGGTCCTTGAGCAGCCGCGAATAAATATCATAGCTGCGCTCCCCGCGATTCGTCGATTCAATTACGTAAGGCGTCAAATTCATAGCTCATCCATCCCCTTCAGGCACGATTATGCTGCCATCATCATACTGACAGATGAGCCGATGCCCGAAGATACATGTAGTTGACCGATAGCCTGAACCGGATCGATAAGCTGTTCTTCAGCGTTCGCAAGCACGATCAGCGCATTCGGATCTGCCGAACGAATTACATTCACATATGCGTACAGCATGCTATCGCTGACTTGATTCTCAAGAACTGTGGATGGGCAAGCTGCTGCACTTTGTTCGCGCTGCTTCAAGCGTGCAAGCGCCGATCGTGCGCGGTGAAGCGCAGCTTTGACAGCACCTTCCGACGTAGACAGTTTCGCAGCCACCTCGGTTCCTTTGTAACCGAACAATTCCTTTAGTAGGAATACTGTCCGCTGCAAAGGAGACAAGTGAGCGAGAAGCAGTCGTACTGCGTACTCCATCTCATGCGAATCGCCGTATAGCTGCGTAAGAACAGCTTCATTCCGTTCCAATGTGCGTCTTGCCAGCTGCTGCCGGCGCAAATGGTCGATCGAAATATTTTTGGCCACACGCAGCAAATACGCTGTCGGGTTCGGATGCTCCACGTTGCCGTTCATGACCGGCAGCGCTCGCAAGCAAGTTTCCTGCACGAGATCCTCGGCGTCCCAGGTCGACTGGGTGAGCGTCAAGCAATAACGATATAGCACGAATCGCAGCTCATCTACAGTTGGCTTTGTCGTCATATTTGGCACCTCCTCATCTGTTAGCTTGTGATGCATAACGTAAACGAATGAAGGAATGAAAAAGATACGCCCTGCTGAAAAATTAGGCTGCGCTTGAATTCCGCGACTGCATATTACTCCGCCGGAACAAAGGTCCGATCAATGCGAAAAGTGTGAACGCGCCTCCCAACATAAGGAACATACTCTTCTCGGATATATATTGTATGCCGATGCCGCTAATTCCGGGACCAAGCAGGCTGCCAATGCTGAAGTGTATCGAAGCAATGACATTCGATGCCGGCAGCAGCTCTCGTGGGAGCAGATCAGCCGCATAAGCGAGTCCAAGCGAGAAGAATGAACCGATGCAGCCGCCGATCAATCCAAGCAGCACGAATAGCAGCGGTGCGTTATTTCCAGCCAGCGGAACCATAAAGAACATCATGCCTGCTGCAATCGCACATGCCATAAGAACCGGCTTACGACCGATTCGGTCACTCAGCATGCCAAGCGGGAACATAACGATCAGACTTCCTACGCCGAGAGCTGGCAGCAGCATGGAGATCATCTCTTTGCTAAGATGAATACGAAGTCCATACAGCGGAAAATTACTATTCATCGTCGCTTCCATCAAGCCATAGAGAATTGCTGGAAGGAGCGCGAACCATGCAATCCGGTACGTTCTCCAGTACCGGTTTGTTGATGTCTCCAACTTCTCCGCTCGCTCGGGATAGACTGAAGGCAACCTTGTTACTAGCAGCATGATGACTACAAATAAACCCGTATTAAGCGCAAAAGGCAGCCATTTCCCGATCGAAGTGAAGTTAATCCCCATCGGTCCGATACTAAATCCAATTCCGTAGGCCATCCCATAGAGCGAAATGTACCGTCCGCGGCTTTGCGGCGGGCTACTGCTGACGATCCACAGCTGCGTGCAGTAATGAAGCGCGCTATCACCAATACCGACCGCAATGCGCAAAATAAACCAAATCCAAAGTGCGTGCATGAAAGGGAACATAATCGTTCCAAGCCCCGCCAGCACAATGCCCACTAGAATACCGTATTTGTAACCGATCTTCATAATCGGCTTCTCAATGAAGAACATCGTGCTGAACGTACCGATGTATAATGCCATCGAATTTATCCCGTTCAGGTCGGATGATACGCCTCGCTGATCCAGCAAAATCGCCAGCAAAGGCAGGAGCAAGCCCTGATTCAGGCCAGATACAAGTGTGACTGATAACAAAATGATTAACCTCTTCACCGAAGGAACAGGTGTAAGAACTGAAGCTGTCAAAACAATCCTCCTAAATACATTACATGAATTCAAATAAAAAACGCCACATTCGCAGCTTGCACGAAAGTGACGCTTCGTTCGATTTCGGCTATTCTTTATCCTTTCACGAAACCTTATGCTCGATGCGCAGCTTGTCGGCAACCATCGCGATGAACTCGGAGTTCGTTGGCTTCGACTTGCTGATATTGATCGTGTAACCGAACAAGTGGCTGATGCTGTCGATGTTGCCGCGAGTCCAAGCAACTTCAATTGCATGGCGAATGGCGCGTTCCACACGGGAAGGCGTTGTCTTGAACTTCTCTGCGATTGCCGGGTACAGCGTCTTCGTAATCGCACCAAGAATTTCGATATTATTGTAAACCATTGTTATCGCTTCACGTAAATATTGGTACCCTTTAATATGGGCAGGAACACCGATCTCATGAATAATGCTTGTAATATTCGCATCCAGGTTTTTGCCTTTCGCGATAGGAACAACATTCGATTTCGAGACGGCAGCTGTAGCAGCTCCACTTGTGAACGACGAGGAAATTACTGTCGGGTTGCCAACGAGTTGGCGGATTCGATTCGCAAGAACTTCCATGTCAAACGGTTTAAGTATGTAGTATGATGCACCAAGCTGTACCGCTTTTTGCGTAATATTCTCTTGGCCAAAAGCAGTTAACATAATGATTTTAGGCATTTTAGGCAGATTCATTTCACGCAGACGCTCCAGAACACCGAGGCCATCAAGATGCGGCATAATGATGTCGAGAATAAGAACGTCTGGCACTTCATGCGACTCTTCCAATAAACGAAGAACTTCCTCACCGTTATACGCGACACCGGAAACTTCCATATCATTTTGCTCAGAGATATACTCTGAGAGAAGGTTCGTAAATTCCCGATTGTCATCTGCCAACAAAACTTCAATTTTTTGCAAGGTATAGTCCTCCTTAGACTAAAATCCACACTCATATGCAGTATCCGTCATACTCATTACGTCTTTAGTGTTAGCTTATTAAACGTTTTCGACATACCGAATCAAATTCCTTCTGTCGAATAATATTTTTCTTTATTTTTATTTTCAACTGCATTATAATAAATAATTTGTTACAGAAACTCTCATCATTCGAAAAGATTCGGAATGTTTCGACACGACAGCAAAAAATCTTAAGGGGCTATGCCGCCTTAAGATTTAAGCTAGCTGGTTTGAGAAGTACACCTGCATCCTGCAGCATCCACTCAATGAAGCATCCATAGCCCGATGTTGGATCATTGACGAACACATGGGTCACAGCCCCGATAAGCTTACCGTCTTGGATGATTGGACTTCCGGACATCCCTTGCACGATGCCACCTGTTTGCTCAAGCAAGCGGCGGTCAGTAATCTTAATGACCATGCCCTTCGTCGCAGGAGATTCCTGCTTCGTTACATGAACAATTTCCACATTAAACCGCTCAACCTTCTGCCCGTTCACTACAGTAAGTAATTGGGCTGGACCTTCCTTTACTTCTTCAGCGAAAGCAACTGGAACCGATTGATCGTTATAACTATGTGAAGGCAATTCCTTCATCTTGCCGAATATGCCGAATGATGTGTTGCGCTCAATGTTGCCGAGCACTTTGCTTTCCTTCACGAATTGTGCCCTCTTCTCACCTGGTTCGCCGTTCTGGCTCTTATTGATGGAGGTTACATTCGACTGCAAAATCTGTCCTTCACCAACTTCAATTGGTGTCTGTGTATCCATGTCTGTTATAACGTGACCGAGCGCACCGTATACGCCTTGATCTGGAGCATAGAACGTTAATGTGCCTACGCCTGCAGCAGAGTCACGAATGTACAATCCTAATCGCCATGCGCGATCCTCGGAATCGAATACAGGAGACAGCTTCGTATCAAATAAACGCGTTCCCCGTTTTACTGTCAAATGAAGCGGCTGTTTGGAGTCACCTGCTTCCTCCGCCATTTCTGCTACCTTGTGCACTTCGTTTACATACTTGCCATTAATACGAACAATGAGATCACCCAGCTGCAGCTTTGCTTGCTCGCCTGGGGATACTTTAGTGCCCTTCGCATCTACAACTTGATGATGACCGACAACCATAATGCCAGCTGACTTCACTTTAACACCGATCGTTTGTCCACCTGGAATAACACGCAAATCCGGTACAACATTGACTCGCACGGTTTTGAAAGGAATTTTGCCGAATAATTTCAATTTCATCGTGGTCTTACCGCTTTGCGATGACTGAATCGACAGTGGCTTGTTCAAATTAATTGAAAGTGAACGGTCTGTTGAGCCGTTGACTCGCAGCATTTGCGGATCAACGGTCACTTGAGCATGAACAGGCATACCATAGTCTAATTGTTTCAACTGGCCGGAAAACAACCGAACTTCGTTCGGAAATGCGGCGAAATGTTGAATTGGAGAGGATAGACCAAGCATGCAAACGATGATAACGAGAAGTAGACCCAGCCACCGCTTCCGCTGATTGGCATTCAATGACTTCACGCTCCCTGTTGCAAAATCGCTTGACGAGAAAGGTGGTTCGCCATTTGCGTACCTTTAAGGTATCCCTGCCCCTAATGTTTTATGTCGCCAAAAACATTCCCTGATTGCCTTCCATTACGCCCCCTTTTGTTTATAAGCCAAGTCAAGCATTTCTTGCGCATGATGGCGGGTTTTTTCCGTTACTTCCACACCGCCAAGCATCCGCGCCAATTCTTCAATTCGAGTCGCCGAGCTCATTTCCGTTACCATTGTAGACGTACGATCAGCAACAATCGTCTTCTTAATTTCATAATGATGATCAGCCATACATGCAACTTGCGGCAGATGTGTAATCGAGAACACTTGGCACTGGCTCGACAATCGCGACATCTTCTCTGCAATTGCTTGCGCAGCACGTCCGCTGACACCAGTATCCACTTCATCGAATACAAGTACAGGCACTTCATCTATAGAGGCGAAGATCGTCTTGAGTGCCAGCATAATACGCGACATCTCACCGCCGGATGCGATCTTGCTGATTGGCTTCATCGGCTCGCCTGGATTCGGCGCGAAGAGGAATGCCGCTTCATCTATCCCGTTACTATGCAGCTTATAATGCTCGCCGTCCCCCGCCTGCTGCAGCTGAACATAAAACTTCGTCCGTTCCATCTGAAGCCCCCGCAGCTCGCTCTCAATCGCAACAGCAAGCTGATCAGCAGCTATACGGCGCTGCTCTGAGAGGTACAGGCCAAGCACCAACGCCTCTGCAAACAAACGGTCGCGTTCTGCTTGCAAACGAACCAGATGCTCGTCGCGGTTCTCGATCTTGTCAGTCTCCGACTGGATGTTTGCCAAATAGGACAGAATATCAGGGATTGTCTCCCCGTACTTCCGTTTCAAGCTATAAATCATGTCCAGACGGTCATCGATGTAGGCTAGCCGCTCTGGATCAGAATCAACATTGTCCCGATAATCGCGGAGCTGGAATACAGCGTCCTCAAGCTGGTAGAAAGCGCTCTGCAGCTGTTCAAGCAGCGGATTGATCACTGTCGGATCATAATCCCGGATATCGCTAATCCGGTTCACCGCTCTGCTCACTGCATCCAACCCTTTGCCGCCGTGCAGCAGGCTGTAAGCTTCAGAAGCGGAATCTCTGCGTTTCACTGCATACATTAGCTTCTGCTTCTCTTCGGCTAGCGATTCATCCTCGCCTGGCTTCAAACGTGCAGAAGCGATCTCTTCGATCTGGAACCGATACAGATCAAGCATCTGCATATTTTGCCGCGATGTATCTTCAATTTCCTTCAGCTGTGAACGAGCCCTATCGAACTCGCGGTAGACCGCGCGATATGATTCCAAAGTTGCAGCTACGGTATCCCCAGCGTAAGAATCAAGCCATTCCAAATGTTTCTCCGTACGCAGCAACGACTGATGCTCATGTTGACCATGGATATTAACGAGGCACTCCCCTGCTTCGCGGAGCATGGATAAAGTTACGATATGTCCGTTTACGCGGCTGATGCTCTTGCCTTGTACGGAAAGCTCACGACGAATGACGAGGCCTTCCTCAGGCGAAGCATGAATTCCGAACGACTTGAGCGTATACCATACAGGATGCGAGGCAGGAAGCTCGAACATCGCCTCGATCTCGGCTTTGTCACAGCCGTACCGGACCATCTCCGAAGCACCGCGTCCTCCGACAACAAGACTGAGCGCATCGATTAGAATCGATTTCCCTGCTCCAGTCTCACCCGTCAGTACATGAAATCCATCGTGGAATTTTACTGAAACGTATTCAATAACAGCCAGATTGCGTATCGACAACTCGCGAAGCATAGTTGCTCTCCTCCTCCAAGGTCGTTCAAATGAACATTCGAAGCTTAATTCATTAATCCAAGCAGCCTGTCCACAATTTCTGCGCTCTGCGTCTTCGTTCTGCAAATCAACAGAATCGTGTCATCACCGCAGATCGTTCCCATCACTTCCGGCCATTCCAAATTATCGATCATCGCGCCGATGGCGTTCGCCGTTCCCGGCAAACACTTCATAACAACAAGGTTATCGGTGAAGTCGATATGCAGGAAGTGATCGGATAATGTACGCTTCAGCTTATGAATGGAATTACTCCGTGTCTCTTGCGGCAGCGAATATTTATAACGGCCGTCCTCAATTGGCACTTTGATAAGCTGCATCTCTTTAATGTCACGCGATACAGTCGCCTGCGTTACCGCAAGTCCAGTTTCGCGCAGCGTATCGACCAGCTCGTCCTGTGTCTCAATGATTTGGCTTGTAATCAGTTCACGTATTTTCATTTGCCGAACGCTCTTCATGAATAGCCTCCTAAGTTATCCCATAAATTAGCTTGTAACTTCTGCTAGGTTCCGAATCGGAAGGTAATTGTACGGATTGTATGTTCCTTATGGTCGACGAACAAGACGCCCTCACACTCTGGGAGAAGCAGTGCATATACAAGCAGCCTGTCTCTAACGCCGCTGCCTGTCCAATCGATTGGCATCCGTTCTCGCGCCGTCTTCACAATATAATGCTTGCCATCTTTCTCCGCAATTAAATCAATGAACAGCCGGCTTTGCAGCTCCGTGCCGTCAAGATCAATTGTAATCGGCACACGGTACTTGCCGTGCGTCACCTCGTATCCGGACTTCTCCAGAAACTGTACATTCACATCGTCCTCGAGAACATCCTCTGCATGACTGAGCAGCAGCTTCGTGTTCATGCCCGGCGGTTCATGCAGCCAGCGGTAAAAGCTGCGGTACAGCCAGAAGACGATCAATGCACCTGCGATAAACATGACGAGCCAATCTCCGTAGTTTCCCAATCCAATGTTACCCCCCAGCATGAAAGAGTTACTCTATTCATTTCGCGCTGAAGAAACGATTTCCTCTCCATCCAAGAATGATCGGCGAAACCGAACATCTGTTGCCGAACACTTGTTGTCCAAACGTTTGTTCGATTTCGTACTTAGTGTACCAAATAATTTCCGATCTGCAAAGAGGTCCAGCGCGAAATTTGTTATAAATTAAGAAAAGCCTTTCACATTGGCAGCTGCCAAAATGAAAGACTTTGATTAATGCTTGGAATCCTGTGCGAAGGTGCTCCCTGCATCCTTCACAACCGCAGCAATCGCTTCATCGCTTGGAGGCGCCTGGCTGCTGCCTGGTTCCCACAGCCAGTGAGCCAGGAATTCAATATTGCCTTCGCCGCCTGTAATAGGCGAGAACGTCAAATGCTGCAATGCGAAGCCTTCTTGCGCAGCCATCGACAGCACTTGCTCAAGCACTTCGCGATGGACGCTCGGCTCACGAACGACACCGGACTTGGGGACCTTCTCGCGTCCCGCTTCGAACTGCGGCTTGATCAAGGCAACGACACCGGCACCGCGCATTAGCAGCGTTCCAAGCGTCGGCAGTATCAATTTCAACGAAATGAACGATACATCAATCGTTGCGAACGTTGGCTGCGGTCCAGTCAAATCTTCCGGAACGGTGTAGCGGAAATTGGTCCGTTCCATCACATTAACTCGTTCATCCTGACGAAGCGACCAGTCGATTTGATTGTAGCCTACGTCAACCGCATAGACGTATGACGCGCCGTTCTGCAGCGCACAGTCAGTGAAGCCTCCCGTAGACGCTCCAATATCGATCATAACGGCACCTTGCAGGTTCAGCTCGAACTGGCGAATCGCTTTCTCCAGTTTCAGTCCTCCGCGGCTCACATAAGGGTGTACGGCGCCTTTCACGACGATATTCGCCGCGCGGGGCACCTTCATCCCGCTCTTCTCGATCCGTTCCCCATCGACGAGCACGAGACCAGCCATAAGCGCCGCCTTCGCCTTCACACGGCTTTCGTAGAAGCCTTGCTCCACGAGCAAGACATCGATTCTTTCTTTTGCAATTGTCATCGGTTTCTCCTGCTTCTTATACCTGACCCGGAACGCGCTTGCGCATACGAGGCAGCAGTGCTTTCAGCTCCGCCGCAACATGCTCAGCCGTCAATCCGATTTCCTGGCGCTGCTCCTTAATGGATCCGTGTTCGACGAAAACATCCGGCACGCCCATAATCCGAACCGGCACGCCGTACTTACCATTCAACGAATAGAACTCCATAATCGCACTGCCAAGGCCGCCTAGCTCTGAGCCTTCCTCAAGGACGAGCATATGCAAGCCTTCCTCGGCGATTTGCAGCAGCATCGCTTCATCCATCGGCTTAATAAACCGCGCATTGACGATACGAACCTGCAGCCCTTCGCGCTTCAGCAAGTCAGCAGCTTCCTCTGCAACTTGAATCATCGGTCCGATTGCCGCAATAACAGCGGAATCTCCTTCGCGAAGCACTTCCCACGAGCCAATCGGAATCGGCTTCATCTCAGGTTCGATTGTTACGCCAAGCCCGTTAATCCGCGGGTAACGGATTGCGATCGGTCCATCATTATAATCAATCGCCGTCTTCATCATCCGGCGAAGCTCGTTCTCATCCTTAGGCATCATGAGAGCCATGTTCGGAATGTGGCGCAAGTAGGCGATGTCATATACACCTTGATGCGTCTCGCCATCCGGGCCTACGAAGCCTGCACGGTCAATCGCAAACACAACATTCGTGTTCTGGCGGCAAATATCATGCACGACTTGGTCATACGCGCGCTGCAGGAAGGTCGAATACACCGCATAAACCGGCTTTAAGCCCTCCATCGCCATCGCTGCGCACATGGTTGCAGCATGCTGCTCTGCTATACCGACATCAATCATGCGATCCGGATACTTCGCAGCGAACTTCATCAAACCGGATCCGCCCGGCATCGCTGGAGTAACGGCAACGATTCGGCTGTCCTGCTCAGCTAGGTCCATGAGCGCTTCGCTGAACACTTCGGTGTACATCGGCGGCCCAACTGCTTTCAACACTTGACCGGATTCAATCTTATACGGCGTAATGCCGTGCCATTTATGCGAATCGGCTTCCGCCGGAGAGTAGCCTTTGCCTTTAACCGTAATGACGTGAATAAGCACCGGACCTTGCACGCGGCTAGCTTGCTCGATGGTTTCCGTCAATTGAACCAAGTCATGCCCATCTACTGGACCGAAATAAGTGAAGCCGAATTGCTCAAACAGAACACCGTTCATGAGCAAATACTTCACACTGTCCTTCAAACGTTCAACCGTCTTCGCCAATTTCCCGCCGATTGCAGGGATTTTGTTCAGCAGCTGATTGAGTTCTTCTTTCGCCTTCTGATAATGGCGGTCTGTTCGGATCTTGCCTAGGTAGTGATGCAGTGCACCTACGTTCGGTGCAATCGACATCTCATTGTCATTCAGAATGACCATCAAATTCTTCTTCTCATGCCCAATGTGGTTCAGCGCCTCAAGTGCCATACCGCCTGTAAGTGCACCGTCGCCAATTACAGCAACGACCTTGTTCTTCTCGCCTTTCAAATCGCGGGCAAGCGCCATGCCCATCGCTGCGGACAGCGAAGTGCTGCTGTGGCCGGCTTCCCAAACGTCATGCACACTCTCCGAACGTTTGACGAACCCGCACAACCCTTTATATTTACGGAGCGTATCGAACTGTTCCATACGTCCAGTCAAAATTTTATGAACGTATGATTGATGGCCCACGTCAAAAATAAATTTATCTTTAGGGCTGTCAAACAAGTAATGCAGCGCAATTGTAAGCTCGACAACACCAAGATTAGGCGCAAGATGCCCGCCTGTCTCTGACAGCTTCTCAATTAGGAACGAGCGGATTTCCGCAGCAAGCTGTTCCAATTGGGCGATCGATAGTGGTTTAAGATCAGCCGGCTCATGAATATGTTCCAGTAACACGATATTTCCTCGCTTTCACGGGTTATTGTTGACCCGTAATCCATTAAACGTCAAATGTGGCTAAATTATAACATACGATTTAAGCAAAAACGACAATTGTCTGTTCAATCTCGATAATCTTGATAATTTCACGGTCAAATTAATGATCCCGATTCATTAAATAATCAGCAATTGCCATCAAATTGTCCGGATTTGCCAACTTCGCATCAGCCAGCGCTTGCTTGGATTCCTCCGTTAAACGCTCCACGAGCGCCACGCTCTTCTCCATGCCAAGCAAGAACGGGTATGTTACCTTCTGCTGCTGCACGTCGCTTTGCACCGGCTTGCCAAGCTTCGCCTCGTCGCCAATCAGATCCAGAATGTCGTCCTGGATTTGAAAAGCTAGCCCAAGCTTGCGGGCGAATTGCTGCAGCGATTCCAGCTGCTGCTGCGTTGCGCCGCCGATCCGTGCTCCAGCCAACACGGAGAACACGATCAAGTCGCTGGTCTTGTGCAAGTGGATGTACTCCAGTTCAGCAAGTGAGGTAACGCCCTGCTCGCCTAAGATATCAGCCGCCTGGCCTCCAACCATGCCCGGAGCACCCGCAAGCCTTGCGAGATCCGATACGATCGCGAGCGCCGTCTCTGGTGGAGTTCCAAGCGCAGCAGAACGAGTAATCGCGTAGAAGGCATGTGTGAGCAACCCATCGCCGGCAAGTATAGCCATCGCATCACCGTATACTTTATGATTGGTTAATTTGCCTCTTCGATAGTCATCGTTATCCATCGCTGGCAAATCATCGTGAATGAGCGAGTACGTATGGATCATCTCAATCGCACACGCCACCGGCATTGCCTGGCTGCGGGCAAGACTGTTGCTGTGAACTGCCTCAGCCGCTGTCAGAACGAGAATAGGCCGCAGACGTTTACCGCCCGCCTCCAAGGAATACATCATCGACTCCCGAAGTGCCGGCGGAATATCCCATTCCTGCGGGAGCGACATATGCAGCGCCTCTTCGATTTCCAAGACGGAGCGATTCAAGTAGTCGGCAGTAGAAACCGAAGTCTTCACTGGCAATCCCTCTATTCCTCGTTTGTCTGGGCAAACGGTTTTTTATGTAAGCCGTTCTCTGTTTCAATGAGCACTTCGATCTTACGTTCAACATCCTCAAGTTTGGCGCCGCACAGCTGGGACAGCTTCATCCCTTCTTGGAACAATTCGATCGCCGTCTCAAGCGGAACATCGCCGCTCTCAAGCTTGCTTACGATCGACTCTAGACGTTCCATTGCCGTTTCGAAGCTAATCGCCTCTTCTTCCAACACTTTTTCTTTAGCTGCCATCTGCTTTGGCCTCCCCATTAATTCCCCATACTTGGCATTCCAGCTGACCGTCTGCAACTTTAACCTTCACAAGGTCGCCGAGCTGGACGTCATTCACCGATTTCACGAGCCGTTTCTCCTGCTCATCGTAGATCAGGCTGTACCCTCTGGACATGACTTTCAGTGGACTAAGCGCATCAAGCTGCCTCATTGAAGCAAGCAGCTGCATCCGCTTCTCCTTCATGCCTGCTGCCATTGTCGACTGCAGCCGGTCCGATACACGCTCCAGCTGCTTCGCTGCTTGCGCAGCTTGCGCTCCAGGATGCATCTTGGCAAGCGCTCCGCTGAGGCGTTTATATTTATCAATGTTTCGTTCCGCAAGGCGAAGCACTCTCACATGCAGCCGTTCCTGTGCGCGGTCTAGCCGCTCGGCATGCTGCAATAAATATTTGCGCGGATTTATGAATAATGGCGATCTGCGCAGCCGCGCAAGACGTTCCTTACGGTTGTTCAAAGACATTCGCAAACTACTCACAAGCCTTGATTCTGTCTGAGCCAGTTTCGATTTCAGCTCATGAACACTCGTAACGGCAAGCTCTGCGGCAGCTGTTGGCGTTGCGGCCCGGAGGTCTGCGACAAAGTCAGCTATCGTAAAATCCGTCTCATGTCCAACCGCCGAAATAACCGGAATGCGTGATCTGGCAATGCTTCTCGCAACCGCCTCTTCATTGAACGCCCATAGCTCTTCGAGCGACCCGCCGCCACGGCCTATTATTAATACGTCGACTTCGGCTAAACGGTTCATTGTTTCGATCGCTTTTACGATTGAAGGCGCAGCGCCTGTCCCTTGCACGAGAACGGGAAAAAGCAGCACCGGCACAGAAGGGTGACGGCGCTGCAGCGTAATGATTATATCCCGCACGGCCGCGCCTGTTGCAGACGTGATTACGCCGATTGCTTTCGGAAACCGCGGGATCGGCCGCTTCCGTGCTGCGTCAAACAAGCCTTCATCCTGCAGCTTCTTCTTCAGCTGCTCATAGGCCAGATAGAGACTTCCGATCCCGTCCGGCTGCATGGAGATACAGTAAAATTGATAATTGCCGTCACGCTCGTAAACGGAGATATTGCCCCTTGCAATAACCTTCGCGCCTTCCTTCGGAATGAAGGGCAGCCGCTGATTGTAAGAAGCAAACATGATGCACTTGAGCCGGCTGTCCTTATCCTTAAGCGTGAAATACATATGTCCGCTTGAATGATGCGTGAAATTAGAGATCTCCCCGCGAATCCATACATCGCCGAGGAGCTCGTCCGATCCCAGCTTCATGCCAATATAACGATTTATCTCTTTAATCGAAAATATACGCGTGCGATCCGCCATCTTCCGCTTATCACCCCTGGATTGCGTGTTGTTGTTTCGCCGCTTTCAGCGTGTTCAGCATCAGCATTGTAATCGTCATCGGACCAACACCGCCCGGTACCGGCGTCACATAGCCCGCTGTTTCAAGCACATCGTCATAGTCGACATCGCCAGCCAGCTTGCCGGTTTCCAGACGGTTAATGCCGACGTCGATAACGACCGCACCCGGCTTCACGAACTTGCTGCCGATTGCCTTGGCTTTGCCGATCGCTACGACTAGAATATCAGCCGTTCTTGCGATCTCTTCCATATTCGCTGTACGCGAATGACAGATCGTCACAGTCGCGTTCTCGCGAAGCAGCAGCATCGATACCGGCTTGCCGACAATATTGCTGCGGCCAATAACGACTGCATGCTTGCCAGCAATGGATACGCCTGTCCGCTTAATTAGCTCGATAACGCCTGCTGGCGTACAAGGCAGTAAGCTATCGTCACCGATCACGAGATTGCCGACGCTGACCGGATGGAAGCCATCCACGTCTTTCATAGGGCTGATTGCATCGATAACCGCTTTCTCATTGATATGCTTCGGCAGCGGCAGCTGCACGAGAATACCATGAATCGTCGATTGATTGTTGAGTCTATCGATTAGCGCCAGAAGCTCTTCTTCAGACGCATCGCCGCTAAGACGGTGAACCTCTGAATAGAAACCAAGCTGCTGGCATGCTTTCTCCTTGCTGCCTACATACACCTTCGAAGCCGCGTCTTCGCCGACAAGGACAACGGCAAGACCAGGCTGAATGCCTTGCGCAGACAATTTCGCCGTTTCTTCTCCAATTTCAACTCGGATTGCATCCGAAATCACTTTACCTTCAATACGCTGTGCAGTCATTCTCGTAATCACTCCTGAATCGATGTTATGATAGCAGTTTTGAACGCTTGAAAATGGACTAAATTTTCTTAAAGCCCCTTAAATCCTGTAAAAGGACTCAAGGGGCTACCGTTAAGCGAGTGAAGACTCGCTATCGTTAACTCATAAGTTTAAGCCTTCGGCTTGAGCTCATCGAGCGCCTGCAGCAGACGGCCTAGAACGCCGTTGACGAACTTGCCGGACTCGTCCGTACCGAAATGCTTCGCAAGCTCGATGGCTTCGTTGATGATTGCCTTAGGCGGCACATCATCCCGGAATACAAGCTCATAGCAAGCGAGGCGAAGGATCTGCCGATCTACACGAGACAAACGATCGACTTGCCAACCCGTCAAATAGTGCTGCAGCATATCATCAATCGCTGATTTGCGCTCAAGTACGCCTTGAACCATTTCGCGCACATATTCATCAATGCGGTGAACGTCCGCAGCGTCCGCTTCGATCTCATTCTCTTCTTTCACTTCATCCACCAGCATATCCACTGCGGATGCTGCTGTTGCTTCTTCATTCATTTCCATATGGTACAAGCTTTGTACCACAATTTCCCGTGCTAGCCTACGTTTCATGGTGCCTCCCGATTCATCACATTGGTCAAAATATGATCTCCTCCCTGCCCCGAACGAATCCACTTAAGTCCGGGGTACGGAGGAGACCATAGTATTATCTAAACGGCCTCCATCGTTCCATAAGCCATTCGCCAAGCCGCTGCCATGGAATAATGGGGCCTCTTTGTTGGTCTTTCGCTTTGCCTATGGTATAGCCGATACAAAGCAGAAAGGCGAAAAACAGCATGTCCCAAAAACCTACAATAAAATAAAGAAGACCAAGAATGATACCTGCTGTTACACCGGTTATCCGTCCCCCGTAGGTTGTCCAGACTTCCTTCCACATCGGCATCACCTCTATTCTACGCGACTTTTAAAGTTCGCGGTTTGGATGATATTAGCTACGAATACAGACACGCCGGCTACAGGAATACCTGTAATCTCTTCCACATGGGATTTGACGGCACGCTGTATTTCTTCAGTAAGAACCGGAATCGAGCTTTCACCATCAGCAATGGCGCGCAATGACACTTCAATGCCTGCGTCGCTAATTCGAATTCTTGCTTTCAGATCTTTCACGCCGCGCTGGCGGCTTGCTGCCTTAAGCGCGAGGTTCTCAACGGTCTCTAGCGAGATGCGAATGTCGCCGAATTCCGTCCGCTGGTCAATCGACGGTGCGGATGAATTGCTCCGTCTAAGCGATACATAGAAGAAACGAAGGCTAATGATAAAGACAAGCGCGGAGACGATGAGCACCGTCGCCTGCAGCCAGTCATAGTCGCCGCTGTATGTATTATGTACGAGATTGATCAGCCACTCTTCAGGGAACCAGTACATGCCTGCGCTGAATGCAATGACAGCCACCGCACCGATCGCCAAGCTGTATAAGAATAATAGGAACTTGTCCAGCACTCTAATCAACGTGAGATTCCTCCTTGGGGCGGACTAGATAAAACCCCCTAGCGCCGAGCGGCAAGCCCAACCACTAGGGGGTATGTCATCATTCATTTACGATTGACGATTGCATCTCTACTTTAGGCGCGTAACGATCTCATCTTCTTCCAGCTTCTCTGTTGTCTTGAAATGAACGTCATGGATATGCACATTCACTTCGACTACATGGAGACCAGTCATCATTTCGATGGACCGTTTCACGTTGTTCTGAATGTTAGCCGCAATTTCCGGAATACGATTGCCGTATTCCACAATGATGGAGACATCGACTGCAGCCTCACGCTGCCCAACTTCAACCTTTACACCTTTGGACAAGTTTTTACGGCCCAGTAGCTCTGCAATGCCGCCGGCGAAACCGCCGCTCATGCCTGCAACGCCCTTTACCTCAATTGTCGCAAGTCCAGCAATGATCTCAATCACTTCGGGTGCGATTTGAATAGTGCCCATGTCCGTCTTTTCGTAGTCCGCTGCTAGCGTACTCATGGTTATCCTACACCTCCCGTAAAAGTTGCGTATATCCGCCAATTTTGGCATGGATAGCTTATCCGCTTCTTATTCCTATACTATAGCATTCCAAAGGAATTATGACAAACCAGTCCAATTGTCACAACCGCGATTCTCGCGGTTATTCTACAGGATTGTTAATGTCATTGTCCTCGAGGAACTTGATATCGAAATTGCCTTTGAGGAATTTCGGATGATTCAAGAGCTTCATATGGAACGGAATCGTCGTCTTAATCCCATCGATCGCGAACTCGCCGAGTGCCCGCTTCATCCGTGCAATCGCGTCTTCACGCGTTGCGCCCCAGACGATCAGCTTCGCGATCATCGAATCGTAATGCGGGGAAATCGTATAACCCGGATATGCACCGCTGTCAACACGCACGCCTAGACCGCCTGGCGGCAAGTAGAAGTCGATCTTACCTGGCGAAGGCATAAAGCCGCGCTCCGAATCTTCCGCATTAATCCGGCATTCGATCGACCAGCCGTTAATCTTCAGATCTTCTTGCTTGAAGGAAAGCTCATTGCCTTCTGCCACAGAGATCATTTCTTTAATCAGGTCGACGCCAGTAATCAATTCTGTTACTGGATGCTCTACCTGAATACGCGTATTCATCTCCATGAAGTAGAAGTTGCCGTCTGGACCGAGCAAGAACTCAAGAGTGCCAGCGCCGGAATAGTTAACAGCAAGCGCAGCGCGCACAGCTGCCTGGCCCATACGCTCACGAAGCGCCGGGCTAAGAATCGGACAAGGCGCTTCCTCGACAAGCTTCTGGCGGCGGCGCTGCACGGAGCAGTCACGCTCGAACAAGTGAACGGCGTTGCCATGCTTGTCGGCCATAATTTGAATTTCAACGTGCTTCATGCCCGTCAAATATTTCTCAAGGTAAACGCCGGCATTGCCGAAAGCCTTCTGCGCTTCCTGCTGAGCCGTCGTAATTTGCGAAATGAGGGAATTCTCGTCCTCTGCAATACGGATGCCTTTGCCGCCTCCGCCCGCAGTTGCTTTAATAATAACCGGATAGCCAATCTCGCGGGCTACGCGAATGGCATCATCCATATCTTCGATCAGGCCGTCAGAGCCTGGGATAATCGGTACGTCGGCTTGCTTCATCGTCGATTTTGCAACCGCTTTATCACCCATCTTGCTAATCGCTTGCGGGGAAGGACCGATAAAGGTCACGTTGCAGGATTCGCAAATTTCAGCGAAATCCGCATTTTCCGCCAGGAAGCCGTAGCCCGGGTGGATCGCATCGCAATCGGTTAACGTTGCAACGCTCATAATATTCGTCAAGTTCAGGTAGCTGTCTTTGGACGCAACCGGTCCGATGCAATAAGCTTCATCAGCTAAACGTACATGAAGGGATTCACGGTCCGCTTCCGAATAAACAGCAACGGTTTGAATGCCGAGCTCGCGGCAAGCACGAATAATACGCACAGCGATTTCGCCCCGGTTTGCAATCAATATTTTGTTGAATTTCATGGGTAAGCTCCTTTCGCGCATGCTATTGTACTTGATTCCCTTTTCGCTTCAAATGCTACTCCGGTTTAACCAGGAACAACGGCTGCCCGAATTCGACAAGCTGGCCATTCTCAACAAGGATGTCAACGATTTCGCCGCGTACTTCGGCTTCAAGCTCATTCATAAGCTTCATCGCTTCAAGGATACATACGATCGACTTCTCGTTAATGCGATCGCCAACATTCACGTAAGCACCTTTCTCTGGCGAGGACGCGCGGTAGAAAGTACCCACCATCGGCGATACGATTTGGTGATAGTTCTCAGTAGCTGCCGGCTGCGACGCTTGCGCGCTTGCTTGCGGGCTTGGTGCCGGTGCTGCTGCCTGCGGCTGATACGCCTGCGTATATGTAGGAATGGCTGAAGCAGCTTGTACATTCACCACTTCTGTTTTGCCGGGTTTACGAATCATTAGGCGTGCGCCATCGTTTTCGATTTCAAGTTCATGGACGGAAGTACCGTCAACCAGTTTGATCAATTCTTTTATCTCACTCAGCTTAAACATCGTTTCACTCCTAAAAATGTAGTGCATCTTCAGGGAAGATGCTTCTTAGTAACAATAACAGTGGGTAAGGTGCAATTTACCAAACCTGCACATACCAATGCTCATTATAGCATAAACCACCCGGAACACGAACCCATTTTTTATACAAGCCTGGATGGGAAAAAGCCCCATTGCCTATAGCATTGGCAATGGGGCTCTCTCTTAGACCGTTTACTTCACATATTGAATCGTCACTTGATCCGGAGATACGCCAAGCTCGTTGATGACCATGGACAGGATCGTTTCCGCTTGGCTCTTCTCGAGCTTCTCGCTTTGGACGACGACTTTGTAACGGTCATTATCGTCAGATACGACAGCCGCATTGCTGAATTGTTTCGTCAGCTCTTCTTCAAGGGCAGTAACCTTCGTGCTCTTGTCTTCCAGCAGATTCAGCTGATCAACAGCCGCGCCGGCCGCTTTCTCGTCCTGCTTCGTATCGGAGATGGTGCCCAGCAGCTTGTTGTACTCATCATAGAACTTCTGATCGCGCTTCTCTTGCATTTGGCTGAACACGCTCTCGCTGACTGCGCCGGATTTCTCCAGCTGCTTGAGCGTTTCTTGATCCGCTGCGTCTGCTGCCGCTCTATTGTCTGCCGCAGCTGTGCTGTCCTTCGAAGCATCCTGCGTACTGTTCGTTGCCGTTGCATCTGTGCTTGCATTCGCGTCTTTATTGCCTGTTACTTCGGATACGGTAATGCCGTTGTCGTTGCCAGCATCGCTGGAAGCCTCCGTCGCGTTCGAAGCTGCGCTCTGCTGCTGCTGCGTTCCGTCAGTGACCATGTTGCTTGGCGTTCCTACATCCTCAGTAAACAAATAATAAGCCGACAAAATGACCATTAAACTCAGCATGGATACTAGCCAAATCGTTTGCCTTTTGTTGTTCATTTACGAACAGCCTCCCTTTTCATTGTCCAATTGAAATTTTATTGGTGTTTGCGGGGAACAACCGATATTCGGTTGACCGCAACATTAAGGCCCTTCTCGACAGCGTCGACAATGAGCCGTCTTACCGTACCGTTCTCTGCACCCTTCGCGACGATCAGTACACCGCGAATTTTCGGCTGAAGCTTCTTCACAATGATTGGCGATTGGTCGCCGGATGTATCGTAGAGCACCACTTGTCCTTCCTTAGTCAGGGCTGTGATGCTTCGTTTACCGCCATTCTTGTCGCTTTCGTTCGTAATCTGCTGCGATTCTTTCTGGTTTAGCTGTACGACCGATTCCTCCGTGGAGTCCACCGTTATCAGCACGTCGACATCGCTTACGCCCACGATCATCTCCAAGATCTCTTTAAGCCGATTCTCCAGCGAATGCTCGATGACGTCAAAAGGGCTGTTCGATGAACCGCCTGGCCCCAAAGCCGCTTCCGTCTGCGGAGCATTGGACGCTGTTGTTTGCTGATCTGCGGATGGTACTTGGCGATAGGTGAGAAAAGAGTTCAGGATAACTAGCGCGACTCCGATCCCTCCGAGAATGAGCAGCCAGCGCAGCGTCTTCACCCGCTTCGGCCCTCCGCCTCCACGACCGCCTCCAACTGATGACTCCAGCGCATCCAGCCATTTGGCCAACATCGTTCTCCCCTTTCCCTACTTTGCCGACTCGGCATCCGCTTGCTGCTGCAGCACTTCAATTCGTTTCGGATTCACACTCCAGCCTTGCCGGAGCACTTCCTTAACGGCAGCTGCCGCAGCGTTGTTCACTGGCTGAACCTCTGCAGAAGCATCTGGTGTGTTCCCCTGCTGATCCGTCACGGGCGGGACCGTAACTTCGATCGCTTCAATCTCTTCGACCGGCTTCACGTTCTTCCCCGAATTCGAATTACCTGTTGCCGCGCTCTCATCCTCCGGGACCGACTCTGAGTTCGCTGCTGAATCTGCATCTGGCTCTGTTCCTGGTTCCGGCTTTGCTAATGTCACCACGACCGAGTCGATTCGTGCCTGATCTCCGCCGTTCGTTCCGATCAGCTTGACGTTCACCCCTGCCACTTGCAATCCGGTCGACTCTGCGATGCTTTCCTTCATGGATGCCCCGAGCCTCTGTTCCGTCAGCAGTAAGGCCGAATCCTGCTGCTTCTGCTGCAGCTTCTTGGCATTCTCTTGAATCTCTTCAAGCGTCGGCATGTGGAGCTGGTCATTCTTGGTCGATTGAATCCAGTTATCCACCTGCTGATCCAGCCTTGCGTTGAAGTCGCCTTGGAGCAGCCGAATGATCGGCGTCAGGATGGTCAGAAGGATAATCAGTCCCGCGACCAGTCTTACATACCGCTGCATCGCCTTGTTTGGCAGAATCAGATCAATAAAGCCCGCCAGCAGCACAACCGCGATAATTTGCTGAAGCCATACGGCAAGCCAGTTCAGCATGCGAACCCCTCCTGCTTCATGCGCTTCACCTGATCATGACCGCCGCGTTGCCTGCCGTAAGCACGATCGTGATGGCCAGGAAGAACATCAGTCCGACTGCGGCCAGCGCAGCGAAGACGTAAATTAAAGTTTTGCCGATCGTCTGCAGGCAGGTCACGATCGGACTGTCACCGAGCGGCTGCATGATGGCGGCAGATACGTTGTAGATGAGTGCGAGCGTCATAATCTTCACCGCAGGGAATGCGCATAGGAACAAAATGATGACTACGCCTGCGATCCCGATCGCGTTCTTGACGAGCAGCGAAGCCGACATGACCGTATCAGCAGCATCCGAGAAGGTTCGTCCAATGACAGGTACGAAGTTGCCTGTAATGAACTTCGCCGTCCGCATCGTTACGCCGTCTGTGACGGAGCCCGTCGCCCCTTGCACCGAGATAACCCCGAGAAACACCGTCAGCATGATGCCCATCAGCCCGACACTGAAATTGCGGAGCACGTTCGCCAGCTGCGTTACCTTGAACTTATCCGACACGGCGCTTGCGATATGAAGCACGGCAGAGAAGAACAGGAGCGGAAAAACGACGGTATAGATGATGGAGCCCACCGCGTTGATCATGAAGACAATGAGCGGATGGAGCACCGAAACGGTAACGACGCTCCCCATTGTTGCAAGCAGTGTCAGCAGCAGCGGCACCATCGCGAGCATGAACTGGATCATTCCGGTGATGGCGTCCTTCGCATAGCCGATTGCGACGTTGAAGCTGTTCACCGCCAGCACGATCATGACCATGTAGGCGATGCTGTAGGCCACTTTGCTCACAGTATTACGCTCGAACGCGGTCTGCATCGTCTCCAGCATCATGCTGAACACCGTCAGAATGACGATCGTGACGAGCAGCTTGCCATTGTAAAGGATCTCGTGCAGCACGTATCTCAGCAGTCCCGAGATGACCGTCGTCAGTTTGAGTCCTTCGCCGCCTGGCACGACCATCTCCGCAAAGCTTGGCACTTTATTTTCCGGGAAGAAGCCGCTGTATTCCTTCATCAGCTTGTTCCAGTAATCCTCAACAGCCTCCGTGTTAATGCCCTTCAGCTGTTGATTCGCAAGCGCTGCATTGACTTCGGGCGCACTAGGATCGGCACCTGACCTCGATGCTGACGGTCGATCCATCTGTTCTGTCTGCTGCATCTGATCGTCAGGCCCATTCGATGCTGCCATTGCCGCCACCGGCAGAAGTGCGAGAAGTGCGAACAGGACGACGGCTACGAGCATCGTGTTACGGATCAACCATCGTCTCATCTGCATCATCTGGTTCAACTCCCTACCGGCAACAGGCCGAGCACTGTTTCTACGATGACGCTGATGATCGGCACTGCGAGCACGAGAATGAGGATTTTGCCGGCAAATTCGATCTTCGAGGCAATGCTCTCCTGCCCCGCGTCTCGTACAATCTGCGAGCCGAATTCGGCGATGTAGGCGATGCCGATGATTTTCAGAATCGTCTTCAGATAGATCGACGGGATGCCGGACCGATCCGCGAGCTGCTCGAGCACATTTAATACGGCGTCGATTTTGCCAACGACATACAAGAAGATGAACAGTCCTGTAAATGCAGCCAGCAGAAAAGCGAACATCGGCTTCTGCTCCCGCAGAACAAGCACGAGTGCTGCTGCCACCAAACCTAGTCCTACAATTTGGATGATTTCCAAAGCCTGTTCACCTGCCTAGCTGTAAAAGCTGTTGTTGTTGTCATTGAAATAAGAACGTCGTCTTGATTTCCTGAAACAGATCGCCTAATAATCGCAAAATCATGAACAGCACAATGATAAATCCGACCAGCGTCGCCCAGTGCGCGTATTCCTCCTTGCCGCTTTGCTTCAGAAGCGTATGGATCATGGCGGCGATAAACCCAATTCCGGCGATTTGAAAGATTGCCAATACATCAAAGTTCATTCTTGCGGCACCCCATTAAAGAATCAAAATGACGACGAGTAGAGCAGTGAGTACGCCAAGACTCTTCCACATTTTTGAGAATCGCGAAGCATCTTCCCGAGCGTTTTCCTCTTCCGCATGGAGCTGTTGAATCGCGAGCTTCAAATGTTTCATCTGGTCTTCCCTGTCGCTGATGCCAAGAGTCGACCCGAGCCGGACTAGCGCCGCTTGCTCTGGCTGTCGCATCGCAGTATTCGGCCAAATTTCGGCTGCCGCCTGTTCCCAGCATTCGCGGAACGTGAGCTCGGACTGTTCGTCCAGCCTGCGCCCCACTGCGCGGAACAGCCCTGCGGCTGGTTCCTGCAGCATGGCTGCGCTGCGGCTGATTGCTTCCGGCAGCGGCGTGAAGCCGTATCCGATCTCAGTCTCGAGCCGCGTTAGCGCGTAGATCAGCTGGCGAATCTGATTCGGGCGCGAAGCGAATCGCGACGCTTGTACGAACCCGATCATCGTGCCGGCGAACAGGATGAGCGCAGCTCCAATCAGCTTAACCACTGGCGCCGCCTCCCTTCACTGCTGTCGGCTCGCGAGCCGCCGGCGCTCGTCCAGCCGAAGCGGCCGGCAGCACTCTGCTCATCAGGCTTCCTCCGCTTCGCCGAAGCTCCACGATATGCTGGAAGGCTCCCGCTTCGAGCAGCTTGCCGAGCAGCGGCCGGCCTCTTGCATCCTCCAGATCCTTGGCATGCGCGGTTGCAATAACGGTCACGCCGGCGTGGCTGGCATCCAGAATGGCTGCGCCGTCCTCTTCGCGGCCGATTTCGTCGACGATTATAATCTCCGGTGACATGGAGCGAAGCATCATCATCATCCCTTCCGCTTTGGGGCAGGCATCCATCACATCTGTCCGCGGCCCGACATTGAACGTAGGCACGCCTCTGACGCAGGCTGCAATCTCCGAGCGCTCATCGATAATACCGACTTTGCGGCCAGGCCAGTCCGAAGCAGCAGGATGTCCCCAAGCTCCACAGCTGACCGCCCTTGCCAAGTCCCGCACAAGTGTTGTCTTTCCTTGCTGCGGCGGTGCGATGATGAGCGTCGATTGCAGCGTCTGCCGCTGAAGATCAACGAGCTTCGGCAGCAGCCCGGTTGCCGCGCCGATCACTTCTCTGGCGATCCGCACGTTGAACGCTGCGATATCGCGGATGCCCCGGACATGGCCCTGCTCCAGAATCGTGCGGCCAGCTAGTCCAATCCGATGACCGCCGGCGACCGTGATATATCCGCGGCGCAGTTCTTCCTCCATCGCATAGAGCGAATGATTCGTGACTCGCTCTTGCATTTTGCGGCAAAGCTCCGGGGTTGGCTTGTACGCTTCATCCGGCTTCGCCAGCAGCTTCCCGGTTCCGGATACGAACCAAAAGCCTTGGCTTGTACTAATTTCAAGCGGCCGGCCTTCGCGGATTCGTATCTCTTCGATGACGTCCTGAATCTTATCCGGAATGCGGCATAGCACATAGGCCAGCTCGGAAGGCAGCAAATGCAGCACTTTCTTCAGCATCGTTCAATCCCTCCCGGCAGCTCCAAAGCTAGATTGCTAGAATGGCGTGATTGTCCATCTTTATAACCAATTCTATTCAATGGAACGCAGCATTATGACAAATCTAGACGTCTATGAACGATTGCTGGAAGGCTACTTTTTCAGCACCCCGGTCAAAATGCACGCGACGCCGCCAACGATCCACAGCATTTTGCCAAACGAGATTTTGTCCGAAAGTCCCACGAGTCCGATCGTCGTCGTGGAGATAAGCACCAGTGGACCGACGAACGCCAGTGAAGTGTTGACAACTAACGCTTTATCAACCTGATTGAGCCGCAGCATGAGCAGTGCCGCCAAAATTTCGAGCGAGCCGGAGAAAATCCGAATCGTCGCCATGCTCATTACAATTTTGTTCAGCATATCTATCTCCTCTCTTCCAATTGTTGCAAGATGCGAGATGCATTTTGCCCATTGTCCCTCTACTTCTTCTACTACTAGAACCGCTCTCGTATAGCTTATGCGGACTTGCTATTCTTTCATTCTCACAAAATTAGGCGTATGCGCACTGTCATCAGCACACGATCTGGGCGCACTGCATATATTGCTGTGGAAATGAAACGACCTGCGAATTGTGAGGAGATATCATGAGATCAATTAATGTGGCGGCTTGGCCTTCCGTACTCAGCGACCCAAGCGGCCAGCGCGAGATGTCCAGCCGCAGCGCTCACGAGCGCGGCAAAACGATGGTAATTGACAAAGGGCTAGGACGCCACGCGTTCTCCGATCTGCTTGAGACGTCTGCAAGCTATATGGATTGCATTAAATTCGGATTCGGCACTGCGCCGTTATATCCGACGGACCTCCTTCTGAGCAAAATCGAACAAGCGAAACGATGCGGCCTTACCGTCATGCCAGGAGGCACGCTGCTGGAGTCCGCGGTGCAGCAAGACGTCGTGGCTGCCTTTTTCCGGACGATTTGCCGGCTTGGCTTTAACGGAATTGAAGTGTCCGATGGCACGATTGAGTTGAGCCGCAAGCAGCGCGCCGAGCTTATTCAAGAAGGAGTTAAGAACGGACTTCGCGTCGTTTCTGAATATGGGAAGAAGCTGACCGGCTCGCTTGTCGATGTCCAGGAGCTTGTCGCTACCGCTGAGGCAGACTGGCATGCAGGTTCAGAAATGGTGACGATTGAAGCAAGAGAATCCGGCGTCGGCGTTGGACTGTTCGATGCCAATGGCAATTGCGCGCAAAGCGTGCTCGAAACGGTAAGCCGTGCTTTCGGCGGCGATGTTAGCCGCATTATGTGGGAAACGCCGCTGAAGCACCAACAGGTGCTGATGCTGCAAACCTTCGGCTCCGATGTGCACCTCGGCAACATTCAGCCGGGCGAGGTATTAGCACTTGAAACGATGCGGCGGGGGCTGCGCTCCGACACATTCTGTTTCGGGGTACATGTCGAGCCGTTTGTTTATATGATTTAATGCGGTTTCGGCATGCCGGTTCTACCGTTTTAGGAATTTCAGGAAGGAAGCGTTAACTCATGCAAATTGAAGTCATCTCCAACGTAAATGAAGCGCAGGCTGAGCGGTTCAGCCATCGGACGGCGATCGTTATTGATGTGCTTCGCGCAACGAGCACGATTGTCGCTGCGCTTTCCGCCGGGGCCGCAGGGATCGTCCCTGTGGAAACCGTGCTGGAAGCAAGAGCGCTTCTATGCGAAGGACAGGTGCTGGCGGGAGAGCGGTTTTGCCGTAAAATCCCCGGATTCGATCTCGGCAACTCCCCCGAGGAATTTACCGCTGAAGCGGTTCGCGGGCGTCGGGTCGTTCTGACGACGACGAACGGCACGCGGGCACTGCACAAAGCGATGCGCGCCGACCATGTGCTGGCGGGATCGCTGAACAATGCGGCGGCATGCGCGCGCGCTGCGATGGAGCTGCGCCGTGATCTTGTGCTGCTGTGCGCCGGCAGCCATGATGAATTTGCGCTGGAAGACGGCGTATGCGCGGGCCTGCTCATCAGCGAGCTTCAGGCGCTTTGCTCTGCGCCGCTTGAGATGAATGATTTTGGCGCGGCTATGCTGGGGTTGTATCGGAATACAGCCGATCATCTCTATGAGGTCATTTCCGGCAGCGTAACGGGAAAACGATTGATTAAGTATGGCAGCGGCCGCGACGTGGAGCGATGCAGTGTCGTCAATTGCAGCAGTATCGTGCCGCGGATGCAAGGCGACATGCTTGTACAAGGGTAACTCGGATTAGACATATCGCGAGAGCTTGTTCCATACACTGGAAGTATGGACGCTCCATGTTCATTTGCGGGGCGGCGACAACGGTTGAAGGAGTCGGGCAAGTATGAGCGGGGAAGTCGTATTAGTTGTACTCATTATTATTGGCTTAATTGGACGATCGCCGATCATCTCAACAGCGGCATGCGTGCTCTTGATTGTGAAGCTCGTTCATCTGCAGCGCTTCTTGCCCACAATTGAGCGGAGAGGATTAGAGCTCGGACTGCTGTTCCTTACGTTTAGCGTGCTTGTTCCGTTCGCTTCGGAGCGAATCACAACCAAAGATATGCTCAGCGTCGTCACTTCATGGCCTGGCATCCTCGCCCTGACAGGAGGCGCGATCGCCACTTACGTCAACGGCAAAGGTCTTGAGATGCTGCGGCTCGATCCGCAGCTGATCGTCGGCCTCGTCGTCGGCTCGATCTTCGGCATCGTCTTTCTGCGCGGAATCCCCGTCGGCCCTCTTATGGCCGCCGGTATCACCGCGATCTTGTTCAAGCTGTTTAGCTTTATTGCCGGACGCTTTTTTTAGCGACGAGCGTGGGGTGAAGCAAAGAAGCTCCCCAGTTGGTTGTTGGTTGGGGAGCTTCTTTGTTTGTGTGTGAGGAAGTACATGGTTTGTGTAGGTACCTGGAGTACACTCTTTCGCTCGAATCATCGTTATTCCGCCAATGTAGGCACCTGGAGTACATTCTTTCACTCAAAACACTGGTATTCCGCCAATGTAGGTACTTAGAGTACACTCTTTCGCTCGAATCATCGGTATTCCGCCAATGTAGGTACCTGGAGTACACTCTTTCACTCAAAACACTGGTATTCCGCTAATGTAGGTACCTGGAGTACATACATAATCTCCATGTAGTCCACCAGACCAGCTACATCTACCAATTCCGCCCAATTTACTCGAATGTAGTCCACCAGACCGGCTACTTCACCAATTCCGCTTTTCCAATTGTCAATTCAACGCACAATGTCCCGCTCAAGTTTACTCCCCATCAAACCGCCGAAGCACAATCACTGCATTATGCCCGCCGAAGCCGAAGGAGTTGGACATGCCAACGCGAAGATCCGCCTCTCGCGCTATGTTCGGCACGTAATCCAGATCGCATTCCGGATCACCCTCTTCCTGATTAATTGTCGGTGGAATGATGCCTTCGCGAAGCGAGTTCACGAGCGCGATCGCTTCGGCTCCGCCTGCTGCGCCGAGCATATGCCCCGTCATCGACTTGTTTGCCGTGATTGGCACGCGATAGGCATCTTCTCCGAACAGACGCTTGATCGCCTTCGTCTCGGAAATATCGCCAAGGTGCGTGCTTGTCGCGTGCGCGCTGATAACGTCCACGTCGCTCGGCGTTAAGCCCGCATCCCGCAGTGCCGACTTCATCGCGAGATAAGCGCCTAATCCTTCTGGATGCGTCGCGACAATGTGATAGGCGTCCGAGCTAGCTCCGTATCCGATTACTTCACCATAGATTGTAGCGCCTCTTGCAAGGGCATGCGATAACGATTCCAGCACGACGATTCCTGCACCTTCGGCAATGACGAAACCGTCGCGGCCACTATCGAAAGGACGGCTCGCACCAGTTGGGTCATCATTTCGGTTCGAGAGCGAAGTCGCATTGCCGAAGCTGGCAAGAGATATCTCCGTTACCGCAGCCTCCGCCCCTCCGGCGAACACCACATCAGCGCCTCCCGACCGAATAAGACGAAAGGCTTCTCCGATCGCAGTATTCCCGATCGAACATGCCGTCACGGGAGACATGGACGGTCCGTGCGCTCCGAAGCGAATGCTGATCATCGCCGAAGCCATGTTCGCGATCATCATCGGAACGAGTGTCGGACTAACTCTATCCGCACCACGATCTCGCAATACTCCGTCCTGCTCGAGCAACGTGTTCAATCCGCCAATACCGGAGCCGACGTACACGCCTAAGCGCTCATGGTCGATTGAAGCGGCATTCAGACCGGCTTCATTCCATGCCTGCTCGGCTGCAGCCAGCGCGAACTGAACGAAACGATCCATTCTTCTCGCTTCCTTTCGTCCGAATCTCGCATCGCCGTCGAAATCTCGTACCAGACCGGCGATACGCGACTTGAACCGACTGACATCATCCAGCGAGTCAATCTCGGTAATACCAGATTCACCTTTCTTCAGCCTCTCCCAGAAGACAGCCGTCTCATTCCCAAGCGGCGATATTATACCCGTACCGGTAATGACTACCCGTTCCATATTAATTCCTCCTAATTGCGTTCCGAGTTGCCTGCTATCCCATCTTGCGCTACAATTTATCCTATTACAAGTTTGTATTTATCCTAGTATAATAACTACCAGACTACTACTTGGAGGTTCTATTAATCATGAATCGGCAAGCCAGGCTGCAAGCACTATCCGAATTTCTCAAGAAGCGCCGCGCGCAAACGATGCCTCAGACGGTTGGCCTGCCTGCAGGCATTCGCAGGAGAACACCTGGGCTGCGGCGTGAGGAAGTCGCACAACTCGCAGGAGTAAGCACGACCTGGTACACATGGCTCGAGCAGGGCCGCGATATCCAAGTCTCTGCATCCGTGCTGGACTGCGTCGCTTCGGCGCTCCAACTGACCTCCGACGAGCGCAGGTATCTGTTTTCGCTGGCCATGGAGTCCACGAGCACGCCTGCTCCGGAATTGCAGCTGCTCCCGGAGATTCGCCCATCACTCCAACGGATCTTGAAAGAGCTCCGCTACTGCCCTACGATCGTCACCGACAGGCGATTTCGAATTGTCGGCTGGAATGAAGCCGCTTCCCGCGTATTTCTGGATTTCGACCTGCTGCCAGCAGAAGACCGCAACCTCGTTCGGCTGTTGTTTGCGCGCAAGGATTTCCGGCGGCTGGCGGCAAATTGGGAGCACTTCGCCTTGGATTTCCTCGCCATTTTCCGAGCGTATTATGGACGTTATGTAGAAGATGAGTGGTACGAAGACTTCCTCTCGGAGATGAGAGCATCATACCCCGATTTCGATTCGCTCTGGGAGCGGAGCCGAGTCAGTCTCGCGCCGGAGATGGTAATCGAGTTCCGCCACGCCGCAGCCGGCAAAATGCTGTTCCAGCTGACCTCGCTGCAAGTGCAAGGCGAGGATGACCTGCGCTGCAGCATCTACACGCCTGCCGCAGACACTACGACTGAGAGCAAGCTGCGAAAGCTGCTCGACACGCAGTCCCCCTCATAGCTCATAATCGAAGAAACATAAACACAAAAAAACAGCAGCACCCTAAGGTGCTGCTGTTTTCCAATACCGGCAATCTTATATCCTATCGGCGATCCTGCGGGCCGCCTACGAAAGCTTGCTCTGCTGTGTCCAGGCCGTATGCCGTGTGCAGTGCGCGGACAACATCTTGCGTGTGTTCTGCACCGATTACGACGGACAGACGGATTTCGGAAGTCGTAACGAGCTTGATGCTGATGCCTTGCTCGTAGATCGCTGCGAACATTTTTGCCGCAACCCCTGGATTGCTGACCATGCCTGCACCAACGATGGAAACCTTCACGAGGTTCTCTTCGGAAGTCACTTCACGGTAAGGCACTTCCGCGCGGATACGCTCCACAATGCCAATCGCTCTATCTTTATCTGTCAGCGTTACAGTGAACGCGAAGTCTGCTTTACCGTCTTGCGTGCCGCTCTGTACGATAATATCGACGTCAACGCCGTTCGATGCAAGCGCGCCGAATACTTTGGCAAGAACGCCTGGAATATCTTCAACACCCAAGATGCTAATACGTGCTACGTTTTTATCAAATGCAATACCGCGAACGGCATTTCCTTGCTCCATTACCGCTTCCTCCTTCACACTCGTACCTTCATTTTGCGTAAAGCTAGAACGTACAACCAAATTCACATTGTAATTTTTCGCATATTCAACGGCACGAGGATGCAGAACGGCAGCACCTAGGTTAGCAAGCTCCAGCATTTCATCGTACGTAATTTCATCTAGCTTGCGAGCGCATTTTACAACACGCGGATCAGTCGAATAAATACCGTCTACATCGGTATAGATCTCACATACGTCAGCTTTGAGTGCCGCCGCAAGAGCGACTGCAGTTGTATCGGAACCGCCGCGGCCCAGTGTCGTAATGTCGCCATCTTCCGTCGCACCTTGGAAGCCTGCAACGATGGCTGCGTAGCCACTGTCGAGTGCCGCAAAAATCCGATCGGGCTGAATGTCCGAAATACGTGCCTTGCCGTGAACCGCTTCTGTTGTAATCCCAGCCTGCCAGCCCGTGAACGACTTGGATTTCAGTCCGATCGCGTCTATTGCCATCGACAGCAATGCAATCGAAATTTGCTCGCCAACCGTCAGCAGCATATCCATCTCACGTGCAGGCGGATTGGCATTAAGCAGCTTGGATTGATCAATTAAATCGTCTGTTGTATCGCCCATTGCGGAAACGACAACAACGACTTTATGGCCAGCCTCTTTATAATCGGCGATGCGTCTTGCAACGCGCTGCATCCGTTCAGTTGAGCCAACGGAGCTGCCGCCGAATTTCATTACTATCAACGACACTGCTAATCCACTCCCAACGTTGTTCGATCTCTGTAGAGTATGAAGTTCTTTTCTAACACAAGATTATAACACAACGACACAATTTTGAATATGAACCACCAACAAAAAAACCGCACGGCACTAAGACCGGGCGGCTTCTTTTGTCATGAAATTAAGCACGGGAGATGTACTTGCCATCGCGCGTGTCGATAAGAAGAACGTCGCCTTCGTTGATGAACAGCGGAACTTGGACGTTCAGGCCTGTTTCGACTGTAGCGTTCTTCGTTGCGCCTTGCGCCGTGTTGCCTTTTACGCCTGGTTCTGTTTCTGTTACTTTCAGGTCTACGTTGTTAGGCAGTTGAATACCGATGATTTCCTCGTGGTAGCTTGTGATGTTAACGGTCATGTTTTCTTTCAAGAAGTTAACTTCCCATTCCAATTGCTTCTTGTCGAGATTGAATTGGTCGTAAGTTTCGTTATCCATGAACGTATACTCCGCACCGGAGTTGTACAGGTATTGCACCGCACGGTTCTCGATGTTTGCTTTGCCGATGTTCTCGCCTGCGCGGAACGTTCTTTCAACAGTGTTGCCGTTACGCAGGTTTTTCAGCTTCGAACGAACGAATGCTGCACCTTTGCCTGGTTTAACGTGTTGGAAATCAAGAACTGTGAAGATATCGCCGTCTACCTCAACGGTAAGACCCGTTTTAAAATCGTTTACTGAAATCACTCTAGGTTTCCTCCTGTAATAAGCGGTCCATCAGGTGCTGATCCGCTGCTTGGGTAATGTTGTTTATAAATCTCATTCCAAAATGAACAATGCCTTCGGAGATGAGGTTAATAACGAATTGCCGTTCTCGGTGATGACGATGTCATCCTCGATGCGAACGCCGCCGAAACCTGGCAAGTAAATGCCTGGCTCCACCGTAACTGTCATGCCTGGCTCAAGCACTGTCGTTCCGCCAACCGATACACGTGGCGCTTCGTGAATTTCCATACCGAAACCATGGCCTGTACCGTGACCGAACTTGTCACCGTAGCCATACTTCGTGATGATGTCACGAGCAAGTGCATCCGCTTCGCGGCCTGTCATGCCTGGCTTAATGCCGGCAAGTGCAGTCATTTGCGCTTCAAGCACGATTTCGTAAATTTCGCGATGCTTGTCTGTCGGCTTGCCTACAACGATCGTTCTTGTCAGATCGGAGCAGTAGCCTTTGAGCAGAGCACCAAAGTCAAGCTTAACAAATTCATTATTGCCAATGATTCGATCGCTTGCAACACCGTGCGGCAGCGCAGAACGCTCACCTGATGCGACAATCGTATCGAACGAAGACGAAGTAGCGCCTTTGCTGCGCATGTACATCTCCATCTCAAGCGCGACGGCGCGCTCGCTGACGCCTGGCTTGATGAAGCTGAGGATGTGCTGGAATGTCTCATCCGCAAGCGCACAGGCTTCACGAATAACGGCAAGCTCTGCATCATCCTTATAAAGGCGCAGCTGTTCAATTGCTCCGGATACCGGTACAAGCTCGATCGAGCCAAGAACGCCATTCCAGTCGGAATAGCTGCTGAATACGACGTGATCCTGTTCGAAAGCAAGCTTGCGTACGCCTGCCTTATCCGCCAAATCACGAACCGTCTCAATCCATTTCGGACCATGCTCGACCACTGTGAAGTGAGGAGCTTGCTGCGGCGCTTGCGTCATGTAACGGAAGTCCGTCAGCAGCCAGCTGTCTGCCGCTGTGATAAGCAGCATGCCAGAAGATCCAGTAAATCCACTTATGTACCGACGGTTAACGGCACTTGTTACGAGAATCGCATCTGCCTGCAGACCTGCAAGCTTCTCTCGCAATCCGGCTAAACGTTTCTGTGTCAAAAGTATCACCCTTTTTCTAATTACTGCTTCAGCTGATTCACTAGTGCATGGACGCCAAGCACATAGCTTTGAGCGCCAAACCCTGCGATCTGACCGATCGCAACTGGCGCGATGACTGAAACATGACGAAACGCTTCCCGCTTATGAATGTTCGATAAATGCACCTCAACGACAGGAATGCCGACGCTTGCGATCGCATCGCGAATGGCAATGCTGTAGTGAGTGAACGCTCCAGGGTTCATGACGATTCCCTCTACTTGGCCGTATGCCTCGTGGATGCGGTCGATTAGTGCCCCTTCGTGATTGGATTGGAAGAACGAAATGTCAACTCCGAGCGATGCCGCTGTTTCCTTCAGCATCTCTTCAATAGCTGGAAGCGACATGGAACCGTAAACACCTGGCTCACGAATGCCAAGCATGTTTAAATTCGGCCCGTTTAGTACAAGTATTCGAGTCATGGAGAATCCTCCCGGCGCATAGATCAATTGCCATTCTACCACAAAGACCCACGCTTTGAGAAGTGCTCGCCCAGCAGCTCATGCCATGCACTAGCTCGCTCCCGCTGGCTCCCGTCCCGCTTCATCGGAAAATTCAAAAGCAATCGTGTAGCCGATGAATAATCCCCACAGTACAAACAGGCAGCATTCCGTAATCAGCGTCTTATATCCGATTAGATTATAAGCCTTAGTCATACTCATCGCAGGGCCAATCGTCATAAAGATCAGCGCCCACCATAGCATTCCATAAAGGATGCCCGGCCACGGACCAAATAGTCGCCCAAGCAGCACCTTATAGATGAATGTCGCGATAATCGAGAATACAATGAACGCCGCGATCCCAAGCAGACCCCCCCACCACTTCAGCAGGAAAGACTGTTTATAGAACGGATCCAAGAGAAACGCCGGCATAACCTTCGTGAAGTTCAGCGCAAAAAGCAGCCAGTGGACCAAGCCCCATATCAGTCCTGCAAAAAAGCCAAGTTGCAAGCAAAAAGCGGTCGGATTCGTATGTGTACTGCCGTCGTAGTCATTCTTCGTCCCTTGTTGCCGACTGCTTCTCTGTATGTTTCGCAAGATCAGTTTCCTCCATTGCCGTAAAGTTGTACATTGCCGTCATGGATAGTAGTATGCACAAACGAATCGATCACAAATCGGCGGACACCTCGAAATGAGGTAATGGATGGCTCTCGCAAATAGCCGCAGAATCAAGTACAATAGATACAGTAGGTAGCGTATTCAAAGCTATAATCTTACCTTACGTCAAACTAAAGGATGGTGATTCGCCCTTGTCTGAAAGCACACAAAATATTTATGGCGGACAAGCCGTCATCGAAGGTGTTATGTTTGCAGGCCGTCACGCTAATGTCACTGCCGTACGGCGCAAAAATAATGAAATTATTTTCTACGAAGTGCCGAGAACGACCAAGCCTTGGATTCAGAGGCTGAAGAAAATCCCGCTCGTACGCGGTGTAGTCGCAATTCTCGAATCAAGCGCAAAAGGTTCGCAGCATTTGAACTTCTCCATGGAGTCTTATGCAGAGGACGAGCTGGCGGATTCGAGCAAGGAAGGCACAGCCGAAGCAGCTGCGGCGAAATCGGCGAAGAAAGAAGAGAAAAGCGGCTGGAGCCTGAGCATGATCGTCGGAGTTGCCGTTGCAGGTATATTGTCGTTCGCGTTTGGTAAGATTGTTTTCACGGTAGTGCCTGCCATTATTGAGCAGCTGCTCTTCCAGCACTCCTTCTCTAACCGAGTCGTACACAACCTTATTGAAGGTGTTATCAAAATTTTGTTCTTGCTCTCATATTTATATATTATCTCGTTAACACCGCTCATTAAGCGCCTGTTCCAATATCACGGCGCCGAGCATAAAGTAATAAGCGCCTATGAAGCAGGAGCGGAATTGACTGTTTCGAATGTACAGAAGTACACCAGACTCCATTACCGCTGCGGCAGCAGCTTTATTGTCTTCTCGGTATTGGTCGGCGTCGTCGTCTATTCCTTCTTCCATTGGGATTCGCTCTGGGAACGGATTTACTTGCGCATTCTGCTCCTTCCAGTCGTTTTAGGCGTATCCTATGAAGCGCTTCGCTTCACGAACGCGCTTCGCGATTTGCCAGTGCTTCGTTTCCTCGGCTATCCGGGCCTGTGGCTCCAGAAGCTGACAACGAAAGAACCTACGGATGAACAAGTGGCTGTATCGATCGCTTCCTTCAACCGGATGCTTGAACTCGATGGTCAGGTGAGCAAGCCGTAAATCAACGTTTCACGAATGAATCTTAGTTTCGGGAAGAAAGGGTGGGAGCCATGCCTCGTAAAATGAGTCTATTGTCCATCGTCATCCTTGTGCTCGTCGTCATCGGCATTGTTTCGCAAACGATAAGCAATCCCTATCAGCTACTTATTCCGGTTGTCGTGTTCGGCGTTATTTATTTGCTGTATAAGTTTCCGCCAGGCGGCGTGCGAACGAAAGCAAAGCCGCGCTACAAGACGCAGTCCCGCAAGGACCAGCCTGCCAAGAGCAAGCAGCGTAAGAACATGCCGTTCCGCGTCATTGAGGGCGGCAAGGATGACGACAATTTACCGAAGTATCATTAATTAGCAAACTAATAAGGGGCATCCCTCAGCTACTCTGCTGAAGGATGCCCCTTTCGAATACCTATATATTATCGCTATTGAGCTCGGCATGAACCGACCGGAACTCCTCCAGACGCGATGGCTCTCTCCGGAAAAACTCCACAAGCGTCTCAATGCATGTGATTGAGTCCCAGCTCAAGTGATGCTCGATACCTTCGACATCCTTATAGATGTTCTCTTCCTGAACGCCGATAACGGTCAGGAACGATTCCAGCAGATGATGGCGCTCAACAAGCCGCTTGCCCATCTTCTTCCCTTTGTTCGTAAGTACAAGCCCGCGATACTTCTCATAGATCAAATAATTATCTTTATCCAGCTTCTGGATCATCTTCGTTACGGAAGAAGGATGAACTTCAAGCCCTTCCGCGATATCCGAAACCCGGGCATAGCCTTTCTCATCAATCAATTTATAAATCCGTTCCAAATAATCCTCCATACTTGGAGTAGGCATTCGCTCGTTCCTCCATTCACCGTCATCCTGTACGTAGGATTGTTCGACTAGTGCTAAATTGTGCTAACCGTTTCGTTTACTCTTAGTATTCTACACTGCCTTCTATAGGTGCCGCAACCTGTCCGACTGAACTTTCCATGTTTGCTCCTGCCCTTGCACCAGCAAACTAAAGGCATACTTCTAGACCCGAAGGAGGCAGCTTCCACCTTGAGCACCACCTTACTTGAAAGGCCGGCGGCTAAGAAATCAGTTCATGATTCGTTCATTCCGGAGCTTGTTTATTTTGAGCCCTCTGCCCTTGAATATCCTAAAGGTCAGCACATCATGGAATGGGTCAAATCGCTCGGTATTCCTTATAAAATGACGACCTCCCACAACCGAATCACGAACCTGCCTGGCGAAACCGAACTCGAGCAGTATAAAATCGCCAAGCGGACACTCGTCGTCGGCATCCGCAAAACGTTGAAGTTCGATACGTCCAAGCCATCTGCGGAGTATGCCATTCCGATTGCGACGGGCTGCATGGGTCACTGCCATTACTGTTACTTGCAAACAACGCTTGGCGCAAAGCCTTACATTCGGGTATATGTCAATACGGACGAGATCATGCAAGCGGCAAAAGGGTACATCGACGAGCGTATCCCTGAGATTACCCGCTTCGAAGCCGCTTGTACCTCCGACCCGGTTGGGTTAGAGCCTATTACCGGCAGCTTGCGGGAGCTGATCACCTTCATGGCAGATCAGGAATATGGCAGGCTGCGTTTTGTGACGAAGTTCCATTATGTCGATTCGCTGCTGGACATTAAGCATAACGGTCACACCCGCGTTCGGTTCAGCGTGAATGCGAAGTACGTTATCAAGAACTTCGAGCCATCAACGTCTCGTTTCGAGGACCGCATTGAAGCAGCTGCCAAGATCGCCCGCGCCGGCTATCCGCTCGGCTTCATCATCGCGCCGATTATCTGGCATGACGGCTGGCAGGAAGGCTACGCCGAACTGCTCTCTTCCCTGGCGGCAGCATTGCCGAAGGATGCGTCGACCGGGTTGACGTTCGAGCTGATCCAGCATCGCTTCACGAAGACAGCGAAGAATGTCATTGAGAAGCGCTATCCGCGCACGAAGCTCGAGATGGATATCGAGAAACGCAAATATAAATGGGGCCGCTGGGGTCAAGGCAAGTATGTTTACCCCGATGAACAAGCAGAAGCGCTCCGGATGTTCATCTCGGAGCGCATCTTTGAGCATTTTGAGGATGCAAAAATCGAGTACTTCACTTAGAAGTTCAACGAGATACAAAAAGCAAATTCAATAATACCACTTCAGTAAATAGGATGTGCCTGCGGCCGCTGTTGTTACGGTGTTATTTTCTGATTAGACTAGATGGTTACAACACCTTCACAAAGGCGGCACGTAAACTCTCCGGCACAATCCTTTTACTTCCGTTCCAATTGAATTTACTTTGCATCGGATTGAATAAGTTCCGTCAACATGAAAACATAGGTTCCAACAGCATTAGAACTTGAGCCACTCCGGCGTGATCGAGTTCAGCCAGATGGTGATTTCCGTCATCTTGTCGGTGAACAGCAGAATGCCCATGATGAGCATGCCCGCTCCGCCGATTTTCATCATGATACCCGAATAGCGGACGATCCATCTCGTCGAGCCGATGAAGAAGGCCAGTACGAAGAACGGAATGGCGAAGCCTAGCGCGTACGCCGTCGTCAGCTCAAACCATGTGCCCGGCTCCGATGCCGCCATGAGCAGAATGCTCGCCAGGATCGGGCCGGTACATGGCGACCAGCCTGCCGAGAAGCCGATGCCGAAGATGAATGAGGCGAGATAGCCGGAGCGCTTCATCTTCAGCGGCATTTTCATCTCACGTAGCAGTATTCTAGGCTGAATCAAGCCCATTAGTATAAAGCCCATAAGGATAATAAGGACGGCGGACAATTGCCGAATCAAGTCTTGATATTCAGAGAACAATTCTGCAAAGGCATTCGTGCTATACCCAAGCGTGTAATATACGATTGAGAAGCCAAGGATGAAGAACAGCGTATGGCTCATCGTCCGAACCCGGACTTCGCGGCCAGGGTGCTCGCTCTTCAGATCACTTACGGAAACGCCTGTTATGTACGACAAGTAGGAGGGATAGAGCGGCAGACAGCATGGGGAAACGAATGAAGCAATTCCCGCGCCGAAAGCAGCCCATACCGTTACATCAGACATAGGTCACCTTCACTTTCAACCTGCGTTAAGTCTCCGGCGAACCGAAAGCAGCAGCAGTAGAATGACAATTAAGAGCATAACGATCGTACCGCCTGGCGCCAGGTTCCATACTCCAGCAGACAGTAGACCAGCAATAACGGCTAGCTCTGCAATAACAACGACAGTAACAACAGACTGCTTGAAGCTTCTCGCGATGACGAGGCTGCATGCGGCCGGGATCGTAAGCAGCGCGGATACGAGAAGCGCACCGACGATTTTGATCGAGACACTAATTACGAGTGCAGTAAGCACGCTAATCATAAAGTTAAAGAATCGTGTCGGCAAACCACTGACAGCCGCCGCATCTTCATCGAAAGTGAGCAAAAACAGCTCCTTCGCATGCAGGCCAACCGACAGCAGCACGACAACAGTTACTACGCCTATCAACACCAAGTCCGTCGTATCCAGCGTATAAATACTGCCGAATAAGTAGCCGCTGACACTGACATTGAAGCCCTTGCCCATCGTGAACAATAGCGAAGCAAGCGCGACGCCGCCGGACATAATAATTGCTATCGACAGCTCTGCGTAAGTCTTATACGCCTTGCGCAGCTTCTCGATCGCGAACGTCGCCGCTAGCGCGAAGATGAGCCCGACAGCGACCGGATATACGCCAATGAGAAATCCGAGCGCAACTCCCGCAATCGATACGTGCGCGAGTGTGTCGCCGATCATGGAAAGCCTTCGCAAGACAAGAAACAGTCCCATGAGCGGAGCCGTAATCCCAATCAGGACGCCGCCGATGAGCGCCCTTTGAAAAAATTCCGTCGTTATGATATCCAACCTCTATACGCCCACTTTCCCTCGTTCCATCGAATGGCGCAGCTCTCGCAAGCTGTGCGTTAAATTCGTCTCCACGCAATCTTCCAGGTCATGTGAATGCTTCACATAAAACTTGATCTTGCCAGCTTCCTGCTTCGGCTGCTCCCCAAGATAGGACCGGATCATCTCCATATCATGCGACACCATCAGGAACGTGATGTTATGGTGCTGGTGCATATGCTTGATGAGATGGAAGAATCCTTCCTGCGTCTCCGAATCGATGCCGACCGTCGGCTCATCGAGAATGAGCAGCGCCGGATTGTTGATTAGCGCGCGAGCGAGAAAAGCACGCTGCTGCTGTCCGCCCGACAGCTCCCCGATCCGTTTGCCGGCCAAGTCTTCGATCTTCATCGCGTGAAGAGCCTCTTCGCATTTGATGCTGTCGGCCTTCGTTACACGCCGGAACAGCTTGTTGCGGCTGAACAATCCGGACATGACAACCTCGCGAACAGTCGCTGGAAACAATGGATTAAACGAGTTTTTTTGCGGGACGTATCCGATCAAGTTCCAGCTGCGGAATTGTTCGATCGGTTCGCCGAATAACTTGATGGAACCGCTGGTCGGTTCGAGCAACCCAACGATCATGCGAAGGAGCGTCGTTTTGCCTGCTCCGTTCGAGCCGATTAACCCGACAAAGTCCCGCTCCTGCACGGAAAAATTGACATGATTGATGACCGGCTTCTGCTTATAAGCAAACGATACATTTTCAAGCTCGATGATGGACCGGTGGCAGACCAAGGATTTGGAATCTTGCTGCAGTTTTTGAAGCATCGATTTTCCTTCTTTCTATTGTAAGGCTTGGACTAGATTTTGCAAATTCGTCCGCATGAGAGAGAAGTAGTCTTCTCCCTTCTTCTCTTGCTCCGGCGTCAGCCCTTCAAGCGGGTTCAACACCATCGTGCTCACATCTGCTTCATTCGCAAGCGTCTTGGCAAGTTCATCGGAAACGAGCTCTTCGAAGAAAATAAAATTGATGCCGTTGTCCTTCACAAACTTCGTAATGCGGAGCAAATCCTGCGCCTTCGGCTCTGCATCAGGCGACAACCCCATTATAGCCACTTGTTTCAGTCCATAATCCCTTGCCAGATAACCGAACGCTTGATGGGACGTCACAATATCCTTATGCGGCACCTTCGTGAGAGCATCGGTGTATTCTTGATCCAAGTCCTTGAGCTGCTTATACAGCTTATCGTAGTTCGCTGTATAAGCATCTTGATGAGCAGGATCTGCCTTCACATAGTTCTTCAGTACAGTGTCCGCCATGATGAGCATCGATTTAGGGCTTACCCATGTGTGCGGATCCACATCCTTCGCATCCGCATCATCTTCGTGCTCATCTGCTTCCGGATTGCCGGAAATTTTCGTAATGCCTTCACTTGCTTCAACTGTAATCAGCTTGGAATCGCTAGGCAGCCCTTCCAGGAAGTCTGGCACCCAGCCCTCAAGTCCTGCGCCGTTATACAAGAACAGCTGCGCTTTCGCCGCCGTATCCAGATCCCGGCTCTTCGGACTCCAGTCATGCGGCTCCACGCCGGCTGGAATCATATTAATGACATTCGCATTCTCTCCGCCAATCTGATGGGCTAGAAAATAGAGCGGGTAGAAGCTTGTTACGACATTCGTCTTGCCTTCGACGAGCTTGCTACTGCTGGAAGATCCGCAAGCAGCCAGAATAACAATGAAAAAAGTCAGCATCGCGGCTGACAGGACATGCTTGCCTATGGAACGCTTATAAAACATGAACCGAACACCTCAATCCGTCATAATCGTAAACATTACAATTAGATTATATAGACTGAAAAAATCAGTGTCAATATGAAACCGCCGGAGCACTGGCCCCGGCGGCTTTACGTTCATCCTTATTTCACAATTGCGCCGTTCGGCATATCGTTAGGCACAGTTGCTAGCGTCAATTGATCGCCGTGCGACGCAGCAAGTATCATGCCTTTCGACATTTCGCCGCGCAGTTTCACCGGCTTGAGGTTCGTCACGCAGATCACTTTGCGTCCAACGAGCTGCTCCGGCGTGTAGAACTTCGCGATACCGGAAACCACTTGGCGCTGCTCGAAGCCAAGATCAAGCTGCAGCTTCAGCAGCTTGTCGGCTTTCGGGATCGGCTCCGCCGCAAGCACTTGCGCAACGCGAAGCTCCACCTTCATGAACTCGTCGATGGAAATTTCCTCCTTCGCTTCCGGAGCTTCGACTGCTGCAGGCTCCCCTGCTCCGGTCGCTGCCGCAGCCGCGGCCGCCGTCGCTTGCTCCGCCGCAGGTGCTGCAGCTTCTGCTGCTTCAGCCTGTGCAGCCGCGCCGCCGCCCATCGATACGGCGATGAACTCCGTCTCGACCGCGACATCCAGACGCGGGAAGATCGGATCGCCCTTCGTCACTTTCGTGCCGCCAGGCAGCTGGCCGAATTGCTTCGTGCTGTCCCAAGCAGTCAGCGCGCCTTCTTCAATGCCGAGCTGCGCGCGAACCTTCAGCGGCGCATTCGTCAGGAACGGCTGCAAGAGAATGGAGATGATGCGCAGCGACTCCGCCAGATGGTGCATCACGGAAGCAAGCTCGCCGCGTTTCTCTTCGCTCTTCGCCAGCGTCCAAGGCTGCGTCTCATCGATATATTTGTTCGTCCGGCTAACAAGCTGCCAGATGGCGGTAAGCGCCACGGAGAATTCCATCTTCTCCATTGCGGCTTCCACTTGCTCTACTGTGCTTGTCGCCAGCGTCGACAGCGTCTCGTCGAATGCCGTTACATTGCCATCATAGGCAGGAATATCTCCGCCGAAGTACTTGTCGATCATCGCGACTGTACGATTAAGCAGGTTGCCGAGATCGTTCGCCAGATCGAAGTTGATCCGTTCCACGAAGTTCTCCGGCGTGAACGTTCCGTCAGCGCCAAACGGCACTTCGCGAAGCAGATAGTAGCGCAGTGCATCCAGGCCATAACGGTCGATCAGCGTAACCGGATCAACGACGTTGCCTTTGGACTTGGACATTTTGCCGTCCTTCATGAGCAGCCAGCCATGCGCGAACACTTTCTTCGGCAGCGGCAGTCCAAGCGCCATCAGCATAATCGGCCAGTAGATCGTATGGAAACGAACGATTTCTTTGCCGACCAGATGAACGTCAGCCGGCCAGTATTGATCGTATTTACTCGAATCGCTCGAACCGTAGCCAAGCGCCGTGATGTAGTTCGACAATGCGTCGATCCATACATAGACGACATGCTTCGGATCGCCCTTCACCTTCACGCCCCAATCGAACGTCGTACGGGACACAGCGAGATCTTCAAGACCAGGCTTAATGAAGTTATTGACCATCTCGTTCTTGCGGGATTCCGGCTGGATGAACTCAGGGTTCTCCTCGTAGAACTGCAGCAAGCGATCCGCATAATTGCTCATCCGGAAGAAGTAGCTCTCTTCCTTCACGAGCTCGACGGGACGTCCGCAGTCCGGACAGTTGCCGTTTACGAGCTGACGCTCCAGGAAGAACGATTCACAAGGCGTGCAGTAGAGACCTTCATAGTTTCCTTTATAGATGTCCCCTTGTTGCAGCAGTTGATCGAAAATCTTCTCAACGACTTCTTTGTGGCGTGGCTCAGTCGTACGAATGAAGTCATCATTCGAGATATCGAGCTTCTTCCACAGTTCCTTGATACCGACTACGATATCGTCAACGAACTGCTGCGGCGTCTTGCCTTTCTCTTGTGCCTTACGCTCGATCTTCTGACCGTGTTCATCCGTTCCTGTCAAATACCAAACATCATAGCCACGCAGACGCTTGTAACGCGCCATTGCATCACCGGCAACCGTCGTATACGCATGGCCGATATGCAGCTTATCGCTCGGATAATAAATCGGCGTCGTAATGTAAAAGGATGGTTTCTTCTCGCTCATTGTTCATTCTCCTTCATCATTATCGTGCAAAAAACAAAAAAAGCCTCATCCTCTATGGGACGAAAGCTTGTCGCTTACGCGGTACCACCCAATTTCCTCTCTCGATCGCAGCCCGGCAGCTAATGCCTAAGCAGAGCAAGCGCATCAAGAAAGCTTCATTAGGTTCATCCATCAATAAATGGATGAACGTTACAACCGTTATCGGGGTCAGCCGCCGAGCCCTTACACCAGCCCGCTAAAGGTTGGATGCTCGAGCACGAATTCTCCCGGACCATTTTCCAAAAGCTGCGCCTTGCCGGTTTCCAGCTGCTCCGGCTCTCTGGTAAGGCCAATTCCTCTGTACTTATCCGTTCATCGAATACATGGTATTGGTAATGATTCTCTTGCCCTTGCGATCAACTATACCGAATCCTCCGCGGCGCTGTCAAGCGCGGCAGAAACCCGCTGCCGCTGCAGCTCTTCGCGTGTCGGCGGCACATAATCGATGCCTCCGGGATGAAAGGGATGACAGCGGCAAATCCGTCTCACCGCAAGCCAGCTCCCCCGAAGCGGACCATGTTTGTCGATCGCTTCGAGCGCGTACGCCGAGCAGGTTGGATAGAACCGGCATGTCGGCGGCTTGAGCGGCGATATGAATTTCCGATAGGCATGGATCGGCGCTTTAATCACGCTGCGCATGACGGACCACCTCCTTTCCTAACTATAGTCGAAAATTCGGCATAACGCCAACCTATCATGAACAGACTATGATCCTGCGACATAGTGTTTGTCGCAATTTTGTAGTTTTTTTGTCACCGAAATGGATTATTAAGCGTTTTCGATTGTGTTACGGTATGGACATGTCGCATAATTAGAGGGTAGGAAAACTGTGATCACGCGACATGGATCACACAACCAACCGATATTCTAGGAGGAATTCATTCATGATTCGCGTTGCAATGCTCAGCTACTGGCATGTTCATGCCTGGGATTACACTCGTAACGTTCAAGACAATCCGAACACAGAGATCGTAGCTGTATGGGATGAGATCCCATCCCGCGGTCAAGCTGACGCTGAGAAGCTTGGCGTACCTTTCTTCGCAGACCTAGACGAGCTGCTCGCTCGCACAGATATCGATGCAGTCGTTATCGACACGCCGACGAATGTTCACCGTGATGTTATGGTTAAAGCCGCTCGCGCTGGCAAGCACATCTTCACTGAGAAGGTTGTTGCGCCAACTAATGCGGAAGTGAACGAGATTCTTGCTGCTGTTAAAGAAGCAGGCGTGAAGTTCACGGTATCTCTGCCACGCCTCAATGACAACTACACACTTGCTGCACAAGAAGTATTGGCTAAAGGCTACCTCGGCCAACTGACTCAAGCTCGCGTTCGCCTGTCGCACAATGGCGCAACCGCTGGCTGGTTGCCAGAGCACTTCTACAACCTGGAGCAATGCGCTGGCGGCGCCCTGATCGACCTTGGCTGCCACCCGATGTACCTCACTCGCCTGTTCCTTGGCATGCCGCAAAGCGTAAGCGCGGTTTACGGCTATGTAACTGGCAAGGAAGTTGAAGATAACGCAGTTGCTACTCTTCGTTATGAGAATGGTGCATTCGGCGTTGTTGAAGCAGGATTCGTGAATCCGAATTCCCCGTTCTGCTTCGAAGTACACGGTACTGAGGGCACAATGATCTACGGCTTCGAATCCGATGAAGTTCTCGTTCGCAGCAGCCACTTGAAAGGTAACGAATGGGTGAAAATCGAGAAGCCGGACAACCGTGAAATCGCCTTCAACCAGTTCGTTGGCCACATCTTGAACAACACAGAAGCGACTGAGAACGTAGGCATTGCTGCGGATCTGACGAAGCTGATGGAAGCTGCCAACATCTCGAACAAAGAACGCCGCGAAGTTACAATCGCAGAACTGAAGAACTAATATTCCACACGAAGAAGGAGAGGTGGTACTGACATGGCTAAACCGTTTGCTTACTCGCTAATGGCCGAGCGCGGCGACGCAATCGACCGGCTCGATATCCAATTTCGCTGGGGCGGCTATGGCTTTCGCGTATTGCGCTGCCACCTCGCCACCTTCGCTCCCGGCAAAATCGTACGGTTTCACAAGCACTCGGAGTACGAGTTTCATTTCATACCTCGCGGCAAAGGAACGGTTATCTTAGATGATATTGTTTATCCTCTGCAGGAGGGTGTCTTCTACTTGACGGGCCCGAATGTTCTGCACCAGCAGGAAGCGGACGCGCGGGAAGCGATGGATGAACTCTGTCTCCATATCGATATCGTACCGATGAAGGAAAGCGAAGATGAAGCCTCTTGGGGAGATCCGTGGGAGCGTCACGAAGCCGAGAGCTGCATCAATGCGCTTAACGGTTTGCCGCTTCGCCCGCATGTCGATCAGTACAACGCGATGTCATGGTTTCTGACTGCCTATCGCGCATGGAACGAAGGACAGCCCGGCGCATTCTCTACCATCAAGCAAGCCATCATTCAAATTCTGCTGCGCGCTTCGCGCATGTCTTCGGAGCCGAGCCTCACTTTCGAACCGCCGTCCCGCAATATGAACGAGCATCGATTTCGGATTGCAACGCAGTTCATACACGACAATTACGCACAGCCGCTAACGCTTCAAGAGGTTGCCGAGCGTATCCCGATTAGCGCCCGCCAGCTGCAGCGGATCTTCCGTGAGCAGGGCGAGGAATCGTTCAGCGCTTACCTCGAGAACCATCGTCTGGCGCAAGTGTGCTCTGCCATTGTTGAAGGCCAGCATTCGATTGAGCATATCGCGCTCGAGCATGGTTTTGCCAGCAGCAATTATTTGTACTATGTGTTCAAGAAACGCTTTAACATGACACCTCGACAGTTCCGTATTCAGCATACGTCGGTGAACAACTCGTCAGAGATGGATGACCATTAGACGACCATTAAGGAGATGGACTAATTGACTAAGCCTATTCGAATTGGCATTATCGGCAGCGGCGGTATCGCCCACGCGCATGTCCGCCAGTACAAGCAAATCGCAGACGTTGAGATCGTTGCGGTTGCAGACGTTGTACCGGGCAAAGCACAACAATTTGTGGAATCGCTGTCATTAACAGACGCGCAAGCATTTGACAGTCACCGCAGTATGCTGGAGTTGGATCTTGACGGCGTCAGCATTTGCACACCGAACGTGTCCCACCATGCAACAACGGTTGACGCGCTCCGTGCAGGCAAGCAGGTTCTGCTGGAGAAGCCGATGTCCGTTACGCTTGATGAAGCGGTCGACATGGTGCAAGCTTCCCGTGAAACAGGTAACATGCTGACAATCGGCTTCCAGCCTCGCTATGACCCGAACATGAAGCTGGTCCAAGACATCGTACAATCCGGCAAGCTCGGCAATGTTTACTATGTCGAAACAGGCGGCGGCCGCAGACGCGGCATGCCTGGCGGCACGTTCATCAGCAAGGCGCTCGCAGGCGCTGGCGCAATGGCGGATATCGGCTGCTACTCGCTCGATATGGCGCTGAATGCACTCGGCTACCCTCGTCCGGTAACGGTGTCCGCGTTTACGAGCAACCATTTTGGCACGAACCCGCTCTACCATCCGGAAGCCAGCCGCTTCGAAGTCGAAGATTTCGGCGTGGCGATGGTTCGCTTCGAGAACGATCTCGTGCTGCAGTTCAAGATTTCTTGGGCGATGCACATGGATACGCTCGGCTCGACGCTCTTCCTCGGTACAGATGCTGGCCTGAAGGTTAATCCATTCGGCAAAGGCAACTGGTCTGGCGTATGGGACGGCAAAGTCGGCGAAATGACGCTCTTCCATGACTTCATGGGTCAGCAGACATCGACGCCGGTTCCAGGCATCGAGCACAACAAGGATCTGTTCTTCGAAAAAGTACGCGACTTCGTCGATGCGGTTCGCGAAGGACGTCCAGCACCGATTCCGGGCGAGCAAATTTTGATCCAGCAAGCGATTATCGATGGCGTTCTCCGTTCGGCTGAACAGCGCCGTGAAGTGGAAATCAAGCTTCCTTGGTAATCAACTAAAACAGTTAATCAAGCTGGCATTATAGCAAATATAGCAAAAAGGCCTTCATCTGTTTTTCTGATGAAGGCCTTTAATTATTCGACGAATTACGAGCGCTTCTCCGGCAGCGGCAGGAACATCATAGCCAGCGGAAGATTGCTTCCGGCAGCCAGTGTGAACACAATCTCAACCGACTCCTCGCTATCTCCCGTACGGTACAGCACCGCTGCTTCCCTATTATCTTTCAAGATACTCGATTTCGTGACAGGCACCACCTGGCCATTGACCATGAAAGCACCTGTATAATAGCCGCCGCGCGCATTCAGTGCAATGAGCGTATGCGGGGCGACATGCGGCAAGCTGAGCTTGTACAGCACACCGAAGTTGCCGACATTGTATTCCAGCGCGCCTGTCGTATCGTCAATGCCATCTAGATACGTATCCATCGTTCTATCGCCAAGCTTGATATACTCCTCTGTATCGCCAAGAATATCGGACATTTCGATGGAACGGTCGGATTTGTAGAACGTCCCGCGAACATGCTTGCCGTCACGAGGCATTTGCGTCAAGTAAGGCAGCTCTGTAAATACATTCTTGTTCGAAGCGACAACGACAATCTTGAACTGCAATTCCTGATCTGCATAGAGATCCGCGTATGTCGTCAGAACATCCTTCATCTTCATCGGCGTTTTGGACAGCTCAGGCAGCACTTCCTTCGTTTCGCCCGGCTTGATCGTCATCCACCTTGGAGACGGATTCAAGATGAGCGACTGAAGATAACGGATCGTCGACATCTTCGCCGTATTCTCTACGTACGGGTCAGGGCCGCCTGTACCGATCGAGCCTGTACTGATATTGACCGGCGAACGATTGTTGTTCGTCGCGAGCAGATACATTTTGACCGGATAACCAATTTGGTTCACGTTATGGAACAAGAAACGAACTTGGCCGCTCAGCTGCGTTTCGTACACGATGCCCTCTTGGAGCAGCGTTTCCGGGCTGTTGCTGCGGACCATCTGCGCCTCTTCCGAATGGAAGGTGTACGGCAGAGAAGTCATCTTCAACATCGCACCACTGTCAATCGGCATCTTCTCACCGACTGGCGTGAACAATCTGTAATACTCATCCTTCGTATACAGCACTTCGTCAGTTACGGTGATCGTCTTGGTGACGGAATGTATTAATCCGTGACGATCCTCTACCTCAAGAGTAATCTGCTTCTCGCCGGGCTCGAAGAACACTTTGTCGTTGCCCGTCCAAGTGCGGCGAATAATCGAATTCTCATCATCGGTACTCAAATCGATGTACTGCACATCCTCACCGATCCGGTACGTCAGCTTGTCCGTCGTAAAACTCGCTGCTGGCGGCTGGTTCGGCGCTTTAACGGTAATTGTGACGGAATACGGATCGCTCCAATAGCCGTTAACATCTCTTACCTGTCTTGTGATGATATATCTTCCAGGCTCTTCGAAAACATCCCGACGACCTTCCCAGCGCTCATCGATGAACGGTGCATCGGCCGGATTATAGGAGCGGTCGATATAGTTGACCGTCGTTTCGCCTGCGTAAATTTCCGCTGGCTGTACTTCAAAGTCTGCACTCGGCTTCTGAGGCTGAACAACCGCGTTCCACGAGAGCGTAATTGTTTTGCCCGAGACTGCAACCATACTGCCCGTCACCTTGCCCCATGAGCGAAGCGGCATCATCAAGGAGCCGTTTAAGACATACGGCGCGCCTGTCAGCTTCACATTATTACCGTCTACGTTTGCGATCGTGCTATTGAGCTTGAATTTCAATGAATGCTGCTTGCCTATTGCGATCGACTCTTTCGTCTGCGCGTTATACGAGATCTTGTAGCCATATTGGGCGGCCACAGAAGCAAATGGAATAAATGATACGCCATTGATGGCCGTAACCGGCTGTGCCGCCTTCGTAAAGGTACTGTTATGCTTCATATTTGTACTTCCAATTGTCAGCGTAAGCTTATCCGAATAATCGGGCGCTGCTGCCGTGCTCTCGGAAGCGTAAGCAAAGGGCGTGAGTAAAAATGATAGAACGACTAACCACTTCAAAAATTTCATTATGCGTCTCCTTTTCCTCCACTGTTTCAGCGTATGTCCCCATTAAACGCATCGTTTGCTGAAAAAGTTGCGGAAAATTGTCAAAGAGACACCGTTTGGACACATTCGCCCCTTCGCACCATTAACCGTTGATACGCATATTCACAAGGAAAAATGATGCCATGACGACGAATGCAACAATGGTGCAAATCCCAACAATGGTGCGGGTTTTACGCATCGAGGACACCTTCTGCTGGTTATTCTCAAGGCGTGCGATCGAGACGGAACGATGAACAAATAGAAAGACGATTGCTAATGTAACAAATACCATATTCGCAAGAAACCATAATTGCTGCCACATGCTAAATTGACCTCTCCTAACGTCTGCTGCTTAAGGTTACTAGAGATGACTGTAACGGAATCGGCGGCAGATTGCAAACATGTGCTATAATGGGCAAAAAAAGGTTTGTCCTTAAGTGCCGAAAGGAATGAAATTACGCAATATGACGACTCAAGCTACAGAACAGCAACTGGCGTTCGCCGGCTTCACAGCGGATGACTTTGACGTATTTGCCGTACCGGGCCTTGAGGCGCGGATGACGGTTCTCATTGAACGGATTCGCCCCAAGCTGAATGAACTTGGCGAGCTGCTCTCGCCTTGGCTGACAGAGCTTTGCGGGGAGCCGATGTTCCCGCATGTTGCCAAGCACGCACGCAGAACGATTAACCCGCCGAACGATACATGGATCGCGTTCGCGCCCGGCAAGCGCGGCTATAAGATGTTTCCTCATTTCCAAATCGGTCTCTTCGGCTCGCATCTCTTCATTCAATTCGCGATTATTTATGAATCGGACAATAAATCGGTATTCGCTGAGCATGCGCTTGGACAGATGGATGAAATCATGACTAATATTCCTGCCGATTACGTATGGTCCGGCAATCATATGGTGCCGGGCGGCGATACGCAGGGCGAGCTTGGCCGTGAAGGGCTTGCGCAGCTGCTTACGCGTCTTCGCTCGGTCAAAGCTTCCGAAGCGCTGTGCGGCATCGTGATCGACCGTCAAGATCCGCTCCTTCAAGATGGCGAGGCGTTCCTCGAGAAAGTGAAGGAAACGTTCCGTACCGTCCTTCCTCTGTACAAAATGTCGTTCTAATAATCATGCCTGCGTCAAAGCAAAAAAGCCTTACGGCCATTCCTCAAGGATTGGTCGTAAGGCTTCTTCTATTGAACTTATGCTGCGTGGCTTGCGCCTGCTGCTTGTGCTTTGCGTTGACGCTTCGATTTACGGAAGAAGAACAGCTCGTAAATACAAGGGATGATCAACAGTGTAAGCAGTGTTGCTGCTGCCAGACCGCCGATTACAACGATCGCAAGGCTTTGCGATACGATGCTTCCGCTCTCGGAGGAGCCGAATACGAGCGGCAGCATCGCCGAGATTGTAGCAATTGCTGTCATCAGAATCGGACGTGCACGCGTTGCCGCTGCTTCGATTAGCGATTCGCGAATCGTCATGTGCTTCTCGTTCTGTTTGACGCGGTCGATGAGTACGATCGCGTTCGTTACAACGATACCGACAAGCATCAGTGCGCCGAATACCGCTGTGAAGTCAGGCGAGATGTTCGATACGATCAATCCAACGACTGCGCCGATTGCTGCAAGCGGCAGCGAGCACAGGATTGCAAGTGGTGCACGCAGTGTTTTGAATGTAACAACCATGATCAAGTATACGATACCGATTGCGATCATCATGATGATACCGAGATCCGCGAAATCGGAGGATTGGTCTGCCGATGCGCCGCCAACAGCGAACTTCACGCCTTCCGGAGCTTTCAGGTCGCCGACCTTCTTCGTGATTTCTTTGCCTACGATCGACAATTGGCTAGGTTCAACGTCTGCCGTCACACGAACGTAAGGCTTGCCGTCTTTGTTGAAGTACTGGCTTGGTTGGTCAGACTTCACAAGCTTCGCAACGGAGGATACCGATGCTGGGCCAGTTGCTGTCATAATCGTCAGCTGATTCAGATCAGCTTCTGTCTTCGGATCAGCCATCGGCTGCAAAATAACGCTAGTCGTACGGCCATCCACATTTACAGTGCCGAGCGGGATCGGGTTCAGCATGCCTTGCAGCTGCTGTGCAACTTCTCCGGCTTTGGATTTGAGCGGATCCATTTGGAATGTGTAAACCGGTTTCTTCTGCTCTTGGTTCGACTTCACTTTAATGACGTCTTTCACCGGTTTGATCGCGGCCATAACCTGATCTGCACCTTTGGAGATCGCTTCAAGGTCGTCGCCTGTTACGTCAATCGTAATTTGAGTCGAGCTGCCGCCGCCTGCGAAGTCCATTGCACCGGCATTCAGGTCAGCACCTGGGTAATTCTTACGCTCTGCTTTAATCGCTTCAATCAGCTTATCAGCATCTGCGCCAGCCTTCATATCAACGAGATACGTGACAAGTGTCGGCGACGATACTTCACCGAACTTCGCACCGTCCGCGCTGTTGCCGTTCTGCATAAGCGCCCAGTCAATTTCATCGCGGCTATTGATGAATTTCTCCAGCTTGCGGCCTTCTTCAACGACTTTGTCATGCGGTGTTTCACTTGGATATTCAAGCGTGATGTTCAAGTTCTCCACATTGGAAGAGTCGAGCGCGCCTTTCGGCATCGCCATGTACGCGCCAACCGAACCGACCAACAATACAATTGCGATCAGAATCGGAAGCCATTTGTGCTGCAGGTTCCAAGCCAGGAAGTTCGCGAAACGTTTGGAGCCTTCGTGCTCTTTCATCTTCGTGTTACGCAGCAATACCGCGCTCAAGATCGGTACGACTGTCAGCGCAACGAGCAAGGATGCAAGAAGCGAGTACGTTACTGTCAGTGCAAAAGGAAGCAGGAATGCTTGCAGCGAACCGCGGAGCAAGCCCATTGGCAAGAATACCGCTACCGTTACGAGCGTTGAGGATGTGATCGCTGTCGCTACTTCTTTTGTCGCATCCATAACGAGCTGTACAGAGAATTGCTCTTTCTGCACGCGGCGGTAAACGTTCTCGATAACAACGATACTATCGTCTACGAGACGGCCTACCGCTACGGCAACGCCGCCAAGTGTAATGATGTTAAGTGTAATGCCGGACATTTGAAGCAAATACAGTGTAATACCAAGGGAAAGCGGAATCGATACGATCGTTACGAGCGTTGCACGCAGGTTGCGCATGAACAGCAGGATAACGATTGTGGCGAACAATGCACCCATCAATACTTCGCGAAGCATCGAGTTTACGGAATGCACGACTTGCTCGGATGTGCTCGAAAGCACTTTGATGTCCACGCCCTTCATATCTTTGTTCAGGCGATCTACTTCATCCTGTACGCCATTGCCGACTTTAACGGCATTCGCGTCAGCTGTTTTCGAGATGGTGAGCATAAGCACGTTCTTGCCATCCAAGCTGCTGATGCTCTCCAGTTGATTTTGCGGTTCAACAGTGGCTACATCGCCAAGCGTTACGCCGTCAGCGACTGGCATCTTCCGCAGCGTATCCAGATCGTTGATCGAAGCTTCTACGTTAATGTTGCCGGACGCGCCATCGATTGTTTTCTCGCCGATGGAAGCTGCTACGCCGCGGTTTTGCAGAACGCCCATTAGTGCTTGGAATGGTATGCCTTTGGAAGCAAGCTTATCTGCATCCGGTGTTACTGTAACGTTAGGCGTCGATTTGCCGCTGAGCGAAACATCGCCTGCGCCGTCCACTTTCTTGAACGCGTTGATAATGTCCTTCTCCGCTTTGTCGCGGTCTGCTTCTTTGATACCGTCGAGATTGATCGATACCCAAGAGATCGGAATCATCGATGTGTTGAATTGCACCACATACGGTGTCATAACACGTTCAGGAAGCTGCACGGAGCGAACAGCTGCTTCAACTTCCGCCTTTGCATCCTTCATATTTGTTTTCGAGTCAAAAGAAAGATCGATCTTCGAGAAGCCGTTACCGGATGACGAGGTCATGAGGCTCTTTCCTTTAACGAATTGCACAGCCTCTTCGAGCTTGGCTGTTACTTCTGTCTCCATCGATTTGGCATCATAGCCCGGCCCAATCGCGGCGATCGTTACCATCGGATTGTCAGCTTCAGGCAGGAACTCCATCGGCAGCCGGAAGTAACTGATAACCCCCATTACGAGTGCCATTAGCACTACGAGTTTCATTGCGGCTTTGTTATTGAAAGCCCATTTGGTAATCCATTGCATTATTATTCATTTTCTCCCTTCATATGGTTTTCCTATGACTCCCTGTTAAAGAATACCGAATTCAAGTGTTATCTGTAAACGTCTCTAGACCAGTCTTTATCCCCGACCTAAGACGGAGGCGCAGATGCGTCTCGAGACAAGTCGTGAGTGATTACTCACTTTACAGCAGCCTTGACGCGAGTTATGATTGAAGTGAGTAATCACTCATTTTGATAATAAAGGATGTGAGTCTTCATGTCATCTAATCCATCAACTTCAACAGCCGCTCCGGTCGTGGATGTTCGCAACATTACCCGGCGCTTCGGCGACAAAACCGTCCTCGACGATATCTCGTTCGGGGTCGAGCGCGGCGAGCTGCTTGGACTGCTCGGACCATCCGGCTCAGGCAAAACAACGCTGATCAAGCTGATCACCGGCATCGACAAAGCCGACGGCGGCAGCGTCGTCATGCTCGGCGAACGGATGCCGAAGCTGGCTATGCTGCAGCGGTTCGGTTATATGGCGCAGTCCGACGCGCTCTATAACGAGCTGACGGCTAAGGAGAATCTTACCTTCTTCGGCTCGCTCTTCGGGCTGAAAGGCAAACAGCTCGGGTCCCGTATTCAAGAGGCAATGGCGATCGTAAACCTGCAGGACCACCTGAACAAGACGGTTGCCTCCTATTCCGGCGGGATGAAACGCCGCTTGTCGCTGGCTCTTGCGCTGCTGCATGAACCGGAGCTGCTCATCCTCGATGAGCCGACGGTCGGGATTGACCCGGTGCTGCGTCAATCCATCTGGCATGAGCTCGGCGCGATGCGGGAACGCGGGACGACGATCATCTTGACGACGCATGTCATGGACGAGGCTGAGAAGTGCGATCGTCTCGGCATGATCCGCGACGGCAAGCTGATTGCGATTGATACACCTGCCGCGATTAAGGAGAAGAGCGGCACAGCAACTATTGAAGAAGCGTTCATCGTTTACGGGGGAGGTGTTCGGGCATGAGAATCCGCGCGCTAGCCATTCGAATTATTCGCCAGTTTGTACGCGATAAGAGAACACTGGCACTACTGTTCCTTGCTCCTCTGCTCATTCTTACATTAATGAAGCTTGTTTTTAACGGCAATGCCGTTGAGCCGAACATCGGTGTCGTTCAAATTCCCGCTGCCATCGTCGAACGGTTATCCAGCTCGGATGCAAACGTAACGAAGTACGACGATGCTGGCGCTGCCGATCAAGCACTGAAGGACGGCTCTTTGGATGCGGTGCTCTCGCTTGCCGGCGGTAAGCCTGACATCACGCTTGAAGGCAGCGACCCTTCCACGAGCAAAATGGTGCTCCTTCTCCTCCAGCGCACTATGAGCGCGGAAGAGCCGGGTGTCGCGCCAGCTGTAACGTATTTGCACGGCAGCGCCGATATGGCTTCATTCGACTATTTTGGCCCTGTTCTGATCGGCTTCTTCTCCTTCTTCTTCGTGTTCATGCTCGCAGGCGTTTCGTTCCTTCGCGAACGAACCAGCGGAACGCTTGAGCGGTTGCTTGCAACGCCAATTCGAAGATTCGAAGTCGTGCTTGGATACTTGACTGGCTTTGGTCTCTTCACCCTGCTGCAAGCCGCACTCATCGCTTGGTTCGCCATCGATATCCTCGGGCTCTATATGGACGGATCGATCTGGCTTGTGCTGCTGATGAATTTGCTATTGTCGCTTACCGCGCTGACCCTTGGGACGCTGCTGTCTTCTTTTGCAAGCAATGAGTTTCAGATCATTCAGTTCATCCCGATTGTGGTTGTGCCGCAGGTGTTCTTCTCCGGCCTGTTCAATCTGGATTCGATGACGCCGTGGCTGCAAGGCTTGAGTCGTATCATGCCCCTCTACTATGGTGCGGACGCGATGCGAGGCATTATGATCCGAGGCGAAGGCTTCAGCGATATTCAGCTCGATATCTATGTATTGCTCGGCTTCTCGATTATCTTCGCGCTGCTCAACGTGCTTGCGCTGAAGAAGCACCGTTCGATTTAACAACAGCAGGCCTGATGTGATATGATCGTGGCTAGTTGATAGACAGCGATTGGGGCAACCTTAGGAGTTGATTGGGAATGACCGAAACGATGGAGCAGTGGATGGAAGAGCTCTTGAAGAACGAAACGGCCAGCGAGAAGATGACCGAGAAGCAGGCGAAAATCTTGGCGTCCGCCATTGAAGTATTCGCCGAGAAAGGCTACGCCGCTTCTTCGACAAGCGAGATCGCGCAGCGCGCCGGAGTCGCCGAAGGCACGATCTTCCGCCATTATAAGACGAAGAAGGAGCTGCTCCTCTCTATTGTAGCTCCGGCGGTAACGAAGCTCATCGCGCCGTTCGTCATGCGCGGCTTCGGCAAAGTGCTTGATTCCAATTACGAGCATTTCGACGAGGTGCTGCGAGCGATGATAGAGAATCGGATTGAGTTTATCCAGAAACATCGCAGCATTCTGAAGATCCTACTGCAAGAAATTCCGTTTCACCCGGAACTGCAGGTGCATATCCAGAAAGATATTCTTGCGAAGGTGCTTGAACGGCTTCAGAAGATCGTCGTCAAATTCCAAGCGCAAGGCCAAATGGTTGACTTGCCTTCGAGTACGATCATTAGGCTGTGCATATCCACCATTATGGGTTATATCGCTGTTCGTACCATTTACGGCGAACGCGAAGATGCGGTATGGGATGATGCGAAAGAACGCGACGAAACCATTCGATTTATCATGCGCGGGCTTGGCTATAACGGTTAGTAAACCAAACATTCAAGGGCACCTCATTATGATGAGGTGCCCTTCTATTTTCCCGTTCCTGCTTGATATTGCACCTTTATATCTCCGATTACCCAGTTCACCATATCCTCATTGATGATTTCCGTAATGGCACGCTTATGCTTGTCGAGCTCTTCTTGCGAGATATAGATATTCACTTTATTCTTCGTTTCATCTAACCCGACTCCCCCGATGCGGAGCGCTTCCGCATGTTGAAAAATTTTCGCTTTGCCTTGCACGAGTTGATCGTAAGAATACTTCACATAGCTGATCTTCAGCTTATCGCTCATCTTGCTCTTGCCTCTGATGGCTGCTTCTTGCTGCACCGATTTCGAGCTTTGCGTCAGCAGCATTACAGTATGTCCATCCTCGGTAAAAGCACCGGCGTAAGCATCCCTGTAGTTTGATTTCATATACGTCTCAAGCAGTGCGCGGTCTTGCTGCAGTGCATTCATTGTTTTCGGAAGAGGGGCCTGATCGGAAGTTCCGAAGGAAACGATACTCACGATCAACACAGCAATCACAATCGCAGCAATGCAGAAACCGATGACGACCATCCTTCTCGTTGACATGGATCGTTACCTCCATTCGCCCTAATTGATAACAAAAGAAGACGCGCACGGTCTCCCCGTACACGTCTTTATAATCCTATTGTAACCTACCTATTATTCAGATAACACACCGGCCTTGTGTGACGCTGTGTTGTCCAGCGCGCGGAACCGCAGCAGCAGCACGATTCCCGCCAGCGAGAGCAAGCCGCCTGCCACATAAGGCAATGTAATTTCGGCGGAGAACAACGCTGCGCCGACTAGCGGACCGATGATGCGGCCGAGGCTGTCCATCGAAGAGCTAAGTCCGGAAGCAACCCCTTGTCCAACGGTCGTCTTCTGCGTAATTAATGAGGTTACGCATGGACGGATAAGCGCGTTGCCGATACCGAAGATCGCGAGGTATATCGTTGCTGTCGTCAGGCTGTGTGCCGTCACGAGAAGCAGGAAACCTATAGCCGAGATTACGAGTCCAGCCGCGATGTACATTGGCTCTTGCCCTTTGCGAATCCGCCTGCGAACGACGCCGCCTTGGATTAGCGCGCCGACAAGGCCGCAGACGAGGAACATGATGCCGACTTGAAGCGGAGTGACATCGAAGCGCTTCATGCCGAACAGCTGCAGCGTCGCTTCAAGGCCTGCAAGCGAGACCGATACGATCAGCGCGAGCACGTACAAATATTTGAGCGAACCGGTGAACGCCTTCCACCGGGAAGGCTTCTTCTCGCCTGCTGCCGCTCTCATCTCAGGTGTGAGTGATTCCGGCATCTTCGTCACGGCAATCAGAAACGTGATGAGTGCGAGCGCAGCTGCCGCGAAGAACGGTGTATTTTGCGATACGAGACTTAATAGTCCGCCGAAGCCAGGACCGATCGTGAAGCCAAGGCCGATCGACATGCCGACAAGTCCCATACCTCTTGTCCGCTGGTCGGGCGGCGTTATATCTGCTACATAAGCGACGATTACGGAAGTTACGGCTCCTGAGAACAGACCGCCTAATATTCTGGATGCGTACATGATCGGCAGGCTGCCGTCTGCAATGCCGAACAGCAGGAAGCTTGCAGCGAAGCCGAGAACCCCGATCAGAATAACTGGACGACGGCCGATCCGGTCGGACAGTCCTCCCCAGATCGGAGACAGCAGGAACGCTACTGCCGAATAGATGGATAACATGAGTCCGGTATGGAATTCAACCGCGCCCGGACTTGCCTTTTTAATAAGCTCCGGCAAAACCGGAATAATAATCCCAAACCCGATAAATGTCGTAATGAGCATCATCATCACGACGCCAAGTCGTTTGTCTTTGATCATCTTGTTCCCTCCACTCCATCATCGTACCACATCTGCCTTATGTCTTGTTATGAACAAATGAAGAACAAACAAGACGAGCAGATCGGCGCCGCTAACGAGAAACGGAGCATGTGGACCCAGTACATCCCATAGTTTTCCTGACATGATACTGCCAACTACCGTGCCAAGTCCTTCGATGGTCAGGAAGAAGCCCCACACCGCTCCCCGCTCCGCTTTCGGGATCGCCTGAGCGATCAGCGCGTTCCAAGCCGGAATAATACAGGCGTAGCCAAGCCCTACGAAGGCGATAATAACCATTACAAGCGGTAAATTACGCGTGTAGCCTAAGATCGACAACGATATCGCGCCAGTTAAGAAGCCAACATGCAAGAACCATCTGGTTCCGAATTTATCGACCCACTTGCCGACAGGAATGAGGCCAAGCACGATCACCGCCCCGCTGCAGATCAAGTACAAGCTGTACTGCTCCGGCGTGAGATGAAGCACCGTACGAGCAAATTGAGTCAGCACCGGTGTCAACAGCCCTAGTGCAAGGTTCTGAAGAAACATGGCTGGATACAGCAGCTTGCTGGCGTGCAGCGACTTGCCCACTCTTGCGAAGTAGCGGCGAACGCGCTCGAGCCATGGCAAATGATGCTCCCCTGCATGTTCCGCCGCAGCCGCTACAGGAGCCTCGTCCCGATTCTCAAGTGCCAGCGATTGTTTACGACCTGGCAGGAACCACGCCACAAGGATAACGACAACCATCATGCCAAGCAATATTCGAAAGGCGGGTGTATACGTATGTACAATAAAGAAGTTAATGACGATTGGTCCGCAGCCAACACCAGTGAGCCACGCCATATAGACGACGCTCATAATGGTTCCGCTGGATTCGTTGCCCGCAACGGTTGTCGCCCCGTTGATGACACATGGCCATAGCGGTGATGTCCCTACTCCGAGCAGCAGACAAGCGACGACAATCCATCCCATTCCGCTCGTGAATGAGACGATCACGACGGAGGCGGTTGTGAACAAGACGCCGAACAGCATGACGAACCTGTAGCCGATCCGGTCGATGACCCAGCCAAGCGGACTGCGGAAGGCGTTATCGCCTATATATTGAAGCGCGAGTGCCCAACCGACCGCATAGGCGGACAGATCGAGCGCTTGTCTCATATAAACAGGTAGAATCGAGACGAGCAAAGCTCCCTTCACGAATTCAACCAAATACATAATAATGAGCAGCTGGACGACAAATGGTGACGATAATACTTTTTTTCCAGCCCAGCCTTTCGCGATTTTCATACTCGTTCCCCTTCCATGCTTGCTTTGCATTATGAATGAGTCCCAATTATTCTAAGCAAAAAAGTTACTTGCAATCCCCCCTAGTTTTGCTATACTGGGCTTTGTTTGTAAACACACTCACACTAACACGAAAGGCTGGGATGAATGCAAATGGATCATACCCGGACCCCGCTGTTCAGCGCGCTGCGCAACCATGCGGCTAATAACCCTGTACAATTTCACATTCCCGGACATAAAAAAGGTCTAGGGAGCGATGCAGAATTTCGCGAATTTATCGGTGACAATGCGTTGTCCATCGACCTTATAAATATCGCGCCGCTCGATGACTTGCACCAGCCGACTGGCGTTATCGAAGAGGCCCAAAAATTGGCAGCCGATGCTTTCGGAGCTGATTATACCTTTTTTTCCGTACAAGGAACAAGCGGCGCCATCATTACAATGATTATGTCCGTCTGCAATCCGGGCGACAAAATCATCGTGCCGCGCAATATTCACAAATCGGTCATGTCCGCGATTATTTTCGCAGGTGCCCGTCCCGTGTTCATTTCGCCTGCCCGCGATTCCAATCTCGGTATCGATCACGGCATCACGACAAAAGCCGTGAAGCGCGCGCTTGACCGTCACCATGACGCAAAAGCAGTGCTCGTTATTAACCCGACGTACTATGGTATCTGCGCAGATTTGAAGGAAATCGTAGATCTCGTACACAGCTACGATATCCCGGTTCTCGTTGACGAAGCGCATGGCGTGCTCATTCACTTCCACGAGAAGCTTCCGATGTCGGCGATGCAAGCCGGCGCGGATATGGCAGCAACAAGCGTTCACAAGCTGGGCGGTTCCATGACGCAAAGCTCGGTTCTTAACGTGCGCAAAGGCCGCATTAATCCGCATCGCGTACAGACAATCATGAGTATGCTAACGTCGACGTCGACCTCGTACATTCTGCTCGCTTCTCTGGACACCACTCGCCGCAACTTGGCGATCAACGGTCATGAGATTGCGGATAAAGCGATCGAACTCGCGCAGCATGCACGTGCTGAAATTAACAAAATGCCGGGCCTCTACTGCATCGGCGAAGAAATTCTCGGCGGCGAAGCAACGTACGATTACGATCCGACGAAGCTGACCATTCACGTACGCCATCTTGGCATTACTGGCTACGAGACAGAGAACTGGCTGCGCGACCATCACAACATCGAGGTTGAGATGAGCGATATGTATAACATTCTCGCACTCGTTACGCCGGGTGATACGTATGACTCCATCGGCACTTTGATACATGCGCTTCGCGATCTGGCAGAGCAGCATAAAGTGAATGAAGCGAACGAGCTCATCGTCAAGATTCCAGAGATTCCGCATTTGTCACTGACGCCTCGTGAAGCGTTCTACGCGGAAACAGAAGTCGTGCCGTTCAAGGAATCGGCTGGCCGGATCATCGCCGAGTTCATCTACGTCTATCCGCCGGGCATCCCGATCCTGCTCCCGGGCGAGGTCATCTCCCAGACGAACATCGACTACATCGTCGATCACGTCGAAGTAGGCCTGCCGGTCAAAGGTCCGGAAGACCGCAGCATTCAATATGTAAAGGTAATCGTCGAGGAAGAAGCGATCTCCTAGTATCTCTCACTTCCGCTCGCATACCTCTTTCGCCCCAGCTCTTCTTTTTCACTAAGGAGGCTGGGGCTTTATTTTGCCCATGTCCATTTCTTCGAACTTCCGGTTATTGTCAATGCTGTTGCGATAATGCTATGATGTGGAAGGGGGTGGGCATTATGAGTCAAAGCGCTTACATTAAATTTGTGCAAGGTTCTGCCGTGGATCATCTCAGCCTAAGCGACGTGAAGGAACGGCTCGGCCGATACAAGGAACAAACATCGCTTACAGGCCAGCAATTGGGCTGGGACTATACCGACGCCGCATTTCCTTATACGATTGAGACGAAGCCCGGTGAGGAGAATCGGTGGTTTTATTTGAAAGGAACGACGCCGCAGTATAACTATATCCTGTTCGGTGTTGGCTCAGAGACTAGCGGCGAATCGACAATCTCGCATGTCCAAGTCGTGCTCCCTGATTCTGCGACGCATGGCGACAAGTCGAAAGCGAATGAACTGTGCAAGTACTTTGCCAAACATCTGCAAGCTGAACTGAAAATGTTTAACGGACGTACCATTTACTATAATCCGCGGAAATAAGCGCAAACGGCTGTTGCCATCAGCGTGGCACAAGCTTACGTTTCGCGGAAATAAGCGCAAACGGCTGTTGCCATCAGCGTGGCACAAGCTTACGTTTCGCGGAAATAAGCGCAAACGGCTGTCGCCATCATTATGGCAACAGCTTGCGTTTCGCGGAAATAAGAAAACTCCGAGGCCATTGGCTTCGGAGTTTCTTGTGTTATTCTTATTGCTTACGCTTGTTCGTTCTCGCGTTGCGCAATTTCTTCGTACAGCTTCGTTACGCGCTCCCACTCGGCATCGTCTTCGATACCAACGAGGAATGCTTCGCCGTCCTCTTCTTCAATACGGAAAATAATTCCGTCAGCTTCCGGATCGTTGCGATCCAGCAACACGGAATATACTTGATCTTCGGATTCAAACGTAAATACCATAACCATTTCACGTTCTACGCCTTCCTCGTCCGTGACTAGGAATACATGCTCTTCGTGGTCATGATCATGGTTGCAATTCTCATCATGTACGTGTTCGCTCATTGAAGGTACCCTCATTTCCATTCTTGATTCATTTCATCCGTATCGTAACATGTAAGCATCCTCAGGGTCAAACGAAAGCGCCGCAAACCTATATAGGCCGCGGCGCTTCGCTCATTTCGTATTAGGACTTGGCTGTTATCGTTTTCTCGGAGACGATCTTCCAATCGTCGCTGCCGGCTAACTTCATATAGAAATTAATCGTATACTTGCCTGCTTTATCGAATGTATACGTGTAGTCATCCGTCCGGTACCAGAAGTTGTCCTTATCGATGGAGACACTCTTCGATTGAATCGTCTGTTCATCGCCGCTCGGATCCGCAATCGACACTTTCACTGCGGAGATGTCCGTCAGCAGGTTATCGATTTGAGCGAATACTTTGAACGTGATTTTGTTGCCCTTCGTAACGTTACCGAAAATCGTAGAGTCCTGGAACAGGAACATGTGCACGTTCGGCTTGTAAATCGTTACTTTCCTCGAGCTATCATCCCAGTTTACGAGTGCCTGGAGTGAATTCGCTACCTGTCTTGCGGATAAATACGTCTTCCCGTCTGTGAAAATACCTGCATCGTCAAGCTCGCCGCCATTCACGATTACACGCACCTTCTGCGATGCAGAATCCGCGAAAAGCATCGTTCCGCCCCACAGCGACAAGACGAGCGTCAAAAGAAGAAGCTTTCTGAACTTCATGGCTGCAAACCTCCGTCCGTTTATATGGTTGTATGGTTATACTCACCAAGTCGTCCAAAGTTGCGCCAATTGAAAACATTTTTTCCTTACCAGATGTTGTCATATCATGCCGAAAACTGCGCTTGCCCGGGAAATGACAGCTAGTGCCAAGATGCCCGTTACACGTAAGTACGGGTCAAAATACAAGGCACGCCTTTGCCAATAGCTCCTGGCTGCTTCATGCTTTCGTAATACCGCATCCCTCTCGCACATGGCGTTTTGCATACTGCGCATGTGTCTGACAAGACGAGTTTCAGCACCGCCTGTTTGCGGTCTGAAGCGCTTTTCTTCTTCTTCGTTGCTTTGCCTTTACCGGCCATAGTTATCCGCACCTGCCTATCTTTACAATCCGTTCATAGCCATCGTATGTGGACGGATGCTCATAGGTGCCTGACCAAGGTTTCCCTTTCCATTTGCATGAAGAAATGATAAATTTGAGAGGAACCTATCATCTTAGGAGGACAACCGCCTTGGATATCCAAATGCTCGGCACGGGCAATGCGTTTGCGAAGCTGTACTTCAATACGAATGCCCTGCTCTATACGGAACAGCACACCATCCTGCTTGATTGCGGCAATACGGCGCTGTTGTCCATGCACAAACTGGGCAAATCAGTCAGCGATATCGATGCGATTCTAATAAGCCATATTCATGCTGATCATATCGGCGGCATGGAAGAGTTGGCGTTTCAGATGAAGTTTATCTATAAAAGAAAGCCGCTGCTCTTCATTCCGGAGTCACTCGTGACACCGCTCTGGGAGAGCTCGCTGAAGGGCGGTCTGCTGCAGGATGAGTGCGGGACGCTTGATGAATATTTTGACGTCAGGCCGATCGTGCCTGGAGTTAAGAACGAGCTGCTTCCTGGACTTGCAGTCGAACCCATTCAAACCGACCACATTCCGAACAAAATCAGCTTTTCCTACTATATTAACGAGTCGTTCTTCTACTCTGCCGATATGAAGTTCAACCCGGAGCTGCTGCATCAGCTCGTGGATCGCGGATGCAAGACCATCTTCCACGATTGCCAGCTGCGGCCGCCAGGTGTCGTTCATACGACATTGGATGAGCTCTCCTCGCTCCCGGATCATATTAAGGAGCGAATTTGGCTCATGCACTACGAGGACGTGAAGCCCGATTACGAGGATAAAGCCGGCATTATGAGCTTCGTCGAGCAGCATGTGCGATATACGATTGAACAATAAGAAAAGCCCGCTTCGATGATTCGATGAGCGGGCTTTTTTCCATATTGAACTTAGAAGTTTGGCAGCTGATCCAGGTTGTTCGTCGGATCACCGTCAGCGTTGCCGCGGATGTACGTCTCGCCGTCTCTGCCTTTGAACGCGTTGACACCGGCAATCGTACCGCTCTCCACTTCCGCAAGTGCTTGCTCGTAGTTCAGCACCCGTCCAGTGGACGTTTGGAACGAGGTTAGATCACCATCGCCATTCTTCTGCACCGCTACGAATGTCTCGCGCTGTTCGCCAGCTGCTCCTTCGGATTGCTCCGGCATTCTCATGTACATGGGGATTCCTCCTTTTGGCAAGTATTCTCGTAGCATGGCTGATCTTGGGATGTTTTATACAAAAAAATCCGGCATGCCCCTCTGGGGAGCATAACCGGACTTAAGGCGTGTTATCTTCACGTAACGGCGGCTTCATTCTGCCTGTTTCTATTCTGCTTGACGATTGCGGTCCCAGTGCTCTTCCTTTATCGGATGAATCATATACGTCGCTAAATACAGAGGTCGAACTCGGCATTGCTGATTCTGACTGTTTGCGCAAGCAACCCGTGCATACGAACAGGAATAGAACGATGCAGCAGAGCATAATTGTCTTCAAGTATACCACTCCCGTATTGAGATGGGACTAGTATACCCGTGAAGCTAACGAAGCAAACCTTTCCTCAATTACCGTTTGGATGACTTCGCTTCAGGGGGCAGTTTACGCTTCCATACAAAGGCTTCATCATAGGCGATCGAATCATTGATGACCATCTTGGCAACACATACGCATACCGTACCGACGATACCGAACAAACCAACCAGCCAAACAACTAAATGAGCAGCTTCCGCCACTAGACAATCCGCCTCCCTAAGGATACCTTCCTTTGAATACACCTTATGCGGCGGAATATCGGTTTAGACTAATTTTTTGTGAAAAGTGGTTGACATCCATTTTCTCGTTTGTTATATTATTACTTGTCACTAACGAAACAACTACTATGATCTGTTAGCTCAGCTGGGAGAGCACTATCTTGACAGGGTAGGGGTCAGTGGTTCGAGCCCACTACAGATCACCATAATTTAAACGTCGAAAGCCTTGAGAAATCAAGGCTTTTTTTGTTGTTTGGATCGTCAATAATTCTCCTGCTATAATGGACTTGGTTTAAATCAAAAGGAACCATAACTGAAATTGATGAGAAATACGTCAAATACCAGACTCAAATGTACGAGCATATCATCCCTCTGACTGCGATACGTAATGTGCAGCTGCAGGCAGCCGAGCGACCAAGGTCAAAAGCAATATATTACGGCGGATCGGCGGGATAAAGAAGCAGCCTCATAAGGGAGGATGGTCCTTGTATCTCCCTTATGAGTATTCTTGAATGTGCAAATATCAATGAATGATTAGCTAAAAGACTCGTGCTGCTAGTCCTGAGTCCCTGATGATGCAGTACTTCCATCGTTATATGACAAACGCTTAGAAAATTCTTCGCCTGTAATATTGCCTGCATAAAACTCCCGGATATCTTCACTCAAAACCTGATAGTAGGCTTTATCTGTAAACCCAATGAAGACATACTCAGCAGGAGTTGCAGATATAGCACTTAGAATCTCACTGAAAGCATCATCTGAAAGCGAAGAATCGACTCCATTGTACTCTACGGAAACATAATCAAAAGCTCCACTCGATGATTCCCCTACAGAGGAGTAAATTTCCGTAACACCATACTTCTTAAGCTTTAAATAAGCATCGTGATAATTCATCCCAACTGTTCGAGTCACCACTTGGTTCTTCTTCGTTTGAATATCGACTGTCTTAGTGCTTTGATTCCAAGTGTAAGTAATACCCGCATTTTTCAAAAGATTAATAGGCAGCATAGTACGGCCATTGTAACTAATAGCCGGTACATCTGATACTTTAACCGGAGTTCCATCTACTGTGAGTCGAATAATATCGTTACCTTTGTATGTCCCCCACAAGCTAGCTGCACTTACAACTCCCGATAATGCAATAACGCCAATAACTGTAAGACCAATGATTTTCTTTCTCATAACCAACACCCCTAAAATAGTTACTATGACTACATTCGCTATTATAAGGTGGAATAACCTCCCTGTGAATCTTAAATTTGTGAATTAAGGCAGATTAATAGAGAAATAGATCACTCGGATATTTTCTATGGTGCTTTTTATTAAGACAACAAAAGCCGCCCCTATCAGGACAATGTCATTAAGTTAAGGTGTTGAACCAAATATCTATGCAAAGGAGCAGGTTATCGAAAGATAGCCTGCTCCTTTTTTGCGTGAAAAAGAGTAAAAGAACTTGACAAGCAGTTGAAAATGTGTGGCGAAGCCCCTTGAAAAAACGAGGAGGTTTCGCCCATGAATACGTACGCGAATTCACTAAAACAAAAGCTGACATCCCTTATTCAAGAAATGTCAGCCGCACCAGCACTGTATGTCAAAAACCCCGAAAAAGACTTTACGCGAAAGAAAAAGTTACCCTTTGAAACGGTTATGCAGCTCCTGATCTCAATGGGCGGAAACAGCCTATACAAGG
>NZ_QTTN01000029.1 GCF_003386535.1 Paenibacillus taihuensis
CCAACGGGGATAATCATGGAGGAGCCGGATGCGATGACCCGCACGTCCGGATCTGTGAGAGGCCCATGCAATTGCGCATGGGCCTACTCGATTTATCCGGCTATAGGGTTCAGGACGATTAGCCTAACTGCACGTAGAACGTCGTTTTCTCGTTAGGTGTGCTTCTCGCGTGTATTCTGCCCCGATGCTGCTCGATGATGGACTTGGCGATGGCAAGGCCGAGTCCATAGCCGCCGTTCTTGCGCGTGCGAGAGGCATCGCCGCGATAGAAGCGGTCGAAGATTTTGTCCAGTTGATCAGCGGGAATACCGGGACCGGTGTTCGACACGGACAGCTGGATGTGACCTTGCTGCTTCTTGAGGGCAATGTGGATGGAACCGTGCGAATTCGCATATTTGATCGCATTATCGAGCAGAATCATGACGACTTGCTTCATCTGCTCGCTATTGCCCGTGATCGTCAAGCCTGGCTCAATGTCGTAATCGAAGGCAAGCTCCTTCTCGAAGATGACGGCTTCCATCGTGAGGATGATGCTGTCCACCGCTTCGCTGAGATCGAACGGCACCTGAATCATCTGCTCTCTGGCATCGTCCATCTGGGTGAGATAGAGCAGGTCGTTCGTGAGCGTCTTCATGCGCTCGGTCTCCGACTTGATATGCTGCAGCCACTTGATCTGATCGTTGATCGTTTCCTCGCCATTGGCCAGCAGTACGTCGGCGTTCGTGTTGATGACGGCCAGCGGCGTCTTCAGCTCGTGGGAAGCATCGGTGATGAACCGCTTCTGCTTCTCGAAAGCTACCTTGACCGGCGCGATCGAGCGTCCCGCGAAGTAGCGGCTAGCCAAGTAGATGACGCCGAGCATGCCAAATGCGACTAAGGAGAACGTATAAGTCATGGTTGTTAGGATGCTATGCTGCGGCGTGACGTCCATGAAGAAGATCGCATTGCCGGTCGGCGTGGGCGAAACCGTATACGCCCAGCGGGTGCCGTCCGTCGTGAACTGGCCGAACTGGACGGGATGGGCTTGCGCTTTCTTCGCGGCAGCGGCGAAGAGCTCGCTATCAAGATCGAAGCGGGTTTCCGTCTTCGTAACGGTCCAATTCTTATCCGTCAGTATGGTGAAGGAGACGGACCGCTCATGGAAACCATTATCGAACCCTTTCTTGAAATCATCGTTCGGCTTAGGGCCTTTCGGGCCGCCCCCGTGATCCATTTTGCCCTCATCGGCCATCCGCATGATATCCATATGAATATCGTTCTGAACGTTCCGGAACGTGATGGCGTAGATCGTCCCGAAGGCAGCGAGCATGATGAGCGAGATGATGATCATGTTCATAAGCAGAAATCGGTTGCGCAGTCTGTTGAACATTAAGAAGTCGCCTCCTCAAGCACATACCCGACGCCGCGAATCGTATTAATCCGAACGTTCGACCCCAGCCCGAAAAATAATTTTACACTGCGTTTACAATTTAAGTTTCGTTAAAGGTTCGGACTTTAAGCTACAGACATGGAAGGACGGCGGTTGGCGCCAAGATAGAATAGGGAAGGAGCGCTGCATGATGGCGATTGAAGTGTTTAACCGATACGAGAACAAGTACTCGATGGATACGACGGTATTTGAGCTGCTATATGATCGACTGACGGAGCACATGGAGCTCGATGCTTACAACAAGCATGACCAGTTCTACTCGATCAGCAATTTGTACTATGACACGGAGTGTCATTCGCTTATTCGAAACAGCTTATCAAAACCGAAGTACCGGGAGAAGCTGCGTGTCAGGGCTTACGGCGTGCCGGAAGCGGATGCGAAAGTGTATCTGGAGCTGAAGAAGAAAGTGTTCGGTCTCGTGAACAAACGGCGGACGGCGCTGAAGCTGAATGAAGCGTATGAGTTCGTCCGGACGGGCGAGGCGCCGGCGTACCGGGAAGGGATGAACTGGCAGGTCGCGCAGGAGATCGAATATTTCCTATCGAGATACGAGCTGAAGCCGATGCTGTATCTGGCGTATGAGCGGTTCGCGATGTTTTGCAAACGGAATCGGGATTTGCGCATCACGTTCGACACGAATATCTTGACGACCGTCAACGACGACGAACACATAATGGTTCGCCGAGATCATGCCAATGCCCGTACGCGGGTTGGCGTTGCCGATGGAGCGGTTGCCGAAGTTCGTATCGATTTTCACATTGCCAAAATCAGTGACTGCCACGCCATTCTTCACGAGAGCAGGACCGAAGGAGAACGCATTCGTCACGCCTTGAGCAAGCAGCTCATCGGCTGACACTTCTTCCTCGTTGTACGACTTCATCGTCCCGTCGTTATATAGCGCAAGCCCCTCACGCGCCGGCTCATTCCGGTACAGCGTGCCGTTCCGGATAACGACCCCGTCACCGCGGAAGCCGTAATAGTCGCCGTTGATGGCGAGGATCGCATTATTCGCCGATGCAATCTCCGAGGTATCCTCGGTAATGTTGCGGCCGAAGGCATTGTCTGCGAATGCCGTCAGCAGATGCGACGCATCCTTCGCCTGGACGTCGGCGACGTAGTAGGTGACTTTGTCCGCACCGGAACCGGTCTCGACCTTCTTAACCGAAATGGTCATATCGTCGCTGGTGTAGTTCCAATCGTCGCTCGTTACATTTTCCGTACCAATACTCGTAGTTGTTGATGTGCTAGCCGTTGTTCCAGCTGAAGCCGAAGCCGAAGCGGTAGTAGCTGAAACGGTAGACCCAGAAGTGCTGCTCGCGTGGACAGGCTGGACGATCACCTCGACATGCTCAATCAGATACTGATCCGCCAATCCATATAGCACACCGCCGACGGTTGTTAGTGATAGGGCCAAGCCGATGATAAGCTTTCGCCGCGATTTCTTGTTCTTTGGTTTTTTCATTCGTAAGTCACTCCTTCTAAGGCATAAGCAATTTCGATACCTTTACAATAGAGGGGGTTACTTAAATGCAGCTTAAATGAAATGTCAAAAAACCCGCCCACGAACCGAGCGAGTTTTTGTATAATGAAACTGAGATGGACAATACTAGCAGATGGCAAACAAGCCTGTTCGGTCTAATTGAAAATTATTATCAGTTAGAGCTGAAAAAGGCTTGACAAAAAGTCGTCTGAGAATTAATATCAGTTTAGAATTATTTTAAATAAACCAATCTCTAGGAGGAAATATCAATGTCTCTAATCGGAAAAGAAGTACTGCCATTTAAAGCTCAAGCTTACCAAGGTGGTAAATTCCTCGAAGTAACTGAACAAAATCTCAAAGGCCAATGGAGCGTTGTATGCTTCTACCCAGCTGACTTTACATTTGTTTGCCCAACTGAGCTTGGCGATCTTCAAGATCAATACGCAACTTTGAAATCCCTTGGCGTTGAAGTGTACTCCGTATCGACAGATACTCACTTCACGCACAAAGCTTGGCACGACAGCTCGGAAACAATCGGCAAAATCGAATATATCATGATCGGTGACCCGACTCACACGATCTCCCGTAACTTCGACGTATTGATCGAAGCTGACGGTCTTGCTGACCGCGGTACGTTCATCATCGATCCAGACGGCGTCATCCAAACTGTAGAAATCTCTGCTGGCGGCATCGGCCGTGATGCAAGCACGCTCGTTAACAAAATCAAAGCAGCTCAATACGTACGCAACAATCCAGGTGAAGTTTGCCCAGCGAAATGGCAAGAAGGCGGCGCAACGCTTAAGCCTAGCCTTGACCTCGTAGGTAAAATCTAAGGAGCGATCCAGATGGTCCTTGATCCCGAGATAAAAGCACAGTTACAACAGTACCTTGGTTTGATGGAAGGCGATGTCGTCATCAAAGTTCAAACCGGCGATGATCAAGCCTCGAAAGATACGCTTGAACTGATGGATGAACTGACAAGCATGTCCTCCCGGATCAAGGTAGAGAAAGCGGATCTGCCAAGAACGCCAAGCTTCAGTGTGAATCGTCCAGGCGAAGACACGGGCATTGCGTTCGCCGGCGTTCCGCTTGGCCATGAGTTTACTTCCTTCGTGCTCGCGCTGCTGCAAGTCAGCGGCCGGGCACCGAAAGTGGAGCAAGCTGTTATCGATCAGATCAAGAGCATCAAAGGCGAGTACCAGTTCGAATCGTTCATCAGCCTCAGCTGCCACAACTGCCCGGACGTCGTGCAGGCGCTGAACTTGATGAGCGTACTGAACCCGGGTATTACGCATACGATGATCGACGGCGCTGTATTCAAAGCGGAAGCCGAGAGCAGACAAGTGATGGCCGTGCCATCCGTGTACTTGAACGGCGAATTCTTTGGCGGCGGCCGTATGTCGGTCGAGGAGATTCTGGCGAAGATCGACACGAACCGTGACGATTCGGAGCTGTTCAATAAAGAACCGTTCGACGTGCTTGTTGTCGGCGGGGGTCCTGCTGGCGCGAGCGCAGCGATCTATGCAGCCCGTAAAGGGATTCGCACAGGGGTCGTTGCAGAACGCTTCGGCGGTCAAGTGATGGACACTGTAGGTATCGAGAATTTCATTAGCTTGAAATATACCGAAGGTCCGAAGCTTGCCGCAAGTCTCGAAGAGCATGTGAAAGAGTACAACGTCGATGTGATGAAGCTTCAAAAGGCGAAGCGTCTGGAGAAGAAGGAACTCATTGAGGTTGAACTTGAGAACGGCGCGGTTCTGAAGAGCAAGACGGTTATCCTGTCCACAGGTGCACGTTGGCGTAACGTTAACGTCCCGGGTGAAGCAGAGTTCAAGAACAAGGGCGTAGCTTATTGCCCGCACTGCGATGGTCCGTTGTTTATCGGCAAGCGCGTAGCGGTCATTGGCGGCGGCAACTCCGGTATCGAGGCGGCGATCGACCTCGCCGGTATCGTCGGCCATGTTACGGTTCTCGAATTCATGCCGGAGCTGAAGGCGGATGCCGTTCTTCAAGAGCGTCTTTACAGCTTGTCGAACGTAACGGTGCATAAGAACGTTCAGACGAAGGAAATTACGGGTACGGATAAAGTAAACGGCATTACCTTCATCGAGCGTGACACTGGCGGCGAGCAGCATGTCGAGCTTGAAGGCGTATTCGTCCAAATCGGTCTTGTGCCGAACACAGACTGGCTTGGCGAAGACATCGAGCGTACGCGCATGGGTGAAATCGTGGTCAACGGCCACGGTGCAACAAGCGTGCCCGGCGTATTCGCTGCAGGCGACTGCACGAACAGCGCATACAAGCAAATTATTATCTCGATGGGATCGGGCGCGACAGCAGCACTCGGCGCATTCGATTACCTCATCCGGAATTAATTGTGACTTATAACTGCATGGCAAAAACCGTCCCGCACGCAGGTGTGGGACGGTTTTTTTTACGATTTCAACTCAACAATCCGATTGAGGTCCGTGCCCTCCGTATTTTTGCCGAGCAGTCTTTTGAATAGGAACTTCGCCATTTTGAACTTGTTGCCTGTATCCCAATATTCGGCCGTATCGGCCTTTACTTGAATGAGCACAAGATTGGGATCGTCAACCTTTGTCTCGAGCAGTTTCTCATAAGCCGGGCTCCAAAATTGTTTAATCTTCTCGGTGCTATCCACAAGCTCGGCCTCACCGCGAATGGAGACGAATGCTTTGCCTGCATAGGCAACATTGACCTGCCGATTGTGGAGCAGTTCATGGAATTTGCCAGTATCCTTCTTGGTGAGGAACCACAGATTTCCGTCGAATTCGACCTCTTGCGTCTTCATCGGACGTGAAACGAGCCCCTCATCCGATACCGTTGTCAGCATTGCGATTTCGATGTCTTTAATCAAATCCCGGACGGTTTCAATATCCTCTTTATGGTTAGAGCTAGAATCCATCTATTGATCTCCTTTGCTTGCATTGTGGCTTGACCAAAGGTTATTATTGCCATGCCGCTAGTCCGGTATTCTCAAGTGGATTCGACCCATGATAGGAAGTGCCGCACACGCTGCAGCGTTTCCTGCGCCGATGCTTCGTTATACTTTGGAGAGTATGGATCGCTGAATCCATGCTGTCCGGAGAATTTATGAACCTCAACAAGCGGTTTGTCGCGGAGCGCTGCGAGCAAATCATCCACGTTGAAGGAGCCTTCCTCTTGCGGGAAGAAGAGCAGCGCTTCGCAAGCAGGCGACACTTCCATGTAGTTCCGGATGCGTGAGCCATAGAAGCCAACGATGCCGTGAACGGCCGGTTCTTCGCTGAGCAGCCATGCGATAGTAGCTCCGACGCTGAAGCCGACGAGTATGATTTGGCGGTATGAAGGAGCGATTTCTGCAATCAGCCGGCGTGCGGAGGCGGCCGCAGCCGTGAACCCAACCTCCTGCATGAAGTGTGCATAAGCGTCCGACTCCTCCGCATAGGCAAAAGCAGCTTCACCTCTGTTTAGCAGATCCGGGCACCATGCATCAACGCCATAGCCAGACAACGTATTGCAGACCAGCTCCATATGCGCATTGATCCCATAAATTTCATGCATGACGATGACCGCGGTATCCGAACCTTTCTGTATGCGTAGCATTTTCACCGTTCCTCCTGAAGCAGAGTGAAATGAATCATTTTTATCCTCTAAGATAACAATAACTGCCATTCGTTGTCCATCCTTGATTCAATAGGAATCGACCATAGGGAGGAATCTTAATGTCCAAAGCAATCTGGTCCGAGCAAGCCCCGCAATTCCCGCTGCCGTTCTCTCATGCGGTAGTTGCAGGCGATTTCGTCTATGTTTCCGGGCAAGTCGGCGTTAAGCCGGAAAATCGCGCGCTCGCAGGGGAGACCATCGAGGAGCAGACGAAGCAAACGATCGCGAATATCGAGACGATTCTTAAGACGGTTGGGCTTACGCTTGATCACATCATCAAGATGGATGTCCATCTGGGCAAGTCCGAGGATCTGCCGGCTTATAATCGTACTTATGCGGAGCTGTTCAATCAGCCTTATCCAGCGAGAACAACGGTCGTTAGCGGTATTGGCGACTATCTGATTGAAGTGGATTGCGTTGCTTATGCCCCGCAGCCGCGGCAAAGAGGGTAGGGTTTTGTAACGAAGCTAACACCATCATGGTTTGATGCCCATATACTATCGCAGTGTTGTTTGCGGGGAAGAGAGGGAGGACGCCATGCATCCTTACTATGGCTTCAGCTATCCGTATCAGATGTTTCGAGCGCCAGATCCGTCCGATGTTACACAATTCAAGCATTCCGCTGATCAATTTATGGCGCCGACTCTGGAGATGTACCATTTGTTAACGCAGTTATCTCATAGCAATGATCTAGCTTTGAAGATTAAAGAAGCCGCTTCGAAGAGCGAGCATCAGAAAGTCGAGGATTACATCAAGTCGGCAGGTGTCAAGTCGTCCTTCACGCTGACCTACAGTCCTGAAGGGCTTATCTTAATGTTAAAGCCGCAGGATCCAGGGGCATGTTTTGGGATTAGGCTCTCCATATGCTGGTAAATAACAGGTGAAGAAGAAGCGTGCGACTCTCGCACGCTTCTTCTTTACCATTTCAGGTTGGCGAAATAATCCATAATAAATTGTTGGAATTTCTGTGCTGCAGCAGACAGATAGTGTCTATTCGACCAAGCTAGCCTCAGGTTCACTTGTCCGCCCATGTCTGTAATTCGAACGCGATTCTTACCGAGATCCATCCTCGTTCTCCAAGCCAAGTCAGGCGCGAACGCGACCCCGTGCCCTTGCTTCAGCAGCAGCAGTACGGCATCGACCTCGTCCACTTCTATGGTTGTTCTGGGCGTAAAACCGGCTTTGCGGAGGCATAAGCGATCCGTCATTTCGCGGAACCAGAATATAGGCCGCAAACCGATAAAGGCCTCGTCCTTTAACTCGTGCAGGGAGACGGATTCGCGGCCGTACAAGGCATGTTGATCGGGGACAAGCAAGTAAACATCTTCCGTGCGCAACGTCTTCGATTCGATGTCTGTTCCTTCGAGCTCCGCAAAAGTGAGGCACATGTCAATCTCGCCTCGCTGAAGCATTTGCTGCATGACGGCAATCGGTTCGACGACTTGATGGAATTGTACATCCGGGTGCTCTGCCAAGAAAGCTCCCAGCATCTCAGGCAGGATATTGGTGAGAGAAACGGCAAGCGTAATAATGCCTCGGTCCAAGCCGGCCATATCGCGAATTTCCCGCTCAGCTTCCTCCAGCTCGAAGAATACGTTCTCAACTCGTTTCAGAAAAGCTTGCCCATAGGCGTTCAGCCGAATATTGCGGCCGTTCCGGTCGAAGAGCGGCACGCCGACTTGCTCCTCCAGGCGGGAGATTGTTTTGCTGAGCGATGGCTGTGCGATGTTTAATTGTTCTGCAGCTTTGGTCATTTGTTCGAGCTTGGCTGTGGTCAGAAAGTATCGCAGCTGAAGTATCTCCACGTGATGAAGCTCCTTTAGATTTGGATGAAATTAATTTGTATTATACCTAAAAGTATGCACATTTAAAGCTTTATTTTTTCCATAGATTTGGAGCTATTTCTTATAACTTTTTATATATTATACAGGTTTATGGCTCGTCACTATAATGAGAACGATACGCTTATTAATAAAGGGGCTTAGAGTATGAGAATATCAACCTGGCTCACATCCATGATTGCCATTTTAACGTTATTGTTTGCAGGTGTATTTGTTTGCTTGTCATTGCTGTCACACAGCTATCACGAGCAACACGCGTCGGTCTTGAGACAAGTGGAAATTAAACAGCTTGGCATTGATTTGGAGCATGCCTCCAACTATTTAACAAACGAAGCGAGAGCCTATGTGGGATTAGGCGATATCGTCCATTATGCGAATTATTGGCGCGAAGTGAAGGAGACCCGCACGCGGATCATGCCATCGAGAAGTTGAAGGAGCTGGGATCTCCTCCGATTGAACTCGCTCTCCTGCAGCAGGCGAAGACGGCGTCAAGCGAGCTTGAAGTCATTGAAGGAAAAGCGATGAATGCAGCGGAAGCGGGGAACCTCGAGCTTGCGAGGAAGCTAATGTTCGATCAGCAATATGCAATGAAGAAGCAAGATATAATCAATAACATTGAGTACTATCAACGTATGGTAAAAACGAGAACGGAGTTGGAGACTGCTGCGGAGCATCGACATGTCATGAGCATGCTTCAAGTGACGGTGGGCTTTCTCATTGCAACATTCGGGATATTGCTCGCCATCCTGGTCGGCACCTTGTATGTGACACGCCGCCTCAATACGGGATCCGCTTCTGTCATGATTCGGGAATTGCGGGAAGCTTTACGCAGCATTCATGACCACAAGGAGCAGCTGGAAGTGACTGTTGTTCAGCGGACGAAGGAGCTCGAGGCGAAGAATGTACTGCTGGAAGAGGCAAAAGCGCTAGCGGATGAGGCCAACCGGGCGAAGAGCGAATTCATCGCTAACATGAGCCACGAGATTCGGACGCCTATGAATGCCATTATGGGCTTTAATTATTTGCTTCAGCAGTCGAATTTGTCTGAGCAGCAGAAGGATTATGTCGACAAGACGATTCTCTCTGCCAAGAACCTGCTGACGATCATTAATGATGTTCTGGACTTCTCCAAGATTGAAGCGAAGAAGATTATGCTGGAGCAGATCGATTTCGATCTCTATGAAGTTCTTAGCGACACCTCCAACATGATCAGCTTCAAAGCCTATGAGAAAGGGCTTCGGCTTCATTTCTCCGTACATCCCGATGTGCCGCAGATGCTGAAGGGCGATCCGTTCCGCTTAAGTCAAGTGCTGCTGAACCTGGCGAACAATGCGATTAAGTTCACGGAGCAAGGCGAGGTTTCCGTTTCTGTGTACGTCCGCTTGAAGAAGGCGAGTTCACTGTCGCTTCAATTCGATATTGAGGATACCGGTATTGGAATGACGCAGGAGGAGATGAAGCTGTTATTCCGAGCGTTCACGCAAGCGGATATGTCCACTACCCGCCGGTATGGCGGGTAGTGGACTTGGACTTGTCATTAGCAGGAATCTGATCGAGCTGATGGGTGGAACTACCCATGTGGAGAGCAAGGCAGGCGAAGGCAGCCGCTTCTCGTTTGACGCGCGATTCGAATACAGCACGATGAATGCATTCGTTCCGGACAAGGAGCTAGGTTTCAAGTTTCTGCGGGTTTTGCTTATTTGCGATCATGCAGAGATGAATGTTGTACTTCAAAATCAGCTTGAGCAGCTCAAATTCATTGTCCGCGTTGCGAAAACGGAGAATGAGGTGCTCCAGAAATATTCGAATAATCGCTACGACTTGGTGCTCATCGATTGGAGCTTGAAGGAGGGCGATCCGTTCGAACTTGCGGCGAAGTTCAAGTTTGAACATGCTGCACCGGCTCAAGTGCTTGTCATGGTGAGCGCGTATCATGAGCAGCGACTACACGAGCTGGACAGCCGCGGCGTCTTCGAGAAAATCATTTACTATCCGATAAGCCAGTCGCAGCTGTTCAACGAAATTTGCAGCTTGTACAAGACGCAAATTTCTCAGAAGCACATTATTGCGCAAGATCAAGATCGAAAGGAACGATTCAACCTGCTCAGACACTCTCATATTTTGCTCGTTGAAGATAATGAAATCAATCAAGAGGTGGCAAAAGCGATCCTGTCTGATATGGACATCCAGCTAGATGTCGCGAATAACGGCGCCGAAGCAGTCGCAATGGCTGGCCTCGTCCCTTACGATGCGATATTGATGGATTTGCAAATGCCTGTTATGGATGGGTATGAGGCAACGCGGTTGATTCGTGAGAAGCTCGGCGGCGACACGCCGATCATCGCGATGACAGCCGATGCGATGAAGGGGATCAAAGAACGGGTGCTCGAGGTTGGCATGGACGCATATATTACGAAGCCGTTCGATTCGATCGAATTGTTCAGTGTGCTGCAGCGCGTCATTCAGAGCTCGAGATTAAGGGGCGGACAGCGGCAGGTTGCAGCGGCTTTTGAATCTGAGCAGGAGGAGCAAGAGGGAGCTGTCCAAGTTCTGCAAGTCGAGAAAGCGGTGTCGCGGCTAGGTAATAACAAGCATCTGTACCGGCAGCTATTGCAGGAATTTATGACCGAGCATGGAGATTCGCTCGATTGGATTCGTTATGCGATCGACAGGAGAGAATTGGAGAATGCCCAATTTCTCGCCCATAAGTTGAAGGAGGCGGCGATCTTCATCGGCGCTTACGAGCTTGCGATTGCAGTCGAGAAGGTTGAATATGCCCTGATCAATCAGGAGAATCCGTCCTTTGCTCTTACGATCATGCAGCACAAATTCGAGGAAGCGTTGGCTTCTATCGAAGGTGAGATATCGAAGGTGAGATATCGAAGGTGAAATAGTCAAAACCCGCTCTTAGAGCGGGTTTTGTTGTGTTCTGCGCCTTTCTCTATACGTGCTCCGGCATGAGGAAACAGGTGCTATAGGGTTCGTTTTCGCCTAGGATCTCCAAAGAGTCCGCCCGGCGAGGCCTTGGTCTGCTCCTCTATAGTGGATTTATCGGATTTATCCAATATAGAAAGGTCAAAAAAGAAGAAGTTGCACCTTATAGTGGAAAAATCCACTCAATTCTGCTCGAAATTGGCCATTTCAGTCCTTCTGGCCGAAAATGAGCGGAAAAATCCATCGTAGCTTGCGAAAAACCGCTTTTTTGATCAAAATGGGTGGATTTATCCAACCTAGCAAGGGGAGGATGAGGTGGAAGGTTAAGACTTATTCTCCGTTACCTCTTCCTTCGTATCAGAGACCAGCTCCTTGGCGGAGGACTTGAACTCGTGCAGCGTGCGGCCGACGGCACGGCCCAATTCAGGAAGCTTGGATGGTCCGAAAATAATAAGTACAACGACGAGAATCATCATCAGTCCTGGAAACCCGACATTTTGCAGCATGCGGATCATCTCCCTTGGAATTTAGTCTTGGTTATGCTGGCTTGGATAGGCGGCGACTGCTTCGATCTCGATCAGCCAATCAGAGTTGACGAGACCGGCAACGCCGACTGTGGAGCGGGCTGTCTTGGTTGGGTTCGTCTTCGTGCCAAAGTATTTTGCATACGCTTTGAACCAGCCGTCATAGTCGAATTTGCCGCCTTTCGCCGCATCCGGGGCGATGTAGACGCGCAGATAGATCACATCTTTCAACGACAGTCCCTGCTCCTTCAACTGCTTCTCGATGTTCTGCAGGATGCTTGTGCCTTGCGCTTCGGTGTCGCCGTAGCGCTCATAGATGGTTTTGCCATCCTTGTTAATGACCGCAGGCGTCGTGCCGCTCGTCGAGAACGTGGCACTGCCGGCTGGCAGGGCAACCGCGCTTGCGATTGACGATGACGGGCTGCCGTAAAATTCAGGCTCATAAATCGGTGTCAGCGGATATTTATTCGGTGTTATGGCGGCATATACGGAAGCGGTAGCGGCGAGAGAAGCGATGATGACCACGCAGGCTGCGATCTTTACTTTACGAGATAAGTTCAAATTAACGTTGATGTTCATTCCAGTTTCCCTCCTATTCTTTCATGACGCGCTCATGGATATCGGTGACGACGGAACGAGCAGACTCGATCGCGCCAGCCATCCATGCCGTGATGTAGCTGATATGCTCGCCAGCGAGGTAGACGCGGCGGTCGGGCTTGCACAGTACCGGGTAGTTCGTCTTCCGGTCGTCAGCCGAGTACGAAACCCAGCTGCCCATGTTGTATTTGATCGTCTTCCAGTTAACGGAGAAGGAGGACTCGAATTCATCGAAGTATTGCGGATGGATTTGCGCACCTTGGGTAAGCGCAAGCGCTTCGCGATCCTTGAAGGACAGCGCGCCGATCTTGTCGGCCTTGGCGCCGAAGGCGTAATAGCCGAGCAGAACCCCTTTTTTGGCAAAATAGTTCGTCGGCGGGTAATAGATGGACGAGATGTCCATGTTCGTCAGCGTGTTGCCGCCGAAGATGAGGTCGTCTTCTTCCCAGAACCGTCGCTTGAACTGCAGGCCGATCTTGCCGGCATTCGCGTAGTTCGTATTGTTGATCGCCTTCGTCATCTCGGGCGACAAGTCGTGCTTGATCGTCTTCAGCACCGACAGCGGAATGGTGCAGATGCAGAAGTCGCCTTCTATCTGCTTCACCTCTCCGCTCAGCAGGTCGGTATAAGAGACTTGCACCTTCTCGCCGACATGCTTGATCTCGGATACCTCCATATTGTGCTTGATCCGGTTGCCGAGCCTTTTCTCGAATGCTTTCGGAATCGCGTCGATGCCGCCGACGGGGTGGAACATCATCATCTGCTGATCGTATTCGTACTCGCTGCTGAAGTAGCTCGCGAAGCCGGAATTAATGATCGCTTTCATGTCGAACGGATCTCGGATGACACCGGCGTCAAGGCGCGAGCCCGGTTCATCCTTGTAGCCTCCGCGAGAGGAGCCTTTGTAGAACAGATCGGCGTCCAAGTTGCCTTCGGAACGAAGGTAGGCGACGATCTTTTCCTTCTCCTCCGGCGTAACGGGCAAGTCGAGGCCAGGCTGGTTAATAGCCTTGGCGAGCAGCTCGCTGATATAGCCTTTGGCGTCGGCTTTCGCCGCGCGTTTGCGGATAGGCTTGTTCGAGAGGGAGCTGGGCACATTCTCGTTGTAGTAGTAGGCGCTCTCGTTCACGTTGTTGAACGGCTCCATCTGGATGCCGAACTCCCGGCAATATTCCATCGTCACATGGAACTGCGGAATGCGCATGCAGCCGGCGTTCAGGTAATGGCCGTCGTCGAAGCGGGCGACTTGCTTCTGTCCGCCAACCTCAGTGACGGTCGTGCCGCGTCGTACCGACCAGTTCCGGCCGCCGGTACGGGCGCGGGCTTCGAGAATGGTACAGTCGTAGCCGGCTTTGCCGAGCTCGTAGGCGGCAGTCAAGCCGGCGAGACCTGCGCCGAGGATGACGATCTTCTTGCCGGAGCGGCTCGTGCCTTTCAAGTCCCAGCTGGATGGAGGCGTATATTCCGCTGCCTTCATCGTTTGCGGCGTGAACAGCCCCATCGTGCCCATGACACTGAATAAGGCGGCGGCACCTCCGACTCTGCCCACTGTCGTTAGAAATTGGCGGCGCGACACTTCATTTGGCGTTTCTTTCGTTTCCATTCTCGTTCAGCTCCTTTAGGTGGACCGAGTGTCCGTCTCTGGGGCAAATGTAACATGGAAATTTTCAGTAAATCCAATATTTTGTCAGAAAGTCTAACATAAATAAAATTTATCAATATGAAATATATAATTTATCGATGTGGTGTCGAAGTGCTTGGAACACGCCGTTTCACAACGGTTTGGGGCTGGTTCTCGCATCCAAATCAAGGCATAAAATACCAAAAAACACGTACGACTGGGCATACAGTCCCATTGAACATTCGGATATAAGCTGATATCATCTCGAACCAAGAAGATATTGTGTTAGATTATCTAACATAATTGGGATGGGAGGCAGATGAACGATGCATGAGAAGGTAATGAGCATTGGCACTGTATGCGACCTGACAGGTTTGACGGAAAGGCAAATTCGGTATTACGAGGAGAAACAGCTTATTTTTCCGGTGCGATCGAAGGGCGGCGCGCACAAGTACTCGTTCGACGATGTAGAGAAGGTGAAAGAAATCCATAGCAAGCTGCGGGACGGGTTTCATACGTTCGAGCTGCGCAAAAGCGGAAAGGTGTGCTGCGAATGAGACCGCTGGAGGAAACGATGTCGCTCATTGCCCATCTGACCGAGCTGCGTCGAAGGATATGGCGAAGCTTGGCTGTGCTGATCCTCTCTCTTGGTGCCGGGTTATACCTATCACCCAAAGTACTTCATTATTTGAAAAGCGTTCCGCCGGCATCGAACATGACTTGGAATGTCTTCTCTCCGTGGGACGGATTGCGTTTGTACATGACAATTGCGCTTGTGTTCGCATTGACGATTTCATTGCCGTTCATTCTATATCAGCTGTGGGGATTCGTCCGCGAGGGCCTTCATACGGATGAACGGGCAGCGGCTCTCCGATACGTTCCATACAGCGTAATCTGTTTCCTATGTGGTCTTGCCTTCGGATACTTCATCGTCTACCCGATGAGCTTCGCCTTTACGACGCGGATTACAGAGAGCCTGCAGCTGGTGGAGACTTACGGGGTCGCGCAATATTTTGGCTTCATGTTCAATATTATCATTCCGCTTGCGATTGCCTTTGAATTGCCTGTGATTGTGATGTTTCTAACGAAGATCGGCGTGCTGACACCTCAGGCGCTGCATAAAATGCGGCGCTATGCTTATTTGGTACTCGTGATAGTAGCGAGCCTTATTTCGCCGCCGGAGCTGATTTCGCATATGATGGTGTTCATTCCGCTTGTCGTGCTGTACGAGGTGAGTGTGCTGCTTTCCCGCATCGTGTATGGCCGGAGAAGAAACGCTTCATTAGTAGAGGCATCGGGCGCTTAGTGGAATGATTTGCATATCCTAGACTGAACTTCTTGCGAGTTCGGTCTTTTTTTTGTGTGCCTAAAATAAGCTTCAAAACCACAAACACAACCAAAACCAACTAAAATCAAGAAAATACAATTTCTTAACATGGATTGAATATGTATTTTACAATTCGGATTTACACTAAGGATGTCCTTAAGCGAAAGAACGCTAAGGAACAATAATTAAGAACCATGTGGAGGGAAAGAGAAGAAATGAAGAAGTGGATGGGGACTGCACTAACAACAGCATTGGTCATCTCGGCGCTGACAGCATGTGGAACAAGCAATAACGATGCAAACACGAATTCGGCACAAGCAGCAAACGGGAACAAGCCTGCGACAGAAGCAGCGGCGAATTCGGAAATTACAGTTTACACCGCACTTGAAGACGATCAAATTGGGGCGTACTTAGCTTCATTCAAAGAACAGTATCCGAACATAAAAGTAAACATCGTACGCGATTCCACAGGTATTATCACTGCAAAGCTGCTTGCTGAGAAAGACAATCCGGTAGCAGACGTTGTATGGGGTACAGCGGCAACTAGCTTGCTTGTCCTTGATCAGAACGGAATGTTGGAAGGCTACTCGCCGAAAGGTATTGAGAATGTACTTCCAGAATTTAAAGACACTGGGGAGCCTGCGCACTGGGTCGGCATCGATGCATGGGAGACAGCTTTCGCAGTAAACACAGCAGAGCTGAAGAAGAAGAACCTGCCGATTCCGCAATCTTATGAAGATCTGACCAAGCCTGAATACAAAGGGTTGGTCGTCATGCCTAACCCAGCAGCATCGGGCACTGGCTTCCTGACTGTATCGGGTCTGGAGCAATTGATGGGCGATGCCAAAGCATGGGATTACCTCGACAAGCTCGACAAGAACATCGCGGTTTACACACAGTCCGGTTCTAAGCCAGCGAAACTAGCAGGCACAGGCGAATATCCGATCGGCGTATCGTTCGGCTACCGCGCAATTGAAGAGAAGAAGAGCGGCGCTCCGATCGAAGTTGTATTCCCGAAAGAAGGCTCCGGCTGGGACGTTGAAGCAAATGCGCTCATGAAGAAAGACAACATCAAGCCAGAAGCGAAAGAATTCCTGGACTGGGCGATTTCCGCTGAGCCAATGAAAGAGTACAACAAGAACTACGCGATCATCTCCATTAAGAACGAAGGCGCATCGATACCGGAAGGCTACAAGGCAGATCCAATGAGCCAATTGATCAAGATCGACTTGAACAAAGCGGCAGCTTCCCGTGAAGCGACATTGGCTGAGTGGACGAAGCGTTACGAAGCGAAGAGCGAACCGAAAGAATAATACGATCTAACCAGAAGGAGGAGCGCTGCTTTATGCCACAGACCTATCTATCCATTGAAGGCATCCGCAAAACATTCGGATCATTCACCGCGCTTGAACCTATTCACATTGAGATTCCGAAGAATGAGTTCGTATGCTTGCTTGGACCGAGCGGCTGCGGCAAGACGACGCTGCTTCGATTGATTGCGGGCCTTGAAACGCCAGACGGCGGCCGCATTACGGTGGCGGGCAGGGACATTACATCTCTGCCTCCTTCCAAGCGCCAAGCCGGCATGATGTTCCAATCGTACGCGCTGTTCCCGAATCTGACCGTAGAGCAGAACATCGCCTACGGCTTGCAAGAGAAGAAGATGTCCAAGGCGCAAATCCGGGGCAAAGTGGAAGAAGTGCTCGCGATGGTTGACCTTGAGCATTCCGCGAAGAAGTATCCGTCCCAAATGTCAGGCGGACAACAGCAGCGTGTAGCGCTTGCGCGTGCTGTGGCGATGTCGCCGGACTTTCTGCTGCTGGACGAACCGCTCTCTGCGCTGGATGCGAAGGTGCGCCAGAAGCTGCGCCAAGAAATTCGCCGCTTGCATGAGCAGCTGGGCATGACAACCATAATGGTTACGCATGACCAAGAAGAAGCGCTCACAATGGCAGACACAATCGTTGTTATGAACAACGCGAAAGTCATCCAGGTTGGAATGCCGGAAGAGATTTATGAGCGACCGAACAGCAAATTCGTAGCTGACTTCATCGGCGCCGTTAATTTCGTTGGCGTTGAAGAAGTTCCCGCTGTTGCCATTCGTCCGGAGCATGTAAGCATTCATCTGCAGCCAGTACCGGACAGCAGCGAAGCTATCATTGAGAACCTGGAATTCCGCGGGTCCTCCTATCGCATTACGCTTAAACCGTCGCATTCGCGAGAAATAATCGCAGATGTGAATAGCTCTATGATTCGTCTGCTGGGACTAGAGAAGAACCGCCGTGTTTATTATGAGCTGCCGAGCGAGCATTTGATATATTTCGGTGACGCTCTACCGACTCCATGGGTTGAGGTGGTCGTGTGAGAACGATGATGCTATCGCTCGTGAAGCGAAGAGGAAGTTTTGGCGAACGAGCTGCGATCGTTGCGCTTATCGCCGCGCTCTGCATCATGGTGCTGCTGCCGCTAATCACTTTGTTCAGCAAAGCTTTTGAAGGCAAGACCGGCGAGTTTACGGGCTTAGCCAACTTCGCTCGATATTTTCAGTCACCTGCACTGCTGCAATCGCTTTGGCATACCGCGTTCATCTCGGTGGGAACGGCATGCATCTCCGTCTGTTTGGCATTTGTATTCGCTTATGCGCTCACGCGCACGGGCATCAAAGGCAAGCTGATTTTCAAAACAATCGCACTGCTGCCGCTCTTCGCGCCAACGATGCTGCACGGTATCGGGCTTACTTATTTGTTCGGCAATCAGGGTCTGATTACGAACGGTTTCTTCGGGGCGCTGCCCTTCGAGTGGCATATCGAACTGTATGGCCCTATCGGCATTATGATGGCGGAGGTTATGTACACCTTCCCGCAGGCGTACCTGATCCTTGCCGTCTCACTCGCTTTCGCGGATTACAACCTGTATGAAGCAGCGACGACGATGGGAGCAAGCAAACGCCGCATTTTCTTCACCGTAACCGTACCGAATATCAAGTACGGACTTATCTCTGCAATCTTCGTCTGCTTCACGCTCGCGTTCACCGACTTCGGTGCGCCGCAGGTCGTAGGCGGCAATTACAGCGTGCTGGCAACTGAAATTTATAAGCAGGTCATCGGTCAGCAAAATATGGGCATGGGCGCTACTGTCGGCATCATTCTTATCCTGCCAGCCGTACTTGCCTTCACCGTAGACCGCATCGTATCACGCAAGCAGAATGCGATCAGCTCTAGAGCGCTGCCTTATCGGATTCAGACGAGTCGGCTCAGAGACGGTCTGTTCCTGGCATGCTGCCTCGTACTGTCGGCTTTGATCGGCATCGTGATTTTGACGGTTATCGGCGCATCGCTTATTAAGATTTGGCCTTATAACTTGTCGCTGTCGTTCGTTCATTATGACTTTACCAAAGTGGCAGGCGGCAGTATCCAGCCCTTCTGGACGAGTTTGCGAATGTCGGCCTGGACTGCCGGGATCGGCACGATTGTGACTTTCCTTGGCGCTTATTTAATCGAGAAGACAAGGTCTATGAAGATGCTCCGTCAAGCGGGCTACTTCCTGTCGATTCTGCCCTTGGCGCTGCCGGGGCTAGTCATTGGACTTTCTTATATTTTCTTCTTTAACGAGCGGAGCAATCCGCTGCACGGCATCTACGGCACGATCTGGATTCTCGTGCTGGCGAACATCGCGCATTTCTATGCGGTCTCGTTCGTCACGGCGACGAGCGCGCTGAAGAAGCTCGACAAAGAAATCGAGAGGGCATCGGACGCGATGGGCGTGCCGCAGTACAAGACGCTGCTTCGCGTCACGCTTCCGCTATGCTTGCCGGCTGTGCTGGAAATGGCGATGTATCTGTTCATCAATTCGATGGTAACCGTATCGGCGGTCATGTTCCTGTACGCGGCAGATTTGAAGCTGGCATCCGTATCGGTCGTCAATATGGACGACGCCGGCGACGTTGCTTCGGCGGCAGCGATGTCCGTGCTTATTATGATGACGAACGTTATGGTGCGCCTTGTTTACGAAGCAATCGCGCACTTCGTGAAGACGAAAACTGGGGCTTGGCAGACTAGAAACAGCTAAGGGAGAGATCATAGATGATCAAAGCAGTGATGTTGGACTGGGCAGGCACGATGGTAGACTACGGTTGTTTTGCACCGCTTAATGTATTCGTAGATGTATTCGCCCGCCGCGGCATTGAAGTAACGGTAGAGGAAGCTCGTGGACCGATGGGCATGCTGAAACGAGATCATATTCAAGCGATGTGCCGCATGGAGCGAATTGCCGCTCTGTGGGAAAGCAAGTTTGGCAGAATTCCTTCGGAAGAAGATATTGATGCGCTGTATGCGGATTTCGAACCGATGCTGTTCAGCACGCTGCGCAATTTCGCGACGCCGGTGCCAGGGGCGGTAGAGCTGGCGGCTCGTCTTCGCGAGCAGGGCATTGCGATCGGTTCAACGACGGGGTATACCCGTGCGATGATGGATATTGTGTGCCGGGGCGCGATGGAGCAAGGCTATGCGCCGGATACGCTCGTAACGCCGAATGAAGTGGCGGCTGGCCGTCCTTATCCGTGGATGGTTTACCGCAATGCGGAGCTGCTCGGCGTATATCCGATGCACCGAATCGTGAAAGCGGGAGACACGGTCAGCGATATGCTCGAAGGGGTTAACGCAGGCTGCTGGACAGTGGGCGTTGTGCTCGGCAGCAGTGAGCTTGGCATGTCGGAGGCTGAAGTAGCGGCTTGCGAACCGGAGGAACTGAACCGCCGCAAAGCGGCAGTCGCAGAACGGCTGACTGGAGCAGGCGCGCACTATATTGCAGATTCGATCGGCGAGCTCGATCAGATCATTGCTCTCATCAATGAGCGTCTGACGAAAGGAGAGCGTCCGTAGATGAACAGCGCGGTAGCAAAATCCAATCGTCCGTATTTGCTCCTGACACCAGGTCCGCTCACAACATCGGATACGGTGAAAGAAGCGATGCTCCGCGACTGGTGCACGTGGGACAACGACTATAACAGTCTTGTACAGAGCATTCGCAGCCGTCTCGTTCACTTGGCGACTAACACGCCGGAGCTGTACACAGCTGTACTGATGCAGGGCAGCGGAACCTTCTGCGTGGAGTCGGTCATCGGCAGCGTCATCCCGCGCAGCGGCAAGCTGCTCGTATTGACTAACGGTGCATATGGGAATCGAGTCGCCCAGATGGCCCGCGTCTATAGGATAGATACGTCCGTGCTCGACTTCGGCGAGACAGATCAGGTTCACCCAGCGGATGTCGAGCAGCGTCTGCAAGAAGAAACAGATATTACGCACGTGGCGATTGTTCACTGCGAGACGACGACGGGTATGCTCAATCCTATCGCGGAAGTTGCAGCTATCGCGAAAGCGCATGGCAAGACCGTCATCGTCGATGCGATGAGCAGCTTCGGCGGCATCCCGATCGACGTGCACGAGCTGCAGATCGATTACCTGATCAGCAGCGCGAACAAGTGCATTCAGGGCGTGCCGGGCTTCGGCTTCATTATCGCCCGCACCGAGGCGCTTGCCGGCTGCGAGGGGCAGGCTCGTTCCTTATCGCTCGACCTGTACGACCAATGGTCGGCGATGGAGAAAGGGAACGGCAAGTGGCGGTTCACATCGCCAACCCATGTCGTTCGCGCATTCGATCAAGCGCTGCGCGAATTGGAGCAAGAAGGCGGCATCGATGCTCGATATAAGCGTTATAAGGCGAATCAAGAGCTGCTCGTGAACGGCATGCGTTCGCTGGGCTTCTGCTCGCTGATCAAGAGCAATGTGCAGTCGCCGTTCATCACTGCGTTCTATTATCCGCAAAGCATCGCGTTCAGCTTTAATGAGCTGTATGCGCGGCTGAAAGCAGCCGGATTCGTGATCTATCCGGGCAAAATCAGCGCTGCAGATACGTTCCGTATCGGCAACATCGGTGAAGTGTACCGGGAAGACATCGCAAATCTGCTGCAAATTATCGAGGACGAGTGCTTTTGGTAGCCTGATTTTGCAAGCAGGCAAGTGTCAGAAGAAGGGATTTCCGGATTAAATATCGAAGTTGATGGCATATTGTCGAAAGTTTCAAAGCTTCAGAGCTGAGAGAGGTAAGGGTAGTAGTCATTCTCAATCACCAAGCAAACAAGGGGGCGGCCGCAAATGTCGCTGGTTGGAGAAGAGCGCAAACGGGAAATTCTTGAGCTGATCAATGATGCGGGCAAAGTCTATACGACCGATCTGGTGAACCGCCTTGGCGTCTCCTCCGAGACGATCAGACGTTACTTGGAGGAGCTCGAAGAGGGGAACCGGCTGAAGCGGGTATATGGCGGCGCCGTGAAGATCACGCTCATGAACGAAGAGCCCTCCCTCGTGAAACGGGAAGTGCTCCGTGCAGAGGAGAAACGGCTGATCGGCCGTGCGGCTGCGAGTCTTGTTCAAGATCATGACGTCATCGTCATCGATGACGGTTCGACCTCCCTCCAGATGATTCCGTTCTTGATTTATAAGAAGGGCTTAACGATCATTACGAATTCCATTCAAGGCTTGAACATGCTGATCGATTATCAGAACAAGGAGATGTTCTCGGGCGATGTATTCTTCGTCGGGGGCAAAATGGACCCGCGCCATCACCGCATCTCCGGCTCGCTTGCGGAGAAGTTCATGGAGAACTTCTACGTGAACCGCGCCTTCATCACGATCGATGGCATGCTGCCGGAGCAAGGCGTCACGAGCTTCGATGCGGATCGGGCGCTGCTTGCGCGTAAATTTATGACCAACAGCAAGGAGACAATCGTGCTCACCGACAGCTCCAAGCTCGGAAACAGCAGGCTGTACAAAATCGCAGATTTGAGCGAAGTGGACACGATCATCTGTGAACAGCCGTACCCGGCTGAATGGGCAGCAGCGATGGACAAGCATCAGCTGGAATGGATCGTTGCGGAATAGGCTGCCGCAATAGAAGAGCGAATACAAAAAGCGATCACTGCTGACATGTCAGCCTGATGATCGCTTTTTTTCATCAGTTTAAGAGACCCGTGCTTCGGATGTGGATATGAAAATCGGGTTTGATCGTGATGTCCTTGTATTCGTTTTCCCAATTCATCTTCTTCCACAAGCCGGGCTGCTGTACGCTTAGCAGTCTGCCGATCCCCAAGGCGTCGCAGTCTGCCTGCTGCATCTGCCGGATGACCCCCGCCGCTTGCGCATTAGCGCTCGCGGATAATTTTTTGCCCAGCTGAGCCTTGTCGATGACGCTGCCTAGTTCGCCTGAATCGCTTACTATGGATCCGAAGAGCTCGACCTTTACGGTGCACTCGATGGCGGACGTGCCCTTATCGATCGTGAGTGACATTTTCCGGATTAATTTACGGACTTGGAACGAGATGACGCCGTGCTCAGCCGGGAAATTGAGGGTGGCAATCTTTCCAAGCGTTCCTCTCATAAGCAGCAGGATCGTCGATTCTTCGCCTGACACGGAGACGCCGGAATAGCGACTGCCTTGCATAAGCGCGATTCCGTCGATTGCGAGCGAGGAATTGGTTGCTTTTCGAATCAAAGGCAGAACCAGATCGCTTCCAGGATCATAAACGCCGCTCCATACGGAATAGAGTGTCGGATCCATGACCAATGTTCCGCGGTGCGCACCCTCGAGAATTTGTTTGATGCCGAATGCGATAGGGTTGTTTTCGATTCTCTTGAAGCCTAATATCTCGGACGCTTTTCCTTTGCTGATGAGAAGATGCGCTTCCAGGAATCCTTTAGGGCTGCGAAAAATAGGCTCGAGCGGAGCGAGGATGCCTTTCTTCGCCAGTTCTTCCCCGATAATGATAATGTGGGTTTTGCTGATCTCGACGGTACCGGGCAGCATGTTGTCGATTTTCGAAGCAACGATAGTGGATGAAGCGCCTGCTGCCTTCTTGAACTCATCTTTCACATCAAATTGCCCGCCGCCTTTGCTCTCCAATACAATAGTTCGAACCGAACCTTCCAGTTGACTGTCTTTGCCGGCATCGAAGCTAATTCCGTTGACGATCTTCTTGTTCGTTAGCAGTTGACTGTCCCAACAGGCGCTTAGCGTGAGGCCGATGAGCAACCCGTTCATAACTGTCGCAATTTTTCGCAGGATCATGTGGCTTCAACCTTTTTATTCGGCTTCACGAGAAACGAAGTCAGCAATAACAGCAGCGGTACCGCCGCGATCATAATCAAATAGCTGTATTCCAGCCATTTGCTGAACACGTCCAAGTTTTCTTGCGCGGATAGAATCCAACCGCACGCAAATACGGTTATCGCGCTGAATACGACGAGTTTACGGTAAGATGGCTGTTTCACGGTTAAGCTTTTGCCGGCAATAGCCAGATAACAAACGAGCGTGGCCGTCATCGGGATGATCCAAATTGTCAAGAAGATCAGATCAATCCGGTCGAAGAGTTGGTAGGACAACCCTTTCAGAATATACAGCACCGGTTCATTGACTTGAGTAAGCGCTCCCGGACTCAGTCCGATTTGGCAAATAAAGACGAAATAGGTATAGAAGATCGTCACGAACACATTGCTAAGCGACATTACCCCAATGCCGCCTGAACGTTCTCCTTGTACTTGTGCGACGAAATAGAGGCTCACTTCAAATCCGAGCATGGAGAAGAAGGTTCGTTCGCTGCCTTCCAGAATCGGACTTATGCCGGACTGTCCGAGTGGCAATACATAGGCCAGATGCGTCTCATGCGAGAAAGTTAGAAAGCTGATCAGAACGAGCACGATAAACAGCATGGAGGCGAGAACGAAAAATCTGGCGATGACGCGCAAATTATCACAGGCCAAATAGAGACTCGTCCCGATAATGAGAAGGAAGAGCATCCAGCCCGGAGTGAGCGCCAGCATCCACGTACGAATAAGCTGCACGTACAAGGTGCTCGCATAGGCCGCGATAAGAATGAAGAAGACGTAATAAATCAGGTTCAGCGCTTTTCCTGCGTAACGACCGAGCAGGCTGACGATAATTTGGCTCAGGTTGGCGCCTTGGAATTTCTTAAGCAGCCGCCAATAAATGAGCAGCAAGAGCTGGATGACAGCTCCTGCGAGCAGAACCGAGAGCCAGGAGTCGCCCTTCGCAGAATGTTGGATATCGGATGGCAAGGACAAAAGGCCGATGCCGATCTGGGTTTTGACGATGAGGAAGAATAGCTGCGTTTTCGTAATCGATGCGTTCGCCGTCGCATTCAAGGGCGCTTCCACCTTCCGAACAAAGTCTGCTTAACCAGCCCGTAACTCGGGCTTTGCGATGATTTATTGGTCATCCATAGCGGCAGCCTCAGGAATACGTCCTTGAAGTTCTCTTTTCCATGGAATGGACCAAAAGGGGCAAAATACGGGATCCCCAGCGTCTCAAGCTTGCACAAGTGAATAAAGATCAGCATGAGTATGATGGCGATGCCGAAGAATCCGAAGCAGGCTGCGGCAAGCATCATCGGAAACCCGAGTATCCTTAGGCTTGTGCCGAACTCGTTGATTGGCGTCACGAAGGAGGCGATCGCAGTGAGACCGATGACGACGATCATCGTGTGGGATACCAACTTGGCTTCGACGACCGCTGTGCCGATGACCAAGCCGCCAACGATGCCGATCGTCTGTGCGATCGGTGCAGGAAGCCGAATTGCCGCTTCCTTCAGCAGCTCCAATATGGTCTGCATCACGAACGCTTCTAGTATCGGCGGCAGCGGAACGTAGGTCAGCGATACTTTGACCGAATATAAGATACCGATCGGCAGCACCTCGGAATGGTAAGAGACGGTCGCGATATAGATGGCAGGCAAGCATATCGCCAAGATAAAGCTGATCAGCCGGATGACACGGAAGAAGGAACCTGTAATCCAGCGGCTGTTGTAATCGTCCGGCGACTGGTAGAACGAGAAGAACGTGATGGGCAAGATAAGCACGCTGGGAGTGCCATCCACCATGAGAGCGATTTTACCCTCGAGCAAATACGATGCCGCGCGGTCCGGCCTTTCCGTCTTAAGCGTCTGCGGAAACGGGGAGAGCGGATGCTCCTCCAGCATCTCGTCGAGGTTGCCGACGGAATTCAGATATTCTAGATCAATAGCGTTCAGTCGCTTCTCGCACTCTGCGACGAGCTTCGGATCAGCAATGTGCGCCATAAAGACCATCGCAACCCTCGTATTCGTCAAACTGCCGAGCCTAAAGTACTTCACGGTTAAATCGGGGTTTTTCAGGCGGTTGCGAAGCAGATAGAGATTCGTATTAATGCCCTCGATAAACCCGTCATGAGAACCTTTAACGACTTGCTCGTCCTTGGGCTCTTGGATCGACCTTCCATGAACTTGAGCTGCCGGCAGCAGCATGGCTGCAGCTTCATGCTCCTTGATGATGAGACAATAGCCATCAAGCAGGTATTGCCCAATGTGCACCAAATTGCTCGACTGCTTCGCTTCTGCTGAGTGCAGTACCTGGCCCAGATGTCCTTCATTTGCCGTTACGAGCGGCTCAATGACATTGGTTTGAATCGTTTCCAGCATCGCAAGCGCTTCGATGTGCATGACGGCATAAAGATGCCCATGCAAGGACAGCTTCTGAACCTTGAGATCCTCTGTATGCGACATGTACTGCTGGATTTGGACAATTTGCTGTTCGAGATCGGTAGGCTTCAGCTGCACAGCGGGAATTGCAGCTTGCTTTGGCATATGGCTTTTCCTCTTGACGTTGAACATGCGCGATTCACCACCGATAGCAATCATTTCCTCTATTGTTACCGGGCGGGGCTGGAATTATGAACCGCATATGGAAAAAAGGAGCCGCTCGCCATGCCGGCAGATTGCCGGCGGGAGTGCTCCTTCTTGAATTAGAACGAAATATGAAGGGATTGCTCAGCTTCAATCGTGACGGGCTGTACTAGCAGAACCGTGTTACTATCACGGGCTATCCTGAACTCGGTTGTGATGCCATTCCATTGCACCTGTTTGACAACAGCGGCTTGCTGGGCTGGAAGCTTGAACCGTGTGAGCGGCAGTTTGCCGCCGAGTACATGCAGGCGCGCTCCTTCGGCATCCGCTTCATAAGTACCCCATGCCTTGTCGAGCGACCAGAAAGTGCGGAATAGCTCGCTGCCTTCGGAGCCTTCAACGCTTTCGGAGCTTTCGACGGGTCCGACGTTATGATGCGAATGTTGTGGATGAAAACCAATCATGCCTTGAACCATATCATATTCGAAACCGCTGAACGCTTGGAGCAGCGAGTAGCTTGCCATCGACCGGGCGTAATTGCTGCCGCATTCAATTTCGTTCCACGGATTGCGTTTCTCTCCGTCATAGCGGTCGCGAATGGCCTCTACGATGCGAAGTCCTTCCTCTAAGAAGCCCTCCTGAATCATGTGCGATGCCGCCTGATACTCGAAGCCTGTCATCGTCTCGGAGTTGTAGGTGAGCGGAATGGCCGGCTTGCTTGCGCCTTCAGGCCATGTGCAGATGACGAGCCCGCCTTCATCGTTAAGCGAGTACAATCTCCACGTATTCGATTCCTGCCGCATGCTTGCTTTGAAGTTGTGGCGATACAAGGATTGCAGCGCCTTGCGTGTCTGCGTTTGATCGAAAATCTCGCCGAGTCCGCACAGATTCGCATGCCACTGCGCAACGACCTGATCGATCACGCAGCCTTCGCCGATCTGGTATTTCATCTCGCCAAGCTCGGCATTCCAATAGTAGCAGACGGTCTCCTCGTCGAATTGCTCAAGTACCGACCGATCCTTAATATCGAACCGCTGGATGTAGTACTCGCCGTTGAACAGATGCGTATCGGCCCACTGTTTGCCGGACTCGAAGATACGGAGCCATTCTGCGGCGGTTTCCTGTTCATCCAGGTAAGCAGCCATCTCGGCGCCGGCTTTCAATGCGGCTAAGTAAAAGCCGGTCATCCAGGAATTCGGCCCGTACAGCTCTACGTCCAAGGTATGATGCTGCCTGCCTTCGAGGACGCCTCTCTTCATCGGATCCCAACGATCCTCATTCGTATCCGCCCAAGCATAGGTGATCGATTGCTTCACAGCCGGCCAAATGGAGCGGAGCCAGTCGGAGTCGCCGGATATTTTCCAATCGCGGTATGCTTTGATGACGCCGCCGAATTGACCGTCTGCGCAAGCGCGATAGTTGCTTCGCTCGCGGCCAACAGGGAGCATAAGACGGAAGGACATCCGACCGTCTTCGCGTTTGTTATGCGTGAAATCGAGCTCCCGCATGCTCCGCTCGAGACGCGGGAACAGGAATGGCAATGCGTATGCGTAGTTCCACACATGCGTGCAGGAGCCTTCGCAGCAGCCGGTATCGGCGATGGTTCCCTCGAAGCCGTAGAAGGAACCGTCGGTCAGACGAAGACTGGTTGCCGTCTTCAGGACGGACATGTTCGCAGACACGGCATCCAGTACGACAGGCGGCAGTGTCGAGGCGAACAGCGCTTCTTTGAACTTGAGCGTATCGGCGTAGAGTCGATCCCAGTTGTTGAAGGCGAACGTCGCGCTTTCGCGTGAATCCTGGAAGAGTAAGGCGTAGTAGTTCTTCCAGCTGTTCGCCCCGGTCTGAGCAGGGTTCCAATAGTTGACCACGTTCGGGAAGCTCCAGCTGATGAGGAAGCGGACCTTCTTCTTCTCGCCAGCTGCAAGCGATAGGTGAGCGGTTAGTGATGCGGTATCTTCGTGACGGTCCGGCCTCGGTGCATCGGCCGGGTACTCCCTGTTCTTCAGTGGACCAGGCTGGGTGAAATCATGCCAGAACATCTCGAGGTTGTCGCACCAGCCGCCGCGGTACCAGAACTGCTGATAGCTGCAATCCGCGGCGTTCGTCGCGATTGTAATATCTCCATAGTCGGCGTGATCGGGCGTATATTGCTGCGAGCTCAGCATGAGCGTATGCAGGCCTTGACTTGGATTACCGCTCCTTGGGTTGCCGCTTTCATTCGGCACTTCCCGATATTCGTGCGTTACTTGCCGAGTTGCCTTCGGATTGCCTGCCGATAGACAGATCGTGTAGGTGATCGGCGCGCTGTCCGTGTTCTCGATTTCCCATTCGAAGAATGCCGCAGGGATGCTGGAGTCATCCTCTTGCAGCGGAATGAACGGATTGAACGCGGTAAGCTGGACGTGTCCGGGGAAAGCCTGATCCGCGAATGTCATCTGCGCAAGCGGGAACTCGCCGCGGAATTCGGTCTTCTGGAAATGCGGCATGCCCGCCATCGTCTGGCTCTGCGGTCCGAATCCATATCCAGTGTGCAAAGCGCCGCCGCGAATCGGCTCGCCGACGTAAGGCCCTTGCATGTCGCCGTTCAGCACGCGCGCATCGAGTACGCGGCCATCACGCTCTGCTTTGATTGCAAAGTGGCTAAAACCGTTATAGCTCTTCTTGTTCGGACGGTTGAAGATCTCCCACTCGATGAGCCTGCCATTGCCTGCGAGCCCGATGCTTCCGCTGCCGATGCCGCCGAGCGGGAAGCTGATTTCTCTTGATTTTGCCCCTGTATATACGTGATTCACTAGTCCAACCTCGCTTCATATCGTGGTATACTGATTCAGATGATGTCTTGATCATAATCGATTCGGACATGGATTCCTTTGTATAGAAGCTGTTTTTTCTATGTACAAAACAACTGGAATTATAACGAGGTGACTGCCCTGATGAAGCTTACGGATCATGTCATCGCCCCATATATCCGCAATGCGGGCTATGCGATTCGGCAGCCGTTTCTGCTAGGCGAGAGAAGCCTGCTCGACTATATTATCTTCTACGTGCAGGAAGGGACGTTCGAAATTCAGATCGGCAGCCAGCTGCATACCGTCAGGGAGGGTGAGCTCTGCCTGCTGCAACCAGGCGACGTTCATACGATCCGCGGGATTACGAATACGATTAATCCGTATGTCCATCTGGATTTCTTCTATAATCCGCAGCGGGAAAGCAGTTTCGTCACACGACCGGGACAAGTTGATCTATCGGCTTATCCGGACTATATGCAGCCGAGGCTGCATGCGAGCGATGTATGCCGCATACCGTTCAAGCTCGAGACGGAGCATCATCATACGCTGCGAGATCTAACGCTGAAGATGATCGATAGCTGGGAGCTGCAAACCTATCTCGGAATGATGGAAGCTAATCAGCTCGCGCACGAATGGATCACGATCGTGTTCAAGACGTTCATGAATCAGGAGCGGGGCTTGCGGTCTCCGCGTCCGTTCTTGAATTGGATCACATCGTACTTCGCCTTCCATATCGCGGACCCTATTACGGTGGAGGATATGGCGAGAAGGGCGGGGCTGTCGGTGTCGCGTTTTAACGTGCTGTTCAAGCAGTATTTCGACATGACGCCTTATCAGTACTTAATGAAGCTGCGCATCGAGCATGCCGAGGGATTGCTGCGGGAAGGGATGTCGATGCAGAAGGTAAGCGAGTATTGCGGGTTCACGGATGTGCATCATCTGTCCAAGACGTTTAAGAAGCTGACCGGCGTGAATCCTGGGTATTATAAGAGGCATCTGGAAGCTGGCGGTGGAAGCGGGCATAAGAACAAGAACATAACGGAGGGTTAATAGAACATGAGCAAGCGTTATCGGATTACAAAAGAATATCGAGAGCATGAGAGCGATCGTCAGCCGATTACATTAGAGATGTGCTTGGCCTATTTTGAAACGCAGCCGGATTTCACCTTTGCTTCGGAGCTGAAGGTATCTGGGGCAGACGGTACGACAATGACGATTCCAGGGGACTTCTTCATGTGGAGACATGAGAATGCGCAAATTCCGTTCCGTCACTACGGGGGCGACATCTACGTTTCGGGGAGCAATGATGCGGTCATTCCGCGGATGATGGAAGTTGCGAGCGATCTAATGGCAGATATTGAAGAGGGCTAATTGGTTGGTTTGGAAGGCTGGCGGGGGCAGTTAGAATCCGTCAGCCTTTTTCCATTATTGACGGGAGGAAAAAGCTTCTGAGTGGGGAACTAGATAGTTATTGATTGATTTGTCCAATCGTTAGGGATTCATATTGAACGGTGCAGCCCGTCCCTTGCGGTGACTGAGAAACAACACCAGCCAGGCATTCGTCCGGCAGCTTCATGCCGAAGTACCGAATTTGCTCCCACACCTCGCCATCCGCAGAGTAGAAGAACGTGATGCAATTGCCTTGCCGCACGATGCGCAAGTAGGGCTTCTCTACTTCCACGCGCTCCGAATTGCAATCATCCGACACACCATCGATCGTGACGACAGATACAATGGTCGGGTACCGGCCGTTAAACTCAAAGCACAACTTCGCCCAGTTCCGATCATCCGCCATCAGCATGAGACAGCCAGAGTCGTATTTATGCTTCATCTCTACAGTTAACCGTGTCGTGAGCTCGAAGCTGCTTCCAGCTGTAAAGTGCAGGAATGGCGCGGAGCTTACAATATGCTTGCCTGCAGGGTCCTGGTAGTAATCCGAGTTCGCTGGCGCTTCCACATGAAGACCGCCTTGCTCCGTGTAGCTCCAGTTGGCAGGCTCGTTAGTCCAACGACATGCGTGCGCACTAGCGGTTGTCCATACATTCATCGTTCATATACCCCCTCTTTGGTTGTTCGAGTGCTCACAATAGATGTCGTCGTAGTAGTCATTCTCTTCGCAAGCGCTTACTCCTCTATAAGATTCGTGATGATTCGTGAAAAATCAAACCGAAAGGATGCATCGGCTATGAGACTTGGCGGACCTATTCTACATGGAGGCAAGCTTGACCCGGAGCAGTGGGCGCAGGCGCACGAGGAGCGGCAGTATTCAGCGGCTTATTTGCCGGATTTCGAGGATGCCGCGCTGATTCAAGATTATGCGGGCGCCGCATCGCGGGCGGATCTGCTCATCGCAGAAGTTGGCGCATGGAGCAATCCGCTCAGCGCCGATCCGGAGACAAGGGATCGGGCAATCCGCTTCTGCAAGAAGAAGCTGGAGGCGGCGGAACTGGCAGGAGCGCGCTGCTGCGTGAACATTGCCGGTTCCCGCGGCGAGCAGTGGGATGGGCATGATCCGGCGAACTTGACCGAAGAGACATTCGAGCTCATCGTCGAAACGGTGCGCGAGATCATTGACCATGTGCAGCCGCAGCGGACATACTACACGCTCGAAATGATGCCGTGGATGTATCCGGACTCCGCCGACAGCTATTTGAGACTGATAGAAGCGATCGATCGGAGAGCTTTTGCCGTACATATCGATCCCGTCAATCTGATTGCTAGCCCGCAGCTGTACTACGGGAATGGCGCATTGATTGAGCATTGCTTCTCGAAGCTCGGACCTTACATAAGGAGCTGCCACGCCAAGGACATCATCATGAGCCAGCAGATGACCGTTCATCTAGATGAGACGAGACCGGGTCTTGGCAAGCTTGATTACGCGCAATATTTGCGTCAGCTCGCGAAGCTGGATGGCGATATCCCGCTCATGCTGGAGCATCTGGAGAGCGAAGCGGAGTATCGGCTCGCGGCAAACCATATTCGCATGGTGGCGAATGGGATAGGGGTTCGGGTGAAGTGAGGCGCTATTGACCGATCAATCTCGTGTGTGCGCACTCCCTATATAGTGATATTGTTCTATCGGAAATCGGCGAGGGGATTTGAATTGTGTTAAAATAATATTGTTGAAGCCGATGGAGGTGGAGGAAATGCGCTGGCAAGAAGTCCAGGAATTGCTCCCAGAAGAGTGGGTTGTCTTAGAGGCGACGAAGGCCCATTCTGTGGAGGGATTTCGCTACATCGATGAAGTTATTGTCATCGATAAATGCGCTGATTCTACTGAAGCTCTTCGTCGCTACAGCGAACTGCATCGGCAAGAGCCAGAACGTGAATATTGCTTTTTTCATACTTCTCGACCGGAATTAGTAGCGAGAGAACGCTACGTTGGAATTCGAGGGCCGAGATTCAATTAGCCATAGCATGAAGAACCCCGACCGAGTGAGGTCGGGGTTTAGTTTTATCATTTTTCTCCCTTGTTACCATTTTTCTATTCATGTAAATGAAAGACAACCTAAACGTGACGCTCGTGATATAATCTTGTTTAGTGCAAACTTGAAAGCGTCTACAAAGTAACATATGGATTTCGAGGGGAATTTTACGTCAAGGGAGTCGATTATCGATGGACGTCGTTTACCAATTTGAAGAAGTAGCCAGACTTCCTTTGCCAGGGGATAACTGCGCTGTTGCGATTCGCCAATTGAATGCGGGTACCGTCATTCAGTATGAGAACCAATCCATTGTTTTGGATTACACCGTTATGGAAGGCCATCGGTTTGCGGTAAAAGCGATCGCGCCCGGCGAAGAGCTGCTGTCGTGGCAGTTGCCTTTCGGCGTGGCACTTCAGCCGATCGATCCCGGCCACTATGTCATTAACGAAACCGTTCTGCAAGCGCTCAGCGTGCGTAAGCTGGCATTCGCGCTGCCGCCTGTGCCTAATTTCGCGGATCAAGTTCATCCTTATATTCTGGATGAGGAGAACTTCCAACCGGCTCCGGCATCGCCAGCCTATACGGAGACGCGCACCTTTATGGGGTATCGCCGCCATGAAGATCGCGGGGTTGGTACGCGGAACTACATTGTCCTGCTTGGCACCACCTCGCACACGGGCAGCTATGTGAAGAAGCTTGCCGGTCGTCTTCAAGACGAATGCAAGAACTATTCGAATATCGACGGGATTGTTCCCGCTGCTCATACGGAGGGCGGTACTTCGACGCTGAATAACGAAGAATTGCTGCTGCGTACGCTCGCCGGTTTTATGGTCAATCCGAATGTTGGTGCAGTTTTACTCGTTGATTACGGCAATGAATCGGTCACGAACAAGATGGTGGAAGAATACGCACGCGAGCATAGCTACCGGATTGATGATGTGCTGCATAAGTTCGTATCGCTTACAGGAACGTTCGAAGAGGAACTGGTTAAAGGTGAAGCGTTGGTACGGGGGTGGCTGCCGACGGTCAATGCGATGCAGCGTACGCCTGAATCGATCAGCCACTTGCGGATCGGCTTGCAGTGCGGTGGTTCGGACGCATTCTCCGGCGTCTCCGCGAATCCGCTGCTCGGCTGGGTTTCGGAAGAACTGGTGCGCTACGGCGGTGCAGCTAGCCTGGCCGAAACCGATGAGCTGATTGGCGCGGAGCCTTATGTTCTGTCGAAAGTGCGAAATGTGGAAACCGCGCGCAATTTCCTGGAGCTTGTGGATCGATTCAAGGAGCGCACGTCATGGCATGGCACCAGCGCGGAAGGTAATCCTTCCGGCGGCAACATGTATCGCGGCTTGTACAACATCTATCTCAAATCCATTGGCGCCGCAATGAAGAAAGACCCTGCAACGCGGATCGATTTTGCAACCGAGTACGGGGAGCTTATGAAGGATGGCGGCTACTATTTCATGGATAGCCCCGGAAATGACCTGGAGAGCATCGCCGGACAGGTAGCCGCAGGCTGCAACATGATCTTCTTTACAACAGGTAACGGATCGATAACGAATTTCCCTTATGTGCCGACTGTTAAGGTGGTCACGACCACTCGCCGTTTTCAATTGCTGTCGAACGATATGGACGTGAACGCAGGGCAATATCTAGAAGGCAAGTCGATGGATGAGCTGGGGGAAGAGGTATTCGAACTCGCGATTCAGATCGCCTCCGGTCAGCGTAGTGTTGGCGAGAAAGCTGGCCATGCCCAGGTGCAAATTTGGCGTAACTGGCAGCAGAGCGATGCAAGCCAGCTGCAAACGCTGCTGAATGCTCCTGCGCCTTCGCGCGTACCAATTGAAATTCAAGATGATACGGGTTCGACGGCTAAGCCGATCCAATTTACTTTGACTCGCCATCGGGATCGGCAGTCCAGTGACAATATCGGCTTGATCGTACCGACGAGCCTTTGCGCCGGACAGGTAGCGGGCATGATTACACAGCGGCTGAACGGGCAAGGAACAGGGGAGTCCGGTCTATCGGGTTTTGTCTCATTGGCGCACACAGAGGGCTGCGGTACCTCGGGGGGACCAGCCGAATCGCTCTTTGCCCGCACGATGATCGGCTACATCACGCACCCGATGGTCGAGCATTGTTTGCTGCTTGAGCATGGCTGCGAGAAAACGCACAACGATTATATGCGCCATCAGATGGAAGTGAACGGCGTTGATGCGAGCCGGCTCGGGTATGCCAGCATCCAGCTTGACGGCGGAATTGCCAAGGTGAGCGAGAAGGTTGAAGCTTGGTTCGCCGAACGATTGGCCGCAGCAGCGCCTGCGGAGAAAGTGACAGTCGGACTTGAAGGACTGCGAATCGGAATCGTGAGCGACGGTGCCATTAGCGACGATGCCGGCGAGCAGCTGGCAGCGCTGACCAAGATGATTGTCGGTGCAGGAGGTTTGGTCGTCGTTCCAGAGAATAGCGGGTTGCTTGCTGCGGCGGCATTCAGCGAACATCTGTTTACGACGCCTCAAGTTCAGCCTTCCATAGCCTATGGGGAACATGTTCAGCATAATGGATTCCATGTTATGGAGACACCAACAACCCATTGGGTGGAGACGATTACGGGACTTGCAGCCACTGGTGTTGAAATCGTGATCGCGCTGATCGGCAATCGTCCGATGCAGACGCATCCGTTCGTTCCGATGCTGCAGATTACTTCGGAGCAGGCTTTGCTGCAGAAACATGAGCAAGATGTCGATTTGGTGCTCTCGGGCAGCCCGGCTTTATGGACAAATCAAATTCTAGAGCTCAGCAAACAAGTATTGGAACATACTTATGCGCCACGTCTCTATCAGCAAGGCAATACCGATTTCCAATTGACGCGAGGCTTTCTGGGCGTCTCTCTGTAACTTAGCCATTTTATGAAAGTGGGGATCTCACGATGTCGAACTCGCTATTATCTTTACGTCCGCTTGGCAACACCGGTCTGCTCGTAACACCTCTATGTCTTGGAGCTGCTCCGCTCGGCGATATGCCGGAAACCTTTCAATACGGCACGCCGGAAGAACAAGCATTGGAAACGCTGCGTACAGCCTTTGAAAGCCCGATTAACTTCATAGATACAGCTGCTTCATATGGATTCGGCGAGAGTGAGCGCCGGATCGGCAAGGCGATTCAAGCGAATGGGGGACTTCCGGCAGGTTACGTCTTGGCGACCAAGGCCGACCGCGATTTCACGACAGGCGACTTCAGCGGCGAACAGATCAAACGTTCCGTCGAAGCGAGTCTCAAACACTTGGGGCTTGATCGTCTGCAATACGTTTATATCCACGACCCTGAACACACCACGTTCGAAAATGTCGTGGGATCCGGCGGGCCATTAGAGGTACTGCAGAAGTTTCAAGCGGAGGGCGTCATCGATCACATCGGCATATCCGGCGGGCCGATCGATTTGCTCATCCGTTACGTAGAAACGGGAGCTTTCAGCGCTGTGGAGACCCACAATCGATATACGCTGCTCAATCGTTCTGCCGACCCCTTGCTCGATGTCGCGAGCCGCATGGGCGTCGCCGTCATTAACGCCGCTCCATATGGCAGCGGCATCTTGGCCAAAGGTCCGGAGGCATACGCTCGTTATGCTTATAGCGAAGCATCGCCGATCGTATTGGAAAGAGCGCGTTCGTTCGCCAAGGTGTGTCAAGAATTTAATGTCCCTTTGGCCGCAGCAGCACTTCAATTCTCGCTTCGCGACCCGCGGATCACGAGCACGGTCGTCGGCATGAGTAAGCCGGAGCGGGTACTGCAGACGGTGGAACTCGCGAATTACCCGATTGCTCCTGAACTATGGCCGGCGCTTGAGGCCTTCGGTTATGATACAGAAGATCCTGAAACGAATCGATTTGAATAAATTCACGCTTGCTTCCTTGGCAGGCACAGTCGGGTTTGTTGTGCTCATGCGTGCATTGGCATGGATACTGGGGAAGTTTGAGCTAGCCTTTCGATCATGGGTTTGGGCAGTGTCAATCGCGCTAACCGCCATTCTTGTCATTGCCTTCCTTATAAACGGAAGGCTTGCAAAGTGATTTTGTCAGAAGTTTAAACCAAACCGCATCGGCATGAGGATGCGGTTTTCTTTTTTCGGCTCTGTGATAGATAATGGCAGCTTGAGGTGTCTATTTGTTGTAATCGAAAATCATAGACTATTGGAGGTAACGACATGTCCCCGATTTTGAACCAGATTGGTGCGGTATTCATTCCAGTAAGCAATATTGAGCAAGCGCGAGATTGGTATTGTGATATTCTTGGGCTGCCAGCAGATGGAGAAATTGCTTTCGGCCATATCTATGTGCTGCCCATGCAAGGAACAGGCATTGTACTGGATAGCAAAATTTTCTCGGAAGACAACATCTTTAGAGCGCCTGCATTTCATTTCAATGCGAGCAATATTGAGGAAGCGTTCAGCTACATGAAAGAGAAGAACGTGAACCTGACGACTGGAATTGAGCATAATCACTGGTTTAACTTCAAGGACCCCGATGGCAATCTGCTCATGGTGTGTAAGTGTTAGTAGAATTCATTTCGTGCTTCGTCGTGCGAAAGCCAGCAATCTCCTTCTTCGGGTTATGATGGATAAATCCATCATAGAAGAGAGGTTTTGGGGGAAATCGCATGCTATATTGAAAAAATCCACTCATTTATTCTCGAAATGGGCGAAAAGAGCCCTTTCCGCCAAAAATGAGTGGATAAATCCAACATAGTCGGAAAAACACCTTAATATCTGGATTTTGGATTGGATTAATCCAATATAGCGTGACCGTGACTGTGTTCCATGTTCCACTTTGTTGGAGCTTTTCGACCTCTGGCTCGCGCCTACATACAAAACCCCTGCAGCCTGTGCGTCTGCAGGGGTTTTTGTTAGGCTAGAATACCAGTATTCTAGCCGCATATTCCTGATGCTCAATCATCCGCCGCTTGGCTTCATCGGCTTCTCCCGCAAGAATAAGCTCGAAGATCTCCAGATGATCGCGGTACGAGTTTTGAATCCGATTCGTATCTTTACGCAGCACCTTTAGCGCCAACTGGAACAGTCGGTCCTGCAAATTGTTCATCATTTGCACCATTTCCTCGTTCTCGTATACGAGCGCGAGGCGGCGGTGAAACTCGGAGTCCGCATGCGTGAACGCGAGGTAATCATGCTGCGAGGCGGTTTCTTCCTGTACGCGAAGGTTCTCCCGGAACCAAGCAATCTCTTCCGGAGGCAGCTTGCGATTCGCCAGCTTATGAACGATATAGCCCTCGAGGGCCATGCGAAGATCGAAGAAATCAGCGACGCGCTGCAGCGACAGCCCAGGCAAGCTGAGCCCTTTGTTCGGCTCCATATTGAGCAGCCCTTCGGCAGCGAGCTTCTCCAGCGCAGAACGGATCGGTGTCCGGCTCATCTGCAGCAGATCGACGAGATACTTCTCGGTCAGCTGATCGTTGCTGTTGATCGTTCCTTCAAGAATTAGCGCGCGAAGCTGCTCATACGCTTTCTCTTTCAGCGTTACTGTTGCCATAGCGATTAACCTCTTCTTCTGTAAAATAACGGTCCGTCAGAGCAGCGATGCTCTCGTCCATCCAGAGCTGTTCCAGCGCGATCGTCTCTGCGACCGATGTGGTATAAGGTGTCCATAATTCGAGGATCGCGCTTGCCGCACCTTTTCCATGCCGCGCAATTCCATCCATCAAATAGCCAATATTGAGCTTGCCGGCGCCTGCTGGAGTGCCAAGAATGGCGTAACCCATCTGATGATCGACCCGTTTGATGTCAAAATCTTTAATATGCAGGTTAACGAGATACGGCACAAGCCGATCAATAACCGTATCTGGATTTTCCAGCGCGCCAAAAGAATTGACCGTATCGAGACAGCAGCCGACATGCGGCGATGCCAGGCTTTCAAATAATTGTACCAGCTGCTTTGTTGTATGCATACCATGATTTTCAATAGCAAGCGTGATGCCCGCGGATTCATAAGCAGGCAGTACTTCACGCAGCTGCAGCTCGGCAGCATGCAAATCTGGTGTCGTAATAATGGTCCGAACGATAGGGGAACCGAAGGTGCGAGCAATAGCGAGATAGGCTAGCAAGTTACTCGGCTCAGTGCCTCTCGTACCAACTTCAATAGAAACGCCGTAAGCTTCCGCTGTTTGCTTGATCCGCGCCAGCTCCTCTTCGGATTTCAGATGGAGCGGCAAGTTATCGGCAATTTGCAGCAGACGAAGGCCGCGGCTATGAGTCAGCTGAATCAAGTCTTCTGCTGAAAGCGGATTGTCCGGCGTCTCATAACCGGGAACGCCTACTGACCATGTTAATGTAAACGAGCTAAGTCCGAGTCTCATCGTAAAAGGTCTCCCTTCGCATCGTACTTCGTGATGCTAGAATAGCAGTATTCACGCGGAAGAGCAATAATTATATATGAAATGTATACAATTTGTATTGATCATTTTCGTCCTAGCCGTTATGCTGAAATTATCATCTCTATTAGTTGCGAAGGAGCGGTTATGATGAGCGAAGCAGTGGGGCAAGCGACAATTGCACTTATTGGAGCAGGCGGGAAAATGGGCTGCAGGATTACGGATAACTTGAAGACGGCTGAGTACAGGCTGCTGCTATGTGAACAGTCGGAGAGCGGGATAGCGCGTATTGCCGAGCGGGGGCTGTCGATTACGCCGAATGGGGAAGCGCTCGCGGAAGCGGACTTTGTTATTCTTGCGGTACCTGACGCAATCATTGGACCGTTATCGGAGCTTATTGTACCGAAACTGCGTCCGAATACGACGGTAATCGTGCTCGATCCTGCGGCTGCTTACGCGAACCAGGTGGCGCTGCGCGACGATTGCACGTTCGTCGTGACGCATCCGTGCCATCCCGCCTTGTTCGAGGAGCAGGATTCGCCGGAGGCGCGCAAGGATATGTTCGGCGGCATTGCAGCGAAGCAGGATATCGTCATTGCGCTGCACCAAGGACGCGAGGACCTGTACGATGAGGCGGAGCAGATCTGCATTCGGATGTTTGCGCCTGTTGTAAGCTGCCATCGGATCACAGTGGAGCAGATGGCGCTGCTCGAGCCGGCTGCTGCGGAAGTCGTTGCCGCAGCTGCAGCCTGCATTATGAAGGAAGCGATGGATGAGGTCATTCGGATGGGCGTTCCGGAAGCGGCGGCAAGGTCGTTCATGCTCGGACATATTCAAATCCCGCTCGCGATCGCCTTCAATAACGTCAATCCGTTCTCGGACGCGGCGAAGGTAGCGATCAATTACGGCTACGAGAAAATATTCAAGCCGGATTGGAAGCAAGTATTTACGAAGGAATCGCTCGATGAAGTGCTGCGGCTTATGCTTCATCTGGATGAGAAGCCGGCGGTTCGCCAATAGCTTGAACATACAGAAAGCGGCTGGATAGAAGCGTATGCTTGCATGATTGCATACGCCTCTGATCCAGCCGCTTTCATTTAGCTGCCGCTTCGTCCATCAGGCACTACCCGTTTGTTTGCCCGATATTGCCGCGGTGGTATGCCGATCTCGCGCTTGAACAGCTTGCAGAACTGAGCGTCAGTCGAGAAGCCGGAGCGGCTCGCGATATCGAGCACGGATAGGTCCGTCTTCACGAGCAGCTCGCAGCTGTTCGCAATTCGCTTCGTCAGCACATATTGCTGCGGCGATATGCCGAATTCCTCCTTGAACAGGTGGCGGAACCGGTCATAGCTGTAGCCGAAATTTTCCGCCATGTCGCTAAGGTTCAGCTTCTCATGAAAGTGGTTGTCGATGTAACGCTGGAACGTAACGAGCTTCTTGCCGCCTGTGCGCATCGACCACAGCTCGTGCTTTTGCCTCGAAAGTTCAACCGCCAGCCTGCCTATCATAAAGTCGAGCATGAGGGAGTAGTGCGCCTTCTTGCTCGTGTATTCGTCATAGAGCGATTCGAGCAGGGATAGGATCGTGGAATCCTTATCCTGAAACAGCCCTTCCTCCAGCTCAAGTAATTCTTCTTCACAGGTGAAGCCGACGAAGATTACATCGGTATCTTGTATTCTGCGCTCATCATGCAGCGTCCCCGGGCGAATGAGGCAGAAGCTGCCCGCGCCGAAACGGTACTTTGTGTTGCCGATCTCCGTACTCCCGTTGCCGTTAATATAGTAAACGACCTCAAAACAATGATGGGTATGATGCGAAATATAGGTCTGCTTTCCACGGAGCGACCGGTATAGAAATTCGAACTTTAATCGCATGGATACAATTCCCCTTTGCACAAACGGCGCCAATTCGTATAACATAGTAACCACAACGTATAAAAACGCTTTCTTTTCCAATCATAAGCGATAGCTGGGCATGACGCAATGGGAAGACAGGCTTGATGAATTCCAGTTGACATACCAACTTTCATTCGCTTACTATGTACCTATCAGATAGGTAGCAAGGTGAGGGGGATGGACGCGAACAGATGGGTAAAATACAGAAGATATTAGTGCATGAGCAAGTATCGCAAGAGATTCAAAACTTCATCCAGGAGCATGAGCTTTCAGAGGGAGACAAGCTGCCGTCTGTTGAGGAAATGACGAGAATGTTCGGCGTCGGGCGTTCGTCACTGCGCGAGGCGCTTCGTTATTTGGAAGCGATGGACATCATTGAAGTCCACAACGGCAAAGGGATCTTCGTAAAAGAAGTGAACACGTTCCGCATTACAGGCAAGGTGAAGATCGAGCGGGAGCGTAATTTCCTGCTGAATATCCTTGAGGTGCGCAGAGCGCTGGAGGGGCAAGCTGTCGTTCTAGCTTCCAAGCGGATTACGAGCAAGCAGATCAAGGAAGTCGAAGAATGTCTGGAAGAGTACCGCATTCTGAAGGAAGCGAATAAAGATACGTCCCAGATCGATTTGATGTTCCATCTCCATATTATTAAAGCGGCGAAGAACCCGATTTTGGAGACGGTATTGGACTCGATCTCCGGCTTGTATGAGAAGTTCTTCAATGAACCGCTTGGCGACAAGGCGTTGTTTGATGAGACGTATCCGTTCCATCATACAATGTTCGCGGGCATTGCGGCACATGACACGAAAGTCGCGATGGAAGAGTTCGATAAGTTGATGGACTGCATCGAGGCGAAAATCAAAAGCGTAAAATAATGAAGCCGTGTAAACAGAATTCGCATTTTTTCTTATTGACACTGTAAAGCGCTTTCAACTATAATCAACCTATCAGACAGGATGACTGGCTGACACACTGTTAGCATCTGCTTGCTGCAGGGGGAATTTTTTTAGAAAGAGTTGTACAAATATTCAGAAATGAAAGACGAATTAAGTTCCAAGATTAGCGTGTAATTCATTACACATTAATCGCCAAAGAGTTCCCAGTCTCATTGATCACCAAATTGAATGTGGAGGGTTTCTAATGGGGGTAACTAAGAAGTCGAAGTATTTGTATCTCGGTCTCGCTACGACAGTGATGGCAGGCATGCTATCCGCTTGCGGCGGCAACAGCAATGATTCTTCTAATTCCGGAAACACGAACAATGCAGCGCAAAGCAACAACGCAGGCAGCACGCAAGAGAAGGTTAATCTTCGCATGATTGAGAGCTTGACGAGCCCGGCCCGTACGGAGCTGCTGAAAGCATCGATCAAACGCTTCGAGGATGCGAACCCGAATATTACGGTTGAGCTGATCTCGCCACCTTTCGACCAAGCGGACAATAAGATCCGTACGATGCTTGGCGCAGGCGAAGACCTTGATGTACTTGAAGTGCGCGACCTGACAATCAATGAAGACGTTACGAACGGATATGTTGAAAACCTGGAGCCTTATGCGTCCAAATGGGCGGATTATGCTACGGTTTCTCAAGCAGCGAAGACAGTAGCCTCGATCGCTGATAAGCCGTACTTCATCGCAAACGGCATGTACGAGCGTCAAATGTTCTACCGTAAAGACTGGTTCGACGCAGCCGGCCTTGCCGCTCCGAAAACATGGGAAGATGTTTACAACGCAGGCAAGAAGCTGACAGATCCAAGCAAGAACCATTACGGTTTCTCGTTCCGCGGCGGCCCTGGAGGCAATGGTTATGTTGATGCCATCGCGCAAAGCTACAACGGCACGAACTTGGACGAAGCCGACGGCCACTTCCTGAAGGACGGTAAAACATCGATCTATGGAACGCCTGAAGCGAAAGCGGCGCTTGAGCTTTACCAGAAAATCTTCAAAGACACAGCGCCTGCCGATTCCATCAACTGGGGCTTCGCAGAGCAAGTACAAGCGTTTACTTCCGGCGTAACGGCTATGCTGATGCAAGATCCGGACGTTATCGGCGTTCTGAATGAGAAAATGGAAAAAGGAACTTGGGCTTCCACATTCCTGCCTGTAGGTCCTACTGGCAAAACGTTCTATGGCATTGGCGCAGCTGGCTGGGGCATGACTTCCTTCTCGAAGCATAAAGACGAAGCTTGGAAGCTGATCGAATTCTTGTCGAGCCCTGCAGAGAACACGGCGTTCTGTAAAGCGTTCGGCTTGCTGCCGATCCACTCCTCCGCATCGGAAGATCCGGTCTTCCAAGAAGGTCCGTATGCGACATTGCTTGAAATGAACACGAAGCCGGAAGATTATATTCCGCTTAAACCGAACTACAGCTACACGGAAATCGGCGACTGGGGCGATGTTGTCATGAAGAACACGCAAGCTTGGCTCCTCGGCCAAGCATCACTCGACGATACGCTCAAAATCTTGGATAAATACTGGCAAGACCAGAAAGCGAAACTTGCGAAGTAATGCTAGTGGTGATGGGTGGCTCCGCTGCCCATCACTTTTTTAATAAGGGGGGGTTAAAATTTATGGAAACGAATGTTAAGGCTGGTTCGACGGAGAACAAAGCGAAGAAATCCAGATTTTCGTCACAGCTATGGTTTATCTGGCTCTGTTTGCTCCCTGTTATTGTTCTGGTTCTAACCTTTACTTATTATCCCGTTGTTCGCGGTATAACGCTCGCGTTTCAAGATTACAATCTGATGCATGTGAAGAACGTCAAGTTTATCGGGTTCGATAACTTTAAAACGATCTTCCATGATAACCAATTTATTTTGGCGTTGAAGAACAGCTTGAAGTGGGTGTTCTACTCCTTAATCGCACAATTCATTCTTGGTTTCATTCTCGCACTCGTATTGAATAAGCCTTTCAAAGGCAGGGGCATTTACCAAGGTTTGGTTTTCTATTCCTGGGCACTTTCCGGTTTTCTCATCGGTTTGATTTTCAAATGGCTGTACAATTCCCAAATCGGCGTAATTAACGATCTATTACTTCGCGCAGGAATTATTAAAACGCGTATCGGATTCTTGTCCGATCCGCATTGGGCGATGTTCTCCGTAATCAGCGCAAATGTATGGTACGGTATAGCATTTTTCGCGATTATGCTGCTTGCTGCATTGCAATCGATACCTGGCGAATTGTTCGAGGCTGCCGATATCGACGGAGCGGGATGGCTGCGTAAATTGTTTAACGTTATCATTCCTTATATCATGCCTACAATCATAACTACGACTTTGCTTCGAGTGATTTGGATTTTCAGCGACCCTACGCTGATTTACTCTATGACGAACGGCGGGCCGGCTGGACTGACCAATATCGTATCTTCATTCATGCTCTCTAAAGTGTTTGGAAACGGCGAATATGGTCTTGGTTCGGCAGTGGGCATTGTGATGATGATCATGCTGATGCTCTACACGATCTTCTACCTGTTTGCGACAAAATCGGAGAAAGCGGGGGACTTCTAATATGCAGAAGAAGCTGCTGGTAAGTGCTAAAGTGGTATACTTGGCGCTTCATGCTGTCGTGATGTTGTTTCCTCTGTATTGGATCATCATTACTTCCTTGAAACCGCAGAAACAAATTTTCAGCTCGCCGATTCATTATTGGCCGGAGACGTTAACATTCGACAACTATAAGAAGCTGTTCGAGTTCTCTAACTTCGGTGTTTACATCTTCAACAGCTTGCTCGTATCGATCGCCGCGGCAGCTTGCGTTATCGCGATTTCCATCTTGAGCGGTTATGTACTCGCACGGTTTAAGTTCAAAGGCCACAAGCATATTATGTTCGGGTTCTTCCTGACACAAATGCTGCCGGGAATCGGCGCGCTCATCGTGCTTTATAAAATGATGTCGAGCATGCATTTAACGAATCATCTCGCATCGCTCGTGCTTATCTATACGGTCGGAAGCATCCCGTTCTCGACGATTATGCTTAGAGGGTTCTTCCAGCGTATTCCTTCGAGCCTAGAGGCAGCTGCAATGATCGACGGCTGTTCTCGAATAACTGCATTATTCCGCGTCATTATTCCGGTCATGCTGCCTGGTATCGCAGCAACGTTCATATTTGCTTTCGTGAACAACTGGAATGAGCTGATCATGGCCGTTATGTTTATTGACAGCGAAGCGAGCAAGACGCTTCCGGTTGCGATGAATTCGTTCGTTATGAAGTTTGATATCGACTGGGGCGCGATGTCGGCGGGCACTGTTCTGTCCGTTATCCCTACAATTATCGTATTTGCGATCGCGCAGCGCTTTATCGTAGAAGGACTGACACAAGGCGCAGAAAAAGGTTAAACATACAATCGATTCCGGCGATATCAAGGAGAGCCACGATAATGACGAAACTTACTTTGGAGCAGATGTACACGGCGATTTCGCATGATGAGTTCGATGATCGCCACTACGGCGCCATTCAAATTCCAATCTACCAGAACAGCCTGTTTGCATTCGATACGTATCCACAATTCGAGCATGCTTTTGAGCAAGAGCTCGGCAGCCATATTTACTCGCGCGGCAACAATCCCACTGTCGAATTTCTGGAAGGGAAGCTTGCGTTGCTGGAAGGCGCGGATGCCGCTCGCTGCTTTGCATCGGGGATGGCCGCGATCAGCGCGGCGATCTTCTCATCGGTGAAAGCAGGAGACCATATCGTTTGCGTCAGCAATGCGTATGGTCCCGCAAGACATGTCATGGGCGAATACTTGAAGCGTTTCGGCGTGGAAACGACTTTTGTGGAGGGCAGTAGGCACGAAGCGGTTCAAGCGGCGGTCCGCCCGAATACGAAGCTCATTTATTTGGAAAGTCCAAGTTCACAAATGTTTGAACTAATCGACTTGGAGGCGTGCGCGAAGCTTGCAAAGGGGATCGGAGCACGCACGATCATTGATAACACGTGGGCGACGCCAATCTTCCAGAACCCGCTCGAGTTCGGCATTGATCTTGTCGTTCATTCGATTACGAAGTATATCTCGGGCCACAGCGATGCGCTCGGCGGGGTCGTCATGGGCGCGAATGAGTTGATGAAGCCGCTTAGCCGCGATGAATACATGCTCTTCGGCGGCATTATGACGGCGCATACCGCAGCGCTTGTTCTTCGCGGCTTGCGTACGCTGCCTGTACGCATGGAACGCTGCCAAGCGAGCGGGCTGAAGGTTGCGAGCTGGCTTGAAACGAGTCCATTCGTGGAACGGGTATATCACCCGGGACTGCCTTCGCATCCGCAGCATGATTTGGCGAAGAAGCAGCTGAAAGGGTACAGCAGCCTGTTCTCCTTTGAGAGCAAGCAGCCGATCGAGCGACTTAAAGCATGGGCATCGAAGCTGAAGCTGTTTAAAATTGCGGTCAGCTGGGGCGGCTACGAGAGTCTTGTGACCGTTGGCCGCAATACCAGCGTTAGCGGTGAGGTCAAGTCGGTTGTGCGCATCTATGTCGGGCTGGAGAGTCCGGACGATCTAATTCGCGATATGCAGGATACTTGGCAGGAAGTGACAGCAACCAGTTCTGTAGATCGTGTATAGCGAGACTTGTTCTTTCTTTCAAAAAAAATCGGAAAGCAAGTGTGGGAAAACAGGTAACTGCTCCCGCGCTCGTTTTCCGATTTTTTTTGTCTTCGCCCGTAGACAATGACTTTTGAACTAGTGAAGTGAAAGAGTCCCGCTTGCGACTAGAAATGCAGGCAGATAGTGGAAATTCAGCCGCTCAGCTGCTTTTTTTTATGCGATTTTAGCCCTATGGATGAGTTCTCTGAATTTAGTAATTGAAGTATATTCGTGATTTACATATAATGGCGATAGGAAGTCGAAATGCCACATAAAGTGGGGAAAAATGGAGAAGTGATCGGGCCTAACAGCCCGTTGTGCAGCAGCTTATCAGAGGGAGTCACAGGCGCTATGGATTACATCTTGTTTGTTATTGGATCAACTTTTGAGTATTTTGGCATGTTTCTGTTTTTGTTTGCTTTGTTTAGGTTCGGACTCTATTTCCGCCTTATCATGTATGTTGTCATCGTTTCAGTGCTTATGAGTCAAGTTTCCTATTTCACACGTCTTGATCCTTCGGTAGGGGATTTATCTACATACATACAGTTTGTATTGTTCGTTATCGTGCTATGGGTGTTGTTCCAAGTGCCGATTTTCCATTCAATCGTCATGAATTTTGCCGGATTGGCTGGAGGACTCGCTATTCAAGGGGTCATCATTCTTCTGACGAACATGGTGGGAGGTTTGTCGCTTGACTCAATTCAAGATAGCAGACCGATTCTTACTTCATTACAGTTCGTTACGTTTCTTGCCCAGATTGGCATAGCTAGGGCAGTTTACATTATGAACTGGGGGTTCGACTTTGTGCCTACCTCTCGCAGAAGTTATGTGAGAATTAACAGGACAAGCGCTATATTGCTGGCTATCATTGCAAGTTGCATTGTTGTGGCTGCAGCACTCGCATTCGTATTCCGCAACGACTACAACGATTATGTGTTATATGCAAGCGTCGTATTTCTATGCACTCTTCCGGTATTCCTCTATTTCTCCCTTCGGAAAGATGTTGAGGATGCTGCTTAATCTTATTGTGAACCAGGACTTTCGTACCTGAGGGGAGGTGAACAGCTATGAAGAAGATTATGTATCGGGGTATCGCTGCAATCATTGTTAGCCTTGCCTCGTTATTCGTACTCACAGGATCTTATTATTTTATATACAAACCGGAAATTCCGGCTGAGCTTAGAAAGTAATGTGTGAGTATAATAAATCATCTTCTAAGCAGTGATATGTGTATTGCGTTGAGAACACGGCACCTAGAAACATATCCATTGAAAGCTGTACCTCTCGGCGAGGTACAGTTTTTATTTTTATTGGTCATGAAAGTGAAGGTTGACGAGGAAGAAGCCGATCTAATACGATACGTATAGACAAAAGTTGTAAGCGATTACGAAGGGGTAGCAAGCACTAGCAGGACTTGCGGCAGATAACAATCAGAACGGCAGATAAGATGAGCTATTTAAACGTGGAAGGGATGCGTATCATGTTGACTCCAACTTCATCTTCATTGTCATCTTCATCGCAAGCGCCGTTGCAAACGAAACTGAAGGCTGTACGCCGCGCAGAACCGCCCAGCTGGGCAACGAAGCAGAGGCAACTGATCGAGCTGCTTAACGCGTCTGCTAAGCAGTTTATTGCTCGTTATACGAGGCCGGACGGGACGCTGATCTGGCGAGGGGATTGGCCGGGAATGGACGGCTCTGACGACCCGTATGAAGGTTTTATGAACCTGGCGCTGCTATATGCGCTGGGCGGCGATGATACGCTGCACGAGTCGTCTCGCCGAATCTGGGAAGGGATTACGTGGCAGTGGACGGAGTACGGGCAAATTCACCGCGAATTCGATGCGTATTATGACTGGATGCATCACGGCGAAGGCTATCTGTACTTCTATTTCCTTGGACTTGCTGGTCCAGCAACGCTGAAAGACCGTCAGAGGGCGGTACGATTCGCGCACATGTATACAGGGGATGACCCCGAAGCTCTCAATTATGATACCGAGAAGAAGCTCATTCGTTCGCCGCTGACCGGCAGCAAGGGCCCTCGGTTCGTTACAACAGGCGAGGACTGGTCCACACACCGCGGCATTCTGGACAACTATCTGGCGCCGTTTGAGGACGTGCCAGGCGTCGACTTCGCATCGCGTAAGTGCAAATGGAGCGACGACACGATCTACAGCCATCTGCTGGCGATGATGAACGAGCGGATGAATCGCGGCGATGTGCCGCTGAACTTGAATGCGACAGGACTTGTCGCGAATGCCTATATGCATACCGCGAACGAGAAGTACAGCCAGTGGGTGCTGGATTATCTGGCTGCATGGAGCGAGCGCGCGGAACGGAGCGGCGGCATTATTCCGGACAATATCGGCCTAAGCGGCGAAATTGGCGAGTACAATGATGGCAAATGGTGGGGCGGCTACTACGGCTACCGCTGGCCGCACGGCTTCACAACGATCATCGAGCCGATTACGAATGCGGCGATGAACGCCGTGCTGCTCACAGGAGATATGGAGCAGCTTCGTCTTGCACGGCAGCAGCTTGATCTGAACTGGTCGCTGCGCAAGGAAGTTGAAGGCGAGTGGAAGGTGCCGCAGAAGCATTTTGACGCCGGCTGGACCGACTACCGCGATGCCTCGGCGAAATATCCGATCTATCTCTGGATTGCCTCGATGGCGGACGAAGACCTCGAGCGTATTCATCGCGTGCCGAAGAACTATGACTGGAATGAGATCCATATTCCAACTATGTCCGGCGGCGGCTCCAAGCATTACATTATGAACACCGAGCCGTGGTTCCAGTACATTACGGGCGAGCTGCCGGACTATCCGGACCTCATCCTTGATGCGAACTTTAGGCTTATCCATAACCAGCTGCAGCGAATGGACTCTGACATGGGCAATCCGGCACTCTGGTCGGATAATTACAATGACGATGACTTCTCCAGCATTCACATCTGGCAGGAGCTGTGCCCGGTCTACATGGAGAGCCTCGTCCAGCTGACGTTCGGCGCTCCGATGCATATTTCGCACGGCGGCTTCCAGCATGGGCGCTTCCGCTATTTCGATGCCGACCGCAGACGTGTCGGCCTGCCGCAAGATACGGCGGCGCTTGTCGAGCAGCTGGGCGACCGCTCGGCGGTGCTGCAGCTGGTGAACACATCGCCGTTCGAGACGCGCACGGTCGTCGTGCAGGGCGGCACATTCGGTGAGCATCGCATCGACAAGGTGATCGTGCTGGACGAAGATGATCGTGAAGGCGGCAGCGAGGTGCAGGTGGACAGCAAATGGCTGCAAATCGAGCTGCTTCCAGCCGCATCGATCCGGCTTGAGGTCTTGATGTCGCGCTACGTGAACAAGCCGACTTATGACGGCCCTTGGTCGCAGCAAGCCGGTGAGGGGCTGCTTCGCGGCAGAACGGAAACGGAATAGCATCCGCATCCGTTCGCATCCTGAAGGAAGATCGGCATGTCTGTACTTGTCCGTTGTTGTGGTATAATGTGGCTATTCGTAATCCGAAATATGCTGGAGGGTACTAACAATGAACGTGACGATTATTCACGCCGAGATGACACAGGATAAAGAGAAAGGCTACAGCGGCAGCGTGCAATTCGAGGTGGAAGGCCATAAGCAGCCATACGAAATTACGCTGCAATTGACGAGCATTCGCGGCACAACATGGGATTACAGCTTGCGCTTCGCGAAAGAATCAGGCTCGGAGGAACAGATCGATGCGGTGGAGAAGGCAATCGAGGAGGACGATGATTTGTTCGATCTCTTGATTGATGCCGCTGCTGCCACATTGCCAGATTTGCCAGAAGACGAGGAGGCGTAAAAGGTGATAGGAATGGACTTAAGCGGCCGTACGGCACTGGTTACCGGTGCCACAGGCGAGCTCGGAAGAGTGATGGTGCGGACACTTGCTGCATGCGGTGCGAACGTCGTCATCCATTACAACAGCAATGAAGCGAAGGCGGAGGCGCTGAAGTCGGAGATTGAATCAACAGGCAGACGCGCGCTGATCGTACAAGCAGATATTACGAATGAGCAATCAATCAATGCCATGAGAGATAAGGTTACAGCAGAGCTCGGCCATGTCGATATCGTTGTGGCGAATGCCGTGGTCCAATATAAGTGGACGTCTGTCCTTGAGCAGCCGGCAGAGGATTATGTCAGTCAGTTCGAGTCCTGCGTGCTGCAGAGCGTCTTCCTGGCGAAGGCGTTCATCCCGGCCATGATCGAGAAGGGCGCTGGCCGCTTGATCGGCATCAATACGGAATGCGCGATGCAGAATTTCCCAACCCAATCGGCGTATGTCGCTGGCAAGCGGGGCATGGATGGCGTATACCGCATCCTTGCTAAGGAAGTCGGCGAGCATCAAATTACGGTGAACCAGATTGCGCCAGGCTGGACCATCTCCGAGCGCGATCGTGCGAACGGCACGGAGAGAAGCGAAGGCTACGAGGCAAGCGTTGCATTGAAGCGTCGCGGTACAGACCAGGAAATCGCGAATGCAGTCGCGTTCCTCGCATCCGATCTGTCCAGCTTCATCACAGGCGCCTACATCCCGGTTTGCGGCGGCAACGTCATGCCAACGATCTAACAGCCATCATGCATGTTATTTGAACAAAAGAAATGAAGAAGAGAAGAAGTGAAGAAGAGAAGAGGGCTATCCTTGCCACTAGCTGGAAGGCCCTCTTCTTTTTTGTTATTTTTTCATGCCTATTCCATAATTAGTGAAATGGCTGGTGAACAGCCTCTTTTTGCATGAGTATTCGATCATGCTCGTTATTTCTCTCGTTTGCTTCGTTTGCAAATGGAGCGGATTTTGAAGTACGATTACGCATTAGTATGGTACCGTAGCTTAGCCTGCCATGATCGGGCTTGCGGGCATTCGCATTGCGCTGCTGGTCCCAAACGGATTGTAAGTGCCGCGATGATCGTGCTAGGCATTGGCCTGATCGGGATTGGCGGTTAAAGCATCATAGCGGGATAGGAGACGATGTGAATCAAATTGACAGAGAAAATGCTTGCAAGCGGCGGAAAAAGGCTGTGAATTTTTTTGTAATAATTTTTAACTTTATTAATTAATTAAGTTTTGCAATTATATAACTATAGCGTTAACGATAGCGCTTCCCAAATTCAATGTAGAGGTGAATGTTATGCGTTTTTACTTAATCGGTGCCGGTGTTATCAACCGCACACACGCAGAAGCCATTTATAAGCTGGAAGATCAATCGCAGGTCGAAATTAAAGTTGCCGACCCGAACCCGGCTGCACTAAGCAGCTTCGCAGAGCAATTCCCGCAAGCGGTTACTTTCACGGATGCCAAGGAAATGCTGAGCGAAGAGCCGCAAGCAGATGACATCGTTATCGTCGGTACGCCTCCGTTCACGCACTTCCCATTGTCCAAGATGGCGCTGGAATCGGGCCGTCACACGCTTTGCGAGAAGCCGCTTGTCATGAACCGTGAAGAAGCAGAAGCGCTGCTTGAAGTGGCCAAAGCGAACAATCGCATGCTGGGCTGCTGCTCCGTACGTTTCCTGCAAGTTCCGAAGACAGAGCAAGTGAAGGATATCTTGAACTCCGGCGAGCTTGGCGATGTGTACAAAATTTCGTTCGTCTTCCGCGGTCAACGCGGTCGTCCAGGCGTGGAATGGCAGCCGCAAAGCCGTTGGTTCTTGGATAAATCCAAGGCAGCGGGCGGTATCGTGATGGACTGGGGGCCATATGACTTCTCTATTCTGAATGACCTGCTTCAGCCAGAAAGCATTGAAGTTGCAGCTGCTTGGGTAGCAAAGCCGGAAACGGAAGCCGATCCGACGGATGTTGTCTATGACATCGAAGGCGCTGTTGGCGCGATGCTGAAATTCCAGCAAGCGAACGGCAAATCGGTATGGGTACAATACGAGCGTGCTTCCTGTACGCATGGCGAGCCGTACTTTACGGTTGAGATCGAAGGTACTCGCGGCGCCGTGAAATGGTCCCCTTACTTCGAGACAGACCAAGTGTTGGTCAAGTCCGATAAGAACGGTGAAGTCGTTACGAAAGAAGAAACGATTGCTTACCCAGGTTCAATCGGTTACATGGATCACCCGGTTCACTTCTTCGCGCAGAAGGTAAAAGGCCAGCAGTCGCCGGCAATCGTGAACGAGCAAGCGATATTCAACTTCCTGTGCTTGCAATCCATCTATGACAGTGCGCTTGGTCAGAAGCCGGTAGTGCTGAAGAAGTAGCATTTCTTGAAGCGAGATCGAGATAGGAAAGGGGTACGCGTCGATGATTACGAGCAAAGGATTTTCCACTGGCTTGTACGGATACCAGGTTGAATATTGGAGAGACGGCAAAGACCCGTCGATGGAAGAAATTTTCCGCACTTGTGCCGAAGCAGGCATGAATGCGCTTGAGATTGACCCGACGCCGGAGCTGCTTAGCTTGGCGAAGCAATTCGGGCTTGCTGTATCGGGCAGCTACGTTGGCCTTCAGCTTCACGAGCCGTTCGAATCGCTGAATATCGAAGAGACGGTGCTGCCTGTGGCGAAGCGAGTGGCGGAAGCGGGCGGAACGGATCTCGTGATCAATGCCGATCCGAAGGGCGGCTGGGATGCGCCGGAGCTGAAGACGGATGAGGAGTTCAAGCAGCAAGGCGTGAACTTGACTCGCATTGCGGAAGCTGTGCGTGAGCTCGGACTGAAAGTGAGCATGCATAACCATGCTTCTGACAAGCATAACGCGGAAGGCGATCTTCGTTCGGTCATCGATTATGCAAGCGCAGAAGTCGGTCTCTGTGTCGATACCGGTTGGGCGCACGTAGCAGGCATGAATCCGGTGGATATGCTGAAGGCTTATCCTGAGCGGATCTATGCGTTTCACTTCCGCAACCAATTCGGCAAAGTACCGAGCGAGGATTTGTCTGTCGGCGAAGTCGACATGAAAGAGCTTCTTGAAGTTGCATCCGAAATCGGCTATAACGGCTGGCTGACGTTCGAGCTTCTGCATGAGGAAGCGACGAACGCGAAGCAGACGCTGGCTGAAGCGACTGCATCTTCGATCGCTTTCCTGAGCGAATCCATGAAGGAGCTTGGCTAATGGAGCTGCAGGACAAGCACCAATTGAGAAATCCATTCCTCTCGGATGCTGAGACGGAAGCTGGTATTGATATGCTCCTTAGCGAGATGACATTGCAGGAGAAGATTGGCCAGCTGACGCAGCTTGGCACGTTCGACGAAGAGTCCGACATGGAGCTGGTTGAAGAAGGCATGGTCGGATCGCTGCTCGGCGTTCGCGGTGCAGACAATGTCAACGCGATCCAGCGCGCAGCGGTGGAACAATCGCGTCTTGGCATTCCGCTGCTGTTTGCGGACGATGTCATTCACGGCTACCGTTCGACATTCCCGATTCCGCTAGCCGAAGCAAGCAGCTGGAATCCGGAGCTGCTCGAGGAGACGGCGGCTATTGCAGCACGCGAAGCTTCGTCCGACGGCATTAACTGGATCCTCGCGCCGATGGTCGATATCGCGCGTGATGCGAGATGGGGCCGGATTGCGGAAGGCGCAGGCGAGGACCCGTACCTCGGTTCCGTTGTTGCAGCTGCTCGTGTTAGAGGCATTCAGCGCAATGACTGGACGGATCGTCCGCATATTATGGCGTGCCCGAAGCATTTTGCCGCATATGGCTTGGCTGAAGGCGGAAGAGACTACAACACGGTCGATATCTCGGAGACGCGGATGCGCGAGACGTACTTCCCGCCGTTCCAAGCGGCGCTTGATGCCGGAGCGGGTACGATGATGGCGGCGTTTAACGAAATAAACGGCGTTCCGGCTTCGGCGAACCGCTGGCTGCTGAAGGACGTCCTGCAAGGCGAGTGGGGCTTCCAAGGCTTTGTCGTCAGCGATTGGGAATCGGTCGATGAAATCGTGCAGCACGGCTTTGCAGCTGACCGCGAGCAAGCAGGCGCTGAAGCGATGAATGCGGGCATGCATATGGATATGCACTCGCTCATCTACCACGAGCACCTGGCGAATCTGCTGGAGAAAGGCGAAGTATCGCTAGACGCAATCGATGATGCGGTGCGACGCATTTTGCGAGTGAAGTATCGCCTTGGCTTGTTCACGCATCCTTATCAAGACAATACGCTGGCGAGCACATATATGCTGAACCCGGCGCATCTGGAAACTGCACGCGAAATGGCTCGCCAATCGATCGTGCTGCTGAAGAACGAGGGCAGCTTGCTGCCAATCGCACCGTCCGTACGCAAGCTCGCGGTTATCGGTCCGCTCGCGGAGGATGTGGAAGCGCAGCTTGGCTGCTGGCGAGGACAAGGCAGACCGGAGGATGTCGTCTCCGTGCTGGCGGGTATAAGGTCGCTTGCGGAAGCGCAGGGGGCGGAAGTGGTCTATGCAGCAGGGAGCAGCATCCGTGAAGCTGGCGATACGTCCGAGCTTGCACGCGCAGTTCGTCTGGCTGCGGAGAGTGAGCTAGCGATCGTTGTGCTCGGCGAGTCGGCCGACATGAGCGGCGAGAACAACAGCCGCGTGTCGCTCGATATTCCGGAGCCGCAGATGGAGCTGCTTCAGGCCGTGCATGCAACAGGAGTGCCAGTTGTACTGGTGCTTTCTAATGGACGTCCGCTCACCATCGAATGGGCTGCCGCGAAAATTCCGGCGATCGTAAACGCATGGCATCTTGGCGTTCAAGCAGGACCGGCTTTGGCTGATGTGCTGTTTGGCGCAGCGAATCCAAGCGGCAAGCTGCCGGTGACATTCCCGAGACATGCCGGTCAAGTGCCGATTTATTACAACGCGAAGAAGACAGGCCGCCCGCATATGAAGCGTTATGCGGATGCCGACATTACACCGCTGTATACATTCGGTCATGGTCTGAGCTATACCAGCTTCAGCTACGAGGAGCTTCAGCTTGAGCAGACAGTCGCGAAGCTAGGCGAATCCGTTACGGTATCTGCGCGGATTAGCAATACGGGCGATCGTGACGGTGTCGAGATCGTTCAGCTGTACATTTGCGATGAGGCGGCAAGCGTGACGAGACCGGTGAAGGAGCTGAAGGGCTTCAGCCGTATCACGCTTAAAGCTGGAGAGAGCCGTACAGTCACGTTTACGCTCGGCACGAAGAAGCTTGGCTTTATTAATAGCAAGCATCAGTTTGTCGTGGAACCAGGAAAATTCAAAGTGTGGATCGGTCCAAGCAGCGCAGAAGGTTTGGAAGGCTCGTTCGAAATCATCGGCTAGGCAGAGTGAGGGGGTGGTGAAAGCTTCGTCTTCAAGGGGCTTTCACTGCCTTTTATCGAATCGTTTCACCTATTTCCAGTTTTTTGTTGCCTAATAAGGCAAAATTGCATGGGCAGAAATAATATATTATAAATAAATGGAAAAATACTCATGGTATATTGATATGGATAGTATGAGGAATATTCTGGAATGACTCTGGCTGAAGGGTTTCGTCTTCCTTTCTTTTATTATATCAGGCTGCTCCAAGACAGGCATAGGTTATCCGTGAAAATGCTTGAAAACCCTTCTCTTGAAGGGATTCGACGACAAGTGAGTTAGAGGGTGATGGTTATTTTGAAAACAGCGACTCAAATACAATCATATATTACATAAAAATATTTTTAAAACACTAGAAAATTTGATGACATACACTTATGATTTCTTGTATTTGAAATTAATTATATATGTAATTTACTAGGTATAATAAAATAAACAATAGAGTAAAAAGAGATGCAGAGCACGGCGACAAGTATGCCATTGCTCTGTATTTTTGTATGACAGAGTCCGCATAATGGGCCTAATTGGCCAAAATATGTGTGTATTATCTAGGAGTAGTTTCCCGCTGCAGCGCTAGTCAAGATAGCAAAAGTATGCGAATTTACCAACTGAGGCCTTTATTGACGACTTTTACTGAGTTGCTTTATACTTCTCACTAAGAAAATTCTAGCACGCTGTCAAGTTAACCCGATTGTCAGATGGAAATAGGATAAGACATGAAAGGTAGGAGTGATTTCCGTGGTTACGATTAAGGATATTGCCAGAAAAGCGGGGGTCTCGATCTCGACGGTATCTTGCGCGCTTAACGGCAGCCCGAAGGTGACATCCAAGACTGCGGCCAAAATTCATGCTGTTGCCAAGGAACTGAATTATGTTCCAAATGCTGCTGCAAGATCACTCAAAACGAGGGAAACGAAGATAATCGGCATTTTCCTTAGCGATTTTAGCGGTGCATTCTATGGCGATCTTCTGCAAGGCACGAAGGAAACGCTGACGAAGAAGGGTTACGATCTCGTCGTATGCAGCGGCAAGAAGTCTCATTCGATGCTGCCGGAGGGCATAATTGACGGAGCTATTATACTAGACGTGTCATTTGATAGCGAAGAGATTGTGCGATATGCAGATAGGGGGCATAAGCTTGTTGTCCTTGATCGCGAGATCGCGCATTCGAATATCAACCAGGTCCTGCTCGACAACAAAGCGGGCGCCACTTTAGCGATGGAGTACCTGATCGAGGAAGGTCATCGGACAATCTACGCGGTCACAGGACCGGCAAGCTCGTATGATTCCAAGCAGCGGCTGCGCGCGGTGATGCAAGTCGCTGAGCGGACGGCCGATGTGAAGCTGATCGTGATTGAAGGTGACTTCGAGAAGACGGGAGGCAAGCTCGCTGCCGAGCAAGTCATGGCAGATCTTCGCGAAGAGTCTGCGGCCGTGTTCTGCTTTAACGATGAGATGGCGATCGGGATCATTAATTACATAGCCGAGAGCTATCCGGATACAAGGATTGGGCAGCAGCTGCATATTATTGGGTTCGATAATACGGAGCTGGCGTCGTATACGCATCCGCGACTGACAACGATCAATTATTCCAAGCGCAAGTGGGGCGAGCTTGCTGCCGAACAGCTGATTAAACTGATCAACGGCGATACGGTGGATAATGAGCGGATCTATGTAACGCTGTTGCAGGGCAATTCGGTTAGAAAGGCCACATAGTTCAGATGGCGGGGAATGTGCTCCCCGCTTACTGTGCTTGGGCAAGGTGAAGCGGCGAGAGATTATGAGAACGGTTCCAAATTTCCAAAAAAGAATATTGCATTCAGTGATACCATGGTGTAATATTCCTCTATAGAAACGTTTCGATAACGTGTTTGGAATGGAATTCGGGGAAAACGGCGATTTTGGGTTAATTTTTCTACGTTTCCTTGTATTTCTGGGACAAAATGATATGAAATGCTTGCAAAAATCGAAACGTTTCGATTTTTGCAAGCATTTCACTAGTCCATCTGAGCTATAGGTCTAGAAATATGAAATTGTAAACGCAATCTATGAGTCAGAGGAAATCTTACTAGCGGAGGTGGGCTATGTGCAAAGAGTTATGCTGCATAGTGGAAATGTACTGCGGGAGCTGCTGAAGAACAAAGTTCTGTTCCTGATGCTTTTGCCCGTTGTCGTATACTTTATCGTTTTTCATTATCTGGTCATGCCAGGGGCGTATGTAGCGTTTGTAGATTTCAATATTAGAAAAGGCATCTTCGGCAGCAAATTTATTGGGCTGGACAATTTTCAATTTCTAATCAAGAACGGCGATCTTTGGAACATCACCAAGAATACCTTGCTTTACAACTTTGTTTTTCTCGCGCTGGGCAACGTGGTGCAAATCGTATTTGCCGTCATGCTTGCTGAAGTGTCCGGCAAATGGTTCAAGAAGATTACGCAGTCCGTCCTTCTGCTGCCGTACTTCATATCGATGGTCATCGTCGGCGTGTTTGCGTACAACATGTTCAGCTACGATTCCGGTTTTATCAATACCGTGCTGACCTCACTTGGATTCGAGCGCTATGAATTCTATTCGAATCCTGACATTTGGAAATACATCATTGTCGCATTCAAGATTTGGGCCGGAACCGGTTACGGCATGATTGTCTACTTGGCAACCATTACAGGCATCAGCCATGATCTCTACGAAGCGGCCTATATGGATGGAGCGAGCAAATGGCAGCGAATCCGGTACATGACCCTACCCATGTTGAAGCCGACATTCATTCTTCTTCTGCTGTTCGGTCTTGGCGGCATTCTTAAAGGCTCGTTCGACCTGTTCTACAATCTGATCGGTACAAACTCGGTGCTTTATCCGCAAACAGATATCATTGATACCTATGTCTTCCGCAGCTTGGTTGGACAATTCAACTTCTCTATGGGTGCTGCTGTCGGCTTCTATCAGTCTTTGTTCGGCTTGCTCCTCGTGTTAACGGTCAATTTAATTGTTCGCAAAGTCGAACCGGATAGCGCTCTATTCTAGGAGGGAGTAAAGACAATGGAAGTTAAAACTGTAGGAAAAGATGATTTTAGCGGCTTATTGATTAAAGCCATCAGTTATATATGCATTACCTGCTTTGCACTGGCTTGCCTGTTTCCTTTCGTCCTGATGATTTCTTCCTCCTTCATGAATGAGCAAGAGATTGTTAGAGAAGGCTATAAGCTTATTCCGCATCAATTTTCCATAAAAGCGTATGAATTGCTGCTTCATAATTCGTCTACGCTGTCCAAAGCTTACGGCGTCACGATCTTCATCACCGTTCTTGGAACTGCAGCGGGTCTCTTGATGATGTCGATGGCCGGGTACGTGTTAAACCGAAAGGACTTTAAATATCGTCACTTCTTCTCCTTCCTGATTTATTTCACGACGTTGTTCGCGGGAGGTCTGATTCCGAGCTATATTTTGATGGTCAAATATTTGCACCTGAAGGATAGCTTGTTCGCGATGATTCTGCCGGGCGTTGTCGGCGCTTGGTCCATCTTCCTCATGCGGAATTTCATGAAGTCGATTCCGGACTCCTTGTATGAATCGGCGACGATCGACGGTGCAGGCGACTTCCGTATCTACTGGCAGATTTTTATGCCGCTGGCGATTCCGGCGCTCGCAACGATCGGCCTATTCTCGGCACTCGGCTTCTGGAACGAATGGTACAACGGCATGCTGTACATCCAGTCGCCTGATAAATTTCCTTTGCAATACGTCTTGCAGCGCATGATCAGCCAGACCAACGTACAAGCGCTGATCAATCAAGGCGCAGTTATCAATACGGCGGAATTGCCGTCGCAATCCATTAAGATGGCTACCGCGGTATTAGCAACAGGGCCGATCATTCTGCTGTATCCGTTCGCTCAGCGTTATTTTGTATCCGGTCTGACTGTCGGCGCTGTAAAAGGGTAATAGGCGGGGGAATAAATGTTCCTCGGCTACATCCAGAGGAGCATCTATTATATAGGAAGCTTTAGCAAGGCAACCACAACAGGAGGGGAAAAGAATGAAAAAGAAAAGCAAGAAAGTTACGGGCATGTTACTAGCGGTTACGATGATGGGCGGTCTGTTGGCAGGATGCGGATCATCCAGTGATGATAGCAATAATGCTTCATCCGAGAATAATGCATCGTCTCCAAAAACAGTAAACGGAGTAGATGTTTCCAAAGAGGCTAAGCTTGTTTACTACTTGTGGGGCGCTGAAGGTGTAGCCAATAAAGATATTTTGGCTGAGATTAACAAGAAGCTGAAGAGCGATATCAATGCCGAGATCGAAGTGAAATACATCGACTGGCCGGATATTTCGACGAAATATCCGCTGTTGTTCGCTTCGGGCGAAAGCTTCGATATGTCCCATACATCGCCAGGCGCGCCAATATCGTACTTCACGCTGGCTAACCAAGGCGCACTCGTAGATATTACGGATATGCTGGATAAAGTAGCGCCGAAGCTGAAAGCGGAAATTCCGGATTCGACTTGGGCAGCGACGAAGGTTAACGGCAAGATCTATGGCGTTCCTTCCTTATATAGCGAATTTACGCCGACAGGCTATGCGTACCGTTCCGACCTGTTGAAGAAGTATGGCATGACTGAGATCAGCAGCATTGCAGACATGGAGAAATACATGGACAACGTCGTGAAGAACGAGTCCTTCCCGCCAATCAACGGCAATGCCGACGATGCGTTCAACATGTTCAGAATGCTGGTCGACACGACAGGCATGTGGCTGAACGCGCCGGGTATTAACCCGTCGGAGATTAATCTCGTGACGAAGAGCCCGGAAGATTACAAAACGGTATTCGACCCTGCTTTCACGCAAGAGTTTGAAGACTGGGCTGTGAAAATGCGCGAATGGGCGGACAAAGGCTACTGGCCGAAGGACATCATGTCCTCGAAGGTCGATGCCGGAACAAACTTCAGAGCGGGCAACTCTGCTGGCTACCTGACGCATGCGCAGGACTGGATCGGCAAGTACGGCATGGATACGAAAGCACAGCCGAATGCGAGCCTGAATTTCTATACGTTCGCGGAAGCTAATCACAAGATTAAACGCAAACTCGGCGTAGAGAACTCTACAAGTATCAGCATCAACTCCGAGAATCCGGAGCGCTCGCTGATGGCTATCGAGAAATTCATGACAGATCCTTCGTACTACAACTTGATTCAATACGGCATTGGAGGCCGTCAATATGTCATTGAGAACGGCATGAAGAAAACACCGGCTAATTTCGACGAGAAGAAAGACGGTGGCGGCTTCGCTGCATGGTCCCTGCGTAATGACAAGTACAACCTGCCAATGGACACGGAGAATCCGATTCGCAGCAGCTTGAACGACAAGTGGAATAAAGAAGCGATCAACGATCCGTACACAGGCTTCAGTTTCGATCCGAAGAACGTATCCACGGAGCTTGCGTCAATCTCCAACGTAAATCAGCAATTGGGCATGCAGATCATGCTTGGCAGAACCAAGAAAGATCCTAAGGATGCAGTAGCGGAATACAGAAAACAACTGAAAACAGCCGGTATCGACAAGGTTATTGCAGAAGTAGAGAAACAGCTTGCGAATTTCACGCCATTAGCTAAATAAAAGAAGCTCTAAAGGGGGGAGTTATGAACATGGATAGCTATGTTCATAGCTCCTTCATTATTAAGACAAGAGCTGCAAATAATTGGGAATTGCGGCTTGGAGAAATGGGGAGAAACGGTTGAGTACCAACCTACATACAACAGATACGAAACTAGTTTTGCAAGAAGGGCGTTATCGGTTTGAGTTTCTGACTAGCGGCGACTTGTTCGAGGCGTCACATGGCGAGCATTCGTTAATCAATCAGCTTCAGTCGAATCCGATCGACGGGGCGCTGAACAATATTTACTTGCGCCGCTTTACGGAGAACGGCATCGACGCGGCTCCGCTACTCGGCATTCGTTCGGCAAGCGAGCTGCTTTCCTCCGAGCGGGCGTTGACTTGGACAGGCTCCGCACTGGGCGTATCCTACAAGGTCGCATTCCAGCTGACGGAACAGGGCGTATGGTTCTGGGATGTTTCGCTTGAAGGCGCAGGCGTGGAGGTTGATCTGGTCTACGGCCAGGATATCGGCCTTGCGGATCGTGGAGCGCTGCGTTCGAATGAAGCCTATATGTCGCAATATATCGGCCACACGGTATTTCAAGATGCGGAGAAAGGCTACGTCATCTGCTCGCGTCAAAATCAGCCGCAAAACGGAGGCAAATTCCCGTATATGCAGCAGGGCGCACTGAATGGATCGACTGGCTATTCCACAGACGGCTTCCAGTTCTTCGGCCTGTCGTACAAGGAAACGGACATTCCGGAACGGTTGTCGCTTGCGGCGCTTGCGAACGAAACTTATCAGTACGAGTTCGCATATGCGGCGCTTCAAACGGAGCGTCAGCTGCTTAACGGCAGCGCGAAGGCTGTCTTCTACGGCATGTACAAGGATCATCATGCGGATGCGATTCAGTCGCTCGCGTTCGGCGATGAAGTAGCCGCGGCGTGGCAGGAAGTCAGCAAGCGCCAGGCAGCGACGGGCAGCGTTGTCGTTCAGCCTACTTTGAAGGAAACGATCGGCCAGCCGCTTCGTACATTGTCCATGACGATGGAAGAAATCGACCGCCGATTCCCGGTGCGCATCCAGGAAGAATGGGACGGCGAGATGCTTCTGTCCTTCTTCACGCCGACCTATGATCATATCGTGCTGAAGGAGAAGGAATTGCGGGTCGAGCGTCCGCATGGCCATATCCTGATGACGGGCGGCAATGACCGCTTGAACGATCAGGTACTGACCACAACGGCTTACATGTACGGGATGTTTAACGCCCAGCTCGTTGTCGGCAATACGTCTTTCCATAAGATGATTTCGAATGCGCGCAGCGCCCTGAACGTCATGAAGGTATCCGGTCAACGGATCTACGCCATGCTGGATGGCCGTTATCAGCTGCTGACGATGCCTTCGATGTTCGAGATGGGCGTCAGCTACGTGCGCTGGTACTATAAGCTGGCTGCCGATACGCTGATCATCACAAGCTTTACGACCGTGGATACGCCGGAGTTATGCCTGCAGGTCGCTTCCGAGAGCGGCAAGGCGTACCGTTACTTGGTTACGAATCAGGTCATTATGAACGGCAATGAGTACGAGCAGCCTGCCCGCATGGAGCAAAGCGGCGATACCATTACGTTCCGTGCAGCGGAAGGAACGCTGAGCAGCTCCCATTATCCGGACTTGTGCTACCGCCTTCGAATAACGGGAGCGGCGATGAACGTCGGCGATGAGCAGCTGCTGGCGGACAACGTGCAGCCGGGCTCCGCATCGCTCGTCGTGCTGGAGCTATCCGAAAGCGCAGCGTGGAGCCTGACTGTTCAAGGCTTGCTGCATGGCCAGGCGCTGCCTTTTGAAGAGCGGACTTTCGAGACGGAGAAAGCGAGCTACTTGCAGTTTTACCGCGGCGTCATGAACGGCTTCCATCTGTCCAAGGAAGACGGAAGCAGCTCCCCCGAGCTGGACAAGATGAATGCCCTTGCTTGGTGGTACACGCACAACATGCTCGTTCACTTCTCCGTACCGCACGGTTTGGAGCAGTACGGCGGTGCGGCATGGGGCACGCGCGACGTCTGCCAAGGGCCGGTCGAGTACTTCCTGGCCACGCACAACTTCAGTACGGTAAGGGAAATTCTGCTTGAAGTTTACGCGCATCAATATGAAGAGACGGGGAACTGGCCGCAGTGGTTCATGTTCGACCGTTACTTCAAAATCCAACATAATGAGAGCCACGGCGATATCATCGTCTGGCCGCTGAAGGTGCTAGGCGATTACTTGAAGGCGACGAAGGATTTCGGCATCCTGGAAGAGCTCGTCCCGTATATGAATCACCACACCTTCGCGTTTACGGAAGAGCGGTTCACCTTGCTTGCGCATGCCCGCAAGGAGATCGAATACATCCGGGAGCACTTCGTGCATGGTACGCACTTGTCGGCTTACGGCGACGGGGACTGGGACGACACGCTGCAGCCGGCAAATCCGATGATGAAACGGTTCATGGTGAGCAGCTGGACGGTTGCGCTCACGTATCAGACCATGAATGGCCTGTCTGCGGCGCTTGCCTCGCATGATGCGCAATTGGCAGATGAGCTGAAGGAGCTGGCAACCGGCATTCAGGCGGATTTCAACCGCTTCATGCTGTCGAAGGACGTCATTCCGGGCTTTCTGTACATGGAGGAGCCGGGCAACGCGGAGCTTATGCTGCATCCGGAAGATGCATCGACAGGCATCCATTACCGGCTGCTTCCGATGACGCGCAGCATGATCGGCGAGCTGCTCACGAAGGAGCAGGCGGAATCGCATTACGCGCTTATTAAGGAAAAGCTGTACTTCCCGGACGGCGTAAGGCTGATGGATCGCCCGGCGCACTATGCGGGAGGCGTCAGCACACGTTTCAAACGTGCGGAGCAGGCTTCCAACTTCGGCCGCGAAATCGGCCTGCAGTATGTGCATGCCCACATTCGCTACGTAGAAGCGATGGCCAAGCTGGGCTACCGCGATGAAGCGTGGAAGGCGCTGCAAATGATCAACCCGATCGGGCTGCCCGTTGTTGTGCCGAACGCCGAGCTTCGCCAGAGCAATGCGTATTTCAGCAGCTCTGACGGCAAATTCAACGACCGCTATGAGGCGCAGCAGCGTTTCGGGGATCTGCGCGAAGGCAAGGTTGCGGTCAAGGGCGGCTGGAGAATTTACTCCAGCGGACCGGGAATCTATATGAACCAGCTCATCTCGAACTGTCTGGGCATTCGCCAGGAGGATGGCGATCTGGTCATTGACCCGGTTCTGCCTGACGAGCTGGATGGCACGCGATTCACATTCCAATTCATGGAGCGTCCGGTCCAATTCGTCTACAAGCTCGACGGAAGCGCGGCAAGCCGGGTAACGGTGAACGGAAGAGCGGTTGAAGCTGCCGAGACAAGCAATCGCTATCGCAAAGGCGGTCTGCGGATCAGCCGGGAACAGCTGGCGGACGTGCTTGGCAGTGAGCTGAATATCATTGAAATTATGGGCTAATCGCTTAGCTTAGGAGCCCAACTTGATTGAAAAAAATACATCGTCATGCAGCCGATTGGCTGGGGCGATGTATTTTTTTGTCTAAACAACTCACGGCGCTGGATATATTCGCTTAGTTTCAGTGAGTATGAGGAGGCAAGTATGAAGACGAATCATCTCTCCATAGAACAATTTCACCAGGCTCAACCTGGCTGCGATCAGCCGGATTTTCTTGTTTTATAAGGGAAATATGCCCTATTTATCGAATCGTTTCAAAATCCTGCTAATTTCCGAAAAATATGTTGAAAAAAATTTTTATAAAAACAGCCTAAAATCATAAATGTAAGCCTTTTCAATTCGAAACGGATATGCTAGTATGTGGTTGTGAAACGTTTCTATTAACTAAGTTCGACAACGCTAGCAAATCGAGTATATCTGAGTGGAATTATCAGAATTGAGCAGATATACAGTTATGTATGCGCTTTAATTGCATGAATTTAACATCTATCTTGCTGAAACGTTTCGAATATGTGAAGGAAAGTGATGGTTCTTTATGGCTGCTACGATTAAAGATGTTGCTAAGCTTGCCGGCGTTGCCGTATCGACTGTCTCTTACGCGATGAACAACTCGCCGAAGATCAGCGAGGAAACGAAACGCAAAGTATTCCGGGCTGCCAAGGAACTGAACTTCCGGCCAAGCGGAGCTGCCCGTAACTTGAAGAAGCGCAAGACCCACACGATCGGCTTGTTCCTATACGATCTTGGCGGTCCGTTCTACAGCCAAGTCATCGAAGGGGTGCAAGAAGTCGTTGCCTCGCACGGATTCAATCTGGTGGTGTGCAGTACATACGGCGGAGAGAACAGCTCCGCACACCGATTTATGCTGGAACAGTTTGTAGATGGCGCGATCATCATGGGCTCATCGATTAGTGACAGCTTGATTCTCCAGGTCGCATCGGAATCATTCCCGATCGTGGTGCTGGATAGGGAGCTGAAGGGTGATTACGTGCACAACGTGCTCATCACCTACGAGCAGGGAGCTTACGACGCCGTCTCTCATCTGATCAAGCTCGGTCGGCGCAAGATTGAGTTTCTAAGCGGACCGGTCACCTCCTTCGATAACTCGCTTCGCTATAACGGCTATAAGCGGGCGCTTGAAGATCATGGCTTGAAGGTGCCGAAGAAGATCAGCATGTTCGGGCGATGCCTGGAAGTCGGCGGCTATCAAGCGGCGAAGGTGATGCTGGCGGGCAGTCAGCTGCCCGACGCTATATTCTCCGCGAATGACGAGATGGCAATCGGCGCGATTCGCGCAATGGCCGAGGTTGGCGTACAGGTGCCGGATGACATCGCGGTTGTCGGCTTCGACAACATCAATCTCGGACCCTATGTCACTCCGCCGCTTACGACGATTGGACACTCCAAGTACGAGGTTGGCGCAATTGCCACGCAGCTCATGTTCAGCGCGCAGCGCGAAGGAAACTCGATTCTGCTGCCGACTCAGCTTGTTGTCCGCAATTCTTGCGGGTTCAAGGATAGCGTAAATGACTTCCATACTCCATGAAAGGTGGCGATGCTCGGGGAAAGTGCTGCTTGTTAGGGCAGGCAAGTCGTTTGATAAGGATTCACGTGTGCGAAATGATTTGATTTCAGACTATGATCTGGGGGAGAACTGAGATGAAAAAGTCACTTTTAATGGTATTGGCTTTATCGTTTACACTCGCGGGCTGCGGTGGCGGCAACTCGAATTCGAACACAGCAACAAATGCAAATGCAGGCAATGATGCAGCATCCAATACAACGGCTAATGCAAACACGAGCACGAATACAAGCACGGATGCGAATGCGGCGAACACTGGCGATGACGCGGCGGCAACGAATCAGCCGGCAGCAACGGATGAAGTCGTTACAATCAAGTACGCTACATGGGGCGATAAAGCAGAGAACGGCGCAGAGATGAAGCGGATCAAAGCGTTCGAAGCGACTCACCCGAATATTAAAGTTGAAATCGATAAGTCCATGGATTGGCCATGGGATGAGAAGCTGGCTGCGGCAGCGGCTGCTGACAAACTTCCAGACGTGACTTGGCTGTTCAACGTGCCGCTTGCAGTAGGCAGCGGCTGGCTTGAAGATTTGACCCCTTACCTCGAACAAGATCCTGATTTCAGCTCGGATAAGATTTACGGAAACCTGGCAGATACAGGAAAATATAACGGCAAACAATTCGCTCTTCCTCACGGCCTCTATTCTTGGGCGATCTACATCAACAAAGATTTGTTCGCAAAAGCGAATATCCCGGTTCCAGGTCCAGACTGGAAGCTGTCCGACCTCGAAGACATTTCCAAGAAGCTGACAAACTACAACGAGCATCAATTCGGTATCGACGGCGCAGCCGGCATGGGCGATGTTCTCATTCCGAACTTCAATCCTTCACTCGGCGCATCGACTTGGGACGGCACGCAGTACAACTACACAGATCCGGCATGGGCAGAAGCGACAAACTGGGCGAACAACTTCGGTTACAAGGACAAATCTTCCCTCCAAAGCTATAAGAAAGAAGAAAGAGACAAGTGGTACGGCAAAGATATCAGCGGCTTTAACATCGGTAAGGTCGGCATGGTATTCGACGCGACGTGGAGCCTCACTTGGTACAAGCAAAACCTGAAGTTCAATTGGGAGATCCTCCCTGTACCAGGCGTTAACGGTCAGAAGGAAGGCCTTGTTACGGACTATGCTGGCGTAACGAAGAGCTCGAAGCATAAGAAGGAAGCGGTTGAGTTCCTGAAGTGGATGACTTATTCCAAAGACGGCTGGCTCGCACGCATCAAGGACGAAAGTCCGCTGGCGACAATGCCGCTCGTCAATGATCCGGACGTTTGGAACGCATGGCTTAATCAGCCTTTCGTAACGCCAGGCATCAAAGAGATCGTGAAGGCGATCCCGACAGGCGTACTCGAAACGTTCAAATATCAGCCAGGATTCGCGGACTTCCAATCCAAAGTAAAAGACAAGTACAACGAGAAGTTCCAGAAGGGCGAAGCTAGGCCGGAGGACGTAGCTGCAGAGCTCCAAGAGCAATCGATGCAGTACTACAATAACGCGATGGCTAAGATAACCGAGGCTACAAAATAAAGAACGTAATCACAATTTTTCCTCCTCTGCAAAGAGGAGGAAAAATTGTTCTACTGGGGTGAAATCATGAAGTTCAAACCATTGTTAGCCATACTGACGCTTCTCTCTCTCGTGACCGCTGCTGTAGTTACACCGGTATCAATCGAGGGCCATTCGGTTACAGTCGCTGCCGAGGGAACAGCGCCTGATAACAAAGCGAACGATAACGACGACGTGCTTGGAAACTTGTTCGGAGGAGACGGCGGCAAGAGCGAGAGCATTTCGTCCGGGGGAAGCAGCGCGACTGAATCGGATAATGCTGCTGCTGCCGATGAGGAAGAGGATACTCCGGTCAAGAAGGTAACGGAGGATACTTACCGCGACGTCTTGAAGGCTTGGAATGATAAAGGGATTAAGGATGTGCAGTCGGGCGATATCGTCATTCACCCGAACCAATTTACCGCAGTGGGCGGCGAAGTGGAGCTGACTTCGGATTCGAAAGGCTATGACGAGCCTGTATTCGTGTGGAACGAAGACGTGCAAGCGATTGAATTGAACGTCAACGCGCCGCAAGAAGGACTGTATCAAATCAATTTCGATTACTACTCGACTTCGGACAAAATCATTCCCATTGAGCGGGCGATTGAAGTAAACGGCTCTTATCCTTTTTTTGAAGCAAGACGATTCGTATTATACAAGCTTTGGACGGACGAGAATGCGCAGTTCGATCGGGATGGACTCGGCAATGAAGTGCCTGCAAGCCAGAAGCAGATCAAACAATGGCAGACAGCTCCGATTAGGGATGCGAGTTATTTTAATGCAGAACCTTTGCGCTTTCATCTGAAGCAAGGGATGAACACAATCAAGCTTAACAACCTGCGTGAAGCTGCCCTATTTGGCCGCATCGTCATCTCAGCGCCTGAAGTGCTGCCGAAGTATGAGCAGTACAAGCAGGAGCATCAATTGCCGAAAGCAGGCAAGACGCTCATTACGGTGGAAGCCGAGCATCCGCAGACGAAATCTCAGCCTTCGATACGCGCGATTGCCAGCGGAGACGCGACGGTAGCGCCGCATGTAAGCGGGAAAATCAGGCTGAATACGCTTGGCGGCGAGACGATCGCAACGAGCGGCGATCCGGATGAGAATGAGCAGGCATGGCAAGCGGGCGGTCAACGTGCGACATGGAAAGTGAAAGTCGATAAGGCGGGCTCTTACCAATTGGCATTTAAGTACTTGCAAACCGGGAAGACGAGCATGCCGGTATATCGGACTTTGATGATAGATGGTAGAGTGCCATTCCAGGAAGCGAATGAATACGCGTTCCCGTACACGGAAGACTGGCGCAACGAAGTGCTGTCGGATCAAGCGGGCAAGCCGTATCAGTTCAACCTGACGGCGGGCGAGCATGAAATTTCGCTTACAGCCGACGCTGCTCCATATGGCCCCGTTATTGAAGAGATTAAGAAAGTGATGTGGGATATCAACACACTCGCGCTGGAAATCAAGATGGCGACGGGCAACACGATGGATACGAACCGCGACTGGGATATCAGCAAGCAGATGCCGGATTTGGCCGCGAAATTGCAAGGCTTCGCCGCTACGCTTCGCAAGCAGTATGAGGCATTGAAGGTGCTTGCAGGCAGCAATCCAGACCAAGCGAGCAATTTGCTCGTCGCAGCGGAAACGCTGGAACGGCTGGCGAAAGAACCGGATAAAATCCCGTATCAATTCAACCGGTTGTCGGAAGGCTCCGGTTCTGTCCTTCAGACGCTGGGCGTCATCAATACGAAGCTGCCGAACCAGCCGATCCAGCTTGACCGCTTTTATATTTATCAAGACAGCAAGCTGCCAAGCGAGAAAGTCGGGTTCTTCAAATCGCTATGGAACAGCATTGCTGCATTCTTCAAATCGTTCACAACCGACTACTCGCAAGTATCGGCTGACGATAAAGATTCGCTGCAAATCTGGGTCAACCGTTCGCGGCAAAATGTGATGCAGATGCAGCAGCTCATCAATCAGGAATTTACGAAAAAGACCGGTATTAAAGTGACGCTGTCCATTATGCCTGACGAAGGCAAGCTCGTTCTGGCAAGTGCAGCGGGCAATGCGCCTGATGCCGCGCTCGGCGTCAGCAACTATATTCCGTTCCGTCTCGCGGCGCGCGGCGCACTTGAGGATATGAACCATTTCCAAGGCTTCGACGAAGTGGAGAAACGATTCTCGCCAGGTGCGCTCGTTCCGGTGACGTTCGACAACAAGCTGTATGCCTTGCCGGAAACACAGAGCTTCTGGGTCATGTTCTACCGCAAAGATATTCTCGATGCGCTGAACATTCCGGTTCCGGACACGATGGATGAAGTGAAGCAGATTTTGCCGGAGCTGCAGCGTTTCGGGATGAACTTCTATCTCCCGCTCTCGCAAACCGGAGGCTTTAAGCCGTACAACAACACCGTTCCGTTCATCTATCAGCACGGAGGCAAGCTCTATACGGACGATGGCCTTAAGTCGGCAATCGACCAAGACGAAGCGCTGGCGGGTCTTAAAGAAATGACGGACATGTTCAGCGTATACAGCGTCCCGCTGCAAGTGCCGAGCTTCTATAATCAGTTCCGCGACGGCAGCTTGCCGATCGGTATCGCGGATGCAACGACGTATATTCAATTGACCGCCGCTGCACCGGAAATTGCCGGCTGGTGGAAGATCGCGCCATATCCGGGCGTGAAAGGCAAGGATGGCGTCGTCAACCGGACTGCCCCGGGAACAGGCGCAACAGCGATTATGTTCAACAGCAGCAAGAAGAAAGACAAGACGTGGCAGTTCCTGCAATGGTGGACTTCGGAAAAGACGCAGGTCCGCTTCGGTAACGATCTCGAGGCGATTTACGGACCGACGTACAAATGGAATACGGCGAACGTCGAGGCGTTCAGCCAGCTGTCCTGGCCGAAGGAAGATATTGAAGTGATTCAAGAGCAGTGGAAATGGCTGTGGGATATTCCGCGTTACTTCGGCGACTACATGGTCGAGCGGGAAATCAGCGACGCCTGGAACAAAGTCGTCTTCGACGGGTTTAATGCACGGCGGGCGATGGAAGACGCCGTCATTAACGGCAATCGCGAAATCAAGAAGCAGCTGACGGATTTCGGTTATTTGAAGAACGGCAAGGTTGTGAAACCGCTGCATGTGCCGATTATGCCGAACATGGAAGATATGGCCAAAGAAGGTGAGCAGAAATGAAGCCGGCAACGGTAAAAGCGATCAAAAACGAGCTTAGCGCGTATGGGTTTATCAGCCCTTTTCTCCTTATTTTTACAGTGCTTGTCGTCGTGCCTGTCGTCACGGCCATCTACTTGTCCTTTACAGACTTCAACTCGATTCAGACGCCGAAGTTCATTGGACTGACCAACTACGTCAACCTGATTACGCAGGATAATGCGTTCATGATGTACGTGCTTCCGAATACGCTGAAGTTCGCGCTGCTCGTCGGACCGGGAGGATACTTGCTATCCTTCTGGCTCGCGTGGCTGCTCGCGCAAATCCCGCGCCGCTCGCGTACGGTGCTGGCGCTGGCGATCTACTCTCCTTCGCTCACTGCTGCAGTAGCGATGGCGGTCGTTTGGCTCGTTATTTTCAGCGGTAACGCATCGGGGTATTTGAACCATTTTCTAATGAGTCTAGCCATCATTAATGAGCCTATTCAATGGACACAGTCGCCGCATTATCTGATGCCGATCATGGTTACGGTCTCGCTCTGGAACAGCATGGGCGTCGGCTTCCTGGCCATGCTCGCCGGCATTCTGAACATTAACGGCGAAATGTATGAGGCCGGTTACATTGACGGGATTCGTACAAGGCTGCAGGAGGTTTGGTATATCACCATTCCGAGCATGAAGCCGCAAATGCTGTTCGGCGCCGTCATGGCTGTCGTCGGCACTTTCCAGGCTGGCGCCATCGGCGTGCAATTGTCGGGCGCGAACCCGACGCCGCAAAATGCCGGTCAACTGATGGTCAACCACATCGAGGATTACGGCTTTCTGCGCTACGATATGGGCTACGCTTCGGCGGTTTCCGTCGTCCTGCTCATTATTGTTTACGGGTTTTCCAAGCTGTGCTGGCGTTTGTTCGGCGAGTCCGACTAAAGCCGTCAACCGATTAGACGAATGGGAGAAGGTGACCTGCACGAATGGCTTCATTTCATGGCAATAAAATCAATCCGGATCGACTGAGCTTCGGACAGTGGAAGTTTTTCACGTTCTTGATTACACTCTCGGTCTTTATGATCTTGCCGATTATATTTATTTTCTCACAGGCGCTGAAGCCCGTTGATGAACTGTTTCTATATCCGCCGAAGCTGTTTGTCCATCATCCGACATGGGGCAACTTCGCGCAGCTGTTCAGCGTCAGCAACGTTGCGGCTGTGCCGAAGACCAAATATCTATTCAACAGCATTCTCGTGACGGCGGCGGTTGTCTTCCTGTCGATCGTGCTCTGTTCCATGACTGGCTTCGCCCTTTCGAAGAAAGAGTTCAAGATGAAGAAAGTCGTGTTCGAGATTAACATTATCGCGCTCATGTTCGTTCCGGCAGCGGTTACGATTCCCCGCTACCTTGTCGTTCAGAAGCTGTATCTGATGGATAGCTATTGGGGCCACATCCTGCCGATGCTGTCGCTGCCTGTCGGCGTATTCCTCGTCAAGCAGTTCGTCGATCAGATCCCGAACGCGCTTATCGAAGCGGCAAAGCTTGACGGCGCGAATGACTATTATGTATTCCGCAAGCTCGTCATCCCGATGATTATGCCTGCGCTCGCGACGGTGTCGATTCTGGCCTTCCAGCTTGCATGGAACAACTCGGAGACCTCGACGCTGTTCATGAGCAAAGAAACGCTCAAGACGTTCGCGTTCTACATGAGTACGCTAACGACGACGACCGCGATGGAGAATAACATTGCAGGCCAAGGGATGGCTGCTGCTGCGGCACTTCTGATGTTTATACCAAACTTGCTCATCTTCATCTTCATGCAAAGCAAAGTGATGGATACGATGGCGCATTCCGGATTGAAGTGAGGGGGAGAACGATGCTCAGATTCAAGCGAATCATCATACTTCTCGCCGCGATTGCGCTGCTCCTTAGCTGCTCCACTGCTTATGCGGACGTTCCTTACAACACGTTCACCATTGACGATGGCAAAGGCATTATGATGCAGAACGCCTACACGCCTGTAGGCGCAATCGATGGCTACAGCATATTTGGCGAGAATGAAGCGGCAAGCGGCGGGAAGGTCGAGCTTAGAAACCCGCAGGATATTTTCGTAGATAACGAAGACAACGTCTACATTGCGGATACGGATAACGGACGGATTGTGGTGCTGGATTCCTGGGGCAACTTCATTCGCGTCATCGGCCAAGGACAGCTGAAGCAGCCGAAAGGCGTATTCGTGACCGATACGCATGACGTCTATGTCGCGGACTATGGGAAGCAAAGCGTCCTCGTCTTCAGTCAGGACGGCCGGTTGAAATCCACAATCGGCAAGCCGAAGTCGAAGCTGTATGGCAAAGATACGCCGTTCAAGCCGCAGAAGGTCATTGTCGATAAACGCGGCAGCATCTACATCATCGGCGAAGGTCTTATTCAAGGCCTTGTCCGGCTTAGCCCAGACGGCAAGTTTCTCGGATACTTCGGCGGTAACCGCGCCGGCTTCAACCTGCTCAAGACGCTGCAGCGGATCTTCTATACGAAGCAGCAGCTGAGCAAGATGACGCGCGAGATGCCGATTTCGCCGACAAACATCGCAGTCGATGATGAAGGACTTATCTATACAAGCACGACCGGCATCAACGGCGGCGCGATCAAGAAGCTGAACGTAGCCGGCAAGGATTTGCTCGGAGGCACTTGGTCGCTCAATCAAATTTCAGATATTACCGTCGACTGGATGGGCAATATCTACGCAGTTGATTCCGTTGAGGGCCTCATTCTGGAATACAACAGAGACGGCAATCTGATGTTCATCTTCAGCGGCAGCGATACAGGCGAGCAGCGGCTAGGCCTGCTGCGTGCGCCGACCGGCGTTGCGGTAACATCCGACGGCAGGCTGCTCGTACTCAGCGGCGAGCGCGGGAACATCCAAGTGTTCAAGCCAACGGCATTCACTGAGCTGGTGCATGAAGCGTTAGGGCTGTACCTGGACGGCAAGTACGTGCAGAGCCGCGAGCCTTGGAATGAAGTGCTGCGTCAGAACAGCTTGTTCTCGCTCGCGCACACCGGTATCGGCCTTGCTTACTTCAAGGAAGGCAAGTACAAGGAGGCTTTCGCCGAATTCCAGTTCTCCAAGAACAAAGCGGAATATTCCAATGCGTATTGGGAGCTGCGCCGGATCTGGATTATGGATCATGCGGTCGATGTTGCTGTTGGCTTCGCAGCGGTCGTTGTTCTCTGGGCAGCGGTTCGATTCTCTTATCGCCGCTTTAGCTTCGGCAGTCCGGTCGTGCAAGGCTGGACCGCTATGAAGGAACAGCGCTTCATCGCTCAGCTGCTGCATCCGTTCCGGATGCTGCGTCATCCGATCGACGGCTATTACGAGCTGGAGCATAACGGCAAAGCTTCGGTCGCATCTGCAACGGTGCTCCTTGTGATCATGTACACCGTTCGATTGTTCGGACTGTACACGACGAACTTCTTGTTCTCGTCGATAGAACCGCTTCAGATCAATCTCGTTACCGAGCTGCTGAAGCTGATGATTCCTCTATTCGCTTGGGTTATCTCGAACTATCTCGTCAGCGTCATCAATGACGGTGAAGGCAGCTTCAAGAACATCTACAAAGGGACGGTTTACGCTCTGTCCCCGTACATCATCTTCGCGATTCCGCTGGCTATTATTTCGCGGGCGCTGACGCTGATGGAAGGCGTTATTTATAACTACTCCTACGATTTCATCCTGCTGTGGAGCGCGGTGCTCATCTTCATTATGGTGAAAGAGATCCACGGCTACGAGATTAAAGAATCGGTCCGAAACATCATTCTCACACTGATTGGAATGCTCATTATGGCATTCGTTGCGTTCATCCTATTCGGCTTGTCGAACCAGGTATGGGAATTTGTTTACTCGTTATTCCAAGAGGTGAATTTGCGTGTCCACTAACAAGAAACCGATTGTATGGGTTGCAGCTGGTGCTTTGGCGGCGTTCGGATTATACCAATTCGCATACGGAGCGACAGTTGAGCCGCAGGCCACTCTTGGTCAGAGCAAAATCGTTCTCAATAAGAAGGAAGGCGCATTCCCTTACCGTGCCAACAACTATACGATGCCAGAGCAAGCGGCCGCGGCTGTGGTCAGCCGCACCATCCCGGCAGACTATAAGAAGATCGGCGAGTCGAATGGGCTGGAGCTCTACATGGCTGGCAAGACGCTTGCGATTATGGTGAAGAACAAGGCAACCGGCTATGTCTGGGCATCCATGCCGTCAGACGCGGACCTTGCGAATGCCAATCTGAATGAGGAATGGCAGACCGCGATTAAGTCGCCTCTGCTGCTCGAGTATTATACGGCGGATGAGATGCTGAGCAGCGCGAGCTACATGTCGCTCGGCGGAAAAGTCGACAAGGTCGAGCCGATCGAGCAAGGGATACGCATCGATATTACGCTTGCAGCGATCAAGGCTGGCTTGTCGCTTGAGGTGAAGCTGGACGGCGACTCGCTCGTCGTTTCCATCCCGCAGAAGTCGATGTGGGAGAAAGGCGCGGAGAAGCTGGCTTCCATTCAGCCGTATCCATTCATGGGCGCAGTGCATAAAGCGGATATTCCGGGCTATATGTTCATTCCCGACCGAAGCGGGGCGCTTATTCGGTTCTCGAAGTCGCATATTCAGTTTGACGAGCCTTATGTCGCCAAGATCTATGGCACGGATTATTCGTCCGACAGCCTCGACTCGGCAACAGGCAGATCGTCGGTTCCTGTATTTGGCGTCGTACATGGCACGAAGCAGAACGGCGTGCTCGGAATTATTGAGGACGGCCGATACAATGCGAAGATTGTCGCTTACCCTAGCGGTCTCAGCACGGATTTCTACTGGGTGTCGCCGAAGTTTGAGATTCGTTACGGTTACTTCCAGCCTACGAGCAAGACCATGGGCGGTTACAACACCTTCCAGAAGGATCCGATCAAGACAGACCGTCAAGTCCGTTACGAGTTTCTCGGCGGTCAAGATGCGGATTATATCGGAATGGCAAAATCGTACCGGACCTATCTGCAGAACAAAGGCGAGCTGACCAAGGAGAAGAAAGAGAAGAGCAATGCGGATATTCCGCTGCAGCTTCGTCTGCTCGGCGGGGAAACGGAAGCGAGCACGTTCGGGGCGCAGGTCGTGCCGATGACAACCTTCGCGCAGTCGAAGAAGATCGTCGACGAGCTGATGAAAGACGGGATTAAGAATATGAAAACCGTCCTCGACGGCTGGAACAAGGGCGGATGGAACGGCAAGCGTCCGGCAGAATTCCCGGTGGAGTCCAAGCTCGGCGGCGCTTCGGGATTGAAAGACCTCCAGAAGTACTTGGCGGGCAAGGGGATCCCGCTTTATCTGACCAACAACTATACGATCGCCTTCGATAACTCGAATCTGCTCAACTTCCGTTCGGATGCGGTTCGCGCGCTGAACAACGAAATTAATGAGTTCCCGTATTTCGGCTGGGGCTCGGACAGCTTCTTCGATGATATTATGGCTCGGGACATTAACCCTGGCAAAGCGATGAAGCTGGCGAAGGATGATACCGAGTCGATGAAGAAGCTCGGCGTGGATGGCATTGCGCTTGACTGGACCGGTACGGTGCTCGTCTCGGACTATAACAAGAAGCATCCATATACCCGCGAGCAGTCCGCGGAAGCTTACCGTAAGCTAGCCGAAGGATTCAAGGGCAGCTTGAAGGAATTGGCGATCTACCAGGCCAACGACTACATGTGGAAATATGCTGACACGCTGTTCGGGATCGATAACGGCTCATCCCAGTATATGTATGAGACCGACACCGTTCCGTTCATGCAGACCGTGCTGCATGGGTATATCGACTATTTTGCGAACCCGTCCAATTCGTCTTCCAATCCGCGCGAGGATACGCTGCGCATGATTGATTACGGACAATATCCGTCCTACCTGCTTACGTATGAGCCCTATTGGAAGCTGAGAGATACGCCTTCCGTAGACTTGCTCACAACGCAATATACGGACCTTGAGCAGCCATTGAGCGAAATGTACAAAGCGATGAATCAAGCGCTGCGGCAGGTGCAGGATGCAACGATTGAATCGCGCGAAGTGCCGGACTACGGGCTATCAGCGGTAAAATATTCGAATGGCATCGAGATTGTCGTGAACTATACGTCGAACGATTACAGCTATAACGGAGTCAGCGTCAAGGCGAAGAGCTTCGTCATCATTGGAGGTGAGTAAGCTTGAAAATGACCAAAAAGATGAGGGAAGCGCTCACCGGCTACGCGCTGGTGTCGCCCTGGATAGTCGGCTTCATCTTATTCATGGCTTATCCGATTTACTATTCGACCTATCTCAGCTTCCACAAGGTTACGATTAGTGCGGATGGCATTGTGACGGAGTATATCAAAGGCGACAACTACAAGTACGCATTCCTATCCGATCCGGAATTCGTCGAGAAGCTGCTGCTCTTTATTAAGACGGCGATCGGCATGATCCCGATCATTATCGTCTTCTCGATGCTCGTCGCGCTGCTCATTAACCAGCCGATTCGGATGAAAGGGCTGTTCCGCGCCGTCTTCTTCCTGCCGGTTGTCATTACGAGCGGCGAAGTGATCAACGAGCTGTTCAGCCAAGGCGCGACGGCGATGCCTCTTGTGGAGAAGTACGGCATTATTGAGATTATCAAAGACAATTTGAGTCCGGCGTGGTCGTCCCCGATCATCAGCCTGATCCAGCAGCTCATTCTCATTCTGTGGTTCTCCGGCGTTCAAATCCTGATCTTCCTCGCAGGCTTGCAGAAGGTGAACCGGCAGGTATATGAGGCGGCTTCCATCGACGGCGCTTCGCCTTGGGTCAGCTTCTGGAAGGTGACTTTGCCGGCAATCAAGCCGTTCATTGCGGTCAACATGATCTATACGACGGTGGACCTGTTCACGAACTCGTTCAGCGATGTCATTACGCTGATTAAGGACAACATGTTCAACCTGACGACGGGGTTCGGCTATGCAACCGCACTCGCGTGGATTTACTTCGGCGTTATCTTCGTCTTCCTGATGCTTATTCTGCTGTTGTTCCGGAATAACGAAGACGTCAACGTAAGACCGAGAAGGAGGAGGGCGTAATGGAACCGACAGCTAAGCTGCAAAAGGTGAAGCTTCATCAATCGCTGCTGCAGAAGACGATGCTGCTCGCCATCTACAACCGCATCAAGCGGATTGCGTTCGGCAGACAAGGGAATGACGGCCTCGTATTCAAGCTTTTCGTATATGCGCTGCTCATTAGCGTCGGATTCATCTACTTATATCCGATTCTGTATCTCGTCTCGCAAAGCTTTAAGAGCTTGAACGATCTGCTCGATCCGACGGTGCTCTGGATTCCCCAGAAGCTGTACCTCGAGAATTTCGTGCAAGCCTGGCATGTGCTTAACTACATGGATACGTTCTGGAATTCGGTCTTGAACTCCGTCGTGCCCGCGATCGGGCAGACCGTATCCTGCGCGGTTGTCGGGTACGGACTGGCGAAGTTCCGCTTCCCGGGGAAGTCCATCATATTCGGCCTCATGATGATCACGTTCATCGTGCCGTCGCAGGTCGTTATGATTCCGCTCTACCTGATGTTCAACGATTATCACATGCTTGGATCGTCGCTGCCGTTTATCGTTCCGACGATATTCGGCCAAGGCATTAAAGGGGTGCTGTTCATCCTCATCTACATGCAGTTCTTCCGTACGATTCCGACATCGCTGGAGGAAGCGGCACAGATGGACGGCGCAGGCTTTATCCGCACCTTCTTCACTGTCATTCTGCCGATCTCGACGCCGGCGATCGTGGTCGTCATGCTGTTCTCGACGGTATGGCACTGGAATGAAACGTATCTCACCTCCTTGTACCTTGGAGACAGCATGACGACGTTGCCGCTGATGCTGAAAACGTTCAACGATTCGTTCTCCAGACTATATGGCGGAGGCGCTGCGGTAGGCGGCAAGCATCAGAACATCAACGAATCGATCCGGATGGCAGGCACGCTGCTTATCGTGCTGCCGCTGCTCATCCTCTACTTATTCGCGCAGAAGCGATTCGTTGAAGTTGTAGATAAGACAGGTATTACTGGCGAGTAGTTTGAAAGTTTAGCTTGAACTAGCGTGGATATGACCCGCATCGTAAGGCTAACGAAGAATCCATGCAGCTATGCCAATGTCTCGGAATTGCCCTCAAGTGGGGCAGTTCTGCGGCAGGGGCGGAGTGACGCGAATGGATTCTTTTTTATTTTGGCTCGCAAAAAAGCTGCCACTGCGAAGCAGTGACGCATTTTTCGATTAGCTCGCAAAAAAGCTGTCGCCGCCAAGCAGCGAAGCATTTTTCGATTTTAGGAGGCATACATCTATGACGTTGACCGATGAACAACTTCTCGATCTAGAGAGCAAGCGAAGCTTCCTCTTCTTCTGGGAGGAGGCGAATACGGACAAAGCGAGTCCGGGGTACGGCCTCATTGTGGACAGGGCGCCAGGAGACTCGGATATGTGCAGTGTCGCATCTGTCGGCTTCGGCCTCACGGCGATCATGATCGGAGTAGGACGAGGCTGGATATCGCGAGCGGAAGGCTATGAGCGCGCGCTTGGCACGCTGAACACGCTGCTTGAGCATGCGGAGCAAGTGAACGGGTTCTTCTATCATTTTCTGAATATGAAGACAGCGCGTCGGCACGACAATTGCGAAGTATCCGTCATCGATACCGCCATCGCGGTGTGCGGTGCCATCGCAGCAGGCGAATATTTCGGCTGCGATGTCCGCGAGTATGCGCAGCGACTCTATGAACGGGTTGATTGGGCATGGTACCGCAATCCGGAGTACAACCAGTTCTACATGGGCTATGCGCCGGAACGCGGCTTCTTCGCCCGCTGGGATTTGTATGCCGAGCAGTTCATGATGTACTTCCTCGCGGCTGCATCGCCTACGCATCCGGTCGATCCGAGCATGTTCTATGACTTCGGCCGCCAGTACGGCACATTCGGGGATAACCCTCCGTTCATTTACACCTGGCTCGGCTCCTTGTTCACCTTTCAGTTCTCCCATGCCTGGTTCGACCTTCGAGGGAAGGTAGACCGCGACAACGTGGATTGGTGGCAAAATTCGGTCATCGCGACGAAGGCGAACCGGGATTATTGCATCGCGCACGCCTCAGAATTCCGTACGTTTGGTCCGGATGCGTGGGGCTTGACGGCATGTGACGGTCCGAACGGTTACAGCGGCCGCTATGGCACAGCTCCATCGGGGCTGAACAGCAGCAATGATCAGCATCAACCCGATGGCACGGTTCCACCGGCAGGCGCGGCGGGTTCGATCGTGTTTATGCCGGAGGAAGTGCTGAGCGCGCTTCGGAATTACTACGAGAACTACCCGCAGCTCTGGGGGCGTTACGGCTTCAAGGACAGCTACAACCTCGACGTGTCTCCGCCGTATTATGCAGAGGATGTCATCGGTATCGATAAGGGCATTACGCTGCTCATGATCGAGAATTATCGAAGCGGACTCGTTTGGGACTATTTTATGAGAAATGCGCATGTTCAGCGTGGTATGGCATTATGTGAGATTCGCGAGAAAGAAACCGAACTAAATTAGGAGGGTGATGTACATGAAATTTTCCATTCCATCTTATTCGTTTCACGGTTTGCACAGCGAAGGCAAGATCGACCTCTTTGGCTATTTCGAAACGGTCAAGTACCGGTATCACCTGAATTCGGCAGATATTTGGAACATGATGTTTAAGAGCTTTGAAGACGACTACTTACGCAAGCTTCGGGAAGCGCTGGATGAGAGGGAAATGTACGTTGCCAATCTGTGTGTTGATGCGGCGGAGGTATGGGACGTAGACCCGGAGAAGCGCGAACAATTTTACCGGAACGGGCTGGATAACCTTCGTGCAGCGGCGATTCTTGGTGCGCAGACGGTTCGGATCGATATGGGCGGCCGCACGCTCGAAATGTCGGATGAGCAGTTCGAATATACGGTGAAGCGTTACAAGGAATATTGCGATTTTGCTGCCGAGCATGGCTTTATGGTCGGGCCTGAGAATCACTGGGGAACCTCCCGCGACCCGGAAAATATCCGCAAGCTGGCGGAAGCGGTCGATCATCCGAACTTCGGCATTCTGCTGCACTTCGAGAACTGGGATTCGGAGAAGGAGAACGGCGACCGTCTCTGTGCGAAGTATGCGTTCCACACGCATCTGGCTGCTTGGGTCATCCCGAGCTGCGAGGAGAAGATTGCGCTCTTGGAGGCCGTTGATTATAAAGGGCATCTCGGCATCGAGCATCACTCGTCGAAGAACGAGTATTCGCAAGTGGCGTGGCAGTATGCGACAGCGCGCAACACGTACAATCTGATGCAAGCGAAGAAGCTGGGGGTGTAGCAGATGGGTGAGCAGCGGAAAATCAGAATCGGCATTATCGGCGCAGGCTTGATCGGCAAGGATCATTTGGAGAAGTATGAGGAAATCGAAGGCGCGGAAGTCGTTGCGCTCTGCGACACCAATGAGACACAGCTGAAGAACATGGCAGAGCAATTCGGCGTACCGCATACCTATACGGATTTTCGCGAGCTGCTGAAGCGCGATGATCTCGACGCCATCGATGTCTGTCTGCACAATAATCTGCATGCACCGGTTACGATCGCAGCCTTGGAAGCAGGCAAGCATGTGTACTGCGAGAAGCCGATTGCCGGCTCCTATGCGGACGGCAAGGCGATGCTTGATGCGGCGAAGCGAGTCGGCAAAAAGTTGCATGTGCAGTTAGCTTTCATCTATCAGATTGAGACGATGGCTGCAAAAGCATTGATCGATGACGGCAAGCTCGGCAAGCTGTACCATGCGCGCTCGACGGGGCATCGCAGACGGGGCCGTCCTTTCGTCGATGGCTATGCAACGAAGGAATTTAACCGCAAAGCGGTCGCTTCGGGCGGCGCTTTGTTCGATATGGGCGTGTACCGCATCTCGCAGCTGCTCTACGTGATGGGTTTGCCGAAGGTGAAGACGATTACCGGCAAAACGTATCAAGAGGTGGCGATGGACGAGAAACGCAGAGAAATCAGCGGTTTCGACGTGGAAGAGCTCGGCGTTGGCTTCGTTCGATTCGAAGGCGGACTGACGCTCGATATTATCGAGGCTTGGGCGATTCATTTGAACGGCTTCGAGGGCAGCAGCCTCGTCGGTAACGTTGGCGGTATTCGCTTCCCGGGGCATACAAGCCAAGGGAATACGCCATTCAGCTATCATACGCAGGTGGCGGACATGGATATGGATGCGACCTTTGACCTCGGCTATGCCAATTACCGATGGCACCAGCTTCGCGAGAATACCGATGCGTACGACTCGTCGCAAAAGCACTGGATCGCTGCGCTTCAAGGACGGGTCGAGCTGCTTCCGACAGCAGATATCGCGCTGCAGACGATCCTGATTAGCGAGGGGATCTATCTCTCCGATCAATTGGAGCGGGAAGTGACAGAGGAAGAGGTTATCGCAGCTTCCGTGTCGACGGCGATTAAACTGTAACCGCATGGGGAAACGGGGCAGGCGGCAAGTTTCACCTATAAAATACAGCTAGAGTCAGGGGAATTCAGGCGAATGATACAGATTCGAGATAAGCAAATCATTATCGACGGCAAGCCGACGCTCATCATGTGCGGCGAGGTGCATTATTATCGGCTGCAGCGAAGCGAGTGGCAGGACCGCATCGACAAGCTGAAGGATGCGGGCTGCAACGCGGTCGCTTCCTATGTGCCGTGGCTCTGTCATGAGCCGATTGAAGGTCAATTCGATCTGGACGGGCGGAGTCGGCCGGAGCTGGACCTGGGCGGATTTATTGATCTTTGCCGCGACAATGGGCTGTATTTCTTCGTTCGTCCAGGTCCGTTCATCATGGCGGAGATGAAGAATGAAGGCATCCCGTTCTGGGTGTACGAGAAGCATCCGGAAGTGATTCCGGTTGGCTGGGACGGTGCTGCGGCAACGACGCGCACGATCGATTATATGGCGCCGAGCTTCTTGGCGGCCGCCCGAAACTGGTATGCGGCGGTGATGGCTATTGTTGCGCCGCGCCTGTATGGGACGGGAACTGCGGCGGCTGGTGCGGGAGTCGGAGTTGTGGCGTCGGAAGATGCGGCAGCTGGCGGGAACATCATCGGCGTGCAGCTTGATAATGAGATCGGCATGCTCTCGTGGGTTAGCAATTGTCCGGACCTGACGGAGCATGTTATCGCGGACTTCGCGGAATGGCTTGGCCGCAAGTACGATGACATGGTGCTTGCGCAGCGTTATCCTTTTGCACTGGAGGATGCGTTGGTGCGAGTTGATGCAATTCGCTCGCCGAATGAGAGCTATTCGGCTGAATTGTTAGGGGACCTCGGCTATTACATGCGAGATCGGTTCGCACGCTATGTGGCAGTGCTTCGAGGCTATGCGGAGGAGTTTGGCGTGAGGGGCGTACCGTTCTTCGTGAACATTCACGGAACGGGCGGCGGCCGCGGATTTACGTATCCGATCGGCATCAGCCAGCTGTATGAATCCTACACGCAGGCAGAGGGATACGTTTCCGGGTCTGATATTTATTTTGGCGATTTGACCGTAAGTAATTTTCAGGATCTGTACTTGATCAACGGCTTCATGGAGGCCGTTCATTTGCCGGATCAGCCGCTCACTTCACTGGAATTCGAGTGCGGGGACGGGAATTACGGCAATACCTTCGGCGGTCGGTACGACGTATCGGCAGCTGATTTCAAAACTCGGATGTGCATCGCGCAGGGCAACCGCATGATCAACTATTACTTGCTGACCGGCGGCATCAATTACCGGATGGATCAGAAGCTCGGTGACGGCAATGACCGGGTCGCGTTCACGGGTGAACGGCATGGGTTCGCAGCGCCGATCAGTCCGGAAGGCGAGCTTAATTACACCTATCCTCGGATGAGGCGCGCCATTCAGACGATGATGGCGGTGCGAGATAAGCTCGCGGTGATGAAGGAACAACGGGATGCGGTCTCGTTCGCGTTCATCCCGGACTATTACATGACCGAGTATCGCTATCCTGGCAGCGTGCGGATGGCGGACATCGTTCGAAACATCGAAGCGAACCGAAGCAGCGGCGGCTGGGAGATTATGGCCCGTTCCATGCTGCTGGCAGGCTACCGGTTCAGCTCGGTCGACATCCAGAACAAGCCGCTGCTGGCAGAGGAGACGCCTGTGCTGGCACTTCCTTGCGCTCGGTACTTGAGCGCGGACATCCAGCGGAAGCTAGCCGACTATGTGGTAACTGGCGGCGGATTGTTATTGTATGGCGAGGTGCCTCAGTACGATATGGAGGGCAAGCCGTGTACGATTTTGAGCGACGCGCTTGGTATCCGCATGGTCGGGGCAGTTGTGAACGGCCCGCATTCGTGGCCGTCCATTGTCGCTTGCGGCTGGGCAGCCGGACGTGCGGAGGTGCACACGCACTTCGCCCAGCTGCTCGAGCCGGGACCGCATGAGGTCATCATGCGGTTGTATGATTCTGACGCGGCGTGCGGCGTAGAAGCTAGCGTTGGCAAGGGACGCGCGGTTGTAATTGCCGCGGCGTACAACAGCTGCGATGTGCAGCTTTTCCGCACTGCGCTTGAGCGGCTGGGCGCTGTGGCTGGCCTCACGCATGACAATCCCTACATGGGATTGTTCACAACGTCGACGGTGAATGCGGAGGGCGAGCGCTTCCTGCACGTGCTCAATATGGACGGCTTTGACAAGGAGCTGCACTTGTATGAGCAGGGCGAGAAGCTGCTCGGCGGGCAAAGCCTGCATATCGCGAGCAAGGACGGCGTCATGCTGCCGCTGAACGTAAGCTTCGGCGACGTGCGGATTGTGTATGCTACTGCGGAAATTGCAGAGGTAGCGGATGACAGCATCGATTTCCGCCTGACCCAGCCGGAGGATGTCATCGCATTCGTAACGGCGGGGCGTGACATCGTTCCGAGCGATGATTACGCGGTAGAAGAACTTGACGGCATGCAGCTTGTTCGGTCTCGCAAACACGCCAAAGTAGATGATAGGCTTGTCGTTCGCCTTGCGGCGAAGTAGGCAGAGTTGAGCTTAGCGAAAGAGTATCCCTGGGGGACAATGTCATTAAGTTAAGGTGTTGAACCAAATATCTATGCAAAGGAGCAGGTTATCGAAAGATAGCCTGCTCCTTTTTTGCGTGAAAAAGAGTAAAAGAACTTGACAAGCAGTTGAAAATGTGTGGCGAAGCCCCTTGAAAAAACGAGGAGGTTTCGCCCATGAATACGTACGCGAATTCACTAAAACAAAAGCTGACATCCCTTATTCAAGAAATGTCAGCCGCACCAGCACTGTATGTCAAAAACCCCGAAAAAGACTTTACGCGAAAGAAAAAGTTAC
>NZ_QTTN01000030.1:0-70603 GCF_003386535.1 Paenibacillus taihuensis
ATCTTGTTTCAACCGTAATTCGAAATGAATCTCCTCACGTCCATGAGACCTCCCACGGTAAGACGATTCACTTTCCTTCCATGCACCCGCATCATTTACATTGGCACGTCCGTGTAGTTAATTGGACTTCGTTATGTGTTGCAAACTCGTCCCGTGTCCTATGCCTGATGATATTCGTGTTCCTCGGGTCGGAATTTTGCCTCCAGCTTCCTTCAGATTCCACCTCACAATGGACACCCTTGCTCTTGGCTAGTGGTTGGCAACTACAAGCCCCCACAGCGGACTTTCACCGCCTAGTTAATCGCCATGCGTGGCACACAACAAAAACCCCCTCCATCCACCGGAGGGGGTTCACCACCAAATCTTAAATACCAGGGATCGGGTCCCGCTTGTGCGCGGTACGCACGAACTGCTTTTCGAGCTTCTCACGCGCGGCGTCACTTACTTGCTTGCCTTCGAGGTAGTCGCTGTTCTCATCGTACGTGATGCCCAGCTCCGTCTCGTCGGTCTGGCCCTCCCAGAGGCCAGCGGTCGGCGCCTTCGTGATGACCGTCTCCGGCACGCCGAGCACGGCTGCCAGCTGGCGAACCTGCCGCTTGTTCAGCGTGCTGAGCGGCGTGATGTCAACCGCGCCGTCGCCCCACTTCGTGTAGAAGCCGGTAATGGCTTCGGACGCATGGTCGGTGCCGACAACGAGCAGGTTCAGCTCGAACGCGAGCGCGTACTGCGTCACCATCCGCATGCGGGCTTTCACGTTGCCCTTGCCGCCGCGGCTCAGGTGGCGCGAGATGCCGATTGCTTTCAGGCTATGCTCCGCCTCAAGCGCAATCTCATCGACCGCTTCCTGAATGTTCGTCTCGACGCGGTGCTTCAAACCAAGCGCATCCGCTACCGCGTAGCTGTCTGCGATATCCACTTGCTCGCCGTAAGGCTGGAACACCCCAAGCGTCATATAATCTCTGCCCGTCTCAGCGGACAATTCGTCAGTCGCGATCTTGCAAAGCCCAGTAGCAACCGCGCTGTCCACACCGCCGCTAATGGCGATGAGCAGCCCGGTCGTGCCCGACTTCAGCACATACTCTTTCAAGAAATCCACCCGGCGGCGAATCTCCGCCTGCGGATCGATCTCGCTCTTCACGCCTAATTGCTTGATGATTTCCCCTTGTAGACTCATCGTAAGCAATTCACCTCTTAACGGCAAAACCGTTCAAAGGCAGAAGTCAAATCTGCAGCGATATCGGCAGCTGAACGGTTCTCAATTTGATGGCGCTCGATGAAGTGTACCAGCTCTCCATCCTTCATCAGTGCGATGGAAGGCGAGGATGGCGGGTACGGTGCGAAATATTCGCGCGCTTTTGCCGTAGCTTCTTTATCTTGACCTGCGAATACCGTGAACAGGTGGTCTGGTGTAAGATCGTTCTGCAGCGCTTGCGCCACGCCTGGACGGCATTGGCCTGCAGCACAGCCGCAAACGGAGTTCACAACAACAAGCGCAGTTCCTTTCGCGCCCGGCAGCTTCGCCTCAACATCCTCAGGCGTGCGGAGCTCCTCAATTCCAAGACGTGTAAGATCATCGCGCATCGGCTGTACCATATCAAGCATGTATCGTTCAAAAGACATCGACATGTGTAATCGCTCCTTATGAGTTCATTTTCTTTCTATTATACTGCTCGCTGAAAATGAAAGCAAAGAAAAAGCAACCAGGCTATCGCCCGATTGCTCTCTCAATTACCGGATTGTTCACCTTTCGCCGGATCAACGCCATCCTCAACCCCCGTCGCGACGTTCTTATCGGGATGCGTGAAGATGCCGCTCTGAGGCGCGATCCCCTGCTCAAAATAGTCCCGGTTCTCGCTCGTCAGAAAGCCGATGTCCTTGAACGGATGGACCCACTGATCGCCTGCCATGACAGCTGGATCAGTCTCCTCCGACCACTGGTTGAGAGGCGATTCCGGCGACTCATATTGATGATCGCCGATCGTCACGCCGAATTCATTCACGAATGGCGCGCTCGGTCCGCGGCCCTGCCGAAAGCCCGGCAGGAAATTAATTTCATACGGATCAAGCGCCGGATCATCAGCGCTGCCCATCTTATCTTGATCGCTCATCCCCGTCTAACCTCCTTAGATTGAAGGACGATTGGGGCCGTCTAACTTCTTATCGTAGCCTTCCGACTCCGGTGCTTTTCCATTGCCGCTCTGATTCTTGCTCGCCTGAGACTTCTGTTCTGCAGAAATCCCGCGCGAACCTTGATTGTTGTTTACCATTGCTGGCACCCCCTTCCAAGGCTAGTATGCGCGGCTCTCCGTCTCCTTATCCTTCACAGGCAAGAGCGAGCCGACCAAGCCAGCCCCGATAAAAAGCCACTGCAGCGAGGTAAGTCCAAACGTTAAACTCGGCACGACACCGGGCGGATAAGGGGCAAACAAGCTTACGAGAAGCCCGCCGATGCCAGAGCCCAGCAGCGCAATGGAAGCGAATCTGCCGCTCCCCGCTTCGGCATCAACCCGCAGCAGAACAACATACAGAATCGCATACAGCACCGTATAACCAAGTCCATACGGCACATTCGTCAGCAATGTCCATACGAGACAAGCCGGAAGTATGGCAAAAGGCCACATATCGAGCATCAGCAAGCCAGCAATCCGCGTACGGTAACGCACATAAGCGACATAGATGATTGCGGCGGCTAGACCGATTAACGCATCGAAGCCACTGCCGCGCACAATCACTAGGGAGCTTGGTCGCTCCCACAGCATGGAAGGAGCGCGCAGCAGAAACAGCAGCTTCCAGCAAAGCAGCGTTATTATCGCGGTATTCACATAGAGGCGCTCCCAAAGCTCCGCCTGCTTCGACTGCTTTGACTGCTCCGACTGCTCCGAACCTGCAAGCCTCCGGAGTCTTATTTTAAAAGCTAGAAACCCTGCAGCTCCAGCAATCAGAGCAGCAAGCAATACGGCATCTAGCCGCAGTGGTCCAAGTGCAATAACTTCAGGCAAGCGCACACGCTCCCTCTATGCAAGATGCACTCCAGCAGCAATCGGAGTTGCTGCTCCATAGTAATTCCGGGTCCGATCAAACTTTACCTTGAACGTGGTGCCCGTCCCTTCCGTCGAGTCGACCGCGATCTCGCCGCCATGACCTTCTACTATGCTAAGGCACAGAGGCAGGCCAAGACCGGTTCCCCGCGTCTTCGTCGTGTAGAATGGCTCGAACAGCCGACCGAGCTGCTCCGACGGAATGCCGCTGCCGTTATCTGTAACGCACAGCTCTACATAATCCGGATAGGCCGTCGTTTCCAGTCGGAGCACACCATGCTGGTCCATAGCCTCCATTCCGTTCCGCGCCAAATTCAATATCAGCTGCTTCATCTCTTTCTCATTCAGCATAAGAGTAGGAATCCGTTCAGCTAGATGCAGCTCGATCGATTGGCCCCGCATATTCGCATCCGCCATCAAGAGCGGCATAATTTCATTAATAATCTCGTGCAGCGAGCAATTCTCCTTCTCGACGATCCGGTTCTGCGCAAGTGACAGGAAGTCGTTAATGATACTGTTCGCGCGGTCCAGCTCTTCCATGACGATCCGGTAATACTCATGCTGTTCACCCGGACTGCGTTCCTTCATCAGCTGAACGAAGCCGCGGATAACCGCCATCGGATTTCGAATCTCATGCGTAATGCTGGCAGCCATCTGTCCGACGAGGCTAAGCCGTTCCATCCGCCCAAGCTCCGCCCGCAGCCGATTAAGCTCGGTAATATCATGCGCGATGAGTGCCGCACCGATAATGACGTTATTTTGAATATCGCGCACGCAAATGCCGGAGTTCAGGTAGATTTTACCCTGCTCCTCCACATATTCCGTCGAAAGCTTATGCCCATTGAGTGCTTGATGCAGCATCCGCCCGAGCACATCCTTCTCGATATGATCGTACATAATCGTAAAATGCTGCCCCAGGAGCTCATGCCGCAATTTGCCGCCAAACTTGTCCCGCAGCAGATGAATCGCCATCTCGTTAATATGAGTAATGACCCCGTCTGAATCGACGAAAATAACGCCAAGCGGCGTCTCGTCGATAAACTGCTGCAGCTTCTGCACTTCGATGCGGTAATTATTCGTTACTCCTTTGAGCTGGTGAGCGATCACCTCTCTGCGGAGCAGACTTTCCGAGAATACGACAAACAGCCACATAACTAAGAAGTAAGCAAGCTCATGAAGAATGAGGTGAGTGATTTCGGAAGTGGTAAGCTGAGGATGCTCCACATGATAGTAATATATGAATGAGGAAGCCCTTATGACAAGAATGCCTGCCGTTATGCCAAGCACTATGGTATGCTTGCGCCTTTTCGACAAATCCAGAAAGCCTTTATGATACTTATAGATCAAAGGCATTAAGAGCATTGCGCCGCCAATCTCGATGAACCCCCAGTCGCCATGCATGAAGAACAGTTCCGATGCGGCGAAAATCCCGGTTAGCGTAAACATTATGCCAACACCGCCATACAAGGAGCCGATAATCATAGGTACATAGCGGTAATCCAGATCAAAATCTTTCACTTCCGAGCAAATACACAGTGCCATAATCATACTTGATGCGCACACCGAGGTGATGAGGAGCAGGATGTTTTTGCGTGGCTTTGAGTAGTCAAACCAGATCTGGAAGACGAAGACTGGCAATAATGCGACAAGAATCTGCAGGAGCATTAGCTTCCACACAAAGTAGTATCCCACCCTTCCAAATATCCAGTTATTAGTTCAAATTTTACCTGTTATCCCGATTAAAGCACAGGTGGCGCTATTTGACAATGTAGCGAGTTAGAAGATTTCATTCCAATTGCCGTGTAGACGGGGAATTTGCTGGATAGTATGATAGGTAGCGGCAGTCTGCATCGTTCTACAAAAAGCACCAATAGGGGGTTAATACCTATGACATATGATGTAATTATAATAGGCGGCGGCTCTGCAGGCTTAATGGCAGGCATTGCAGCCAGCAAGAATGGCGCAAAGGTCCTGCTCCTGGATAAAGGCGACAAGCTTGGCCGCAAGCTTGGCATTTCCGGCGGAGGTCGCTGCAACGTAACGAATAACAAAGACATCGACGAGCTTATTAAGAACATCCCAGGGAACGGACGGTTCCTGCACAGCTCGCTCGCAAACTTCGGCAACAAGGACATTATTGCCTTCTTCGAGAACCTTGGCATTCGACTGAAGGAAGAAGATAACGGCCGCATGTTCCCGATCTCGGACAAAGCGAAGTCCGTCGTCGATGCCCTCATTAATCAGGTGCGGAGGCAAGGCGTCGACATTCGTGTGAATACACCTGTGAAAAAGGTAAACTTCACCGAGGACGGCGTGCAAGGTGTCACAACCGCATCCGGCGAAGTCATCTTCAGCCGAAGCGTCATTGTGGCTGTCGGCGGCAAATCGGTACCGCATACCGGTTCGACCGGCGACGGCTATCCATGGGCGGAAGCAGCGGGGCATACGATTACGGAGCTGTTCCCGACCGAGGTGCCGATTACGGTGAACGAGCCGTTCATCGCGAGCAAGGAGCTGCAAGGCTTGTCGCTTCGCGATGTAGGCCTCTCCGTCTGGAATGCGAAGGGCAAGAAGCTCATTTCGCATGAAGGCGATATGATCTTCACGCATTTCGGCGTATCCGGCCCTATTGCGCTGCGCTGCAGCCAGTTTGTCGTGAAGCAGCTGAAACAAGCCGGCGGCGGCAATGTCCTCCTGACCATCGACCTCTTCCCGGGCAAAAGCGCCGACGAGGTGTATACCGAATCGCTGCAGCTAACCAAATCCGAGCATAAGAAGTCGATCAAGAACGTGCTGAAGGGCTACTTGCCGGAGCGCTTGATCCCCCTTCTGCTAGCAGCCTCGGAGCTCGACGAGCAGCTGACATACGACAACATTCCGAAGCAAGCATGGCTTGGGCTTGCGAAGCTGATCAAGGCATTCCCTCTACGCGCATACGGGACGCTGAAGCTGGAGGATGCTTTTGTCACTGGCGGCGGCGTGAATTTGAAGGAAATCGATCCGAAGACGATGGAATCGAAGCTGAAGCGAGGACTCTACTTCTGCGGCGAGGTGCTCGATATACACGGCTATACAGGCGGATACAATATTACGGCCGCATTCACGACAGGCTATACAGCCGGCACGAATGCCGCACTTCAATAAGAAAAGCTGACAGACGATGGAGTATCGCTTGTCAGCTTTTTCTGCTTACGTATGTACGTCGCCTGAGAAGTAACCGTACGAACCGTCGTCAGGGAAGTAGTCATCCTCTGCCGGCGCATCATCATCCCAATTCTTGTAACCGCTCTGCGTCTCGTCTTGGGCGACCAGATCCTCATTCACGACATGCGCCGGGATCGTAATGTTCGCCATATTGTAAGCATCATTCGTCAGCTCAATATCCGGAATCGAGGACTGCACCGCCAACTGTCCGCCATGTGACTGGGCGATCTCGAGCGCCGAGGTCAGATCGCTGCCTTCGATATGAATATGTACGCTTGATCCTTGCTGAATAACGGGATCATAGCCGAGCTCTTGCAATGTCGAGCTTGCGAGCTGCGCTGCATTCGCATCCCCGAACTGAAACAATAACGCTGTATCCTGCATATCGTGCACATCCATCCTCTGTGGTTGCTAAAATCATCCATTCTTAGCTAGAATGCCCGACTCACGATAATTTAATCCAGCAATCTCTGCCCCCTTGGTGCAAGCCGGATCGCCCATTGCTTCCAATTAATCGGATGCGCGGCAGCAAAGCCAGGCAGCGGCCTATCACCGCTAACTTGGATAAGAGGATCATCGCCGGCAGCCATTGCATTCAGCATGGACCAGTACGACAGGTCCCCCATGCCTAGCATCGGCAGCGCCGACGAGACCGCGCCGAACAGCTTATCCGGCGTCACGCCATCCGCGTCAGGCGAAACATTCAGCGCCGACTCAAGCTCCTGCAGCGTCAGCCGCTCCACGATGCCGAGGCTATCCGCTTCAGAAGGCAGCCGTTTCAGCTGGAAGGCAAGCGCCTCCGCCATCACCGGCAGCTTCTCCCCGTCTAGCCGGAGCCAATGCGTGATCGCCTCGCGGCCGTCAATATCGGAAGCATCAGCTGCAGCTGAATAAGCTGCCCAAGCACGCGCTGCCGCAGCCTGCTCATCGGTCGCGACCTCCCTGCGCTGCGGCCAGAACGCTGCCACCTGCTCCGGACTTAGCTGGCCTAAGCCGCGGAAATCCGCAACGCCAGGCACCTCGGTCGCGACAATCCAGGATAGGTTCAGCGGAATAGATTCAAATGCTTTAGAGAACCAATAAAGCAGTGCTGCCAGCATCGCCTGATCGAAGAGATCATACTCGAACCACAGAACGATTTCTTCGCCGCCCATCACGGCTTGCGTGAGCTGGCTTTGCTGCGACTTGCACTGCTCAATATACAGAAATTGAGGGACGCCGAGCTCTCGCTCGAACCATTCGGCACGAGCTTGCTGAGCCTGCTCCTCCCACCAATCCAGCGCGGCAGGACCGTCGATCCAGCTCTCGCGCCAAGGCAATATTGTTCCAGAAATGCTGGACTTTTGCAGAAGCTGCGCTGTGCTGTCGCCATTTGTCACATGGAGCATCATGTTAACTTCACTCACTTTACATAAATATATGTTATAATAGGCATACAACACATGCAGGGGTGCGATGCACAATGATGGTTGATATGTTCGCAAATACTGCAAATGCGATATTGATTATCCGCGAGCAGCAGAACACAAGATACATTCATGATTGCACAAAATCATTTTGCCATGCAACAGGATTTAAGCAGGAAGATCTCATTGGCAGTAAACTGATGGACATGCCTGACAGTGCTTCGAATGATTTTTGGCCTTTAATTGACCGGATGTGCGTCACCATTTCAGGCAGAAAGCCTGAAGTGCAAGCTGAATTTGACTTAGTCATGCCGGGCGATTTCCATATATTCGCTGAGATACATTTGAAGACGCTTCGGTACGCGAATGAAAGCTATTATCTGCTTACACTCAAGGACCGCTCGGAACATAAGTGGATTCATGACTTTCTTCTCCAACAGCGAATTGAGATGTCACTTATCTTGACAAGTACAGGCTCCATTACTTCGATGCGAAGCTACCATGAACCGATGCCCTTTGACAGACAGACAATTTCCATGGTGCCAGGCCAGAGATTCGTCGCTGACTGTGATCGCGATCGCGTTCGAGCATTCTTAAGCACGCTCCGCAGCCGGGGCGATACAGCTCCGCGGCCGCTTACGTTTAAGCTGCAGCTATTTGAAGACCAGTATAACGCTTATGCACTTATTAAGCCTTTCTTCTATGCAGACGGTACATTCCGCTGTTTCGCCATTCTCATTCTAACGGTCGAAGCGATCGAGCAGACTGAGGCCGGCAAGCCTTCTAAGAAAATGAAGATCGCCATGGAAGAGTACAGTCAGGATGAGACGAGCGACCCGTCCTTCAAGCTGCGCTTGCTTATGCTGAAGCGGAACATGACGGTGACGAAGCTCGCGGAGAGTACACAAATCTCGTTAACGACGATCTCCAACATCCGCAATGGCAAAATCAAAAAACCGCAGCGGCTCACCGCCCATCTCATTGCGGAACAGCTCGGCGTATCGCCAGATGATATCTGGGGTCCGCTATAGTTTGAAGCATAAGCCATCGTTCTAAGACACCATTTCAGACAATCAAGACATGCCATCATGAAGCCAAAACAAAACAACCTCCAATTCCACTTTCTTTCCAAGTGGGTTGGAGGTTGTTTTTATAACGATAACTTATAGTTTGAATTTCGAAGCGACTTCGTTCATGCCTTGCGCAATTTCGCTGAGCGAGCGCGAGGACAATGCAATCTGCTCCGCAGATGCCGTCTGCTCCTCGGACGTCGCCGCTACCGTCATCGCTGTCTCCGAGCTGTCTCTTGCGATTTCCTTCAGACGCTTCATTGCGCCAATGACCTGCTCCGAACCTGCTGCCATCTGTTCCGAAGCTGCAGCAACCTCCTGCACCTGGCCGGATACCCGCTCCGATGCGGCGGCGATGCCTGCGAATGATTCGCCTGCTTCACGGACGCTGCGAAGCCCTTCTTCCGCTTCAACTGCTGTAGCGTGCATGGACTGTACCGCGACGAGTGTATCGTCCGTTACTTGCTTGACCACGCTATCAATCTCATCAACTGCCTCGGACGTCTGCTGCGCAAGCTTGCGCACTTCATCGGCAACGACTGCGAAGCCGCGGCCATGCTCGCCTGCACGCGCTGCTTCAATCGCAGCGTTAAGCGCAAGCAAGTTCGTATGCTTGGACACTTCGCCGATCAGCTTCGAGATCATGCCGATATTGCGCGTATGCAGCTCGAGCTGGTTGACTTGTTCCACCGTCTTCTGAACGGTTTCATAAATGCCGGTCATCTTCACCATCGCCTGCTTCACGGCATCGAGACCGACAGCCGCTTCACGGCTCGCATCCGCCGACAAGCTTGCTACGACCGAAGTGGACTCCGCGATACGGTTGATGCCTTCGCCCAAATCCTGCGTCGTCTTGCTCACTTCCTCGAAGCGCTGAAGCGTCACTTCCGTGCCCTCAGCCATCTGCGATACCGATTCCGCCGCTTGCTGCGACGCGCTTGCATTCTGCTCCGAAATCGCGAGCATCTGCTGCGAAGAAGAAGCAATGCTTGCGGACGCTTCCTGCACGCCGCGCATCGCCGTCTGCAGCTGGCCGATCATGAGGCTAAGCGATGCGAACAACGCGCCAATCTCGTCCTTGTTGCGAATCTTCGGCATCGTGACGAGCAGATTGCCGTCCGCCACTTCGTTGACGACCTTGGCCGCTTGCTTAATCGGCTTCGAAATTGCATTGCGTACGTACCAGGTCAGCAGCACGACGAGTACGACGCCAGCCGCTAGCGCAATGAGAATCCATTGTGTTGCTTGCTTGCTAAGATCAAGGTTTTCCTGCTTCGCATCCTCTGCACCGCTATGATTATTGCGAACGAGGTAGTCGATATTCGCCTGAATCGCCATGTACGACTTCTCGGACTGCTTCATGAAGCTGGAAACCTGGTCGACGGACAGGTTCTGCTTGGAAAGCTCAATCGTCTTATTATATGTCGCCTCATACGTCTTCCAAGCTTCTTCGAGATTCGCGAGCAGGTTAGAATCCTCGGAATCCGTATCGGTAATAATCGATTTATAGGAAGCAAAGCTGTCGTTTACTTTCTGAATCGTTGCATCTGCGTCCGCCTTATACTGCTTCTTCAAATTGTCGTTCTGTTCAATGAGAAGCTTGTACTGCGTGGACAGCACGTGGTCTGCCATATAGTTGATATTATTGATCGTTTCTACGCCGGCCAGCCATCTGTCGGCGATGACCTTCGAATTATCGTTCAGCTTGAACATCATCGTAGTACTAATGGCACCATTAGCGACGAGCAGCAGGAGAACGCTTATAAACGACACCATCAGCTTGGCGCCAACCGTCCATTTGAGCTTCACATTCATCGAGTTAAGTTGCGAGTTAGGCTTGTTGTTTAGCTTCAATTTTTTCTTCATCTTATGGATCTCCGCCTCTGCCATCGATTATGTAGATTGCAATAATCTAGTAATATAGTCCAACACTAGTATACTTTGGAATAGTCCCCAGATACAGCATCCATCCGGGCAAATCCCGCTTGTAACTTCTTCCAATCTAGTGCTATCGACATATTAACTCGTCCATTTTACCATCTCTTAACAGAAGTTTAAATAATTAAATAGTCGCATAAATAACAAAAAATCCGCTGACTCCCGTTATAGACGAAAGTCAGCGGATTGCTGCGCTTTATTAATAGAAGCGTTTTATTTGCGGTACGGCTGAAGCGCTGCATTCATGCCGCGCGTTTGTGCATAAATATCCTGATAAATCCGGAATAGGCCTGCGTATGCATCCACGGCAGCCGGATTCGGCTTGTAAACCGAGGAGCGCTTCACGAACAGCTCCGCGCAAGCGTCGAGACTTTCGAACCAGCCGCAGCCATAGGCTGCGAGCATTGCTGCGCCAAGGCCTGGGCCTTGCTCGTTCTCAAGCGCAACCACGTCTGCATTGAAGATATCAGCTTGCATCTGCAGCCACACCGGATTTTGCGCGCCGCCGCCGATCGAGATGATCGTGTCGACGGTCTTGCCTGCTTGACGGAACATATCGACAGATTCATTCAGCGAGAACGTAATGCCTTCCATAACCGCTCGTGCAAAATGAATCCGCTCATGCGAGCCGTCGATGCCGATGAAGCTGCCGCGAATAACGGAATCCGCATGCGGTGTGCGCTCGCCTACGAGATACGGTGTGAACAATAGGCCGTTCGAGCCTGGCAACACATCGCCTGCGCCTTGAAGCAGCTCATCGTAAGACTCGCCCTTCGCGAACGTATTCTTGAACCAGCTGAGGCTGTAGCCTGCAGCGAGCGTTACGCCCATCGCGTAGAACGCATTTTCTTTGCCGTGGTTGAAGAAATGGACTTTCCCACGGAAGTCATTGCCGCTTCCTTGCTCATAGGACAGGATAACGCCTGACGTGCCGATGCTGCACATCGTCAGCCCTTCTTGCAGAATGCCCGAACCGATCGCGCCGCATGCATTGTCCGCGCCGCCTGCGAACACTTTCGTGTCTGCGCTTAGACCGCAAGCCGCTGCTTGCTCTGGCAGCAACGTGCCCGTAAGCTCGTGCGATTCGACAAGCGGCGGGCAGAACGATGCAGGCAGATTCACTGCGTTCAGCACTTCGCTGCTCCAGCGTTTGCCCGCTACGTCAAGCAACAGCGTGCCTGCCGCATCGGAGTAATCCATATGAAGCGCGCCTGTCAGGCGGTAACGCACATAATCCTTCGGCAGCAGGAACGAAACAGCTTGGGCGAAGACTTCCGGCTCGTGCTTACGCACCCACAGAATCTTCGGCAGCGTGAAGCCTTCCAGCGCCGGATTACGCGTTACAGTGAGCAATTGCTCTTGGCCGACAAGCGATTCGATCTCGCGGCATTCCGCCGTCGTGCGCGTGTCGTTCCACAGCATTGCTCTGCGCACTGGCTTGCCTGCTGCATCGAGCAGCACAAGTCCGTGCATTTGACCGGAGAAGCTGATGCCTTCGATCGCGTCAGCTGGAACGTCTGCGTTCAGGACCAGCTCGCGAAGCGCGCCGATCGTGCCTGTAACCCAATCTTCCGGCGTTTGCTCGCTCCAGCCGGAATGTTCATGATAAAGCGGGTAGTCGCGCGATGCCTCAGCGGCCACAGTGCCGCTTCGATCAAGAAGCAGCACCTTTACCGCGCTGGTACCGAGGTCAATACCGATGACGTAGGACATGCGGGATTAGCCTCCTATACGCTGTAGATGATTTCGTTCAGCATCAATTTAATCCGCTCTTGACGGCCGGACTCGTTCTTGATGACGTTGTTTTGCAATGCATATTGCTCAAGGGATGCCAGTGTAGCGCGGCCAGCAACGATCTCTGCGCCGATGCCGTCGCGGAAGCTGCGGTAACGGTTGTCAACGATGTTGTCGAGCACTTTCTCTTCGATCAGCTTCGCAGCCGCTTTCAAGCCCCAAGCATAAGTGTCCATACCTGCGATGTGAGCGAGGAACAAGTCTTGGTCTTCGAACGAGCCACGGCGTACTTTCGCGTCGAAGTTGATACCGCCGCGGCCGATACCGCCGGCTTTGAGCACTTCATACATGGTAAGTGTTGTCGAAGTCAGGTCTGTAGGGAATTCATCTGTATCCCAGCCGAGCAGCAGGTCGCCTTGGTTCGCATCAAGCGAGCCAAGCATGCCGTTCAATGCCGCAACGCGGATTTCGTGCTCGAATGTGTGACCTGCAAGCGTAGCGTGGTTGGCTTCAAGGTTCAGCTTGAACTTGTCTTTCAAGCCATACTTCTGCAAGAACGAAATCGTAGTAGCCGCGTCAAAATCATACTGGTGCTTCGTTGGCTCTTTCGGCTTCGGCTCGATCAGGAATTGAGCGTCGAATCCGATTTCGTTCGAGTAAGCGATCGCCATTTCGAACAAACGAGCAAGGTTATCAAGCTCAAGGCCCATGTCTGTGTTCAGAAGCGTTTCGTAGCCTTCACGGCCGCCCCAGAATACATAGTTTTCGGCGCCAAGGCGCTTACCAACTTCAAGGCTCTTCTTCAATTGCGCACCAACGTATGCGTATACGTCTGCGTTGCAAGTCGTTGCTGCACCGTGCACGAAGCGCGGGTTAGTGAACATGTTCGCTGTGTTCCAGAGAAGCTTCGCGCCAGTTGCTTTCATGTTCTCTTCAAGCATGCCGACGATAACGTCGAGGTTCTTATTCGTTTCAGCCAGCGTATCGCCTTCTGGTGCGATGTCGCGGTCGTGGAAGCAGTAGTAAGGGATGCCGATCTTGTTCAAGAATTCGAAGTTCGCTTCTACGCGGTGCTTCGCTTGATCCATCTCGTTAGCGCTGTCCCAGCCGCGAACAGCCGTGCCTACGCCGAACGGATCGGAGCCAGCGCCAGTGAATGTATGCCAGTAAGCAACTGCGAAGCGCAGGTGCTCTTCCATTGTTTTGCCGAGTACGACTTCGCTAGGGTTGTAATGTTTGAATGCGAGCGGATTGTCCGAGCCTTTGCCTTCGAATGCGATTTTGCCGACGTTCTTGAAATATGCCATTTAAGAAAAGCCTCCTAAAAAGTAATGTAAACGTTCTTACAGCTATTGTAGCATCAAGAAACTTTGTTTGTCTACTAAACAAAGTATGTTTTTTCATCCAATTTTATTTGCATACAAGCATTCGCAGACACACCTAGGCATACCTTGTATGTAGCTTATTTCGACACTCATTCAGGAGGCGAACAGCAACTATGGCCTGCGGCAACTTAGGCGTAGCAAACGATTTTAATGTGTTCGTGTTCGGCAATCATAAACAATCGTTCGTTGACTCGGGCGGGCGTGTCGCTGTTGGCGGCAAAGCAACCTATGACAGCTACGGAATTGGTTCAGCACTGCCCGTCTCGCAGACAAGAGCGGATCTGATTGTCGGTGATTCTATGGATATTACAAGCGGCACGAACTTCTCCGGCAATAGCGTCATCAGCCCTACTGGAACAATTATAAAATACACCATGACGAACAATAACCATGTAACTGGCCAGCCTCTCCGGGGTACGCCTGTCGACTTCGCAGCCGCTCGCCAATACTTGACTTGCGCATCTACCTCATGGGGCAGCCTCAGTCCAAACGGAACTGCTCAAGTTAATTTTGGCCAAATCACACTGACCGGGAGCAGTTCTGCACTGAACATATTCACGATTAACGGGAACAATGTAGCCGGCTCTGGCGTGTCGCTCACCTCTGCGAATGGCATTAATATCGTTGCCCCGCTTAACTCCACGATACTCATCAACATTACTGGCACAAGCGTCGGGTTCGGCAGCTATGCCATCTTCAGAAACGGAGGTCAGTCAACGCCGGCCCATGGTGCGCTTATTCTGTGGAACTTCTTCCAAGCGACGAACGCGTTCAACCTCAATCTATCGATCAAAGGCTCCGTGCTCGCACCTTTTGCAGCTTGGAGCGCTTCCGGCTATGGCAACATCGACGGCACGCTTGTCGCTGCCTCGCTCGCCAATACGACCGGCTCCATCGAAGAGCATAACGTGCCGTTCACCGGTTGTTTGCCGGAAGTAGCCTGCACGCCGAGGCTTACGCTTGCGAAGACGGTCAATGGCGGAAGCTCCGTCACGGGCCTTCCAGGAACGCCGCTCACTTATGTGATCACCGTAACGAACTCAGGCATCGGCACCTTGTCGAACATCCAGGTCAATGACCCTCTGCTAAACTTCCAGCAGACGATCCCTCAGCTCCCTGCCGGGAAATCGATGCAGTTCACCATTCAGTCCGAAATTCAACAAGGCCCTCCGGGCAGCAGCTATCAGAATACCGTAACGGCGCAAAGCAGCTTAACCCCTCCACAATCGGCATCCGTCACAATCACGATCGAACAAGGAACCATCATCGCCGATTTTCACAAGTCTGTTCAGCCTTCGGAAGCTATGCCCGGGGATGGAGTGATCTACACCTTCACCGTCGATATTCCGCCATTCGCCACGCTGAACAACGTTCGCCTGGTCGACCCGACGCTCGGCATCGATATGACGTTCCCTTCGTTTACAGGCGGACAGCTGCTGCAAGTGCCTTTTACGATACCGGCCAATGCTCCGATCGGCAGCAATTTCGTCAATACCGCCACAGTGACTGCCAGCAACCTGTCTGCGCCGTTAACGGATTCCGCCTCTGTATTCATTACCGAAACTCCCTCCGTTACCTTGTCCAAAGAAGCCGATACCGCCACTGCGATCCCTGGGCAAACGATATTCTATACGATCACGGTCACCAATACATCCAAAGCGACAACGTTATTCAATCTGACACTGACAGATCCGCTGCTTCAGCTGTCTCAGACTATTACCAAGCTGGATCCGCAAACCTCGGTCGTCTTTAACGGCATGTACACGGTACCGCCGTTAACCCCTGCAGGCGCGGTCATCCATAACACGGCAACACTCGTATCCACGCTGGGTACGGAAACGGCAAGCACGAACGTGCTCATCACGCCGGCACCGATGGTAACGATCACGAAAACACCGAGCGCGCAGCTCGTCCCCCCCGGCTCTGTTGTGGAATACACCATCGTGGTCACCAATACAGGCAATATTCCGTTGACGAACGTCACGATTAGCGATCCGGAGCTGTCCTATTCTGAAACGATCCCAGTTCTGCCTATTGGCGTACAGCATCTGGCCGTCGTCCCGTTCGTCATTCCGCTCGGTACCCCTGCGGGCACGAAGCTATTCAACACTGCGCTTGTCACGACGGACCAGACGTCGACTGCTACGGCTACGGCCGAAGTGAGCGTCGCGGCTGTCTTCAGCTTGTCGGTCCTGAAAACAGTCGACCCTACGACGGCACTGCCGGGTGAAACGGTACTGTTCTCCATTGTCGTCACGAATACTTCCAATACCATACTGACGAACGTCGTTATCACCGATCCGCTGCTGCTGCTGAACGAGACGATTCCGGTCCTTGAAGCAGAAGGCTCGGTAATCTTCGATATCCCTTACACCATACCGGCCGGTATGCCGGCTGGCTCGCTGCTGATCAACACGGTAACCGCCGATTCCGATCAGACACAGCCGCAATCAGCTTCCGTTCAAGTCGTTATCGGCTCAGCGCCATCACTCGCATTGAATAAGACGGTCACGCCAACCAGCGGCCTGCCAGGAACTCCGATTACCTACACCTTCACCGTGGTCAACACAGGCAACACACCGCTCACTGCGGTGCGCGTGCAAGACCCGCTCCTTGGCGTTGATACGACCATTCCGAGCATCCCGATTGGCGGGCAATCCAGCTTCGACGTCCCTTCGAACATTCCGGCTCTGCCGCCTGGAACAATCGTTCACAACATAGCAACTGCCGTTTCGGCGGAGACGCCAACACCGGTATCGGCCGATGCTTATGTTACAGTGGGCACCCCGCCGACACTTACGCTAACGAAGTCGGTAAGCGATGCGACGGCTCTGCCGGGAGAAACGGTAACCTTCACCATCACGCTGGTCAATACGTCTGCCATCACATTGACGAATGTCCATCTGGTCGATCCTTTCTTCTTCGTCGACTATACGTTTGATTCGCTCGAAGCCGGTGATTCGAGAATCATAGAAGCCGATTTCACGATTCCGCCAGGCACAATTGCGGGTACCGTATTCACCAACGTCGCAACCGTATCTTCCGACCAGACGCCGCCGATATCGGCCGATGCTTCGATCACAACCGAAGGCTTCTTCGATCTGGCTGTTGCCAAGACCGTTAACTTCGCAACGGCACTGCCAGGGCAGACCGTCGAATTTACGCTCGAAGTCGCCAATACAGGCAATACAACGCTCTTTAACGTAACCGTCAGCGACCCGTTCCTGGGCTTCCAAACCGTGATTGCCGAGCTCCAGCCAGGAGGCGTCCAAACCTGCATGCTGCCGTTCACCATTCCCGCGGACGCCGTTCCGGGAACGACCTACACCAATACAATTACCGCGAGCACAGCCGAGACCGGAGACCATTCCGCTAGTGCATCTGTTGTCGTTGTGCCGATTCCGCCCGGTGAAATCAAGGTCCAGAAGCTCGTCAGCACGTTAACGGCGAGCCCTGGCGAGACGATTTTCTACACCATACTCGTGTACAACGCTTCGTCCGGCCTCGTGACCAATATTCAAATTAACGATCCGGTCATCGGCGTAAGCGAAACCGTCGCCGAACTGCCTCCCAACAGCTTGTATACGTTGAGTGCAACATACGTCATACCTGCAGGGACGCCTGGCGGAACGGTCATCACGAACACCGTAACTGTGGCAGCGCTCGGCGAGACGCAGCAGGCCAGCGTAAGCGTGACGGTAAACGACGTGCCAGCCCTGGCGATCACGAAAACCGCGGATCCGGTGACAGCCTCGCCAGGCGATATCGTCAATTACACCATTACGGTGCAAAACGCGGGCAACGTGCCGTTAACGAACGTAGTGGTAACCGATGCCGCGCTAGGCTTCTCTACTGTCATTCCCGAGCTTGCCATCGGCGCCAGCCAATCGCTGGTTGTGCCGTTCGTCGTGCCTGCCCTGCCGCCTGGCACGATCATTACGAATACGGCGTCCGCCACCGCGGATCAGGTGCCGACTCCTGTCACGGCATCCGCTTCGATCAGCGTCGATACACCGGCGAGCATATTCCTTGAGAAAACGGTAACGCCAAGCTTCGCCGCTCCTGGCGAGACGGTTGTCTTCACCATCGAAGCAGTCAACACCTCGGGAATTACGCTGACGAATGTTGTGATTGTTGATGAGCTGCTCGGCTTGTTCATCCAGGCACCGCTCGTACCGGCAGGTTTATCCAGGACGATTGTGGTTGACTACACGATTCCGCCGGAAACGCCAGCAGGCACCGTCATTACGAATGCGGTGACGGTGACGAGCGATCAGACATTGCCAGCCTCGTCAGAGGCATCTGTGACAGTAACGCCAGCGCCTGCCCTCACGGTGCGGAAGATAGAGAGCCAGTCGACGGCCTTCCCTGGCGAGACGGTCAACTATACGATCATCGTCACGAATACCGGAAACGAGCCGTTGACGAACATTCATCTAACGGATTCCCTGCTCGGTCTCAACCAAACGGTCACACTTCTGAACCCGCAGAACACCTTCACGATGGATGTGCCGTTTGAGGTTCCATCATCCGGACTTACTGCCGGTGCGAGGGTGTTCAACACCGTCGTCGCAACCTCCGATCAGTCCGATCCCGCCTCCGCGACGACGAACTTGACGATCTTGCCGGTCTACTCAATTGATGTCCTCAAAACGGCCACTCCGGCCGAAGCGCTGCCAGGTGCAGTCATCACGTTCGAAACTACCGTTACGAACACCTCGAATACCGTGTTGACGAATGTGGAGCTTAGCGATCCTCTGCTCTCTATTTCCGAGACGGTAACGACACTGGATGTCGGCGAGTCCTTCACTCTCGTAGCGGAATATACCGTTCCGGCAAGGACGCCTGCCGACAGCTTCATCACTAACGTCGTCACAGCCAATTCGAGCGAGACGCCGCCATCGACAACAAGCAGCTCCGTCCTCGTCCTGCCTGATCCTCGGCTCAGTCTTACCAAATTGCTGCCGCCGATCGGACTGCCGGGCCAGCAGCTTGACATGACTTTGTTTTTTATTAACTCCGGTAACCTCACGCTGCATAACATACTTCTGGTCGATGGACCGCTAAGATTCCATCTGGAGGAGTTGGTGCCAGGGGCAAGCGAGATCGGTCAGCTCTGGTTCAGCATTCCGACGGATGCACAGCCAGGCTCACAGATTGTGAATACCGCTGTCATCACGTCGAATGAAACGGCACCAGTTGAAGCAAGTCAGACTGTCAACGTTGTAGGGCTCCTAATCGAGAAGTCTTCAAGCTCCTTATCCGTCAACGTCCGTGATACCATCACGTACAATGTGATCGTGCGTAACCCAACCCCATATCCAGCACAAAATGTCGTGCTCCGCGACCCACTGCCGGGCGAAGCGGTGTTCGTATCTGGCAGTGTCTGGGTGAATGGTGAACGTCTGGTCGATGCTTCGCCAGGTGCTGCCGGCATTCCGATTGGCACCATCGCAGCCGGTGCCTATACAACCGTGTCGTTCAAAGCGAGGCTGAAGGAGGAGCCGCCGGGCGGCAAGCTGGATAATCAAGCGAATGCCAGCTTTACGTTCACAGCCGGTACAACAACGGTCAGCGGCACATCACTGTCGAACATCTGGACTGTCCGCGTCTTTGACGAAGAGGAATAAAAAGATGCAAGTTCCACTTCCTCGTGGTAAAATCGTTTCCAAATCATCGCAAGAGGCGGATTCGGGGGAAGTAGTGGCATGGCGATTAAGAAGACAGGAGATCTGACGCTAGTCAAAAAAATCAATACAGCCATCGTGTTGGAGGCGGTGCTGCGTCACGCGCCTCTCTCACGCGCGCAAATTTCGGAGCTCACTGGACTGAATAAAGCGACGGTATCCAGCTTGGTTCAGGATTTGATTGACCGCCATCTCGTCATCGATATCGGTCCTGGTGAATCGAGCGGCGGGCGCAAGCCCAACATGCTATTGTTCCATGCTAGAGCGGGCTATGCGGTCGGCATCGATCTCGGCGTCAATTATATTCGCGGCATCCTTACCGATCTCGAGGGGAAGGTCATCGTAGAACGGACGCTGCCGCTCCATACTCAGCAGCAGGATAAAGTTATCAATCAGCTCATCGCCTGCATCGAAGGGCTGAAAACCGCGATACCGACCAGCCCGTACGGATTGGTCGGTATCGGAATCGGCGTGCCAGGCATCATCAACGACGAGGGGACGATTCTGTTCGCGCCGAACCTGTCGTGGTCGGACGTGCCGCTGCGCGCCATGATCGAGGAACAGTTCGGCGTTCCGGTAATGATCGACAACGAAGCGAATGCCGGTGCTCAAGGCGAGCAGAAATACGGGGCGGGCCGGGGCATCGCGACACAAATCTATGTTAGTATCGGCATCGGTATCGGCAGCGGCATCATTCTTGACAAGGAGCTGTATAAAGGGGCATCCGGCTTCTCCGGCGAGCTCGGCCATCTGTCCATCGAAGCCGGCGGCAAGCCTTGCCGATGCGGCAATCATGGCTGCTGGGAGCTGTATGCTTCGGAGAATGCGCTGCTTGCTCAGGCGCAGGCTGCGTCGCTTGGCTTCGACGACTTGGACAGCTTGCTGGAGGCAGCCGAGAAAGGCAATGCGGATGTCATCGCCTTGTTCAAGGGAATTGGCGAATGGATCGGGGTAGGGATCGCGAACATCGTCAACATCTTCAATCCGGACGTCGTCATTATCGGCAACCGGATGAGACGCGCCGAAGCTTGGATTCGCGAATCGATCGCCGAGAGCGTCGAAAGACGCGCACTGGCGTATCACCGCGGACAGCTGCGGATTCTGTATGCGGAGCTTGGCGACAAGTCCGCCGTGCGCGGAGCTGCGCATTACGCGATATCGGCGTTTCTGGTGAAGATGAAGGATAGCTAGCTGCCAGCTAAATCTAGCTGCAGCGTGCACGCTAACGGTTGCCAGAAACATGGATAAGGGGCTGTACCTACTGGAGGTACAGCCCCTTTGCACGTTCATTAACTAGACAGCGAGAATAATCTTCCCTTGCTGAATTTCAGCCCGCACCAGACGCTGGAAGCTAAGCGGTCCTTCTTCGAGGGGACGTTCTATCGTCCAGCCCTCCTCGGTCACTTTGCCCGCAGTCAGCAGCTGCAGCGCATCGGCGAAATCCTGCGGCGTGTAGCAGAACGAGCCGAGCACATTCGTCTCGCTGCGGATCATATCGTTGATCGGCAGCGGCGTTTCCGCATGGCCGAGACCGATATTCATAATCGTGCCGCCGCTGTTCACGATCGCTTTGGCCAGCGCGCGCGTGACGGTAAAGCCTGCGGCATCGATCACGATATCGATGCCCTTGCCTCGCGTCGCCGCCTTCATCGCGGCGATCGACGACTCGCTCGTGCTGTCAACCGCTCCATCGAAGCCAAGCGCAGCCACCTGCGCCACCTGGAGAGGATTATTATCCAGCAAGTAGACATGGTTCGCGCCGAGCAGGCGCGCGGTGAAACCGCACAGCAAGCCGATTGCGCCAGCGCCGATGACCGCGACGTTGCCGAGCGGCACGGTCGCCATCGCTCTTCGCGCAGCGCGCAGCGAACAGGCAAGCCGCTCCGTTAAGGCGGCGCTTATAGGAGAGCGAATCCGGGATGCGCGTCACCTGCGAGGCCGGGGCCGCGATCCTCTCCGCGTAAGCGCCTGGCCTGTGGATGCCGATAATCTGCCGGCGATCGCACAAATTCGTCTGCCCGCGAACGCAGCGCGGGCATGAACCGCAGTAAATAAGCATTTTAACAAAATGTATACTTTTATACCGTTATTCCGACAACAGTCGTGCTATTTCGTACGAGCAGCTTCGGCACAATCTCTTCCTTCACCCAATGCTCCTGCATGTCCTTCTCACTCCACGGTCGCAGCAGTAACTCAACAGCCCGCTTGCCCATCCGCTCCGTATTCTGGTTAACGGTTGTCAGCGCCGGAGACGTATAGCGGCTTTGCACGACATTATCATAGCCGACGATGCTCAGCTGCCCAGGAATCGCAATGCCTTGCTCTTTCCCTGCCCGGATCGCTCCGAACGCCTTATAATCACTGGTTGCGAAGATAGCCGTCGGCTTATCCGGCAGCGCAAGCAGCTGCTTCGTGCCTTCGTAGCCCATCTCCTCCAGCTCCTCGTTGCCTGCCATAACGGAGACTAGCGACTCGTCAAAAGCAATGCCGTGCTGCGTAAGCGCAAGCTTGTAACCTTGAAGCCGCAGCGAGAATTCCTGATTAATATCGATAAGCGAGTTGCCGGTTACGATGATGCCGATCCGCCGGTGACCCAGTGAGACTAGATGCTCGGTCGCCAAATAACCTCCGGTTAAATTGTCCACGATGACGTATGGGATGTTCAGCTGCGGGAAGAAGAAATGCGCAAGCACCATGCGAAGCCCGGCATCCTTCCAGCTTCGGAGCTGGTCGATGGAGATGTTGTTCGCGCCAGGCGCACCAGCTATGCCACGAAAAAAAAGACCGCTATCCCCTTTAAGGGAACTGCGGTCTGTTGTTACAGAGGCTTGCGGCTCGACGAGAGGTTTCACTTTCTGCTTGAACAGCTTCCGAAATTGTTCCGTACTTTCAAAATTATATATATTTCCGCCGTTGTATAAGGTGAAGTAGCGGCCTTCTCGGTCAAACTGCAGCTGCAGCTCGCTGAATCGAGCTTGCTTATGACTCTGCCTGAGCTCGATGGTGATGTTCGGTTCCGACAGCATAGGAACGATCCCGAACCCGGACTCGATTGAGCTTGAAGCAGCAAGCTCCTTGTACAACTCCACACTTTCTGGCTCCTTCTCCACAAGTAAAGCCCGCACCTTATTGTCGTAGTCCAGCACCGTCATATTAAAGCCTTGCTTCGTCGGATCAAGGTTACGATTCAAGTAAGTGGATATCTTATGCGGCGGGTCTACCAGCTCGTCAAGCCGTTCCGCCAGCGGGTAGAAGCTGAACAGAAACAGCATGCCGCCGAACAGTATTGCCGTTTGTTTAACCGGACGATTGTGCTGCGTTCGCCGCATCATCATATATGCGATCAACAAGCCGAGCGGCAATGCGAAGTGATCGATGCGGAAAGTAAACACCGACAGAAACACATAGCCGAGCAGCTTCAAGAAAAACAACGGCTCCGTCGCGCGAGATTTGCGACCGGTCACCCATGCAATAACTGCCGCGATCAGCATCAGGCCATAACTTATGACGAGTGTATAGATATTGGCTTCATGGGAGGGAGCATATTCGTGCGGTACGATAATCTTCACCGTCCTTTTCGCGCGGATTTATTCGTTATGGTCCATCATAGCAAATAATCCGCCAGAGAAGGAAAAAAATCCTCTGGCAGCGAAGCGGCTGCCAGAGGCTCTCTACTTGTTCCAGCTTGCTGCAGTTACACAACCGACGGTACCCTCTTGCGAGTTACGCTGGAACGTCCATCGATGCTGACCGGCACATCGCCATCAACCGTTACACGACGAACGATACGATGCTGGTCTCCATAGTCGTTCACCGCATAATGCTGCGTCGCCCGGTTATCCCAGATGACGACATCGCCTTCGGACCAACGCCAGCGGACTGTATTTTCCAGCTTCGTGATATGGTTCTGCAGCAGCGAGAACAGCTGCGCCGAGTCGGCGGTCGACAAGCCGAGAATCCGTTTCACGAAATGACCGAGCACAAGTGTGCGCTCTCCTGTCTCAGGATGTACACGTACGAGCGGATGCTCCGACTCATACACCGTGGATGCGAATACTTCGCGGTGCTTCTTGAGTGCCTCTTCGTCCACCGCCTTGCTGCGATATGCAGCATAATCGTATTCGTTCGAGTGGACTGCCCACAATCCGTCGACGAGCTTCTGCAGCTCTGCAGGCAAATAATCATACGCCGCTGCCGTGTTCGCCCATACCGTATCGCCGCCCGCTTCCGGCACGACGACTGCACGTAGAATCGACGCTTGCGGATAGGCATCCACGAATGTAACATCCGTATGCCAGGAGTCCGCGCGACCGCCATGCGCCGAGTTCAGCTCGAGCACGTAATCCGTGCCCTGCTTGATCGGCACTGTCGGATGAGCCACCGGACTTCCTAACAAATTAGCGAACGCCTCTTGTCCCGCGTCATCCAGCTGATGCTGGCCGCGGAAGAAGATGACTTTATGCTTCAGCAGTGCTTCCCGAATGAAGCTTACCGTTTCTTCGGACAGCTCCGCAGACAGCGTCACGCCTCGAATTTCCGCACCGATTCTGCCCGCTACCGGACGGACCTCGAAATTGACATTCGTTTCGGCCGCTTCATTACGCTCGACTTGGCTCATGATTTTGGCCTCCTATTATTAGATAATTTGGCTGTTCTTATTCGATTGCACAGCGAACTGATTAACCGGGCGGCTAAGCCCAAAATGCTCCCGAAGCGTGCTGCCCTGATACTCGGTGCGGAACAATCCTCTGCGCTGAAGCTCCGGCACAACCTGCGACGCAAACTCCTCCAAGCCGGCCGGCAAATATGGCGGCATCACATTGAAGCCGTCGCTGCCTCCTTGCGTGAACCACTCCTCCAGCTGATCGGCCACCTGCACGGCAGTCCCGGCAAAGACGCGGTGTCCGCGGCCTCCGGCAAGACGGTGAATGAGCTGGCGGATCGTCAGCTTCTCCCGTCCCGCAAGATCCGCAACGAGCTGGAATCTGCTCTTGTTGCCGTTAATATCCGTAATGTTCGGCAGCTCCGGCAGCGGACCGTCCAGCGGATACGTGAACAGGCTGACACCAAGCATGTTGGAGAGCTGAGTCAGCCCGTACTCCGGCACCGTCAGCTCGTTGAGCTGCTGCTCCTTCTCCTTCGCCTCGGACTCCGTCGCGCCGATGACTGCGCAGATGCCAGGCAGGATCTTCAGCTGGTCAGGATTGCGACCATACTTGGCGACTCTTGCCTTCACATCGCGGTAAAACTGCTGGGCATCCTCGAGCGTCTGCTGCGCCGTGAAGATCGCCTCCGCGAACTGCGCGGCGAACTCCTTGCCGTCCTCCGACGAGCCGGCTTGCACGAGGACGGGATAGCCCTGCGGCGAACGCGGAATGTTCAGCGGTCCGCGCACATGGAACGTATCGCCCTCGTGCTGGATCGCCCTCACCTTCTCCGGCTGCGCGAACACGCCGGCTTCGCGGTCGATGACGATCGCATCGTCCTCCCAGCTGTCCCACAGGCCAGTCGTGACGCGGAGAAACTCATGCGCCCGCTCATAGCGCTTGTTGTGAGCGAGATGCTTCGCGCTGCTGAAGTTGCCGGCTTCGAAGTCGCTGCCCGACGTGACGATGTTCCAGCCCGCGCGCCCTTTGCTAATGTGATCGAGCGAAGCGAACTTGCGCGCGACATGGAACGGTTCGTTGTACGTCGTCGAGACGGTGCCGATCAGCCCAATCTGCTGCGTCACCGCGGCGAGCGCGGACAACAGCGTGAACGGCTCCAGCCCCACGAACGCGCCGTGCTTAATGTTGTTGCTCACCGCCAGGCCATCCGCCAGGAAGAGCGAGTCGAACTTCGCCTGCTCCGCGATTTGGGCAATCCGCTGGAAGTAGGCGATATCTGTAATGCGGTGCGGCTCCGTTGCGGGGTGCCGCCATGCCGCTTCGTGGTGACCTGCGTTCATAATGAATACGTTGAGGTTCATCTGCTGCTTTTGCTTGCTCATCTTACTTTCACGCACCTTTCATTTCTTCAAAATCAATTAATCGCCGTAGGTCTGTTTCCACGCCGTTAATTTCCGCTCGATGGTCAAGATGACATAATTGAGAATGAGGCCAATGACGGAAATCGAGATAATGCCTGCGTACATCTCAGGGATTTGAAAGCTGAACTGCGTATATTGGATGAGATATCCGAGGCCAGACTTCGCCCCGACCATCTCTGCAGCAACAAGAACAAGAATGGAAGCCGCTCCAGACTGGCGGATACCGATGAAGATTGTTGGCACTGCAGCCGGAATAATAACTTTGCGGAATAGTGCGATAGAGGATAGCCCCATCGACTTCGCCGACTTGATGAGCAGCGGATCGACGTTCTTCACGCCGCTGATCGTGTTAAGAAGCAGCGGGAAGAAGCAGGCGTAGAAGACGATGGAAATCTTCGACGTCTCGCCAAGTCCGAGGAGCAGGATGAATACGGGCAGAATCGCAAGCGGCGCGGTGTTGCGCATCACTTCGAGCAGCGGATTCAGATAGGCGGCGACCGGCTTCCACCAACCGATTGCCAGGCCGATCGGGATGCTGATCACGAGCGCCAGCAAGAATCCGCCTAGCGAGCGGCTTAAGCTCGCTTCCGCATGCGCAGCCAGATCGCCGGATAGGAGCAGGTGCCACCATGCTTTGAGCACCGTGGAGAGCGGCGGGAAGAAGGTGATGTCGACGAGCCCTGAACGCGGCGCGATTTCCCATAACGCGAGGAATGCGGCAATGACGATCAGGTTGCGAAACCATTGCTGTACTTTAGCTGCCGCCGCTCGAAGCAAAATTCCAGCAGGCTGGCTTCCCGCCCGCTTCTTCTCCACCTCGTAGCGCGCAAGTACTTCACTTGAGGACTTAGCCATCAATACCCGCTCCTTTGCCTGCTGTTTTCTTGCCCGGCGCAGTCAGACTTTTGCTCTTCTCCTGCTCTTGTGCCCGCGACACTTCATCTTTCAACAAATCCCAAATCTGATGGCGAATCCTCACGAACTCGGGATTTGACCGCAGATCCTCTTCCGTCGTTCTCGACTCGAAAGGCACTTCGATAATCTCTTTAATCCGCCCCGGTCTCGACGTCATGACCGCTACACGCTGCCCGAGATAGACCGCCTCTTCAATACCATGCGTGATGAAAATAATCGTTTTCTTCGTCGCTTCCCATATTCGCAGCAGCTCCGACTGCAGCGTCTCCCGCGTCTGTGCGTCAAGCGCCGCGAAAGGCTCATCCATGAGCAGCACCTCGGGGTCGTATGCAAGGCTGCGCGCAATGGCAATGCGTTGCTTCATACCGCCGGAGAGTTCATGCGGATAGCGATGCTCGAAGCCCGCCAATCCTACGAGATGAATATATTTGCGGGCAATCTCGCCGCGCTGCTTGCGGGGAACCCCTTTCGCCTCAAGACCAAACTCAACATTCGCCAGCGCCGTCTTCCACGGAAAGAGCGCATATTGCTGGAACACGATGCCCCGGTCGAGATTCGGTCCGGTAATCGGCTTGCCGTCGATAAGAATTTGACCGCTGTTCGGCTTCGTGAGGCCAGCCAGCAAATCGAGCAGCGTCGACTTCCCGCAGCCGCTCGGCCCAACGATAACCATGAACTCTCCCGGTTTCACGCCCAAATTGATATCCTGTAGCGCCGAAACCGGCTGATGATCCTCCTTGAGATGGGTCAAATTCCGCTTGATGCGGAAAGACTTGCGTACATGCTGAAGGCTGATTTTCGCAATCGCTAGATTCGCTTCTAGTGTTTCTTTCGCCTCTGTCGTCATCGCAGCCCGCTCCTTTCGCCTGATTTATTTGGCATCCGCGTCGTTCTTGTACGGGTTGAACTCATTGGTGTACAGGTCCTTCGCCTGCAGCTCCCCTTCTTTCAAGTTGCCTTCCTTCACCAGCCAGTCGATCCACGTTTGAAATTCCTTATCTTCAATGTAGCCGCCCTTGCCTGCAACGCCCGTGCTCTTCCAGAACTTGATCGCGGCGGCATCCTCCTTGCGGCCCCTCTTCTCGATGATGCTCTCGAACCTTGCCACCACTTCATCCTTCGGCGTCGTACGCGCCCACTCGATCGCCTTGGCCGTCGCTTCTACGAACTTGCGGGAGGCGTTCGGATTGTTCTTGATGAACTTGTTCGTCAGCACATAGCTGCCTGCGCTGAACGTGCCGAACAGATCTTTGTCTTTGAATAATGGATGGATGCCGCCGCGTTCCTCTGCTTTATCCCGAAGAATTCCGCCAAGCGCCGCAACGTCGATCTGTTTCGCTCTGAGCGTCTGCTCGGTAGTCACCGGAGGCACCACGACGAGCGTCACCTGATCAATCTCTTCCTTGGTCAGCCCTGCACGGTGCAGGTACTCTTTAATGACAAATTCATGGTGCGCGCCAAGCGTATTCACCGCGATTTTCTTCCCGATCAGATCCTTCGCTGACTTAATTGGGCTATCGTCGAGCACGTAATATCCCGTCCACGTCTGATCGTCCACGCCGTAGTAGGAGATGACGGACTTGATCGGCGCTTTCGCAGCCAGCAGCTTCACGATCGCCCCGTTGAACGCCCCGCCAAAATCGGTGTCTCCCGTCACAACGGACTGAATATCCTGCGGACCGCTGATCGTATTGCCGATGAACTTGAGCTTCAGCGGCGCAAGGTAGCCAAGATCCTCCGTCAGCTCGGGGAATGAGACAGATCCGACCGAGCCTTGATAGCGCAGCTCCGTTACTTCCAGAGCCTCTTTGTCGCTCGGATTCGCCGAAGCCGTCGTCGACGTTGTTTTGGCGCCGCAGCCGGATAAAACAAGGGATGAAGCGATAATGAGAGCAAAAGCGGATAAAGCCGATTTCTTCGCAAAATAAGTTTTCATAAGCGATACCTCCACCTTCTTGGTCGTCGTCGGAAGGATAAAAAAAAGAGACGCATTCATCTCTTTGATGAACGGTCTCTCTCCGGATATCCGGTGGATTAATTATTATATCCCTATCGACTTACTATGATTTAACCTGATAATACCTGCTGACCATTTCCATGTCAACAGGTATTTTTGGAAAAATTTATGCGCTCAAGCTCGTCGCCGGCTTCTCCGGCGCTTGCTGTTTGAAGAGCGGCAGCAGTGAAAGCGTACCCGCCAGCATGAACAATGCGGAGATCGTATAGATGACGGTGAGCGGCAAAATCGTCTTCATCGGACCGGCAATCGCCATCATCAGCACCATTGCCCCCATATACATCGGACCCATGATACCGCTGACGCGCCCGATGAAAGCAGCCTCGGACCATTTCAACATTATCGTATTGATTGAGATATGAATCATCGGGAAGATCATTCCCATGAACAGCTGCAGAACGAGCGTAAACGGAACGTTCGTGGAATAGCCGACGCCGATCGTGCCGACCGTGCAGACAGCCAGGGCGAGCGCGAGCATTTTGACGGGTGCCATCTTCTTCGCCAGCACTGCAACGCCTGCACCTCCGACGAGCATGCCGATTCCGCTAACCATGAGCACATATTGGAGGAACTCTTTTGGCTGGCCGAGCCGCTCCGTTACGACGAATATCCCCATCGTTTGGCCGAGGCCGCCGGACAATCCGGCAAGCAGGAACGTGATGCACATCGTGCGAAGGACTCTGCTGCCCCACACATAGCGGAGACCATCCTTCATCTCGGAGATGACCGTCGTCTGCTTCGCTTCCGCCGAAGACTCGATCACTTCATCGCGCGGGATGCGGATGAGGACGAGCGCGGACAGCAAGCTCGCGACGCCCATAACGGCGATCGAGACGTGGATGCCGAAGTTCTGGAACACGATCGTTCCGATGGACGGACCTGCGATCATGAAGAGCGCCATTAACGTCTGGAAAATCCCCATCGCGCTTTGCAGCTGCTCCTGCGGCACATAGCGTTTGAACAGCTTCATCGATGAAGGGGCGGAGAATTGAGAGAGCGTCGCTGACAGGAATGTGGCCAGATAGACCGCTGCCCATGATTCATAAATAAGCGCAAGCAGCACGACGCCAACAGCCGCAGCCGACAGGAAGTCGCACCAAATCATCGTTCTGCGCGGGCGCCAGCGATCGGCGAACGTGCCGCCGATGAAGGCAAACAGGAAGATCGGCGCGAATTCCGCGACCGAGATAAGCGATACGGCAATGGGATCATTGTCCGTCTTCTCCGTTACATAGAGCAAGATGGCAAAGTTTCGGACCCATATCCCGATTTGCAGCAAAATATTGGACATTAAAACGGTTTGGAAAAAACGATTGCGAAACAAGATGTTCATTCCCCTTTATTGTTCTATTTGGGCGGCTTATTATAGCCGTTCGGGATGTACGTCTGCTGCTCCTGAAGCCACTTCTGCTCCAGCTTCTTCAGCGCCTCCCGGTAAGACTGGACGACGGATCTGTTAAGTATTGACGTGCCCGGAACAAGCGAATCCTTGTAATCATTGCGTACTTCATCGCCGAGCTTCAGGCGTTCCAGCTCTTCGAAGCGAAAATCTGCGCCAGCCTGCTCCTTGTACTCCTTCTGCAGTTCGCTGTTCGGGTGACCGCCCATGTCGAGCGTGAATTTCTCGCGCTGCCAGGCCGATTCGATCGTCGAGGAAGAAGCGATATATCGCTTGCCGTTGCGGTCATTTACAATCTGATAAACGCCCATCGCGCGCTGCTTCATGCCGAATTCATTTTGCAATTCCTTGCGTCTGTTCACTGTCATGCGGGTAATCCTCCTTCAGTTATACATTCAGCCAGTACGTGCTTCCATCGCTCTCGCGATTAAGAAACCCGTAATCGACCAAATAACGTCTTAACGTTACAAACTCCTCGGGCATGAACCGTCTGAGCAGCTCGTTGACCTCTGTTTCCTTGTACTTGCGGCCTTTCTTGAACGCTGTCGCCACATGGCGGAGCAGCGCGGCTTTGCGCTTCTCTTTGCGAGGCAGTCCGGTAAGCGGACCTGCTAATCCCTGCGGCAAATACTTGGCTAGCAGCGCATTGTAATCGTCTCTGGTAAGCGCGTACCGTTCGTCTACGAGCGGCGCGGTACGGTGAACGGGCACGAATTTCTGGCCGGCTGGAAGTCCGCCGTCCATCAGCTCCATAATGGCAAGGAACAGCTTCGCTTGCTTCGCCTTCTCTTTGAGCGCGAAACGATGGTTTCGGATCGTCGAGGCGCTGCCGCCGCCCGTCAGTGTAACCGTGTCAGCGTCGGAAGTGCCTGCTGCGAATGCGCCGATGAGCTGCTTCTGCAGGTCGGTTAGACCTGTAAGCTTCTTATCTAATCCGAGCAAGTATTCCAGCATTGATCCATGCTTCTTCGCGATATGCTCAGCAACCGCTTTATGGGCTTCCATGAGGCGCGTATCGACCTGATAAACAATGCCCTCCTCGAACTGTTCGCCGCATACGAGGCAGTAGTAGCTTTCCGTATCGGCATGATAAGCATAACCTTGCTTGAGCTCTGAGAAAGAAGCATTGTAGAACGAGTCCAGGATGTTCATGGTCAAACAACTCCGTATTTAGTTTATTTATACTATAGACATTATATCGATTTGTTTGTTATTTATCAACAGCGAGTGTGATTTGGATTAGGGGCGGGTTAGAGTGGAAACTCGCTATTGGCACGATCTGGCTGGAACATTTGAGCCATCCGGCTCGTCTGGAGAGAAGAGAGAATAGGGGGGTTATTCCATGAAACTTCGTAATCTGCTGCAGTGGCGCTGGGGGCTGCTGCTTCTGGTCGTTGCCGGTTCCATTGGTTGGGTTTTGAGCTTGCCTAATCCGAGAGAGTGGAAAACCCAAGTATCATCGAAAGTCCGTGAACTCGCGCAGGACTCGCTTCCTGTGTTCGTCGTTACGACCGGTGAAACGGTTATACCCGTAACTCAGAGCACTTACTGTTGGGGCAACCGCGGCTGTGCCGATTATGCATGGGGTAAAATGATGACGAAGCAGATTGAGCCAACTATCGTCGAAGCTGGGAGCACGATTCACATCGGTCTTGAAGACGTGGCCGCACCATCGATATTGAACGCACAGCAATTTCTTGATGATAATGGATATGAAATTGTAAAACTGGCGGACGGGGCATTCAAGGCTCCGACGGCTCGGGGAGTCTACCACTATGGCATATCCGCGTATTGGAAGACGGATGATGGCAAATATTCGAAAGGCGACAGCTCGGTTGTGTTTGTAATCGAGGTGAAATAACCGTGAAAATGAAGAATGACGATGATCCAAGCTTCAAGCCGCTTCGTTCCGCCGCTTAAAGCCTCGATCATCGTCATTCTTGGGAAGTACATATTTGCTGCGCTTATCCGGCTTAATCTGGGTGACCGGCTTCACTCCGTTCCAGCTTCCTCTCTGCAGTCTCGGGTCCATTCCGCCCTGCCTTAGCTTCTTCTCTAATCGTTTCCTCGATTCACTCTTCGCCATGCAATATGCACGCTCCTTAGTTGGTTGATCGACAGCTTGTGCTTGTGTGCTGTCTCTTATAGCTTACGCGATGGGAGCGGTTATGTTCAAGTCCGGGTTGGGATTGCAGCGGTGTGCAGGTGGTGCAACGCGGTGTCTGACTTCGCGCCCTATATCGCTGAACCACCGCTGCACTTTCGCGGTGGTTTAGCGATATAAGGCGCTCTGAGAGCGGGTTTCCACCTCTCTCAGAAGGCATTTTCGCGATTCTCGCCGCTGAAAGCGGCTTTTCACTCTCTCCGCGCCGTTCATCCGCTAATGTAGCTACCTGGAAGACTCTCTTTCGCTCATTTGGTCGATTTTCGGCCAATGTAGTTACCTGGGGGACTCTCTTTCACTCATTTGGTCGATTTTCGGCCAATGTAGATACCTGGGGGACTCTCTTTCACTCATTTGGCCGATTTTCGGCCAATGTAGATACCTGGGGGACTCTCTTTCGCTCATTAGGCCGATTTTCGGCCAATGTAGATACCTGGGGGACTCTCTTTCGCTCATTTGGCCGATTTCGGCCAATGTAGATACCTGGAGGACTCTCGCTCATTTGGCGGTTCTTCAGTTAATCTCACGCATGTAGCCGGTCTGCTGGACTTCTTTAGCTAAATCTCGACGAATCTCACGCATGTAGCTGGTCTGCTGAAGTCGCAGTTTGATAAGAGAAAAACGTCTTAGTTTGTGTCCACTTTCTTAACAGAGGTCCTCCGCGGCACTTTCGCGGTGGATCGGCGACATCGAGCGCTCTGAGAGCGGGTTTTGCCTCACTCAGCCGCGTTTAGCGGTACTTTGGCGTTTGAGGAGGCTTTATCCTCTCTCGGCGACAGCGGAGCTAGCTAGTTTTGAAACTTCGACGAATTCAGCGACGCAGGCGAGTTTAAGCGTTCATCTACGCCATCAAGCCGCATCCCGGCGATCCGGCGGCAATAGAAACGACAGTATGCCGATGATCGGCAGGAAGCTCGAGGACGTCATCATCTGGTCGAGCCCCCATGCCTCGGCGAGCTTGCCGAGAACGACCGCGCCGAGCGCGCCCATGCCGAAGGCGAGGCCGGTGATGAGCCCCGACGCCATCCCGACTTTGCCCGGGAGAAGTTCCTGGGCGTAAACGACGCTGACGGAGTAGCCCGACAGCAGAACGAAGCCCAGAATAAACGTAACCGGATAGATCCACATCAGCGGCAGATGCGGCAGGATGAGCGCGAATGGCGTCGCGCATCCCATCGACAGCGCGATCATCCGCTTTCGACCGATCCGGTCTGCCATGACGCCGCCGAAGAACGTGCCGAGCACGCCTGCAGCCATGAACAAGAAGATCGGCACCTGTGCTTCGCGAACGGACAAGCCGTATTTATTTTCAGCAAAGAATTGATAGAATGTCGAGATGCCGCTCATGTACCATGATCTTCCGAACACGAGCAGAACGAGAATCGTGAGCGCCATCGTCACCGTGGAGCGGCTAAGCTTATTCTCCGACGTGGCACTCGCTTTATTAGCCGCCCGCTTCACCGGCTTGCCATGCTGCTCCAGCTGCTCCCGATACCACGGCACGACGCGCAGCAGAATGAGAATCGCACTTGCCGCTAGCAGTGTGCCCCAAATCGCCCCAGACTGGCCGAGCGGGACGAAGAGAAAGATCGTCATCAGCGGCGCCAGCGAGCTGCCTGCGTTGCCCCCTACTTGATAGATAGACTGCGCCAAGCCCCGGCGACCGCCTGCCGCGAAGTAAACGACACGCGAGCCCTCCGGATGGAAGATCGCCGAGCCGAGCCCGACGAATACGACAGCGAGCAGCACGAACCAGAAGCCCGGCGCGAAAGCGAGCCCCGCCATCCCGATCAAGCTGAGCCCCATACCGACCGGCAGCATCCACGGTGCCGGTCTCTTGTCCGAGAAGTAGCCGACAAGCGGCTGCATGATCGACGACGTCATATTGAGCGTAAACGCGATCCAGCCAATCTGGCCATAGGACAACGTCAATGATTTTTGCAAGATAGGAAACAATGCCGCGACAACAGCCTGCATCGTATCATTCATTAAGTGCACTGAACTAATTGCGAATAGAATGGCGTAGATGGTTCCTGTCTGCACCGCCGCAGAACGAACCGAAGCCGTCGTCATGCCTGCTGTCACCTTCCTTTTTTTCAGCCAAGACTACCCCTCAGCCTTCTACTACCGTAAAATAGAATCTAACAGCAACCTTAGCACAGATGTGCCGCTGGAACAATTTAAGAGAATGTCATTTCCATTTCATACTAATAACTGGAAATGTAACCGTTGACATCGCTATAGACGACCGTTATTCTTTTGATATAGCAGCTTGCGATCGTCCTATTAAATGCAATCCCAACTGAGGGGAGAATTTCATAGTGCAAACTCTACATTCCAGAAAGCGCACAAGACGCACCTCCTTGCTGCGTCTCATATTAGCAGGCACGATTGCGGCTTCGCTGCTCAGCGGGTGCTCCTTGCTGCCAGCAGAAGAGGAGTCGCTCCAACCGCCAATCATATCGAAGAAGGAAGAAGTCCATGACACCGCCCTCGTTACACGCGGCAACATGGAGCTGTACTTGACCTCGACCGCAACTGCCTCCTCCGATACGAACAACAATGTGTCTTTCAGCGAATCCGGCGGGATCTTGAAAATGATGCATGTGCAGGAAGGCGACAAAGTGAAGAAAGGCGATCCGATCGCGGAGCTCGATACCGGTGACCTCCCTCTGCAGATCAAGCTGCAGAAGCTTACCGTGGAGCAACGCTCGCTCCAATATGCCGACTCACTGAAGAACAGCTCGGACAAGGATCAAATTCAATTTGCCAAGATTGATCTCGAGAAAGAGCAGCTTCAGCTCTCGGCACTCGAGAAGCAATACGCGAAAGCACTGCTGCTCGCCCCTTCTGACGGTCTCGTAACGTACCTGATTGACATGAAGCCAGGAGAAGCCGTCGAAGCGAATCGCGTCATGGCCGTCGTATCCGATCCGAGCAAGGTGAACTTCATCTATGAATCAACCGATTCGTCCAAAATCACTGCGGTGAAGAAGGGCTACGAGGTAGACGTCACGTTCGATAAGAAGACGTATAAAGGAAAAGTCATCCAAACGCCGTCGACAGCACCTAAAAGCGACAACGAGAGCATCCAGCGTCGCAACGCACGTGCACTCATCATCGCTCTGGACGCACCCAAGCCGCCAGTCGAGATTGGCCAGCTAGCCGATATTAAGCTCTTCATCGAGAAGCGCGATAATGTGCTTACGATCCCGCGCGGCGCGCTTCAGAGCATGTTCGGCCGCAACTATATCGAAACGATTGAGAACGACCGGGTCAAAGAGGTCGATGTCGAAGTCGGCCTGAAAACGAATGATCAGGTTGAGATTATTCAAGGCATCGCGGAAGGCCAGAAGGTCATCGTCGATAACTGATCCTCTAACAGAAATAAGCGTCCCAGCAAGCGGCTGTATGTGAACCATACAGCTGCTGCCGGGACGCTTATTTCATTTTACAACCAATTATTTGCCTTGAATCGTAAACGAGAACGCATAAGTCATGTTCGCTTGCAGCAGATACTGCGGATGCGGCAATGCGCCCCAGCTGTCGTCGCCGCCAACACCCATCTGTCTGTAGTTGATCCGCACGACAGTCTTATCGCTCGCAGGCAGTAAATGAGCATGGTCGTACGCTTCAAGCTCAAACGGCGTATAAGGAAGCACATTCAGCTCGAAAGTCGGCGAGCCAGTAATCTGCAATCCAGCGCCACTCGTTGCTGCTGTAATCGAAGCGCGGCGTACTGCCATCTTGTTGCCGCACTCTTGCGGTCGAAGGTATGGAACGATTTGATCCGCGACCTGCCCTTTATATAGCCCTAGCTTCACGCCGGATTGACGATCCCAATACGATTCTTCAGGTCCTTTGCCGTACCATTCCAGTTCACCGTAAGCACTGTCCATGACAAGCATGATGCCCACTTCCGGAATTTCCGGCAAGTCTGCGCCTGGAGCAAGCTGAAGTCCAACCTCAATTGCACCATTGCCAGAAACCGTGTAAGTGACAGTGCATGCGGATGCCGAAGTCGTCGGAAGCAGATACGATGCTTGAACGATAACACGATCAGCCAGCACATCGTAGCTCAGCTCGCGAAGCACCTTCTCCTCACCTGCACCGCGCCAAGTTGCGCAGCGCTCAGGATGCTTGTTGCCGCGGTCATTATCGGTATACGCACGCCAGAAGTTCGGCGATACCGCTTCCTTCAGCAGCTCGTTGCCGCGTACTTGATACGATACGAGGCTCCCGCTCGCCTTGTCGAAGGTCGCAGAGAATTCTGCACCGCTAACGGTTACTGCTGCCGCCGATTCATCCACCTGCACAGCGCCGCTGCTCTCTTTGCGCTTCACTGCTGCCGCTGCCTGTTCAGCCGCTGGCAGAATGAACTGCTCGAATGCCACCTCATGGCCCGCTTCCGCCCATGGGGATGCTTCCTTCGTCACGAAGCTGACAGTCAGCACCGCTTCGCCTTCAACGATCGTAGGCAGAGGGAGCGTTACTTCCTGCGTCTCGCCTGCCGACACCGATACATTGAGGCTTCCTGTATTGGCAGCCGATACCGCACCATCAACCGCCACTGACCATTGAAGCGTGTAGCGGTCCACATTCGTGAACAGTGACTTATTTCGGATGCTGATGATGCCTTTTGCTAGATCAACGGCATTTACGTCTATATTTTGATAACACTTCTTCACTTCAACAAGCTTAGGGGAAACGGTACGGTCCGCGAAAATCAAACCATTGCCGCAGAAGTTGCCGTCATGAGGCTTCTCGCCAAAGTCGCCGCCATAAGCCATATGACCGCCATTGCCGTCCTCATCCGCTATCCAGATCGCCTGATCGACCCAGTCCCAAATAAAGCCGCCCTGCAGCACCGGATACTTGTCGAACAGCTCTGTGTAGATATGGAGACCGCCGCAGGAATTGCCCATCGCATGCGAATATTCGCACAGAATATAAGGCTTCTTCGGACGGAAATCATGCGCATACTCCACCAGCTTATTCGGCTTCGCATACATGTAGCTCTCCACGTCAGTCGCTGCCGCCGAGTCTCTCCACATCGTAACGCCTTCATAATGCACGATTCGGGAAGGATCTGCTTCACGCAGGAAATCATGCATGTGAACAAAGTTGTCGCCGCCGAACGACTCGTTACCGAGTGACCAGATGACGATGGACGGATGGTTCTTATCGCGCTGCAGCATCGAATTGGCACGATCAAGCACGTTCGCCGTCCACGCCGGATTGCTCGCCGGCACGTTCTTCGGCACCAGCTCCAACTGGTCATAGCTCCAGCTGCCGTGCGTCTCCAGGTTCGTCTCGTCAATGACGTACAGGCCGTACTCATTACATAGCTCGTACCACACTGCCTGGTTCGGATAGTGCGAAGTACGCACTGCGTTAATGTTATATAACTTCATCAGCTTAATGTCGGTAATCATATCCTGCAGCTCAAGCGCGCGTCCCGTATGGCAGGAGAACTCGTGACGATTCGTTCCCTTGAATACGATCCGTTTGCCGTTAATGAGCATCAGGCCGTCCTTGATCTCGAACTTGCGGAAGCCGACGCGTGAGCTGATCGTCTCCAGCAGCTGCTGCTCGTGGTCCTTCAAGCTGATGACCAGCGTGTACAGGTTAGGCTCTTCAGCGCTCCACTTAAGCGGATTCGCAACATGAGCCGACGCATCGATTTCCACCTCCGCTTCGCTTGCGCCAAGCGTCGTTGTCACCACAATCGGCTGAGCCAATACCGGCTTCTGCGCACTGTCATACAGCTGCGCCTCGACCGTCACCGTACCAAGCTGCGCTTCCCAGTAATTCGTAATCGTCGCTTTAAGCTTCAGCTCCGCGTCCTGATACGCGGCATCCAGCTCCGTCAGCACGAAGAAATCATAGATATGCGCCTTCGGCGTCGTGTACAAGTAGACATCGCGGAAGATCCCGCTCATCCGCCAGAAATCCTGATCCTCCAGCCAGCTTGCATCGCACCAGCGGTAAACTTCAACCGCAAGCTTATTCTCTCCTGCGCGCAAATACGGCGTAAGATCGAATTCAGCCGGCGTGAATGTATCTTCGCTATAGCCGACAAGCTCGCCATTGACCCAAACATAGAACGCCGATTCAACCCCTTGGAAGCTGATAAAGACCGGCTGTCCTTCCCAATTCTCAGGCACCGTAAAGCTGCGGACATACGAGCCGACAGGATTATATTTAGTCGGCGCAAAAGGCGGCATGAGCTCAGGCTCCGACTCTTCCCACGGATAGCGAATATTCGTGTACTGCGGGTAATCGTAGCCTTGCAGCTGCCAATGCGCAGGCACTTTGATCTCCGACCAATCGGAAGTGTCGAACCCATCTTCATAGAAATTGACAATCCGCTGAGAAGGAGACTCTGCAAAGGCGAATTTCCACATGCCGTTGAGCGGCATGCAGCTGCGCGAAGCAGCACGGTCGCCCTTAAACGCTTCTTCGACGGAATCGAAAGGCATTAACGTCGCATGTGCTTTCATGCGATTAAGCGCGAACACTTCAGGATTGTTATTCCATTCCGGGTAGCCGTTTGCTGGCGCTACATAAGTAAATTTCTGCTTCAAGCCTAGCACCTCTCTCGAATAAAAATACCGTTATATCGCTACTTTAATGGACTTTGCTCAGCAACGTAAATATAAAAATAAGCAATGACATATAAAAAAAATGAAACAAGCGCAGGATGGCGTAGAATCCGCCAATCCGTGCTTGTTCCATCTGTCCTTATTCGAATCGCAGCGCCTCGATCGGACGCAAATTCGATGCTTTGTTCGCCGGGAATAACCCGAACACGACGCCGATGAATACCGAGAAGCCGAATGCGAGTCCGATAACCGGAATCGACAAGACGACCGTGATCTTCATCGCATGGGATAGAATCTGAGAAGTTCCTATACCTATGGCGATGCCAAGCAACCCGCCGAGACCGCTGAGCGCGATCGATTCGATGAGGAATTGGATCATAATGTCCTTCTTCTTCGCACCGATCGCTTTGCGGATACCGATCTCCCGCGTGCGCTCGGTTACCGACACGAGCATAATATTCATAATGCCGATACCGCCGACGAGCAGCGAGATTGCCGCGACGCCGCCAAGCGCCAGCGACAGCGTATCGGAGATGCTGCTGAACGAGTCGAGCAAGTCCTGCTGGTTAAAGACGCGGTAGCTGTTTGTGTCGCCGCGGAACTTCTTGCTCAGCTCCGTTTCGAGCTCGGTCACGACCTGATCCATTTTGTCCGCATCCGCTACTTGCACGTTGATAGTCTTAACCCCTTTGGATTTAAACAATCGCTCGGAGGTCGTGATCGGAATAACGACCACTTCGTCATTGGAGCCGGTCAGCGAGCTGCCCTTGGACGCAAGCACGCCGACGACCTTGTACCGCACGCCATTAATGAGAAAAGATTGACCGACCGCGTTCGTCGTACCGAACAAATCCGTCGCCGTCGTTGCGCCTAGCACCGCTATCCGCTGATAGTAATCGAGGTCAATTTGAGCAACGAAGCGGCCCTGCGCCAGCTCGTATTCCTTAACATCGAGGTAATCAGCCGTTGTGCCGACGACGCTGACGCTCGTGCTTTCGCTGCCGTTCTTCACGCTCGCATTCTGTTGGTTAATCGGCGCTGCGAAGGCGATGTCATCCTTGTTCGTAATTTCTTCCGCTTCCTTATAATCCACCGTCGTCTTCGAGCCGCGGCCCGTAATGTTGACGGTAAGCAGGTTCGTGCCCAGGCTCTCGACCTGATCGGTAACCTGCTTCGTCGTTCCCTGCCCTACGCCAACGAGCGCGATGACGGCGGCAACGCCGATGATGATGCCGAGCATCGTGAGGAGCGACCTCATCTTGTTGGCGAGTATGCTTTTACCCGCCATTTTGAAGGCTTGACTGAGGTTCACGTCTCTCACCGCCTTCTTCGCTGATTTGACCGTCTTGAATGCGCACGACGCGCTTGGCCTGCTTGGATATTGCCGTATCATGCGTAATGAGGACGATTGTATGTCCTTGTCTGTTGAGCTCTTTCATAAGCTCCATAACTTCTGCGCCTGTGCGTGTATCGAGTGCCCCTGTCGGTTCGTCCGCAAGTAGAATCGGAGGATTGCCGGCAAGCGCGCGGGCAATTGCAACACGCTGCTGCTGACCGCCCGACAGCTCGCTCGGCTTATGCTTCACGCGCTCCCCGAGACCGACCTTTGTCAGTGCCTCAATCGCTTGCTCCTTGCGCTGCTTTGCCGGAACCCCGCGATAGATAAGCGGCAGCTCGACATTTTCAAGCGCGCTGAGCTTATTCAACAGGTTGAAGCCTTGAAAAATAAATCCGATCTTTCGGTTGCGGATCTCGGCAAGCTTGCTCTCCCGGAGCCGGCTCACTTCTTCGCCGTCGAGCCAGTACTTACCCGCGGTCGGCGCATCAAGGCAGCCGATAACGTTCATCAGCGTCGACTTACCTGAGCCGGATGGGCCGATAATGGCGACGAAATCGCCATAGTTGATACGCAGCGAGATGTCGTCTAGGGCGTGAACAATCTCGCCGCCCATCTTGTACTGCTTGGATAGCGTCTCGATCTGGATGAGAGGTTTAGCTTCCATTAGCGCGTACCTCCTCCACCGCCGCCTCCGCCGCTCGTTCTGGTACCGCCTCCGCCGAAGCCACCGCCTCCGCCGCCGGATGCACGGAAGTTGCCGCCGCCTCCACCGCCGAAGCCGCCTCCGAAGCCTCCGCCGCCGAGACCGCCGAAGCCGGCTGCTCCGAAACCAACCTGCTGCTGGTTCGTGTTCGTTGAAGAAACGACTGTCGGAAGAACGACGCGATCGCCTTCCTTGAGGCCGGAAAGAATTTCGATATAATCTTCGTTATGAATACCAACTTGAACCATCGTTGGAACACCGCCAAGACGGCTGGCAAAATTGTTTCTCGAACCTGTACGGCCGGTTCCTCCGCCTTGGCCGCCACTGAAGCCGCCTTGACCGCCGCCGAAATTGCCTTGACCGCGAGTACCTTGGCCTCGCGTGCCGCTACCGCTTTGACCTTGGCCTTGGGTACCTTGGCTTGCCTTGTCGCCTTGAGCACCGCCGCTTTGCGCGCCAGTCTGTCCTTGCGTATTGGCACCATTGCCTTGTCCAGTTGTACCTGTTCCTGTGCCAGTACCTGCTGTGCCCTCAGGCAAAATAACCATATAACGGCCGCCTAGCGATTGAACAGCATCGATCGGAAGCATGAGCGTGTTTTCTTTCTTCTCGATCTGGATGTTCGCTTCTGCCGACATGCCGCTCTTCAACTCGCCCGGCTTATCAATGGCTACTGTTACATCAAAGGATGCAACGCCATTGCTCGAAGTACCTTCATCGGCAATCTTCGTTACTTTGCCTGTGAATGCCTGATTGGAGAGCGCTTCGACAGTCACAGTCGCGCTTTGGCCGACTTTGACCTTCGCAATATCAAGCTCGTCGATGCCAACTGCGATCTGCAAATGCTGGAAGTCAGCGATTTCCATCAGTTCCGTGGAAGGATTGAGCGAGTCGCCTGCCGCAACGGACAATGTGGTTACTTTTCCGCCGATTGGTGCCATGATGGTATCGCCATTCTGCGCATCTTCGAGGTCAGCGATCGTCTCTACCGATTGATCGATCGACAGCTGCTGCTTCTTGAGGTTCAGCTTAATGCTGGCGATATCATTCTCCTCAGTCGCTGTTTTCAGCTTCGACTGCATATCCTGCAGGTCAAGCTGCTTGCTCTCGAGGCTCACTTGCTCCGACTTGATTTTGTCAGTGTTGTCTTCTCCTTCAATGGAGACAAGCACATCGCCCTTCTTGACGATGTCGCCTTCCTTCACGTACACCTTATCTACCGTGCCTTGCTCGGCTCCTTTAATCGTCTGCCGGTCAACCGGCGCCAAGCTGCCAGTGCCGCTGACGCTGACATCGATTGTTCCTTTCACAACCCGAGTTGTCGCTTGGGCTTGCGTCAAAGGTTTTTCTTTGCTCTTGTCCATCTTCAAATAGACGACAACTGCTGCTGCAACGAGCAGCACGCCGATGCCGAGCACCCACCATTTTCTCATTGTCCGTTTCCTGCCTTTCCTTGTCCTTGCATTGCCGCCGGATTAAAGCGGAGCATGATATATTGAGCCGTCTTGTTGTCAGACGCGAGCCATACACTCAGCACATCGCCTGCCTTCAGATCGGCAGCTTGCAGCGTATTGGTTGTCATGCCGTCTTGTCCGCGGCTGATGGACACAATCTGGGTGTCGCCATCAACAGCCAAGGAAGTTTGCGCATCTTCATACTTCATCTGATTCATGAAGCCGCCGCCTCCGAAGCGGCCTCCGCCTTGTCGGTTGCCACCGTTGCCCTTGCCATTACCATAGCCGCCTGCGGCTTGCCCGTTCTGACTGCCGTCTGCCGGCGGAGCACCGTTATCGCCTTGCTGCTGGCCGTCTGCCGGCGGAGCACCGTTATCGCCTTGCTGCTGCCCGTCTCCATTCCGGTTCGGACGTTGTCCCTTACCGCCTCCACGGCCGCCGAATCCGCCGCCTCCGGGCATATCGCTCGGCTTCATCGTCGATTTCTGAAGCACAATGGTGTTACCCGAGACGCTGACTACTTTTGCAAAATAATCCGCCGTACGGTCCGGCTGCACAGGGCCGCTGCCACCATCATTTACGCTGCTGACAGCCGCTTGTCCATTATTTGCTGGCTGGCCATCGTCCTTCGCGCCGCATCCCGTCAGCATGACAGAGAACAGCATTGCTGCAGCCATTAATTTAATGTTAGAACGATCCATAAGGTTGAAATTCCACCTCTCTATTTGTTGTTACACGCTTCACAATAGCATTCATAAATGAAATCCATGTGAAGAAGCCCGCAAGGCGCGAGTGAAATAGAAAAAGCCGGCAAGGCGCATCATGCGCGCTTGCCGGCTTGGTGGAAACGTTCCGTATGAGTTTACAAAGATACAAGATTAAACTCAGGTCTTGCTTTATTGAAGTTCGGGTTCTCGCCGCATACCATAATGCCGCTGCCCCAATTGATATGCTCTCTGTTCGATGGGAAGTCCGTCGCGCTGCGATATTGGTATAGCACGTTACGGCGAGTCCGCTCGCTCTTGTTAGCAGGCGAACCATGGATCGTCAAATAGTTGAAGAACAGCACGTCGCCCGCTTCTGCAATACAAGGCGTGCCTTCAGAAACCGGATATTCTTTGGCATTCAGATAGTGTCTGCCAACATGTTGCAGCGGCCCTTGCTTATGAGAGCCTGGAATGACGTGCAGGCAGCCATTCTCAAGATCGGCATCGTCCATGTGCACACTTGCCGCAAGCATCGTGTGATTATCGTGCGGGAAGTACGGGTGATCCTGATGCATCGGGAATGCAGCACCGTTCTCTGGCGGCTTCACGAGCATTTTGGAATGGTGGAGTTGAACGTTAGGACCGATCAGCTGCGACAATACAGCCACCATGTTCGGATGAACCATTGCGCGCATGAAAGCGGCATCATGATACTGCACATCGTGGAAGCCCTTCAGCACGAGCTTCTTCAGCTCTTCCGGCGGCAGGAAGTCGCCTTGCCATTGGTGGTTCTGGTCCATGTTCGCGCGTGCGGCACGGTCAATAATCTTGTCGACAGCTTCGCGCATTTCTATAATTTCTTGTTTATTGAAGACTCCCTTAACGAGCAAGTAGCCATTCTCATTGTAAAAATCTACATCTTGTGGTGTAATCATGTTACAACCCTCCGTAAGATTAGTAACTTTCTTATAGCTTAATTGTAGTAGAATCAAGGGGTTCTGGTCTTTAGAGAGAGAAGCCAGCTTTTTGTCTTTTCACGCCATCTGAACACGGACAAGGGGATGCCAGCTATGTATCTATGGAATGAGAGCGACACGTGGCTTAATCAATACGCGCTGCGGTTAAAGTCGTCAGACGCGGTATTTAATGTCCATTATTGGGGCGTCAACGAGCAGCTGACCTCCAACTTTCTTCATAAACATTCCTTCTTCGAGATTTGCTATGTGCTGGGCGGTCAAGGCACCTATACGGATAACGGCACCACTTATGAGCTTCGGAGCGGCACGATGTTCTGCTCGCGTCCGGGCATTAACCATACGATTCAATGCGACCCAACGCTTGCGATCCTGTACGTCGCTTTCGAGCTTGATGAAAGCAGCAGCCCGGAGACGGTCCGCGCTGCTTTTCAAGCGATGGCGGTGTCGGATCAGATTGTCGTCTACGATGGAGACAATCTCCCCGCTGCCCAGCTGTGGCGGTCGATCATTCGCCGCAGCGGCGATGCGCCATCGCTGCCAGAAGCAGTGCTGCCGCAGATCGCCTGCTCGCTGCTGCTTGCGCTTCCTGGCGTATTCGCGGACTCGCTTCAAGTTGAATGGACGGCGCCGAGGCGCAGCTCATCGGCGCTCCTGAAGCAGGCGAAGCTGTTCATCACCGATAACCTGAGCGATGACGAGCTGTCGCTGGAGAAGGTCGCGGCGCAGATTAATCTATCGCCGCGCCATCTGTCCCGCCTGTTCTCCTCTGGCGTATATGAATCGTATACGAACTACGTCCGCAAGCAACGAGTGCGGAAAGCGGCAGAGATGCTGCGCTATTCGGAGCTGTCGATCAAAGAGATCGCCGAGAAGACCGGGTTCGGCTCCGTGCACTATTTTACACGCACGTTCAGCGCCTTGATGCACGTCACGCCTGCAAGGTTCCGCGAGGAATCGCAGACCCATGATTAAAGCCCATAAAGTTAGAAAAAAGATGTTTACCGTTTGCGCGCTCCTTTGCAGAGCTTGAGCGCAATGGTAAACACCTTTTTGTTAGCGAGTACGCGGCGCATACCGCCACACCGATTCAATCCACGGCGGAGCAATACTTGTGAAATGCCCCCAGTCCCCCGGCTGCGAGCCTGGATAATCGCTCGTGATTTCGCCGAAATACGCGAGCTGGAAGCCTTCCTTAATAAGCGCGTTCATCATCCGGCTTAACGTCTGCGTATATTCCACCGGCTGCTCGATTCGACGCTCAGCAGCGGATTGGTCATACACCCACTCTTGATCGGGATAAGTCGTTACACGCTCATCCTCGTAACGATGCTTCAACGTGTAGCCCTCACCATTCCACGCTTCATGAGTCAATCCGGCGAAGAACGGGTTGGCGCACATGAAGTAGTAAAGTCCGTCACTCCGCAGAATCCGAGACACCTGTGCAAAAACAACGCGTGAATCCGGCACGAAATTGAGCGAGTACGGCTGCCAGACAAGATCGAATGAGTCCGCTTCGAAGCAGCTTAAGTCGCGCATGTCGCCCTGCTGCGTACGGATCTTCATGCCGTAATGGTCTGCTGCAGCTTGGTCGCGCTCTAGTTGGGATGGCGACAAGTCAAACACGGTCACATCCGCGCCAAGCAGCGCGAACGCCGCCGACTGCTGCCCGCCGCCGCTCGCCAGGCACAGCACTCGCTTCCCCGCAGGCTCAATGCCGAGCCGCTCCAGCTCCAAATATTCGCGCGCCGATTCTGGCGTCAGGTCCAGCCTTGGCCGCGTGAATAGAGCCTTCTCCCGCGCCAGCGACTCCCAGCGCGCGAAGTTGTACTTATATACATTGTCCTGCATCGCGATCACCTCGCTATATAGTTAACCGCAGGGACAGGAATTCCCTGCTGCGGAAAGCGCAGAGAGAACGTATTTGCTCTCTCTGCGAATCCCGGGCACGGTTTTCGGCGGTTTCCCCGTCCGAGAGAGCAGCGAAGACGAAGATGAAATCATGATCATCCGCGCAAACGCGCAACAAACCAGAAGAGAGCACCTCACTCAAGGTGCTCTCTTCTCTATCCCATAACAATCCATTACATCTACTTCCGCTGAATGAACCGCTGCAATATGCTGAACACCTGCATCGGATCAAACGGCTTCGTCACGTAGAAATCCATGCCCGCCTCGAGCACCTGCTCCTCGACGCCCTTCATCGCATCCGCCGTCATCGCGATAATTGGCGTATGCATCGCGTACGGAATATCCCGGATTCGCCGAGTCGCCTCGTAGCCGTCCATGACCGGCATTTGCAGATCCATCAAGATCACATCGAACGGATGCTGTTTCACGCGCTCAACCGCCTCGGCACCATTTTCGGCTACCTCAACGTTAATATGCTTCCCGTGCAAAATCTCCTTGATGACGAGCTGGTTAATCTCATTGTCTTCTACAATCAGAATCCGTGCTTGGCTAAGCGCAGCGAACGCGCCCGCTTGCTCGCCTTCCAATGCAGCAGCAGCTTGGCTGGTGAAGAAATGCTCCTGGAACAGCCCCATCAGCTCATTAAACAAACTGGAATGGCTAATCGGATAATAGAGCACCTTCTCGATTACATTCGAATGCAAGCTTCGGGTCAGCTCCGGATCATGGTATGCGTTCACGAGGACGATCACCTGAACCGCTCCCCCGAACTCATGCTTAATTCGTTCCGCAAGCGGAATCGCCGCTTCATTGGTCGGCTTCCAGTCCAGAATGACAAGGTCAAAGCGGCTGCCTTGCGTATAAACTAGCTCGATGACATCTTCTCCAGATTCCGCCACCGTGACGATGAACTGGAACTGCTCCAGCTGTCCTTTCAACACAAGCCGCATATCCGAATCTTCGCAGACGAGCAGCACTCTCAAATACTTCAGCGCCTTCGCCGTATGCATGGAATAAATTGCGCCGGTACTATGGCCGAACTTGGCTGTGAACGTAAAGCTGCTGCCTTGCCCCGCTTCACTCACGACACCGATTGTGCCGCCCATGAGCTCGACAAGATTTTTGCTAATGACAAGCCCTAGCCCTGTACCGCCATACTTCCGTGTCGTCGACATATCCGCTTGGCTGAATTCGTGGAACAGCCGTTTCTGCTGCTCCTCTGTAATTCCGATACCAGTATCGGTTACGGTAAACTTAAGCGTAATGCCGCGCTCAGACCGCCGTGCAACAGACACCACGAATAAGACTTCCCCTTCCTCCGTAAACTTCACCGCGTTATTCGAATGATTGAGCAGAACCTGACTGAGCCGGAACGGGTCGCCCACCAGCATTTGCGGCACTTCATGATGGATGGAGAAATGCAGCTTCAGCCCCTTATCATAAGCGCGAACGCTGATCAGATTCGAGATTTGGCTGAGCACTTCGTACAGATCGAAGTCGACCTGCTCCAGAGTAACCTTTTTGGACTCGATTTTCGAAAAATCCAAAATATCATTCACGAGCGTATTCAAGTTCTTCGCGGAGATAAGCGTCTTCTCGACGTACTGCTTCTGCATGGACTCAAGCTCCGTCCGCTGCAGCAAATAGCTGAGGCCGATGACCGCATTGATCGGCGTCCGAATTTCATGGCTCATGTTCGCCAGAAACTCGCCCTTCGCCCGGTTTGCTTCCTCCGCAGCCTTCTTCGCCTGAATGAGCTGAGCGTTATTCGCTACAAGCTCGCTCGTCCGAGCCGTAATAAGCTCCTCCAGATGATCCTTATATTGCACAAGCGTCTCTTCTGCCCAGAACCGTTTTATTTCCCGAGAAATTAAAGAATAATAAAGCGGAATCGCAACGGCATGGAACAGCGTAAATGTAGCTGCAAAATGCTTCATATAATAGCTAGACGACTCATCCGGAGAGAAGAAGTAGAACCACAGCGTAATTTGCAGGCCGATGGCAAACCCGAACAGCCACATGTACTTGTCAAAAGCTTCCCCGCGCCGCTGCTTAATTCGATACGCAGCAACACTAATCAATGCCGTAACCACGAGCGATCCAAGCGGTGTCAGCAGCTCGCCGCCCATCGATAGCCGGTATAAACCAATACAAACTGTCGTGACAAGGACGGATATTGGACCGCCGAACACGCCTGATAAAATAATGCTGACATGCCGCACATCCATATGCAGTCCATGCGTAAGATCAAGCGGCTTCTGCATAATGACGACTCCGATAATCGTAAAGATAAGACCGGACAGAATCGGCTGCATCTTCACCGGGAGCCGCTCGAAGAATGGATAGATCCACCTTAATAGAAAGACATAAGTAACGATAATAGCGCTGCATTGTGCAAAATAAATGAGGAATTCCATCTGTACGCTCCAGTTGAATAGTCGCTTATTTTCGTTACTGCCGCAAACAATGGGCATACAGCTGTGCCGATCGAGATCATTGCCTACGATTCGAGTGTTTGATAGAATCGTTCGCCTGTCCTCGGGTTGAACCACACCTGCTGCTTGATTCCGGTCGTCGGATCGATGAAGATTTCAGCCGTGCGCTGAAATCCGCTTGGCGGCTGGTTCGACCTTTTGGCCAGCCGTCTGCGCCGAAACCAGATCGTGCCTGCGGCGGCAAGGATGACGATGAGCAGCTGAATGCCGAAATATATGCTCAAAAAGTACGACATTGCTACTCCTTCTCCGCAATTACAGCTGTACCGTATGCAACGATCTCGGACATCGTCTGCCCGATCTCTCCGGAATCGAAGCGCATCATGACGATCGCGTTCGCTCCCATTGCATGCGCATTTTGAATCATGCGATCGATCGCCGCCTTCCGAGCGTCCTCGATCATTTCCGTATACTCCTTAATTTCCCCCCCAAATAAACTGCGGAATGACGCCGTAATATTCCCGCCAAGTCCGCGGCTTCGTACAACAACACCAAACGTCTGTCCGAGCACTTTCTCGATCCGGTGTCCGGCAATCCCTTCTGTTGTTACGACTAACATGGCAGCAACCCCCTTTTTTGTTAAACAATTTAAACCTAACATAGCATGTGAGAATCTTCTTTGTCAAAAGAAAAAAGGGACCTGCGGCTCATGCCGTAGTTCCCCTTCATGTCTTGGTGCTGAACGGATCGTCCCCATCCTGCTTGCAGCTGCGCAATATGCTGTCCCAGTCTGCTGTAACTTGAAGCACATCTCCTTCGGCTATCTCCGTCCCGATCTGCACCTCGATATAGGCAAGCGCCGAGCTTGCGCGTATCGCATGCTTTGCCCCAGCCGGGATGCGCAGCATATCCCCGGCCTGCACCTGGCGCTTGACCGCTTCCATAATAAACTCCCCTGTGCCGGAGAGGATTGTCCAGCACTCCTCCCGCTGCTGATGCGCATGATAGCTTGTATGCTTCAGCGGCAGCATCTCGATCATGCGCGTCACCGTCTGAGGCTGCTGCCCCGGCAACGTATAATCGAGAACGCTGTAGCTGCCCCACCGCTCTTCGCCGTACATCGGCCGCTGCCCATCCTGGCGCAGCGACTTGATCCGGTTCGCTGCCTGCTTGTGGGCGACAAGAATGCCGTCTGCGCTGGCAGCGACAATGACATTCGGCACGCCGATGACATGGATCGGCTGCTGCAGCTCATTGACGATGTGCGTGCCGGTCGAATCATCCGACACGCTCCCTGCGCCTACCACATTCGAGTCGCCACTGCCCAAGTAATGAGGGAGCACGTTCCAGTCCCCTAAGTCCTTCCACTCTCTCTGATATGGAATGACTGCCGCTGCTGCGATCTTCTCCACCACCTCAACATCGAAGCTTTGCTCAGGGAGCTGTTCGTAGCAGGCGAGCAGCTCGTCGTAGTCGGTCGGCAGAGCTTTGCGTACCATCGTATCTAATAGGAATTGGAGCGAGAATGCGAATATTCCGCAGTTCCACATGGCGTCGCGGTCGATGAGCCGGGCGGCTGTCGCTTCGTCCGGCTTCTCTGTAAACTGCTCGACCATGGCATAACCGGCTGATGGGGCGGCAGAAGCGGCATCTGATACGAGTGCGGGATCGGACTGTTTCGTTGGCTTTGGAACAATGTAGCCGAACTGAGTGGAGGGATGCTTCGGCTTCACTCCGAGGAGGGCGAGCTCTGCTCCCGACGCTGCAAGGACAGACGGAAACTGGCACAGCGTGCTCAGGAAATCGACATCTGCATACAGGTCCGCCGGTATGACGCAAATTGTCTCATCCAGCTCTGCCAGCTGCTTGGCATGCAAGTATGCTCCGGCCAACGCAATCGCCGAGAACGTCCCCCGCCGATGCGGTTCCGCGATAAACGGGATGCGGTTGCCGATATGGTGGAGCGTAATCTCCGCCTGGCTTCGATGCGCCACAACAGAAGCGAATGTCAGCAGTCCGGCTTCCTCCAGCTGCCGGCACACACGCTGAATCATCGACTCCTTGCTTGGCTCCGCGTTACCTGCGTTAGAAGCGTTCGCAGGAAGCAGCTTCAGAAAGATTTTCGAACGGACCTCATTCGACAACGGCCATAACCGCTTCCCCGAGCCGCCGCACAGCAAAACAATTCGCATCTCTCACACCCCCTCTCCCTTAACGGCGTTTCTTCGAAGTCGTCTTTCTGGAGTAGCCTTTGCGCTTGTGGAAGGAGAGTGAGCGATATTTGCGCGAAAGTGCCTGCATCCGTTTTTGCGGCATCTGGGTAATGCTCATGTTAAAGCTGCGGTTAAGCGTCTTGCGCAGCTGCACGGCCTTCGGGTTGCCTGTATACACGTAGTTCCCGTACGTCTCAAACTCGGAGAACGCGAACTGCTTCGTGCGGTCCATCTTGCGAATAATCGCGCGATACCAGCTCATGCCGTGCTTCGCCGCGATCATGCGCTTCATCTGCCGCAGCTTCGTCTTCTCAAACAGCATATAGTGGGCGACCAGCGATCTTGGCGCTGTTTCCTTTCTCCCCATCAGCTTCCTATAGGTGCGAAAATATTCCGGCTGGCTCCAATTGCGGCTGTAAAACACCGTTTGGCCTTTGGAGGTCCGGAAGACATGCGGACGAATAAGCACTGTATCGGCGTCGATCGTCAGGAAGTATTTCGAGCTGCACAGTTTATCGCCACTCAGCTTCAACAGCTGTTGGAAGAGCCACCCTGAGCGCTCCCATCGCTTGGATCGGTAGTTGATGTCGTTCTTCGTGATCGGCAGCACCGTATTCTCGTTGACGAATCGGCAGCCCTTGCGCCTGCACATCGCAATGATGCGGGACTTCTTCGGCGAGACAATGAGGATGCGGCCTATCGGATGCTTCACTTGCTTGCGGACGGCATTGATTACATACGGCAGCGTCGTAAGGTCCTTCTCTATCGCCGGGATGAGCACATCGATCTGTACGGCCAAATCTATCAGCTCCATTGTCCAGTAATGTGATCATCCTATGCCGACATGCTGCCGATTGAGCAGGCGGTTATGCCTTGGCGAATTATTAAAAAAAAGGTATGCCCCGCGGGCCGCGGGGACATACCTTTCTGGATTGTAGAGTGGAGCAACCTTCGTCTTACCTAGAGGTACGCTTCCTCATATGCAATATTGGCTATGTCGGATATTTCCACTCTTATTATCCGAAATGAGCATTTTTGCTAAGCTACATTGGATTTCTCCACTCATTTTTGGGCAAATAGGCGAAAAATGGCGGTTTTGAGCAAATGCAAGTAGATTTATCCAACATAGACACCACTTTTGCTTAAAAAGGGACTTCTATATTGGATTTATCCAATATACAGCAGAACGTCTCAGCCATAGACTCCGAGACTAAGCCTCTTGCTTAGCCAGTCTCACAATCGCGCCAAGCGCCGCGTTAATCTCACGCTCGACCGCATCCGCGACGACATTCGTGTGCGGATCGTACGTGGCGGCGAGATCGCTGTCCGCGTAGCCGTCCAGCGCCACGATTGCGCCCGCGCGCGCGCCGCGCAGCGAAGCGACCACATAAAGCGCGGCGATCTCCATCTCGACCGCGAGCACGGCTGCTTGTTTGTACTTCTTGTGCGGCACTTCCTCCACGCCTGCGAAGAAGACGTCGAGCGAGACGGTCAGCCCTTTCTTGACGATGCCGCCCTGCTCCTGCGCCGACGCGTAGAGCGCGTTCACCACATCGCTGTCGCCGACAGCCGGGAAGCCGTCCGGCACGAGCGCACGAGTCAGCCCTTCCGCGCGAACTGCCGCGGTGCTGACGATAAGGCTGCCGGCCGGATGCTCTTCGGAGTAGGAGCCGGCTGTGCCGACGCGGATCAGCGTCTTCACGCCTGCGCGAATGAGCTCCTCGAAGCAGACCGCTGCTCCAGCGGAGCCGACGCCGTGGCTCGTCACGAGAATGCGCACGCCGTCAATCTCGCCCGTGAATGTGCGATACTCGCGGCTGAACGCCAGCTCTCTCGCATGCTCTAGCTTGGCTGCAATCCGTGCAGCGCGTTTCGGATCGCCGCATACGATTGCGTACTCAGCAGCGTCTTCCGTATCAATTTGCAAAATCGGCATAAGTGTCATTAGTCAAAATCCACATCCACCCATAGATCTTCCGGCAGGCCAAGGTCCTCGCCGGAGAAGCGTTCTTCACGGAACGGGTCAGCAACATTATGGAAGCCATTACGCTCCCAGAAGCCTAGCCGATCTTCCTTCATAAACTCGAAACCGCGCACCCACTTGGCGCTTTTCCAGAAATACAGATGCGGGACGACCAGCCTTACTGGAAAACCATGCTTCGGCGTCAACGGCTTGCCGTCGAATTCGAACGCCAGCATAACCTCGTCACCCATCAGATCCTCGAGCGGTACATTCGTTTCATAACCATTGTCCGCATGAACCATGACGTAGCGCGCTTCCGGCTTGACGCCAAGCAGCGGCAGCAGGTCCTTGAACAGAATGCCTTCCCACCTCGTATCGAACTTCGACCAGCGCGTTACACAGTGAATGTCGATGACGACATCCGTTTGTTTCATCGCCTTCAGCTGCTCGAGCGAGAAGGTCAGCTCCTTCTCCACTTCCCCGAATACACGGAACGTCCATGCATCGAGATCATATTGAGGCACTTCACCTTCATGTAGAATAGGAAAACGCTCAGTCAGCGCCTGGCCCGGAGGCAGACGACGCGCCAGCTCCGGGTCCAAATTCGGATCCACTTCCACAACCCTCGCGTTCTTCAAACGTTCCGCTTTATTATGCAAGCTGCATTCCTCCTGCTTCTCGTTTTATCTGGAGCTTTCGTTCGCTTTGCGCGCTTCCTGCACATAGCTCTTGTTCTTGAAGAAGAACATCATCACAAGCGTCACGACATAGGGCAGCATGTTCGTAAAATTCGTCGGCATCGAGAACCCCTGCAGCCGGATGCTAACCGCGTCCATGAAGCCGAACAGCATGCTCGAAGCCGCTACGCCGAGCGGGTTCGACTGTCCGAGCATCGTCGCCACGAGCGCGATGAAGCCGCGTCCGGACGTCATATTTTCGGTAAACATGGTTACTTGTCCGAGCGACAGCTGCGCACCTGCAAGGCCGCACAGCAAGCCAGAGATCAGCACGGCACCGTACTGGATGCGCGTTACTTTAATGCCAAGGCTCTTCGCCGCCACCGGGTTCTCCCCGACAGCCAGCAAGCGGAAGCCGCGAACCGTTCTAAACAAGAAATATTGAAACACGAATACGAGGATGATGGCAAGATACACGAGCGGCGAATGTCCCGAAATCACTCCGCCCCCCCACGGAATATCCTTGATGAGCGGGATATCGAGCTGCGGCAACCCCTTCATATCTTTATCGTAGTAAGCGCCTTTGACATGGAAGATCGCCCGCAAGCAGAACGAGGTCAGTCCAAGCGCCAGGAAGTTCAGTGATATACCGACGATTATGGCGTTCGCCTTCAAATGAATGCTGAGATAACCGAATATGAGCGAAAATAACATGACGCACACGACAGCGAACAACACAGCAAGCCATACACTGCCTGTCAAAAAGTTGCCAACGATGGCGAAGAATGCCCCGAAGAGGACGAGCCCTTCAAGTCCGACATTGAACAGCCCTGCGCGTGAACAGATTGCGCCGCCAAGCGCGGCCAGCAGGATGGGCGTAACCATCCGCAGCGCTGAGTTAAACAGCGACACATCAAACAACTGATCCATCTTGAGCCCTCGCTTTCTTGCGTTTAATGAAGGAATAGCTGATCTTCGCCGAGACGAACAAGATGAGTGTCGCTTGAATGACGCTCGCGATCTCGAGCGGCACTTCCGTGTTCCGCTCTACGCCCATGCCGCCGGTTTGCAGTGCGGCAAGCAGCAATGAAGACGCTACGGTTCCGAGCGGATGGGAGCCTGCGAGCAGCGTCGCCATAATGCCGGACCACGCATAGCCTGGCGTCGACAGCGAGCCGTCGAGGTAACGGTACTGCGTGCCGAGCACCTCGACAGCGCCGGCAAGACCGGCGAAGCCGCCGCTTGCAATCATGCTGTACAGCATGAGTTTGCCGCGCTGCACACCGCCGTAAGCGGCAAACAGCGGATTGCTGCCGAGCATGCGCACTTCATAGCCGCTGACTGTAAATCTCATATATAAGAAAAGCAGCACCGCGCCAACTACGGCGATCAAGAATCCAGCATGGAGGCTCATGCCGTGGAACAGCTTCGGCAGCCACGCGCTGTGATCGATCATCTTCGTCTGCGCCATCGCCGCCGAGCCCGTATTATCCTTCAGCGGATACGCAACCAGATAGCCGGCAAACAGCGATGCGATATAGTTGAGTAGGAGCGTTGTAATAAGCAAATTCATGCGGAACTTCGCGTCCATCCAGCCTGCGAAAGCGGACCAGATGCCGCCTGCGACGATACCGGAGATGAGCGCGGCAATCATTTTTACCCATCCTGGACCTGGGAGATAGAGCGCTGTGATCGCAGCACATAGACCGCCGAGAATCATCTGGCCTTCTGCACCCAGATTAAAGAATCCAGCGCGGAAAGCGAGCGTCGTGCCTAAGCCGACCAAGATGATCGGAGTCGCGCGGGACAATGTATTCGTGAAGAAGTAGAAGCTTCCGAAGGCGCCTTTCCACATCTCGGCATACGTCTGCGAGATGTCGCCGCCAACGATTGCAATCGCAATCGCACCGATTAATAGACCTAGCAGGATCGCAACGACAGGCTGAACGAGCGCGCCTATGCCATTCTTAAGTTTGCTGATGTTCACTGGCGCTTGCCTCCTGCCATTAATAGACTGATTTGTTCTTCCGTCGCTTCATCGGAAGGCAGCTCGCCAACGATCCGACCTTCGTTCATAACGAGGATACGGTCGGACAGCTTGAGGATTTCCGTCAGCTCGGAGGAGACGAGCAGTATCGCCCCTTGCTCATCGCGGCGCTTCAGCAGCTCGCCATGAATCATCTCCATCGCCCCGACATCGACGCCGCGCGTCGGCTCGGCCGCGATTAGAAATGGCGTTCCCTGCGCCAGCTCACGAGCAGCAATGAGCTTCTGCAGGTTACCGCCGGATAGGAACTGCACTTTCGTATCGAGTGAACCTGTCTTCACCTCGAAGCGCTTCACCCAGCCTTCGACCATCTTGCGAATGCTGCGGCCGCGCATCAAGCCGAAACGCTGCTGCCGGCGGGCATGGCCCATGACGCCGTTCTCGACGACCGTGGCATCCTTCGCCGCGCCCCATTGGTAGCGGTCTTCGGGAATATGGGCAAGCCCAAGCTCGCGAATCTTCCGCACGGGCGCGCCTGTCACGTCTTGCCCTGTCAGCGTAACCTGTCCGCTGCTCGCGGCTTGCAAGCCGGCAATCGCGCCAATCAGCTCCGATTGGCCGTTGCCCGATATGCCTGCGACGCCGACGATTTCGCCGGCATGCACCTTGAAGGTCGCGCCGTCTACAAGCGGCTTGCCTCGGTCGCCAGGCATGGTCAGGCCTTTCACTTCCAGCACCGGAGCGCCCAGCTTTGGAGTGCTGCGCTGCATCTGCGCCAAATCCCGGCCTACCATCAGCCGCGAAATTTGTTCAATGTCCGTGTGCTTCGCATCGACAACACCTGTTACGCGACCATCGCGCAGCACGGTGATGCGGTCTGCCACTTCCATAATCTCCTGCAGCTTATGGCTGATGAGAATGAAGCTCTTCCCTTGACTCGCCAGACGCTTAATCGCCACAAGCAGCTCTTTTACTTCCAGCGGTGTCAGTACGCCTGTCGGCTCATCGAGAATGATGATGTCTGCGCCTTGATAAAGCACCTTTAGTATTTCGACTCGCTGCTGAACGCCAAGCGAGCAGCTCTCTACCTTCTGGTTCGGATCAACTGGCATGCCGTATTGGCGCGAAAGCTCCTCAACTGCGGCAACCGCTGCTTTGCGGTCAAAACCGTTCCACTTGCCCGGTTCCTGGCCGATGACGATATTTTCCGCCACCGTGAAGGACGGAAACAGCATGAAGTGCTGATGCACCATGCCGATTCCGCTCTTAATCGCATCTGCCGGCGTCGAGAAGGACTGCGGCTTCCCGTTTACGAGAATGGATCCGCTCGTCGGCTTCTCCATACCGTAGAGAATGCGCATCAGCGTCGTTTTGCCAGCGCCGTTCTCGCCGACCAGCGCATGAATTTCGCCTTTGCCGAGCGTGAAATTGATGTCCGAGTTCGCCTTTACAGGACCGTACGACTTGGATATGTTCTCCATGTTTAACAACATGCGCCCGCTCTCCTTTCATCTCTATCAAACGAAATATCCCGAAACTAGCAGATCTATAAATCGAAAGAAACCGGCTGCATCACATCATGCACGCAGCCGGCAACGATTACTTATTGAGCGAGCGGGTTCTTCACAACAAGCTTGCCCGAAACGATATCATCCTTGATTGTTTTCAGCTTATCGATGTTCGCTTGACCGATGAATGCGTTAAGCGGAGTCTTGCTGTCACGAGTTACGTAAGTAAGACCAACGCCGTCTTCCTTTAAGCCGTAGTCAACTGCACCGAATTTGAAATCGCCGTTTGCGAACGATTTAACCGTTTCGTATGCAACTGTATCTGTACTTTTCAGCTGTGCGAGTACAACGTGATCTGGGTCAACGCCAGTGTTGTCGATATCTTGGCCGGAAGTGTGGAAGCCTTTCTCTTTCGCTGCTTCGAACACGCCAAGGTCGCCTACTGCAGATGCGCCAGCGATGAAGTCAGCGCCTTTGGAGAATTGAAGCAATGCAAGCTCTTTCGCTTTCGCTGGATCAGTGAAGCCGCCAACGTAGTTCACGAGCATTTCTGCATTCGGGTTCGTATATTTCAGGCCTTCTTGGAAGCCTACTGTATATTTCTTCAGAAGCGGTGCGTCGATTGCAACAACCATGCCGACTTTGTTTGTCTTAGTCGCAAGGCCTGCAGCTGCGCCGAGCAAGTACGAAGCTTCATACTCACGGAACACAACGCTGCGAACGTTAGGCAGATCAACGACGGTATCGATAATCGCGAACGGCTTGTCCGGATTTTCAGCAGCCACTTTCTTCAGTGCATCTTCCGCTTGGAATGTAGCTGTAATGATCAGATCGTAGTTCTCAGCAACCGTAGCGCGAAGGTTCTGCTCGAATGCGGCAGGGTCTGTCGATTCGATTGTTTTCACGTCTACATTAAACTCTTGGCCGGCTTTCTTGAAGCCTTCGTCCATCTGTACGAAGAACGCGTTAACGCCGATCTTCTCCGGCAGCACGAGCGCAACCTTCTTCTTAGGTGCGTCAGCTGCCCCGTTACCTGCATCGCCGCCTGCATTCGTGCTTGCATTCGCCGCTTCATTCTTCGCTCCATTATTGGAAGCAGAATTATCATTCTTGGAACATCCGACGAACAACGAAGACAATAAAATAAGTGCCGCTACTAGCAAAAACCCTTTTTTCATTACGTTTCTCCCCTACTCTTTGTCTGATGCAATAACTTAATCCCTTTAATCCTACCTGAATTATCGGGATTTGTCAATCTGTGCGAAAAGTATCGTTTCTTGTCGCATTCACGCTATTATACCGTCACAGCCGCTTGACTGGCTATACATTTTATAAAAAAATGGCTATTTTTCGTGTCCGCACACGCTAGTAATTTACTGGAAATTGCATGAGGCATGCGAGAACGTATTGCCGCGATGAGAGAGGGATTTTTGTGCTGAGAGACCGTTATTGGGTCTCTCAGTTTCTTTTTCATGCGGTTGCGGCGCTGAGAGATCGTATTTGACTCTCTCAGGCACAACTCACCGAGACGAGCGAGGTATTTTTGTGCTGAGAGATCATAATTGGGTCTCTCAGTTTCTTTTCCGCGCGGTTGCGGCGCTGAGAGATCGTATTTAGCTCTCTCAGCTTCACTTCCGTGAGCGTCGTCTTGCCGAGAGACGGATAATCCGACTCTCAGCACAGAATCCCCGCCTTTTCCTCGCTGAGAGTCGGCTTTTCCGTCTCTCAGAGCCCGAAACGGCGGGAATACGCGGCTTTGCAACGCTGAGAGTCGCTTTTTACGTCACTCAGATGCACAATTGGCCGCTTTTGAGGCTGAGAGTCGTATTTTACGACTCTCGCTATTTTTTCACAAGCACAGCAAGCATGACTCAGCCGAGTCCGAGTCCCACACGATGATGAAAGTTACTGAGAGAACGTATGCGTTCTCTCAGCTCCGATTCCACACCATCTCGACCTCGAAAGAACGTATATGTTCTCTCGGACTAGCCCGTCCAGTTATCGCCCTCTCCCCACGGCTTTTCACGAACAAAAAAAGTGCCCAGTCATCCATCGGACGAACATAGGCACTTTGTGTTTAGTTAAGGAATAACAAGAAGCAAGAAATTGAACAGCAGCAGCGAGTAGAGCAGCAGCGACTTGCCCCACCGCTTCTTCATCGCCTCTTTGCCACGATGTATGCGCGACTTCACGGTGTTGACCGGGATGTTGTTCAGCTGGCTGATATCTTCCATCGACATCTCCAGCACATAGCGCTGATATACGACGGTTCTGTATTTCTCGGGCAGCTTCTCTATGACTTCCGTCATCTTCGATGCCAGCTCCCGCTCGATGACTTCGCCTTCCGGAGAAAGCGCGGTATGCGGAATGACATCGTGAAGCGACAGATTCTGTTCGGAATGAGCGGTAACGGGCTGATCCAGCGGCAGTGGCGGCGTCTTGCGGCGGCGCAGCAAATCAAGGCAGACGTTCTTGGCGATATGAAAAATCCAGGTTGAGAACCGTTTGTTCTCATCGAAGCGGTTCAGGTTCAAGTACACCTTCAAAAATGTTTCCTGCACAACATCCTCCACATCCGTCTTGCTGCGGAGAATCTTATGGGCCATTCTAGACAGCTTATCCTTATACAGCTCGACTAGCTTATTGAAGGCCGTCTCATCGCCTTGCCTCGATAACATTACTAATTGCGCCTCGTTCACGGCAATTCTCCTTTGCCACCCGTCGTCCAAATACCTACTTTCATTATAACAGGAAAAACAAGAAACGCATCTGTAAAAGCATGCGTTTTGTGTCGATTCCGTATAATTCGTATGCGTGCGGACGATGAGTTAGCTTGAGCCGTAAACTTGGAGCTCCGAAATCTGTGCAGCCGGCCAGCCCGTGTTGCTCGTAAAGACAAGCCTTACATACCTGACACTCGCTGGTGCGGCAAGCTGGGCTTCCACAGTATTTGCTTTCGCTGGATCGAATGTATAAGCTTTATTCGCGGCAATGACCTTGAAATGCTCACCATCTTCGCTGCCCTGTACCTCGATGCCTTGATCACGCGCGCCCCAGGCATCCAGCGGCGGCAGCTTCAGTACAAGCTTCTGCACTTGCTTGCTGTCGCCAAGGTCCACGATCAGCTCCTGCGGGAACTTGTTCGAGACGCTCTCCCAGTAGGTGAAATCATCGCCGTCCCCAGCAAGCTTCGCCACCAGCTCCGTATTCGCGTTCGTGCTCGACTCGAAAGGCTGGCGAAGCGCAAGATTCGTAAGCTCTTTCACCTTATGGAAAGGAATATCCTTAACCGTGCTTGCCGACTTCGAAGGCGTGAGCGCAATATAGGCGGTCTTGTGCTTATTAATGCTCGCGATGTAATCCACCTGTACAAACTCTCCATTCTCGGTGACCGGCAAATCTACAAGCTTCTTCCCGCTCACGTCGTACGCAGCAGCGATTGCATGCGCCCAGCCTTCACCGGAACGAAAGCGAACCGTCGTATCCGAGCCGATCGGCTGGTACAAACGAATCTCGTCTTTGCTGCGGGACTCTGCCAAATAATGCTCGCCCGGGTCCAGATTGTACCCGTTGTAGCGAGTATAGCTTCCGGCGCGGACGCTCCCGTCCTTCGCAGCGATGTCGAAGCCGCCACTGCTTAGCGTCGTTTGGTCATCCAGTACATAGCCGTTGCCCGTATCCCAGTTGGCGATGACGGTGTACGTCCCGAAATCGGTGCGCGTCGTTGTCGGATCGATCGAATCGTAGCTTTGCACCACTTGATCCGCATAGCCCGCCAGAACAACCTTTTGGAAAACACCGATCAGCTCGATCCACGGATTCGCCACGCCTGTATAGAGATCGCCGCTCAAGTTGTAGCCCATCGCGGCATTCCAGCGGAGCATATCTTTGTTGTCGGTCATCGTCTCCGCAGCCAGATTATGCTGATAGAACATGACTTTATCGCGCATCAGCATGCCTGCAAGCGGGTAGTAGTCCGTGTACGTCGCCGTGTTCTTGCGGTAGCCGAGCAGGTCCCACAGATAGTTCGTGCCCATGAAGCCAATGCTGTCACCCGCAAGCACATCGGTACCATCCTCCGTGTACATGCGCTGCTTCGCACCTGCATTGACGAAATAATTGCGGACGCCTTCGAAGTATGCGGACCATGCATCGGTATTGTCCGGCTGCACGCCGTCCTTCATGAACGGAGCATTCCGAATGCCCCATTGATCTTCGAAAATACCGCTCACGCCAGCATCCAGCAGCTTCTTATGCTCCTCTGCAATCCGGTTCGTCACGAATGAATCGTTCATGTTCATGACATAACCGCTATGCTCGCCGTAATCCTCCTTCATCAGCGTGCCATTCGGCTTCTTCACGACGATATCGTCAAGCTTCACACCGTCAGGCAGCTTCGCCAGCGCCTTGGCATGAACGCCCCACCACGAGAAGTTCGTGTACGGCACGATTTGATTGCCCTTCTCTTTCGCATGCTTGATGAAGTAGTCAAAAGCTTTGGCCCCGCCCCACTTCGGATCCGGCGGAATAAAATCCGGATAATTCTCGTCATGCCCGCCAGTCTGGAAGCCGACGAGATGAAGCATGCCGCTGTAAGGCAGCATATCGACATAGCGGCTCGCGAGCGTGCTCCACGTCTCCTTGCCAAGCGCGGCGACATCGAGCTTTAGCATCGGCAGCTCTGCTGTATGCCTTAGATCACTTCCAAGCTTATCGGCAAGCGAACGGTACTTGTCGATGCCGTTCAGCATGCGGTAGCTCGCGATCGACGCCGGATAGTCACTGCCGACCTCCAGCACGACGACCGGGCTCTGCCAATGCGCCTGCGGTGCGCTCCAAATGTTGTACTCGTGCACGAACGCGCTCGAGCCGGCATCATCCGACTGATTCTTGAAGCCAAGCTCCGTCGTAATCGTCGGCTTCTCGCTGATGTCATAGACCGCCAGATTACCGCCGCTTGTCCGCAGCGCTGTGTATGCCGCGAACATCACACCCGGATATTGATCGACATAAGCGTTATTTTCCTTGAAAAAGGCCGGCTTCAGCTTCGCGCCTGGCAGCATCGGTAGCATTCCATCGAGCACATCGTCAGCGGCGAATTTCAGTTCATAGGGGAAGCGGAATGACTGCAGCGTCTGCGCCGTATTGTTCACCACGTCCGCGCTCAGCCGAATTTGGCTACTTTCATCGAAGCTCGCCGTAACGTCGACGCCGAGCTTCCCGCTGTAATGCAGCAGCAGACGGGAGGTACTCTTTTGCCATTCGTATGAGAACTTGCTTGCTCCCTCGGCGCTGTTAATGGACGTATTGTCTTCGAGAAAAGCCCACCACAAAGCTCCCTTCCGGTTGCCGACCGTGATGTTCTTGCCCACCGCTTTGTCGCGCACATACGCAATGCCGCCATTCGTTTTCTGAAAAGCAATCTCGTACCTGTCATTGGCGACGACCAGCAGCTGGCCTTTCGTATCAAACTGGACTGCCCGCTGAACGAACCAATCGCTGCGGACCGCTAGAACGGACAACAGCGCTATTAGTAATAGCGCTGCTGCCGCGATTCGACTTCTTTTCCCGCGAATCGATAAGGATGTCATAGCCTATTCAACTTTAATGGTATTGTAGAATTTCTCTTGAACCGTCTTCGCTGCTTTGTCCAGTTCAGCCTTGATGTCGACGTCTTTCTTCGAGAATACTTCTTGCACGACGTTCGTCATTTCTGCGTAGTAGTCTTGCGTGTTGAACTGCGCTTCCGGCTTACCGTCAAGCAGGCTCATAATTTCCGGGCTGTATTGGTACACGTTGTCGTACTTGTCAAATACTGCTTTCACCTTCTGGCCATATTCGGAGTTGTCTGTGTAGTACGAGATAACCGGCGGTACGAAGTATTTGTTATCTGTCTTACGTTGCTTAATGCTTGCTTCGATCGACTCCAGACCTTTGTCGGAGAAATAGTCGAATGTTGCGTATTTGAACGCCATTTCTTGCTCGTCTTTCGTTGCATTCGGGTTGATTACGAGGAAGTCGCCGCCGAGTACGCCCGTGTGCTTGCCGCCCTTCTCAGCTGCAGGCATCGGGTAAACGAGAATGTCTTCCGGCTTCATGCCGCCTTGGTTCAAGCCTTGGTCAACCGGACCGTCCGGACCTGCGATAACCATTGCCGTTCTGCCTTGCGCGAATGCGCCAACAGCGTCACCCCAGCCTAGTGCAAAATCCTTCGGCGTTGCAGTCGCTTCCCAAGCCAGCTTATGGTAGAACTCAAGCGCCTTGAGACCTGCATCGGAGTTGAATGCTGCCGTTACTTTGCCGTCAGCTACGTTCTGGATTTCTCCGCCCGCTTCGAACAAGAAGTTCGTCCAGTTCCATCCAGCCTCGTTGCCTTTACCCATTGGCGCGATACCGGAAATGCCTTTCTTCTGGTCCGCAACCGCTTTTGCCGTGTTCAGCATGTCATCCCAAGTCCAGTCGAACGCAGGAACGGCTACGCCTTTGTCAGTCAGCATTTTCTTGTTCACAACCGTGCCTGTTACATAGCCTTGCTGTGCGATACCGTATACTTTGTCGCCAATGATGAATTGCTTCTGGAGGATCGGGTTCATCTGATCCTTGAATTCGTAGTTGTTGAACAGGTCCGTAATGTCCGCTGCCCAGCCGCGCTCAGCAAGGAATTTACCTTCAGTCGCATAAGTATTGAAAAGAGTCGGCGCTTCGTTCGCACCCATCTTGATACCGATCTCGTTCGGGTTGTACTGCCATTCGCTCTTCACGATTTCAACGTTCGGGTATTGCTCGTTGAACCGTTTGATTTTGTCGTCTTCCAGCGCTCTGCGCTCTACTTGGTCCGGAGTCGGATAGTAGATGCTGATCGTCACTTTCTTGGAAGCCGCATCATCCGTTGCAGCCGCATTGTCGCCGCCCGCGTTCGATGAAGTATTCGTGCTTGTATCTGTGCTCGTGTTCGTGCTTGTGTTTGCATCGCCTGTTGTGTCGTTGCCGCCGTTGTTGTTCGAGCTGCCGCAAGCCGATAACAGACCGCCGACAAGTAACAAGCTGGTAAGAACGAATGAAACCTTACGTACCTTTCGCATGTTTTATCCCCTTCACACGTTTATTTAGCTTACATGCTCATCATAATGGAGGCGCTGCTCGAGCAGAATGTGTAAAATTATTTCGATTGTGTGCAGGTCTACGATTGTCGAAAGATTGGATACCACTCCCGCTGCGCAGGCTGATCGTTGTTCCGATCGCTGTTGAAGTTCCGATTCCCTCTGATCCAATAAGACATTTAGCTGTAGGAATCGGACTTCAAAGGCGCAAATGATATGTGTCGTTTAGACAACGCATATCATTTCGCCTAGGCGACCACTCCGTTTCTCCACAATCGATCTGCCCGCTTCGCTCTTGGTATCCAATAAATCGAGACACTACAAACAATCGACAGGGGAGGGAAACAGAAAAACCATGATGCTGGATTATTCCCCCTGCATCATGATTGTTTATAAATAAATTCCTTTCGCGCAGCGGTGAATGCTCTTGATCTAAACAGGGTTGATACCAAGAGCGAAGCGGGCGTATCGATTGTGCAGAAGCGTTAGCGTTCGCCTTTGTAGTTAGATTCCAACATCTAAGTGTCTTATTGAATCGGAAGGAATCTAAACTACAACAGCGATCGGAACAACGATACGCACGCGCAGCGGGAACTGGTAGCCTCATTTCAGTTTTTAAGCAATTAGCCTTTGACTCCGCACATGTGAAGGCCGCGGATAATGAAGCGCTGGAAGAACAGGAACACCGCGATTGGCGGGAGCATGACCATCGTGAGCATCGCGAACTTTACGTTTGTGTCTAGTCTGCGCACGTTGATGACATAGTTGTAAATCGCCGTTGCGAGCGGGCGCTTCTGGTCGGTGTGCATGACCATCGACGGCCAGAACCAGTCGTTCCATGCGGTCGAGAAGACGAAGATCGCCAGCGTCGAGAAGATCGGCACCGACAGCGGCAGCGCGATGCGCAGGAACAGCCGCAGGTCCGAAGCGCCGTCCATGCGTCCCGCTTCGAACAACTCCATGCTGATGCCGTCGAAGAAGTTTTTCAAGAGCAATAAGAAGAACGCATTGGCGCCTGCGGGCAGCCAGAACGCCTGGAATGTACCCAGCATGCCGAGATTCTTCAAGTTGACGAAGTTCGGAATGATGTACGTTGTTGGCGGGATGAACAGCGCCGCCAGGAAGAAGAAGCCGATAGCGCGTCCCCCCGGCAGGTTCAAACGGGACAAGCTGAACGATGCAAGACCGAGCACGATGACCGTCATGAACATGTTGCCGGCGAAGATGATCATCGTGTTGCGGAAGAACAGCGGCAGCTTAATGTAATGCCAGCCCTTCGAGAATGTCGTGAAGTCCCATTTCTGCGGCAGGAAGTGCGGCGGGAACGAGTTGACTTCTACGTTATTCTTGAAGCTGTTAAACAGTGTGACCAGAATCGGATAAAGCATCGAGCATACCATTAATGTAATTACGAGCAGCATTATTCCGTACACGATCTTGTTCGGCGTCCGCTGCAAATCATATCGGGATAGAATTCCGCGATCATAGCTCTTCATCTTAGTTGCCCTCCCTGTTATTGGATAGTCGGTGCTGAAGCACCGCAAGTCCGCCCAGTACGAGGAACATAAGAACGCCAAGCGCGGAGGCCGAACCGTAATCGAGCCTTGTGAACGCGTATTTGACAATAATAAGCGCATACGTAAGTGTTGCATTGTTCGGGCCGCCATCTAGCATGGCGAACTGCGATTGGAAGCCTTGCGATGTTGCGATGAGCTGCAGGATGAACAGCAGGACAATCAGGTTGCGGATGAACGGCAGCGTAATATATCGAATCCGTTTCCACACGCCTGCGCCATCGATTTCCGCCGCTTCGTACAGATCGCGCGGGATGCTGAGCACTGCCGCCAGATAGATGAGCATCGCCGAGCCGAATTGCTGCCACGTCTCCATGAAGACGAGCGATACCATCGACCATCTCGTATCGGTCATGAACGCAATCGGGTCATTGCCCATTTGCGTAATCGTCGCATTGATCGGGCCGACCGGATCGTACAGCCAGCGCCACAGGCCGTACAGGACGACCACCGGAATAACGTTCGGCAAGTATGCCGCAACGCGAACGAACCCTTGGAATCGTTTCAGCTCCGAGATCGCAATCGCGAAGACGATCGGGACCCAGAAGCCGATGATCAAACAAAGAAACATATAATACAGCGTGTTCTTCACCGCTGTCCATACATCCGGATCATGCAGGACGGTTCGGAAGTTGCCGAAACCGACGTACGAGTTGCCTTTTACAAAATCAATGTGGTAGAAGCTGTACACGAACCCCTTCACGATCGGCATCCATAGAAACAAGATGAAGATGACGGCGGCCGGTACGATAAACGTATACCCCCAAAAATATTTCCTAAGTCGCGCAATAGATCCCATATAGCCCCCTCTTTCGTTGTGAATCCTACAAATTAATTGTAGGGACGCACGAAGCGGCTGAACATGTGCAGTTCTATGGGGATCATAGGCGATCCTACTTCTTTAGCTCGGTTGGACTCAACCCATAGTATTTTTTGAATATTTTGCTAAAATGCTCCGGCGACTCGTAACCTACTCGTTCTGAAATCTCGTAACGGCGCAGATCGGTCGTCAGAATAAGCCGCTTGCTCTCTTCCATGCGCAGCTTGATGACATATTCCCACAGGTTATGGCCCGTGTTCTTCTTGAACAGGTAACTGAGATAGTTCGGGCTGACGTGATTCTTCTGCGCCACCTCATGCAGAGTTAGCCCCTTCTGGGCATAATGCTCGTCAATGTAGCTCTTCGCTTTCTCCACGATAATGTTGTTCTGCGCATCCAGCTCCTCCACCGTCGGATCCTGCTGCTCATAACGCGCCCAGTTGAAGTCGCCGTAGTAGAACACGCCATGGTCCTTCTGCTCCCGGTTCCACAGAAGCGCCTTCTGCGCCTGTTTGCCGAGCTCGCTTAAGAACGGTACTCCCCGCAGGATTTGGCTGATGCCGATCACGCAGGAGATGCCGAGATATTTCGTAATATTGAAATGCAGGCTGCGGCCAAGCATGTCGAGCTGGTTGATTTTGTTCGTGCCGCTCTCTTCGTAACGCTTGTCGTCCCACTGAATAATGATGCTCACTTCGTCGTTAGGCGAGTAGAAGGCAATCGGCTGCCACGACTGGTCAAGCAGCTCCATCGCAATGTTCAGCGCCGCGTATTGCAGCAGCTCCGAAGAGCGTCCAAGCTGAATGCGCAGCACGGCAAAATAAGGCCCCGACAGCATCGTGCCGTGCGCCCTCTTCAGTAGTGCAGCAGTGTCATTCGCTTCCGATTCCGATGACTCGCTCAGCAGCTTATTCAATAGCTCCGTCCGTTCCGGCAAAGGCTGCTCGAGATGGAATTGTTCCCGAAACCCTGCCAGCAGGTCGCCTTGCGCTGCTGCAGTTTTGTTTGTATTGAGCAGCACATTGCGCACCGAATCAAGGAATTGCTCGCTGTTCAGCGGCTTAATGAGATAATCTTTGGCCCCGAGCCGAATCGCAAGCTGTGCATATTGGAATGTCTCATGTGCAGAAATAATAATCGCCTGCACCCATGGCTTGATCATTTTCGCCTGATGCATCAGCTCGATGCCGTTCATCTCGCCCATCTGAATGTCTGTAATAAGCAGATCGATTTCTTCCATGCGCAAATAATCCATCGCCTCATAGCCGTTATGCGCGATGAACAGCTGCGAGATCGCAAGCCCGGAAGAGCTGAGCAAGCTGCTCAGCCCCTTACAAATTAGCGGTTCGTCGTCGACCACAAGCACGTTATACATATCGCTAGCCCCCTGTTTTACGTTTGCCTGTATCTTTATCTTCGCCTTTTAACCTTTACTGCGCGTTTCCTTCTTGTTCGCTGCGAGGGAGCACGATGCGCACGACGGTGCCCTGCTCTCCCGCCCGTTCGTGATAGCTGATGCCGAAGCTCTTGCCAAAATGAAGCTGAATCCGCTGGTGCAAATTCCGAATGCCGTACCCGATAGACGGGTTGCCCTTCTCTTCGTTCAGCAGCCGGTCAATCGCTTCGAAATCGACTTTCTTATAGCCGTTATCTTCAACGGTAATGAGTATTTTATCGTGTTCCAGCTTCGAGGCGGATATGGTGATTTCGCCGTCTTCGCCCATGTTGCGCACGCCGTGAATGATCGAATTCTCGATCAGCGGCTGCAGCGTAATCTTCGGAATGAGGTTGTGGAGCAAGTCCTCCGGAACGTCCCAGACGACGGAAAAATCATAATCGTACCGCTTCTGCTGCAGCTTGATGTAAGCAAGCGCATGCTCCATCTCTTCCTCGAGCTGAATGAGCTCGCGTCCGCGGCTCAGGCTGATCTTCATCAGCTTCGACAGCTCCTTGATCATCTCCGCGGATTCGGAGTTGCCCTCCAGCGAGCTTTTCCAATAGATACTCTCGAGCGTGTTGTAGAGCAGATGCGGGTTGATCTGCTGATAGAGCAGCTGAAGCTGGGACTCCTTCTCCTTCAGCTCCATCTGGTATTTGTAATGAATGAGCGTGTTGAGACGCCGCGCCATGTCGTAGAGCGATGAGATCAGGACGCCGACCTCGTCCTTGCGGCCTTTGCCCGGCGTTTCCGGTACTCGCTTGCCCGGTTCGTAGGAACGGACGAAGTATGCGAGACGCTGAAGCGGCGTCATGAGCGAGCGCCAGAAATAGATAATGACGATGATGCCGAAGATCGTATATACGATGGAGATGAGCTGAATGACGCGTTTCAGTTCATTTTGCTGCTGGAGCAAGGAATTGACTGAGATTTTATAGATCAGCTTCTGCTGGGCTAGGTGGTTGTCGCTCACGACGTAGATGAACTCTGGCGTAATGAAGCTGCTCATCTCGTTCTGCTCCGCCTTGACCGTATTGCCTTCCGCGGCTGGCGGAAGGGTCAGCACTTGGCCGATCATGTTCGGAATCGTCGCGGTTAGAACGCGGTTGTTCGCATCGGTGAAGTAAATCTCGCCATCCGGCAGCGAGACAGACTGGAGCGATTCGCCGATCTTCTTATCCATTTTCGTCGCAACGAGCACGCCGATAACCCCATGTCCGCTCGAAATATTGTTCACGGATCGTATGTATGCGAGCGTCGTCTGCGTGGAGAAGCCGATATTGTTGCGGATGAGCTTCATGTACCCTTCGCCCTTGTGCGCGACCGCCTCGTCAAACCACTCCGGCTTGTCGCGGTCCGAGAAGAAGTAGACGCCGGTCTGCGTCATCGGGATTTTCGGAGCAAAATAGTATTCGTCGTTCGGGTCGTAAATATAGAGACTGTAATAGACCGCCTCCCCGCCGTTGACGCTGATCGAATAGCCCGCGATGAGCTTATCGAGCTTGGAATATTCCTGCACCCGGTCGAACACGGTATCGTTCGGATTCGGTACGAGCTGCTGGGTGAGCGGGTTCTGAATGATCGTCGTGGTGATTTTGTTAACGGTATCTATCTCCCGGCCCAGCAGTGTCGTATTCTGCTTGTTCAGTTCCACGTAAGCGTTCGTTACATGGCGTTTCAAAATAAGCTCCGCCTGGGTATTTCCATACCATTGAAGGAGCAGGATGGGACTAACCATAATTACAAAGAGCAGAATGATCTGCTGCCTGACATTCATCCGTGTAAGCGGATTCGTCATTTGTGCCATTGCTCCGTTCTCTCCTTCACTCGATACTGGTACTATAGCAAAATGATGCCTTGCGCGCGTATGCCTATTCTTACCGATATGAGGTGCAGTTCTACTTAATTGCAGGCAGCGGCAGAAGGAGATAACAAGTAAAAAGACGCTATACTGCGGTTCACTATATATACCTTGTATCATTACGTATCAATAATTTCACTACTTTTATTTTGGAAGCGTGTGGTCCATAATGGGACGGGTACTGAAGTGCGAAAGAAATAATAGAACAGCGTAACATTGCAAGCATCATCTTACACCGATTTGGAGGACGATTATAGATGACAAAAGCGATCCCGCTTCAGCGTCGCGGCATTCCGGCAAGCCAGCTCGTACTTGGCTGCATGAGACTCGGCGGCGACTGGAATGCAAGCAATCCGATTACGGCGGAGCATTATAAGGAAGGGCATGATGCACTGGATGCCGCGATTGAGATCGGCATTAACATGTATGACCATGCCGATATCTATACATCCGGCAAGGCGGAGCGCGTGTTCAGCCAGCTGCTGAAGGAACGTCCGGAGCTTCGGGAGCAGCTCATCCTGCAATCGAAGTGCGGCATTCGCTTCGGCGATGCTAACGGACCGCATCGGTTCGATTTCTCGGAAGGGTACATTTTGCAAAGCGTTGACGGTATTCTGGAGCGTCTCGGCACAGAATACCTGGATATTCTGCTGCTGCACCGCCCAGATCCGCTCGTTGATCCGGAGGATGTGGCAAGCGCGATCCAGAAGCTGAAAGAGTCCGGCAAAGTGCGCCACTTCGGCGTGTCGAACATGAGCCAAGGGCAAATTCGCCTGCTGTCGGCGTACACCGACGAGCCGTTCATCGTGAACCAGCTGGAGATGAGCCTGCACAAGCTCGGCTTCGTCGACACAGCGGTCAGCGTCAACCAGGACGCATGGCGCAGCAACGTGTTCCCGGAAGGCACGATGGAATACTGCCGCCTCGAGAACATCCAGCTGCAATCATGGGGTCCGCTCGCGCAAGGCCGCTATTCCGGCGGCTCGCTGGAAGGTCAGAGCGAGAGCGTCGTGCAGACGGCGAAGCTTGTCGCCGAGCTGGCCGAGAAGCACGGCACGACGAAGGAGTCGATCGTGCTCGCATGGCTGATGACGCATCCGGCAGGCATCCAGCCGGTTATCGGCACGATCAACCCGCAGCGCATCCGCGCCTGCAAGGACGCGGCGACGCTTCGCCTGTCGCGCGAGGACTGGTACAGCCTGTACACCGCGTCGCGCGGCGTGGCTTTGCCATAAGGAAAAAGAGTCGGCCTGGGCTTGTGCCTGGGCTGACTCTGTTTTTGTTTGCGCGCGGCGCGAGGGGCGGGCGTGCAAACAGTGCCTGGCGCGCAGGCGGCTTGTTTGGCAAGC
>NZ_QTTN01000030.1:70905-80732 GCF_003386535.1 Paenibacillus taihuensis
TTTTCCGCCAATGTAGATACCTGGAGGACTCTCTTTCGCTCATTCCGCGAGTTTTCCGCCAATGTAGATACCTGGGTACCACTTTTATGTTAATTCCGAGTTGGTTTTTCTATTACCACTACCACCTACTCCGCCCCTACTTCCGAATATTCGCCCAATTCGGCGGCAGCTCGTAATCCGCCAGATGCTCGTAGCTCACCACATCTACTTGGCTTGTATTGCTCACGGTCAACCTGATCCTATCCTTACCCGCACTTAGGTGCGGACCGACATAAAGATGGACCGTTACGGTCACATCAATTCGCGATTGGTGGTATGTATAGGTTAATTCGTTAGACGGGAGGAACGGTGCTACAGTTGGCAGGTACGTTAATAGGTTGCTGTAATACTTATTCACCTCTGCTTGAATGACCGGATTAAGCAGCGTGAGGACAAGCCTTTGACACGGCTCTTCTTCATTCGGCGCTGCCTGCACTCTCGGCACAGCACCAACCATCAACGCTATAAACAACACCATTACGATTCGGTAGCTAGACAGCTCTCTCGACCTCTTTTCTAATGCGACTCCCATTAGCTTTGCCCCGCCGCCCACAAAAAAGATGCTACCCCACTCTTGTAAGATTGCGTCCCTCGCAGGAATATACTAAGTTGTGCCGGCTGTAGCGATGCCGTTAAATACAGCAGGACCGGCAAGTTCGAATTCGAATAGATTCGAGAGCGGATTGTCCACGCTAATGAACATCGTATAACGAATTTGCCCAGCCGTGACCGCAGCTGCCGGAGGAAAGCCGCCGGCGCTTACGCTAAGCGGCGCAATCGTCGTCTGTGCCACGCCTACCGATACGACCTCTTCCAAAATCAAAGCGCCCGTGCCCGCCGTTCCCGTACCGTTTCGCTCAATCGTTATTGTAATCGTCGCAGAAAGATCCGGGATCTCTTCATCTCCTGTCGTCGGCGCGAATACTTTTGCAACAGAGGCTGTTCCCGTAAGCAGCGCGCGAACATTGCTAACGTTGAACGGAGAAACACCAGCCGTTTGAAGACCGATATCGCCGATTAAGAGCGGTATACTCGAGAGCACCGTGGTGCCTGTACTGTCATTGGAATGAACCGATAAACGCATGTCCAAAAACTGATTAGCCGTACTTAACCACCTCCTATCGTTTCTCTATATGCTATGAATGCCTTCTCGCAGAGGAACTAGATGAGTGTGCATCTTTGAGAGAGGATTGCTAGCCGGATCTAACGAATTAATGATGTAGCGAAAAAAGCAATCTTAGGAGGCGAGCAGCGATGCCGAGAATAAAAATCCCCCGTTAAGCCCAAGCCCAAGCTCAAGCTCAAGCCTTTGCTCGAACTCGAACTCGACCTAGAACTCGAACTAGAGCCCGAGATCCACCTCCTCTCACCGTTTAATCAACTATTCTTACAAAATGAGAGGATCGGTGATTGGCATGCGGCCATCAGTTGTGGATTGGAAAATGCTTCGTTTTGGAGTAGAAATCGAGTTTATTGGAGGCAAGCCGGAGGAGCTCGAACTGCTGCCCGGCTGGGTCATGTCGCTGGATGAGCATCAGCTAGACGAGACGGGCCTGCTGTCGGGAAGCGAGCTCAAGCCGCCTCCGATGCTATGGTCCGAGCGCGAGCAGATCCGCGTCATGCTCGCGCGGCTCAAAGCGCAAGGTGCATCCGCCAACTGGAGCTGCGGCCTGCACGTGCATGTCGGAATCGAACCGTGGGGGCAGGATGCGGTTCTCGCCTTGCTGGATGCTGCTCTGCGACATCAAGGTGCGCTGGAGCAGCTGCTGCGGATGAGCGAGCACCGGCGGATGTACTGTCCGCCGGTGACGCAGGAGATCCGCGACCGCTACGCGGCGGAGCCATGCGCCGAGTCGGTCCGAAATCAAGCGCGACCGCAATCTCAACGGTGCGGCATCAACACGGGGACATGGTTCGACATCGGAACGGTCGAAATCCGCTGCGCCAACGGCAGCGTCGAGTTTGACGAGGTGCTGAATGCGATAGAGCTCTGCTTGCGTTTTGTCGCTGCGGTCGGAGCTGGCGCCAACCTGCCGGACAACGGCGATCCGCTCGCGCTGGCGGCCGCACTCGGCGCACCTGCGAGCGGCTATCCCGCTCCGGCACCGGCTCCGCAATGGTACACGGAGCGCATCTGGCTCGAGGATGCGCTCTTCCCTTCCATGATGCCGCTCGTTCAGCAGCTTATCCCTGGCGGTGAGCTGCATGACATCCTCCCCGTCGCAGACGGGCTCAGGCTTACCATCGAAGACACCGACGGAAAGCATCACCAATATGTCGTCGAACCGCCAACGTCCGGCTGGACGGTGAAACGCCAGCTCGCCTAGCATGAATAAGGGCTGTCCCTCAAGTCACTAAGACTTAAGGGGCAGCCCTTTTGTTTTCCAGCGCGACGATAGACCCAGATTTTGTTGCCGCTTTCATTTCTCTAGGGTATGCTTGGAATAGCTGGGAATAGCTTGAATACTATCGCGCGAGGGATGGGGAAATATGCAGTATTGGCAGTCCGTTCGGTTCAAGATTGTATTCGGCTTTTTGCTTATGACTGCACCGATGGTGCTCTTTCTCGTCTACAACAATGTGTATGCGACGAATGTCGTGCGCGACCAAATCTCCCTGCACTACAACAACCTGATGGAGCAGCAAGTGAAGAATAACGACGCCATTTTGCAGGAAACGATGCGTTATCTATACCGTATGCAAGGCGACCCGGACATTCAAACGATCCAGAACCTCTCACTAGCCGATGACGATTCGGACTATACGATGGCGAAGATGGAGCTGACCCGGCGCTTCCTGCTCGATACGGGCTACTACAATAAAGTCGACACCTTCTTTGTCTATTCCCGCAAAGATGACGATATGTTCTTCTCCACCCAATACAGCTTCCACTTTGCAGAGGTACAAGATGCCCTGCTGAACTATACCACGGAGCTTGCCTCAAAGGATTTGCCCGAGGAGACGCAGCGCTGGGAGCGCTTCTCCATACCGCACGACACGAATTATCTCATTAAGACGGTCGATCTTGGCTTCGGCGTCTATATGGGGGCACTCGTGCAAATTGACCGCTTAAACGAAGAAGTCAGCAAATTCGACGTCGGTCCGGACGGAGCGACGTTTGTCGTTGACAAGGCGGGCAATCCGCTGACGAACTCGCCGCTGCCTGTCGTGCAAGAGACGGTCGTGCATAACGATATCGTGCAGATGACCAAGCAGGGCAGAACGACCTGGAACCACAATCATTTTCTCGTCATTACCCAGCCGTCTGCCATTTCGGATATCCACTATATGATCGTTATCCCCGAAACCTATATTTTGAAGAACCTGCCCTATTTCCAAAAGATGCTCTATATCTGGATCCCGCTCACCGTCGCCATCGTCCTCTCCTTCTATTTGCTGTTCCTGCAGCGGGTGATGTTCAAGCCGCTCGTCGCGCTCGTGCGCGGCATGCGGAAGCTGGGGCAAGGGAAATTCAATGTTCGGCTTCCGGTCAACCCCGATAACAGCGAATTCGCCTTCATGTCGAGCACGTTCAACCTGATGGCCGAACAGATCGAGAAGCTCAAAATCGATGTGTACGAGGAACAGATCCGCGTGCAGAAGGCCGAGTATAAGCATCTCCAAATCCAGATCAATCCTCATTTCTATATGAACAGCCTCAATATCGTTTATAACCTGGCGGCATTGAAGGACTACAAATTGGTACAGAAGATGAGCCTGCATCTGGCAGACTACTTCCGTTTCTTAATGCTTGGACATCGGACGATGATTGCGCTGGAGGATGAGATCCGGCATATCGAGCATTACTTGGAAATCCAGAAGATCCGCTATGTGACGAAGCTGGAGTATGAGATTCATGTGCTTCCCGAGCATTTACCGGTGCAGTTGTCCCCGCTCTTGCTGCAGCCTTTTGTCGAGAATTCGGTCATACATGGATTTACCAAGAAGGTTCAGGACGGTGAGCCGTTCCGTATCGCCGTATGCTCGAGCAAGGACGATGAAGAGCCCGACCGCTTCCTCATGCTGACGGTTACGGACAACGGGCCGGGATTTCCGGAGGAATTTCTGGAAGGTCTGCAGAATGGCGATCATTTCGAAGGAGCCGGCGAGCAGCATCTCGGGATCTGGAACATTCTCCGACGCTTCCGCATGCAATACGGCGATGAAGGCGGCATTGCTTTCCTGAACGGCGCGTCCGGAGGGGCGATAGTCCGAATGCGACTGCCGCTTCACGGGACGAGCAGGTTAGTAGAAGGCGGACAATAGCACTTTCTTTTCTCATACGAATACGAACAATAAAGGGGATTACTCGGATGGTTAGCATGCTTGTCGTCGACGATGAGATCTACGCGCTGAAGGGGATTACACAAGGTATCGATTGGAGCGATTTACCGATTGGGAGCATTTTGGAGGCCGAGGATGCAACAAGGGCAATTCGGCTGCTGGAGGAGCATTCGGTAGACTTGATCATTTCCGATATTGAGATGCCCGGCTTGAATGGACTGGAGCTGCTTCGCTGGACACGGGATAACCGCCCGCAGACGCTGACCATCTTCCTTACGGGGCATGCGAGATTCGATTACGCCCAGGAAGCGCTGCATAACGGCTGCTTCGACTACATATTGAAGCCTGTCGATCACGATACGTTGAAAGAAATCGTGATACGCGCACTCGCTGAGATCGAGCTGCGCCGAGAACGGCAGCAATTCGAGGAGATTATCGATATTAACCGGAGACAGTGGAAGAATCAGCTTCCGATCCTGGTCGAGCGTTTCTGGCAGGAGCTTCTGTCCGGCCGCGTCCGTCTGTCTCCTGGACGGTTGAATCGGCAATTCGAATACTTCGATATTCCGCTGAATACGGGAAGCAGAGTGCTTCCGGTTCTGCTCAGCATCGAACAGTGGGATATCGAGCTCGATGCGCGCGACGAGAGCATTATGGAATACGCGCTCCGGAAATCGGCAGCGGAAATTATTTTGGGAGAATGGCCGGGCACTGTGCTCCAAGATCGCAACGAACTGAACATGGTGCTGCTTTATTTGAACGAGGGCGATACGGCCGATCGTGCTGCTTTGCTGCGGAGATGCAGTGAATATGTAGACGCGTGCCAAAGCTATTTCCACTGCAGAGTGTCCTGTTATGTGGGCGAAGACGCTGGGCTAGGCGGACTCTCCAGCTCTATTGATCGGCTTCAGCAGCTCGAACGATCTAACGTATCCGCACCGCAGTCTGTCCAGGACGCAGCTTCGTCCGGTTACGAAATGAGCGGCGCCGGTACGGGCATCCAACTTCCTTCATTCGCGGATTGGGGGGCTCTGCTCGATAATGGCAGTTATGAACAGCTTGGCATGCTGGTCGAAGATACGCTCAAGCAATGGCAGTCCGAGCAGGCAAGCCGCGAAGCGCTCGAGCTTTTCCACTACGGCATGATGAGCATGATGTATCGTGTCGCTTATCGCAAGGGCTTTTCCATCTACGATGTGTTCACCGTCAGTGAATTGAAAGACTATCAGGTTCCGCGGAATTCGATCCAGCTGCTGGCATGGGCCTCCAAGATGGTGTACAAAATGGGACAAGCCATCGCGGAACGTCCGCGCGACGCTTCCGCCGTCATTGCGAAGGTTCAGTCGTTCATTCATGAGAATTTGCATAAGGAGCTGACCAGGGACGACATCGCCGCTTCCGTCTACCGCAACCCGGCTTATTTGTCGCGTCTGTATCGCAAAGAAACAGGAAGCTCCTTATCGGACTACATCACGGAGGTGCGCATCGAACGCGCGAAGCGACTCCTGATCGAAACGAACGATAAAGTGAGCAACATTGCGGAAGGCGTCGGCTATGTCCATTTCTCCTATTTCGCCAAACTATTCAAGAAGATGACAGGGCTATCCCCTCAAGAGTATCGCAAAATGTACCAAATCCTGCATTAGTCGCTTTAAGTGCTGGAATCTCCCGAATGTCACCACAGTGCTATGTCAGTCACCGTAGTAGATAGATGGCTAAAGTCCCACTCCTATACAATAAGGGTACAAGAGAAAGAAAGGATGGTTATGGGGATGACGCCAACTACAGAAGCTGTGGACGCCGTGGCGAAGACGTCAGTGCCGAAAACGAAATCGCGAACCAAACAAAACATCGGCTATTGGAAGAGGTTTGGGCCTTTCTATATTATGATGGCTCCGGCACTGCTGGTGCTGCTGCTCAACAACTACCTCCCGATGCTCGGCTCTTTGATCGCCTTCAAGCAAATTGAGTATACGGCCGATAGTTTCATCCAAAGCTTCCTGGACAGCAAATGGGTCGGGCTAGCCAATTTCGATTACTTGTTCAGCACGACCGATGCTTGGACGATTACCCGCAACACGCTGCTCTACAACGCCATCTTCATCTTCTTGAATTTGGTTATCGGCGTTACGTTCGCCCTCCTCTTCAATGCCATGAGAAACCGCCGACTGGCGAAGCTTCACCAGACTGTCATGTTCCTTCCTTACTTTCTGTCGATGGTCGTTATTTCCTATCTTGTATACGCCTTCTTGAATCCGGACATCGGAATCCTGAACCGTATAGTGCTGCCTTGGCTCGGGGTTGAACCGATTGACTGGTACTCGGAGCCGAAGTGGTGGCTGATCATCCTGCCCATCATCAATACTTGGAAAGGAATCGGGTATTACGCGGTTATCTTCTTGGCCGCTATTATCGGAATCGACCAAGAGTATTATGAGGCGGCAACGATAGACGGTGCTTCCCGATGGCGTCAAATCCGCAGCATTACGCTCCCGCTGATTCGCCCGGTCATGATCATTCTGACTCTGCTGCAGATCGGCCGCATTTTCTATTCCGATTTCGGCTTGTTCTTCCAGGTGACCCGCAACTCGGGAATCCTCTACGATACGACGCTCGTCATTGATACCTACGTGTACCAAGGCTTTATTGTAAGCGGCGATATCGGCATGTCTTCCGCGGCCGGCCTCTATCAAGCGCTCGTCGGGTTCGTGCTGGTGCTGCTGTCAAATCTGGTCATTCGTCGGATCAGCAAAGACGATGCATTGTTCTAAGGGGGACTCCTAATGTCGACAGTTGTAGCAAAACGAAAAAAGCATTTCAATGAAATCGCAAGCTTCCCGAACTTTCTCATTAACGGTTTCTTCTGGTTCTACACGATTATATGCATACTGCCCCTCCTTCTCGTGATCGCGGTATCTTTCTCGGATGAGAACTCCGTGCTCGTCGATGGTTATAAGCTGTGGCCCGAGAAGTTCAGTACTGCGGCGTACGACTTTCTTCTCAGTGACTGGGTGAGTATCGTCAGATCTTACGGCACTTCCCTCCTCGTCACATTGGTCGGAACGTTGATCGCGCTTATTACGATGGCGCTGTATGCGTATCCGATATCGAGGCAGGATTTTCCGCATCGCAAAGCGTTCTCCTTCATCATGTTCTTCACCCTGCTGTTCAACAGCGGTCTCGTTCCTTTCTATCTGCTGTATACACAGGGCTTGCATCTGCGGGATAACCTGTGGGTGCTCATGATTCCGATGTTCGTTCAGCCGTTCTTCGTCCTGCTCATCCGTACCTTCTTCACGCATTCCGTGCCAGCTGCACTGCTGGAATCGGCGAAGATCGACGGAGCCGGCGAGTGGCGCATATTCGCCCAGATCGTACTGCCGCTGTCGCTGCCCGTTCTTGCGACCGTCGGCCTCTTCTGTACGCTGAACTACTGGAACGACTGGTTTCTAAGCTTGCTCTTCATTAATGAAGATACGCTGTACACGATCCAGTTCCGCATGTATCAGGCTCTGCTCGATATCACCTTCTTGAGCGCCAACTCGACGGCTTACTCGGCGATCCTGGCTCAAAATCCCGACTACCAGCTGCCTACGGAAACCGTAACCATGGCAATGGCTGTCGTCGGTATCGGCCCGATCATCTTCGCATACCCGTTCTTCCAGCGCTTCTTCATTAAAGGATTGACTGTCGGCGCGATTAAGGGCTAGCGAGGCACAGTGAGTGAGTTGTTTAGTAGGTAGGCAAATAGGTAAGCAAGTAGGTAAGCAATAGGCGAGCAGGTATTCCGAACGGCTCGGTCCGGTTCCATCCGGTTGAGTATACATCGCACTTAAACTTATAAGGGAGGCACAACCACATGTTCGTAGAAAAAAGAAAGCTGGGAAGAAGCATCTCTCTGATTGTAGGGGCAAGCCTTATTCTATCGGCGTTGCCGGTAGCGAGCGCTGCATCCAGCAGCCCACTTGCACCATACAAGCTGACTTTGTACTACCCTGGCTCTCCGGCAAAGGACGAGGCAAAAGTCGAAGCGAAGATGAACGATTATTTGAAGTCCAAAATCAACGCGACGATTGACCTGATCCCGATCGACTGGGGCCAATGGGATAGCAAAATGAACCTGCTCAAAGCAAGCCGCGAGCCGATGGACATTATCTTCACAGCCCAATGGAACGGTCATGCGAACGACGTGGCGAAAGGCGTGTTCCTGGCGCTCGACGATGCCAAAGGACCTGCCGGCAACCTGATCGCCCAATACGGCAAAGACATTACTCGCTCCCTTGATCCCGCCTTCCTGAAGGGATCGAAGGTAAACGGCCATAACTACGGCATTCCGACGAACAAGGAATTGGCTGCGCAAGGCGGAGTTATTTACCGCAAAGATATCGCCGACAAGCTCGGATTGACTTCGCAGCTGAACAAAGTGAAATCCGTTCAAGACCTCGTTCCGATTCTGGCATCGGTGAAGAAGAAAATGCCAAGTATGACTCCGCTCTTCCTGCGTGACGGCGACAACTTCAACTCGCACTATTTCATGCAGCAGGATTACCTTGGCGATACGACAATCGAAGGGTTGATCCGCAAAGACGGCACAAGCACCAAAGTCATTACAAGATTCGATGACAAGAAGTATATGGATCAGCTGTCGTTAACCCGCGATATCTTCAAGAAAGGGTATATTAACCGCGATGCCGCTACGACGCAGCTGTCCGGTCAAGATGCCTTGAAGAAGGGCAACGTATTCATGATCGTCGCTTCGCTGAAACCAGGCAAAGATGCCGAGGTCGCAATTGCTGCGAACCTGGCTGGCAAGCTGAAGCAAATCAACATGACGGACCGTACGGTATCGACGGGTGAAACAGCAGGCTCCATGCTCGGCATTTCCTCGACGTCGAAGGATCCGGCACGCGCAATGATGTTCATCAATCTGCTCCACTCCGACAAATACTTGAACAATCTGCTTAACTTCGGTATCGAAGGCACGCATTACTCGAAAGTATCTGGCGAAATCATCAAGCCAGGTCCGAGCGCAGCGAACTACAATCCAGGCGCGACTTGGATGTTCGGCAACCAATTCCTGAACTATGTTTGGAATACGGAAGCTTCCGACAAATGGGCACAATTCAAAGCCTTCAACAAAGGCGCGAAGATGTCCCCGGCGCTTGGCTTCACCTTCAACGCTCAGCCGGTGAAATCGCAAGTAGCCGCTCTCGTTACCGTCCGCAGCAAATATATCGCCGGTCTGGAAACAGGCGCAATCGATCCATCGAAAGCGAAAGAATTCCAGAAGAAAGAAATCGCGAACGGACTCGATAAAGTGTTGAAAGAGAAGCAGAAGCAACTGGATGCGTTCCTGAGATCGAAATAAGCTTAGTTAGAGTGAAGCGAACCACGGGCGATGAGCCGTGGTTCGCTTTTTCTTCGTTAGTTGGCTGGGCTGTAGTCCAGCAAACCGGCTTATTGCGCTCAATTCGACGGTTTCCCGCCAATGTAGCTACCTGGAG
>NZ_QTTN01000030.1:81101-84851 GCF_003386535.1 Paenibacillus taihuensis
GTTTCCCGCCAATGTAGCTACCTGGAGTACTCTCTTTCACTAACTTCACCGTTTTCCCGCCAATGTAGCTACCTAGAGGACTCTCTTGCACTAACTTCACCGTTTTCCCGCCAATGTAGCTACCTGGAGTACTCTCTTTCACTAACTTCGACGGTTTCCCGCCAATGCAGCTACCTGGAGGACTCTCTTTCACTAAATTCTCCGGTTTCCCGCCAATGTAATTACTTGATAAGACTGCTATTCCAATTTGAGGAAGACATCTTATACCGCATATTCCTCCCTTTTGACGATACAATCGCGTTCAGTACCCCTCTCCGAACTAAGGACTGCAGCCCAATGGTAGCTCTTCTTTTACATATCGCCAATTTCTCCGCCGCAGCCGTCGGCGTAATCTCGCCCCAATGCTGCTGCATCAGATGCAAGAGTGCTCTCTCGTAGACGTCGAGGTTATGTGCGATACCTCGCGTAATGCCGCCCCATTTGGCGATCGCCATGAGCAGCGTTTGTTGGCAACGACGCGGCTTTTCCGCAAGGTCATCGTAAGCAAAACGGAGCAGATACCATCCGTCGATGAGAAGATGGTTCTGACGCTGGAGATCATCTGCGAAGCGCCACCTGGTAACATCGCGCCAATGCGGACCAAAGCCGTCGATCTCAATCAACAGTCGAAACGGCAATGAGGGCAAATATGCATAATCAGCAAAGCGAGCCATTCCCTTCAAGTCCTGTACCTCAAACTCAGGATGCAAGTCTTCTAAGCTACCAACGGCTGGCCACCAGACATTTTGGAGGAAAAGTTTCTCTGCCTGATCATGCTCTACAATCCGCCGTTTACGTTCTTGGCTGCTACTCATTACCGCGGACTCCATCATCCGTGCATATGCATGCTCAAAATCATTACCCATTCCACATACCTCCGGAAAATAAAATAGGCTGTCTGCCCGGATAATCCGGACAAACAGCCTGTGCTTCAGGACAAATTAGTTAGTTGTTGCCACTAGTATAACCTGAAAGTTTACGAGCGGGCTAGTGTTAATAGTTCGGTGCCCCCACCATCGCCAATCGGGCGAGGCAGGGACTTAGCTAATACCTATTATTTCTTAAAGCCCAGGGATTGCATCAGCTTCGTGAAGATTTCAGTGTTCTCAAAAACGCCCGAGAACAGCTCAGCGTTCTTACCCGTTGCTGTAACTGGCACGTCAACTGCCGTGTGGCCGGAAGTTGTCCAGTCAACTACGAAGTTCAGCTTCGAGTTCGCGATTGCGAATGGACCGTCTTCACTGGAGATCGTTACGCCGTCGGTGCTCTCGTCCTTAGCATCTACCTCTTCGATCGAGAAGCCGCCTGTTTCGTGGTCAGCCAGTACAAGCACGAGCGTATCCGGGTTCTTCTTCGCAAAATCCTTCGCGATTTGAACCGAACGATCCAGCTGTTGACCTGCTTTGATTGTCATTTTGGCATTGTTGCTGTGAGCGAACTCGTCAGTTCCCTCTTCTTCAACCATCAGGAAGAAGCCTTTTTTGTTAGCAGCGAGCGTATCGATTGCTTTCTTCGTCATGTCAGGAAGCGAAACAACCGGATTGTAGATGTCGCCTTGGCCCTCTGGACGTTGTTGGAACATTTCTTCGTTTGCGAACAGGCCGAGCAGCTTGCCGCCTTTTGCTTTTGACAGTTCTGTCCCATTCGATACGAAGTTATAACCCATTGCTTTCGCTTTATTCACGAGGTTGCCTTGCGTGCCTTTGCTCTTCTCGGATGGATCTTCAGCAGGCTCGTCCTTGAATTTGCCCGGGTCGCCAGCCGGGTACCAGAAATCCTCGCCGCCGCCGAGGATAACGTCGATCTTGCTCTTCGACAGATATTGCAGCGCGATGTCGCTTTGTTGTGAACGGTCCTCGACATGCGCGCCAAAAGCTGCGCCAGTTGCGTCCGTTACTTGGCTTGTCGTTACGACGCCAGTCGATTTGCCTGCTGCTTTTGCATATTCCATAATCGTCTTCACAGACTTCTTGTTCGCATCCATGCCGATTGCGCCGTTATACGTCTTCACGCCGCTTGCATAAGCCGTTGCGGAAGCAGCGGAATCGGTAACCGGAGTCGTGGAGCTCGTATGAATCAATCCGACGAATGGCATAGCATCCATAGCCAGCTTGCCGTTCTCGCCAACTGTTGCAAGGCGGATCGCATCGCGCTGCGCCGTACCCATGCCGTCGCCTACGAACAAGATAACATTTTTAGTTTGCGAAGATGCTGCGTTTGCAGGTGTCGATGTTTGTGCTGCGATCGTGCTCGTAATTGCAACTGCAGCTACTGCTGTTACCGCAACTGCACTTTTCATACCTTTGCTAATCCGTTTCATTCTTGTCTACCTCCTAATAATAGATACGGGTCTATCGTACGGCGTTTCTATTAAGAGGATGTTTTCCGCATATGTAAGTTTTGTTAATCGGATACAGGACTGCCATCGGAATCCACATTTGGTCTCATGATTTCCGTTAAGGTCTCCATGTCTCTCCACCATCTGTTGTTATAAATTTCATCGTTTTCGTATTCAAATCGCCTACAAATTCAATCTTAAGTGTCCCTTGCATCGGATCTTTTTCATCGAAAATAGGAGGAAATGCGTTTCCGTATTTATACCCTTCAGGAATATCAATTTTTTGAGTTTTCCAGCTCTCCCCGCCATTAATAGTGCGGTAAAGCGGCAACAATTCTGTACCGTGTTGGGTTGCGCTGATCCAGCCATTTTTATCGTCCCTAAAAGTTAGACCTGTCACGTAACCTTCGACAGTTTGACTTACATCATTTACAAAGACCCATGATTTTCCGTAATCCTCTGATTTATAAAGCGTTTTACCCATTTGCCCCAGAGCCGGTTCAGAAGTAAGCAGAAGCCAGCGAAACTTTGAGTTAGAAGTAACCGAGGAAGTGAAGGTGCTTTCATTATTGACGTGCTTTTCCCAGTCCTTACGAATCGGTACATTGGAAATCGAGAATTCTTCCTCTGATGTATTTGATGAGAATGTAGTAGCATCCTTCTTGTTTTCGCTAATTGTGGTAGATTGGTCAGGTGAATCCCCAGTTGCAGTTCCTTGATTCGTAGTTGGATTTGATTCAGATGAACGCATCGCTGAAGTCGATGGTGACGTAACTTCTTTATTTGTACAACCCGATAACAAAGTGATGGTCACAATCAGTGCTATACATCGTTTTTTCACAAGACACCTCCTTCATATTGAGACTCTAAAATCTGCGACAAAGTTGCTCAAAATCAAAAATACTTCTTGCCCGTTAGCACAGAACAGGCCACCGATTGGAAGCCTGTTCTATGTTGTACAAATATGTCCCGATAGCGACTCTCACCATTAAGATTGATAATAGGACAGAACCCAGCACACGCCGTTACGGTCGGTAACGATACCCAATAGCCCGTTAAAAGGAGCTTCGTACGCTTCCGAATTAATAGTCCCTCCGGTCGCAAATTCTCCGTAAATCCGCTGGAAGGCCTCCTCCGTTTCGATTTTCAAGAAAACTCTCACGTAATCGCCTTTCATAACCGGCTTTGCCGCTTGCGTATCCGCAAACTTAAGGGTCGCCCCCTCCACATGCAGGTCCGCGTTAAGCACTTCTTCCCCTTGTTTGCGAAGAATGGCAATCTCGCCGCCAAACACCTTTTGATAATACTTGATTTCGTCTTTGCAATTCTCCACAGCAATAAAAGGATTCACGATCATATACTCATCCTCCTAA
>NZ_QTTN01000031.1 GCF_003386535.1 Paenibacillus taihuensis
TCACTCAGCGTCGGCTCCCAGTAACATAGTTCGTTAGAGGTGGCTGAGAGCTCGGAATCAGCTCTCTCAGCGTCGCTTCCCCATTAACCCGGTACTATCAAGATTCAGTTAGTGCTCGATTAACCGTGTAACCTCGTATCTTCAGAGTGCCTTTCCCAGCAGGGAGTAACATTCGTTTATTGAACATGCGATGGAGTACGGCATATGCCTCTTTTTGGCTTAATTGCAGTAACTCCATCACATCCCGAGGGCGAAGCGGGCGGTCTAGCCGCAAGGCGTGGCGGAGGATCTCGGCTTCGATGAGATCGTCGACGCTGCTGCTCGACGACCGGCTGCCGCCGAGCCAGCAGCCCATGAATTGCTGCAGCATTTGTTCGCACATCCGCGGCCGGTCGCTGACGTCGTCGTAGGCGAAGCGAAGGATTTGCCAGCCGTCGATGATGAGGTGATTTTGGCGCATGAGCGAGTCGGCGAACTGCCAGCGAGTAGCTTTGGCAGCATGGGGGCCGTAGCCGTCAATTTCGATTGCGAGTTTGATTGGCGATTGATAGAATGCGAAGTCCAGGAAGCGCGAACCGTCTTTGAAGTCTGCTACCTCGTACTCTGCATGAAGCTGGTCGAAGCTTCGGAAAGCGGGATGCCACACCTGCTGCAAAAACATCTTCTCCGCATGCCCATGCCCCTCTCCAAGCCGTTGTCGCCTATCCCCATGAGCATCGATAAGTTGCTCCTCGAACCACTGCTGATATGCCATCTGAAAGTTCATGCACACTACTCCTTTCGCTAATGAAATAAAAAACCGCCCTATCCGGACACGTCGTGTCCGAAAAGAGCGGTGTGTGCTTCACAACCGTATGGTTCGATGATTCAACGATATCACAGGTACTGGAAATTGAAAAGGTGTTAGCAGCCCCGGTTGAGTGATATGATATTCATAGATTCGCATCAGAGGCTCGCGGCTCGCATGAAATTTCGCGGGGGAGGAAATGAATGACGATGGATGGAGCGGTTTGGAAGCATCGCAATCCTTTGATTCACACATGCAAGGCGTTGGAAGAGGGGCAGCTGACGGTCGGGTTAATTGGCGGGTCCATTACGGATGCGAGACCAAGGCATAATTGGCCGGAGCCGGTCATTGCGTGGCTGGTGGCGCAGTATCCGCAGGTGCGCATCGTGGTCGAAAATGCCGCCATCGGCGCGACAGGCAGCGAGCTCGCTGTATTTCGGGCGAAGCGGGACTTGATCGACCGCGGCTGCCAGCTGGTGTTCATCGATTACGCGGTGAACGACTCCGGTGAACCATCGGACAAGAGACAGCGCACGCGCGAAGGCTTAGTCCGCAAGCTGCTCGAAGACGGCAGCAGAGACGTCGTGTTCACGCATACGTTCATGCAAAGCATGTATGCGGCCATGAGCGAAGGCGGCGTGCCGGACACGATCGCGGAGCTGGAAACACTCGCCGATCACTACGGCATCGGCTCGGTTTGGATGGGCCTGTACGCGCTGGAGGAAGTGCGCAAAGGCCGCATGCGCTGGGAGGAGTGGCTCCCGGACGGCCTGCATCCAACACATCGCGGCAGCTTGAGCTACGCACAGAGCGTCATTGCTTTTCTTGAGAAGGAGCTGTACAATCAGCACAATCAGCGACTGCATCAATCGGCGGCGCCTACGCTTCACGCGCAGCGCGAACTTCCAACACCGTTGCACCCGCACCACTGGGGCGACGCTACACTGCTGCCGCTAACGGAGGTGCGTACGGAGGGGCCATGGGTCATTCGGCGCTGGCCATTCTACGAGTGGATCGATCAGGTGCTGGAAACGGCGGCTGTCTCAGCAAAGCTTTCTTTTGCATTCGAGGGGAGAGGGCTGTCGCTTGGGTTTGATTTTGGCAAGACATCTGCTGAATTCCGCTACCGCATCGACGGCGGGGATTGGGTCGCCATATCCCGCGAACGTCCGGACTGGTGCGGCGACGACGGTTGGTATCGCGATTGCTTCTTGGGCGACGACCTCCCAGCGGGTCAGCATCAAATAGAGCTGGAAGTCGTGCACGGGGATCGGCCGGAATGCCGGGGGACGAATTTCCGATTGGCGCATATTGGCGTCATTCGATAAGATAGGGCGGTTGAACGCAGCGTGATAATAGGCATCGGACACGATATTTCGTCGATTGAGCGGATGGAGAAGCTTCTCCAGGGCGAGATAGGCAGCAAATTTATGAGCAGAATACTTACCGGGCGGGAACAGGAACTGGCAGCACCAATGAGCGGATCAAGGCGAGTGGAGTTTGTGTCGGGCCGCTTTGCGGCGAAGGAAGCGGTGTCCAAAGCGTTCGGCTGCGGCATCGGCAGCACGCTCGGGTTCCAAGACATTGAGATCGACCGCCACAGCAGCGGCCGGCCGATCTGCAGACTTAGCGAAGGCGCATGGTCGCGGCTTGGCCTGAACGGGCAGCAAGTACAGATCCACGTCTCCATCTCCCACGACCATTCACTCGCTTCCGCCTATGTCATCGCAGAAAAAGCGCATGGCAGCGCGGATTGAAAACGGATGCATAGCAGCGTCACCTTTTGCCCATAATTGGAATAAACCAATAGCATCTACTATGGGCCTACAGGAACGGAGCTGCTGCGCAATGAAGGATGAGAAAGAAGCCAAGCGGTATTACAAGAGCGGAGAGTTCGTGCCGTTCGATGGCATGTACGGAGATGTATGGGGCGGGTGGCTGCCTTTCATTCAAGGAGACCGGTTCCCGGCACATCCGGAAATGGGGATGTCCAAGTGGCTCTATCAAGGACCGCTGGAGACAGGCTTACCGCCGCAGCAGCATCGCAAAAGCAGTCTTACGCGCAGATCAGAATCGTTATAAATGAAGATAGAGAAGACACTTGCCCGTACATACGGATAAGTGTCTTTTTATCTTTTTATTTCTTCTTGCTTAGCCAATCGGCTAAATCTGAGATCTCTGCTGCCGAAAGTCTGCTCGAGAACGCCGGCATGCCGCCGCCACCGTCCTTAATCTGCTTCGTAATCTCGTCCTTCGTCATTCGCTTGCCAACTTGCGTCAAATTCGTCGAAGGTCCCATGCGGCCTTGAAGGTCAGTGCCATGGCATGAAATGCAATTGGATTTAAATACCTTCGGCACGTCAGCGGCAGCCGTTTGGACCGAAGAGGACGAGCCGCAGCCGCTCAAGAATGCTGTCGCAAGTACGGCGGGAAGCAGTGAAACGCCCCATTTTGCTGCATTTTTCGTATATGTAGAATGGTTCGGCATAATAAAACAAGCCTCCTGATTGGATCGATGTATTCAGTATAGGTCGTCGTGCAGGCCGGATGCAACTTGTGCAGCTGTGCGACACATGTGTATGGATTGAGGTATAATAGAGCGTATTGTCGAAATTTCAAAATGGCTGTAATTTGGGAGACTGGCACCGCATGAAGCTTACGTTCAAAACGATTATTCAAAATTATTTTCACCGGTTCCATGCTGATGTATCCATGGCTGCGCATTCCGTAACGAGCAAGGGCTGGCAGTCGGAGCAGCCGCCGGAATTTTATCGCCTGTGGTACATTATTGGCGGTGAGGGCGGGCTTAAGATCAAAGATCAATCTTACGAGCTGAAGCCAGGCCGTCTGCTGCTGCTCCCGCCAGGGGCACAGCAGTTTTTTGGCCCGCTGGAAGGACAGTCGGTCAGCTTGTACTGGTGTAATTTTCGGGCGCCGATTGGCGATATGGATCTATTCGATATATTGAATTTGAAGGTCAGCATCGAGCTGAACGACCAGGAGCGGAAGCATATTGAGACGCTGTTCAGGCAGCTCATTGATGCGTATCAATCCACAACGTTGACACGCGGCTTGCGAGTGCGGGCGGCGCTGTTCGAGATTGTCGCTTATTACTTGGACTATTGCGGATTTAATGAGGATATGTTTCTGCAAATTGAACCGATTACGAAGATCGATCATGTCATCCAATATATTGAAGAGCATATTGGTGAGCAAATTTCGGTGGACGAGCTGGCGAAGCTGGTGTTTCTGCATCCGAATTATTTTATCGGCTACTTCAAGAACATTGTCGGTCATGCGCCAACGCAGTATATCAATATTCGCAAAATGGAGCGCGCCAAGACGCTGCTTGAGAATATGGATATTCAAATATCGGACGTGGCTCGCCAGATCGGGCTTCAAAATCATTATTTGTCGCGGTTGTTCAAGCAGTATACGGGGCTGACGCCTAAGCGCTACCGGCAAATTTATATCTATAACACTGAGAATGAAGATAAGTTGGAGCAGGAATTAATTTAAGGGTTGAGAGAGGGGAAACAAGGATGACGACGGAAGCAGCCCGTTATTTCAGCAGAGAGCTGCTGAGCTGGTATTTGGCGAATCGAAGGGATCTTCCATGGCGGCAAAATCGCGATCCGTACCGGGTATGGGTATCGGAAATTATGCTGCAGCAAACGCGAGTGGATACGGTCATTCCGTTCTATGAGCGGTTTATGGAGAAGTTCCCGACAGCGGCTGCGCTGGCGGAAGCGCCGGAAGCGGAGGTGCTCAAGTGCTGGGAGGGACTTGGGTATTATTCGCGGGCGCGCAATTTGCAGGCTGGCGCGCGGGAAGTGGTGAGCCTTCACGGCGGGGTTATGCCGGATGATAAAGAGGCAGTCGCTGCGCTGCGGGGCATCGGTCCTTATACGACTGGGGCGATTATGAGCATCGCCTTCAATCGGCCGGAACCGGCGGTGGACGGCAATGTCATGCGCGTCCTGTCGCGGTATTTCTGCTTGGAGGATGACATTGCGAAGCCGGCGACGCGTGTAGGTATTGAGAAGCTCGCCGCCTCGCTCATCCCGGAGGGAGCGGCGGGCGATTTCAACCAAGCGCTCATGGAGCTGGGCGCGCTGGTGTGTACCCCTAAGTCACCGGGCTGCCTCACTTGCCCGGTGCTGCAGCACTGCGAAGGCAGGATGGCTGGCAAGGAGCACATCCTGCCGATCAAGACCAAGGCCAAGCCGCCGCGGCCGGAGACGCGGCTTGCTGCAATCATTACCGGCAGCGGCGAGCACGCTGGCCGGATTCTTGTGCGCCAGCGGCCGGAGAGCGGCCTGCTCGCGCAGATGTGGGAGCTGCCGCATGTGCTGTTCGCCCCGGAGGGCGACAGCGCCGGCAGCACGGCTGTGAAGCGGCGCGGGCGCGGCGTCGCTGCCGGCAAAGCCGCCGCCGCTGCGGAAGCTGCAGCGGCGGAGATCGCCGCCGGCGCGCAACTCGCCGGCGCAGCTGCTTTGGCCTCGGCGCCGCAAGGTGCGCCGAGCAGCCCGATGGAACTGCACGCGCGGCAAGCGGACTTTATGAGCCGCGCGCTGTCGGCGGAGGATGGCCTGCTCGTGCGGCCGACGAGCTGGTGGGGCGAGACGGAGCATGTGTTCAGCCACATCGTGTGGGATGTGCAGGTGTTCCGCGCGGAGTTCGGCTTCTGGCTGGAGGCCGCTGCGAAGCAGGAGGCGGCCGTATCCGCTGGCGTTGGCGCAAGTGCTGCCGCAGAGTCGGTTTTACTCTATGAAGCTAGCAGCACTGCTGCTGCGAGTGAAGCATTGCCTGCTAACTACCGCTGGATCGGGCCAGAGCAGATGAAAGAGCTGGCGTTCCCGAATGTGTTCATTCGGATTTTGCGGGATTACTGGAACGAGCAGGGCTAATTTGAATTGCTTTTGTCATCGTTGGCTTCTACAATGGGTTATAGCAAAGTTAAGGTGAACCAGGCGAGAGTGGCAGTGGTAGTGGTAGTGGTAGTGGTAGTGGTAGAAACCTGAGGAGGCTGCTTAAATTGAGTCAAATGTTGGAACGATTACAGCAAGAGAAGATTGTTGCGATTTTCCGGTTTATTGAGGATCAATACGCAGACCAGGCAGCGCAGGCGCTGCTCGACGGTGGCATTTCGCTGATGGAAATCACGATGAACACAGATGGTGCCACAACGATGATCAGCCGCTGGCGCGAGAAGTTCGGCGACAAAGCCGGCATCGGAGCGGGCACAGTGCTTGACCTCGACATGGCGAAGGAAGCGGTAGCCGCTGGCTCGCAGTTTCTCATCGCTCCAAACTTGGACGAATCGGTCGTGGATTACGGCTTGAAAACTGGCGTACCGGTATGGCCTGGCGTCATGACGCCAACCGAAATCGTACGTGCATGGAAAGCAGGCGCTGAACTGGTGAAGGTGTTCCCGATGGCGTCTCTTGGCCTCAAGTATCTCACCGAAATTCGCGCACCGCTGAACAATATCCCGATGCTCGCTTCCGGCGGCGTAGATCTCGACAACATTGCCGAGTATTTCAAAGCTGGCGCATGCGGCGTAGGTATGGGCAGCAAGCTTGTGAATATGGATTGGGTACGCAGCGGACGTTACGACTTGCTCACTGAGCGAGCTCGTCAATTCGTAGAAGCAGCTAGTGTAAAATAAAATAAATAGAAACCGCCCGAGGTGCAGCTTAAGCATCCTGGGCGGTTTTTTGTTATCACGATATCAAGTTAGGCCCATAAAAACAAAGAGGCCTGCGGCATATCCGCAGGCGCAAGAGAGAAAATATATAATAAAGGGGGGTCATGTGTTTTATTATAGATTCGTAATATGAAAGGAACATGAAACGAATATTACAATTTCATTACAAAGGAAGATTTTAGAATTCCTTAAGGTTGACCAGCCCCCCCCCCCCCAAGCATAAGCAAATCCAAAAGGCTCATGACCAAGTCATGGGCCTCTTCATAACGTGTCATCTGCTAAAAAGACACTTTTTTGGCTTTCCTCACGCCTGACCTATAATATGTACCGGTTCCTTCTTTAATCTGTATAGTGTTAACTGTTTTCTTTTGTATTACCATTTGAATTGAAAGTTCAGAGAAGGAGGATTGTTAGGCCGAAATGTAAACGCTTAACTAATTATGGGAGGGGAAGTAAGGCGATGAATAAGCGGTTTAAGCAGATTTTGGTGTTAGTGTTTGCGGTTGTTTTGTTCTTGCAGCAGGTTGGGATCATACATAAGGCCAGTGCGGCCAGTGCGGATGGAAACTATTTGCTCAAAGTTCAAACCACAGGTGGGAACCAGTGGGATGGTGCGCAAATAGACACAGGAGCAAGCGGCCTAAACCTCGTTGCCGGCACAGCCTATACCTTCTCCTATGACTTATACACCCCTGACCAAGATGTGGCAGGCATTGTTCTACAAACGAACGGAAACTACAACTGGATTAAAAATACGGGAGCTTTAAGTGCGGCAAGCCCCGCTTGGACTTCATACACGGCGACATATACTTATCTAGCGGCAAGCGGTGGACAGCTTCAGTTTGTTAAAACCGGCGATAGCGGAGCTACGGATGCAAAGAATATAACTTACTACATCGACAACTTTGTTGTTAAAGACGCAACAACCGGCAATGTTGTTTACACTGCCGACTTTGACGACCAATCTACGGATGGTTTTGCACCGAATGGGAATGCTGCATTGTCTACGGTTAACAGCATTGGTGGTGCAACAACACCAACCACAAACCCGGATGTACTCTCCTTGCCAAGCATTAAGAATACGTACCCGAATTATTTGATGGGCAGCATCATCGGCCCATATTACATGCAAGACCCAATCATGTCCGTCCTGAAAGCCCAGTTTGGCGTTGTGACGCCTGAAAACGCGACGAAGCCGGCTTCGCTGATCGGCACCAGCGCCTCAACGCATAACGTTGCGGATCTGAGCTTTAACGAAGCGGACACGGAGCTTCAGAGCGCGATCGACAATGGCCTAAAAATTCATGGGCATACGCTTGTCTGGGAAGGACAGTCGATTCCGTGGCTAAACAACGCGAAGATCTCCGACTCCGATCCGACTCTGTCCAACCCGGGTCTGACCGCGGCTGGGGCCTATGCGAACATGAACGATTATATCAACGCGGTTCTTACGCATTTTGATGGCAAGTTCAACGCGAGTACGCAGAACATCATCTCGTGGGACGTCGTCAACGAAGCGTTCGGAGGTACCGTTCGCGACAGCTCGCTGGATCCGAAAGACTGGCACAGCTACCTGAAAGCCACTCCGTGGCTGAAGGCGACGGACGATAACTACGTCGAACAGGCATTCAAGGATGCCCGTGCAGCGGAGCCGAATTACAACGTCCTGTTGTACTACAACGACTATAGCATGGACGACCAGAACAAGGCCGCGGCAGTTCGTAACATGGTGAAAGACATCAATGACCGTTGGGCTGTAGGACACCCTGGCAAGCAGCTTATTCAGGGAGTCGGCATGCAAGAGCATAACGGTCTCGGAACCAACCCTAACAATACGCGCAAGACGATCCAGATGTTCAAGGATATTGGAGTCAAAGTGTCTATCAGCGAGTTAGACATCTCCGCTGGCACGGGCGGAACGCAGACTGCCGATCAGAAAACAGCCCAAGCCGCACAGTACGCGCGGTTGATGCAAGTTTATACCGATCCCGCCTTCAAGGACACGGTGCAGCGCATTACACTCTGGGGACTGACAGACACCAACAGCTGGTTGTCTTCCGGCAGCCCATTGCTGTTCGATGGCAAACTGTACCCGAAAGACGCGTTTTACGCCGTGATTGATCCGGCCGGATACCTTGCGCATTACAATGCGCCAGGGAAGCCTCCTGGGGGCAAAACCTCAACAGCCGCGAAGGGAACGCCGAACATCGACGGTACGATGGACGACATTTGGAAGACAACATCGCCGATCGCAATCGATGTTACGCAGGCAGGTAACACGAAAGCGGACACAATTATGCCGACAGCTACCGCTCGCATGCTGTGGGACGACGCGAACCTGTACGTATTCGCGCAGGTGACCAAAGATCCGTCCGAACCGTTGGACAAGGGGAACGCAAACCCTTGGGAGCAGGATTCGGTCGAAGCAGTTGTTGACCTGACGAATGGCTCTACCGCCATGTACTCGAACGCTTCCGGGCATTACCGCGTCCGGTATGACGGCTTTGCGTCGGTAGACGCAGGTATGACGGACAATCAGGGCATTGCAACGAAGATGACCTCCGCGACGACGTACGACGAGACGACGAACTCCTACACCGTCGAGATGCAGATTCCGTTTATCCAGATTACGCCCGCGATTGGTACTCAGATCGGCTTTGACGCTCAGGTGAACGACGCGAAAGCCGGTGCCCGCATTGGCGCATTCGCTTGGAACGACGCCAGCGGAACGGCTTATCAGGATCTATTCAAGATTGGCACGTTGCAACTTGTCGCAGGGTCCGACACGGTACCTCCGGTAACCACGGACAACGCCCCAACCGGATGGCAGACCCATCCCGTGAACGCGGTCCTCCAAGCGACCGATGCAGGCAGCGGAGTTGCTTCCACGTATTACAGTCTAGACGGAGGAGCTTATACCTCCGGCAATTCGATATCGGTTTCTTCGGAAGGGATCCACACTCTTCGTTACTACAGCGAGGACCTGGCAGGCAACAAGGAAGCGGTGAAGGAGAAGATCATCCAGATCGATCTGACAGCGCCCGCGATCACGATGCCGGACACTACGAAGGTTCTAATCAGTGATGCCCTGAACTATCCGATTGGGGTATCCGATGCAACTAGCGGCTTGGATTCGGTGTCCATCACTTTGGACGGAATGCCTGCATCCAACTTGATTAAAGCGGCGCCGCTGAGTCTAACTCTCGGAATACATCCCATCGTCGTGACAGCTAGCGATAAGGCTGGGAATTCCGTTACGCTTACAAGTCAAATTACCGTTTATATGGATGCCGCGCATCTGAACTCGTTGATCCAATGCGGCATAGACAATGGCTTCATTACGAAACCAGGACTGGTAAACAGCCTGTTAGCGAAGGTGAAGCAGGTGCAAGCGGCCGGCACCGACGCCAAGAAGGCAGGCAATGCCTTGAACGCCCTCAGCAATGAAGTGAGCGCCCAGTCGGGGAAAGGACTGAAGGCCGGTTACGCAGCATTGGTGTTGAGTATCCTTAAGGCTCTAGGCAACAAGTAAGCTGATGCAGCAGTGCACGTTGAAGCCGTAGTATACAACTGTAACGCAGAACTGCCCGCATGCGATTATCGCGTGCGGGCAGTTTTTGATGATAGCTGTTCAGCCGGTTAAACGTCAAAATTTTATCGTGAAATAATCCAAGAAATAATAGATTCATTACATTGCCGCATTTTCAATCAATCGACATACTTATGTTGAATTGAGCAAATTAGCTGTGGCAGGTGATAGGAAGATGTATAAGGTTCTTGTGGTGGACGACGAACCATTGATGCTGGAAGGCTGGAAAACGATGGTGGACTGGCAAGCTTGCGGATACGAATTGTGCGGCACAGCGACGGACGGTGAGGAAGCGCTCGCATTAATTCGTGCTTGCGATCCAGAACTTGTCATAACCGACATCCGGATGCCCGTTCTCGACGGAATCGGGCTGATTCGTGCGATGAAAGAAATGGGATATGGCGCCAAAACTATAATTGTAAGCGCTTATTCTGATTTTTCCTATGCTCAAAAGGCACTTTGCTATCAAGTAGACCGTTATGTATTGAAGCCTCTCCTGACGGAGGAAATTCACAGCCTGCTGCTCGATATGGCTGCTTCATTGGAGGATTGGAGGCAGACGGCGGCGTCTGCCACCAAGATGCAGGCAGACGCTGCCGCTGAAGCTATAGTCGGCTTGCTCGGTAACGGAGGTCCGGCGGCGGTCGATATGGCTGCGCGGCTTCTTGGTGTAAACGAACGAACACGCTTTCGTCTGATGATAGCCGAGTCGATCGGTGGAAGCGATGATTCCGAGTCTGACAGAAGCCCTCTTATTGTACGGATGAAAACATTAACCGAGGCATTGTTCATTGACGGAGCGCGAGCCTGGTCTTTTGAGGAGTCGCCTGGCTTGGCAGGTCTTCTCATTATTGATAACGATCTGAACGATGAACAATTCGAAGAATTGTTGGAGGAGACGCTCGTCAAGAAAGGATGGCCGCCTCGAGAGCTCGCGTTGTACTGCAGCGAAGCAGCTATCGGACTCATGACTGTACCGAAACTCTACCGGCAGGCACTAGAGATTCGGAGCCGAGCGTTGCTTGGCTCGAATGCAGGCATACATTGTTATCGAGATCGGAAGGTTACCGGCCCATGGTGCTTGGAGGAAATGACAGCATATGTGGGGGAGCTGCTTCATTCGATCGAAACCAACGATCTGATAGGTATCGATCGCTCCGTGGATGGACTGGTTAGGCTGTTCGACAAGACGGGGGCCCAAGAAGGCTTGATGAAGACGGCTGTTCGTCATATTCGCGGCGAGCTGCTGCGTCGATACGCAGAGCTGGGAGCAAACCATAAGGAGGCAACCGATTGGCTGCATCAACTGTTGGATGGTACAGAATCAGGCGATAAAGCTTCGTGGACAAGCACCTCGTTGAAGCGGTTGTCCATGAAGGCAACCGAGCATTTTACTGTGAAGGAACCATCGGCCCGGACGAATGGGAATGCCATAACGGAGGCAATCGACTACCTGAAGCAGCATTTCCGTGGGAAAATCCGACTTCAGGAGCTGGCGGGTCGGTTCCATCTTAATCCGACTTATTTCGGACAGCAGTTCAAACGGGAGACAGGTTATAGCTTTCACGATTATATCCACCGTCTTCGGATCAATGAAGCCTGCAAAATGCTTCGTAGAACGGATATGTTGGTGTCAGAGATTGCATCGGCACTCGGTTATCACGATACGGAATATTTCACCGCAAAATTTAAAGCGCTTTCAGGTAAATTGCCCTCATCTTATAAATACAAACGGCAAGGGTGATCTGGATGCGAAGTCAACCTGCAATTCTAAGTGCAGTCAACGACATTCCTCTTAAATACAAATTCCTGCTCATTTATTTGTTATGCGTGCTTCTTCCGATCATAACAATCAACATCTTTTTTTATCAGCAGAATTCCGCCGATATTAAAATTCGGGAAAAGGATAACTTGCGCAAGTCGATCGAACGGGCATCCGGAGAACTGCTGGGCATGATAGACGAAAGCGTTGCTCTCAGCCGTTCGCTCGCTGGCGACGATTCACTCTACAAAGCGCTCGATCGCACGTACATGTCGCCGGTCGACTACTATGAAGAATACGACGATTTTCTGCGGGATAAGCTGACCCGCTACATGTCTCCTAATATTTTGGAAGTCCGCGTTTATACAAGTAACAACACCATACAAACGGGGGCGAACTATCATGTGATCAGCAGCGTCCCCGATGATCTTCCTTGGCAGGAGCAATTAAACCAATCAAACGGGGATATTCTGGTTGTAGCTTATGATGAGAAAGGCTACCACTCGACCAAACGGATCAGTGTCGTCAGTAAGATGCATACCTTTCCGCAGTATTCCAAATACGACAAGTATTTGAGAATCGACTTGAACATCGATAAGATGGACAGCATTCTGAATCGCGAGCTTGACAGCCTGAAGCTAAGACTCGTCGACAATCGGAACCAGGTTGTTGCCGCCAGTGCAGGACTCGAGGGTGCCGAGATTTCGCTCGTTCAGGATTTGCCACTCTCAGATACTACGGCAAGGAAAGGTTATGCGATGGAGGAAGCGATCGGGAATTACAGCTACGTAAAGGGCTGGAAGCTGGTTGGAATCGCGGATACCCGGCACATTGATCGTTTGCTTCATAACGCCCGGAACTCCATTATATGGCTTGCAATCATTAGTACGGTAGTTCCTTCTCTTCTTATTTTCATTATCCTTCGGTCTTACCATTATCGGGTAAAGAAACTGTCAAGACATATGGACAAGTTCCGAAATGAAAGGTTTGATCTGCTCGACATTCAGGAAGGGCGCGACGAGATAGGGAGTCTGATTCGTACGTTCAACGTCATGACGGGGAAGATTACCTCACTCATCAACGATGTCTACAAGCTGGAAATCAAGCAAAAAAACCTTGAGCTGGAAAGGGTTCGTACTGAGCTAACCATGCTGCAAAACCAGATGAACCCGCATTTTCTGTTCAATACGCTTAATGGGTTACTGGTCGTCTGCACGAGAAACGGGTATTCCGACGTGGCGGTAATCATTAAAAACCTGTCTCTGCTCATGCGGCAGCTGCTTAGCCGGGCGGAAGACCTCGTACCGCTTCGGGAGGAACTGGAGTTGACGTCCATGTACCTGCAGATTGAGACTTTCCGTTTCGGTGATCTGTTTGAGTACGCCTTCGACATCGATCCAAAGGCTATTTTGCTGTACGTTCCGCGAATGAGTATTCAGACACTAGTCGAGAATGCTTGCAAACATGGGCTGCAAGCCCGTAAGGACAACCGCTCGATCAGAGTGACCGCGAAACTGACGGAACGAGCGTTGGAGATTAATGTCATCGATAACGGCGTAGGCATGGAGGAGTTTAAGCTGAAACAGCTGATGGAGAACGTGAGGTCGGATAAGGGGATGGACGGTCATGTCGGTATCCGAAACGTCTACCGACGATTGGAGCTGTATTACAACGAGAGCGTCCGATTTCATATCAACAGCGATCCTGAAAAAGGGACAGAGGCAGGCTTTCACATTCCACTCTCGCGGCTTGAAGCGATAGATGAACGAAAGAAGGAAGTGTGAACATGTACAAAGTGCTGTTGGCCGATGATGAACCGCTTGTCCTTGAAGGGCTGCAGATCATGGTCAATTGGGAAAAGTGGGGCTTCCAGATCGATCGAATGTGCCGAAACGGTGAAGAAGCGATCGAACACATTCGCCAAAACCCGCCCGATCTAGTCGTTACTGATATTCGCATGCCCGTTCTGAACGGGCTTGAACTGATTGATGAGACGCGTCGCTCGGGTAACCGCTCTACCCTCTTTATTATAGCAAGCGGATACGACGATTTCGATTACGCCAGACAGGCGATGAATTTAGGCGTCAAGCATTACTTGACCAAGCCGATCATTGAGGCCGAGGTGGACGAGGTGCTGCAGCAGATTCAGAACGAGCTCTGCGAGACGGAGAAACGTCGGCTCATTCGTACCAGTGCGGATCGTTATGCCGTGAGGCGAGCGTTGTCAATGCTTCTCTTCGGCGGCGAGGAAGCAAATCGGCAGGAACTGATGCGGACGCTGAATCATCTATCCAGCCAAGCGTCTAATTGGACATATGTGCAAGTGTGGATGGGGGAAGAAATTTGGGGCAGTGCCCGCGAAGTTGCCTTGCGGATGACCGAAGAAAACGGCCGCAGTTACTTAATCGATAGAATGGGAGGTTCGTTCGGGCTGGTACTCGGCTCGGATCAACCCGACAATGAAGGCGTTAACGCATTCGCCGAGCGTCTGCTTGCAGCTATGCGAGCCGCAGCGTCCGGGCGAATCGAAATGGCAGTCGGTTGCGGCGTCAATGATCTGAACAATCTGTCAATGTCCTACCGTAGCGCCATCGAGGCTGCGCGGTTTCTTTTTTTCAGCGGTGCCCCCATCGTTCATTATGCGAAAGTCCAAGGTCAACAGCTGTCCTTCGATCCAAGGGAGCTGAAGGCGGTGGACATCATCGTCGAGACAATGGAGAATGCACGTCCCGACGATCTTACGTCTGCGATCCGGAAAGTGTTCTGCACGTTCGAAGAGCGTATGGTCCAGCCAGAGCTGGTTCGCATCTTTGAAACTCAGGTCATGCTAGCCTGCGCATCTCTATTCAAGCAGTTAGGCGGAAACCCCGATGAAATGCACATGTTATGGGATTCCATCTCCGATATCGAGCAGGGTAAACATCTGCAGAAATCGGCAGAGACATTGACTGCCTTCTGCCTGAAATGCCAAGCTGCCATACGCGAGCTGCAGGAAATAAATTGCGGAGGCACGCCGGCGAAGGTGGCTGACTTCTTACGACGCCATTATAAGGAGACGTTCACAATCAAGGAGATAGCGGATCGCTTCTATATAAATCCGGTCTATTTAGGTCAGTCGTTCTCGCGCAAATACGGCACAGGCATTCTCGACTTTATTCACGATCTTCGTATTGAGAAAGCGCAGCAGAGGCTCAGGGAAACGAACGACGCCTCATGTGCGATCGCCGAAGCGCTCGGCTATCGAGGCTATCAGCATTTTCTGAAGCAATTCGAGAAACGGCTTGGCATGAAACCGTCTGATTATAGGCTTCATTTCTCCAAGTGACCCAAGGCTATTCTGCAGCCCTCCGGATGGCAACTTAAATTAAGGGGGCATACAGCTTAAATCTGATTATGTTGCAAACGCATACATTTCTCCATAATGAAGGGAGCAAGAAGAAACGAATTAAGAGGAGGAGAATGACATGGGGGTTGTGAAAAGAAAGAAGCTTTGGGGCTCGTTGTCGCTTGGGCTTGCGCTCAGCCTCGCGCTTGCTGGCTGCGGCGGTAATAACAACAGCAATTCTGCAGGGAATCAAGGGACGACGGATCCGGCAGCTAGTTCCGAGAATGCCGATAGCGGTACTGCTGCAGCGGCGTCCGATGATTTGAAACCGATTACCATTTCGGCTTTCATCGGTTCGCCGAACCAACAGCCGACAGCGGACAATCGGATTTACAAGAAGATCCAGGACGAGCTGGGCGTGAAGCTCAACATGGAATTCCTAGTCGGAGACCTGCAGCAGAAGCTGGGCGTTATGATTGCAGGCGGGGAATATCCGGATCTCATTACCGCAGATCCGAAGCTGGTAACGGCGAAAGCGGTTATTCCGCTCGAGGATTTGATCGACAAGTACGGGCCGCATCTGAAGGAGCATTACGCGGCGTATTGGAACCGGATGAAGGATTCCAGCGACGGGCATATTTACTGGCTTCCGAACTACGGCGCTTACACCGGAGAGACGCATAGCAATTATTATTCAGGCCCAGCTTTCTGGATTCAGAAGGATATTCTTAAGGAAGCAGGCTACCCAACACCGAAGACGTTGGATGATTACTTTAAGCTGATCAGCGACTATGCGGCGAAGCATCCGACAATTGACGGTCAGCCGACAATCGGCTACACGACTCTTGCTTACGGCTGGCAGACGTTCGGTCTGCTCAACGCGCCGGAGCATCTAAGCGGCCATGCGAATGACGGCGGCGTCGTGGTCGACAACGGAGTCGCTAGCGTATTCGCTACCGCGGATATCGCAAAGACCTATTACAAGAAGCTCAACGATGTCTATAACCAAGGCTTGATGGACAAAGAAGCCTTTGTTCAAAACGCTGACCAATATAATGCGAAGATCTCGTCTGGCCGCGTGCTCGGCATGTTCGACCAACACTGGAACTTCCAGGGGGCCGAGAATGAACTGGTCGCCCAAAACAAGATCGGCGAAACCTACGTCGGCTTCCCGCTTACTTACGACGGCATCAAGGATCACTACCTCGATCGTGGCGTCATTAACTTGAATAACGGTTTCGGCATCAGCAAGGACGCCAAAGACCCGATTCGCATCATTAAGTTCCTCGACGCGCAGCTGGACGAGAAGTGGCAGAAGATTTTGCAGTGGGGTGAAGAAGGCGTCGACTACAAGGTGGACGAGAACGGCAAGTTTTATCGCACGCCGGAGCAGCGCAAGCAACAGGAAGATCCGACCTGGAAGCTGGCTAACAAAGCCGAAGCATTACTTGGTTATGCGCCGAAGATCGAGGGCACATACAGCGACGGCAACGCGACGGATGCGGGCAGCCAGCCGGACGAATTTTACGCTTCGCTAAAGCCGGAAGATAAAGAGCTGCTCGACGCTTACCATTACAAGACATGGTCGGATTTCTTCTCCCCTGCTCCGGAGAATCCGGTTTATTATCCGGCATGGCAGATCGATCTGATTGACGGATCCGATGCTTCGGTCGCGAACAAGCAAATGACGGACTCTTCGCTTAAGTATTTGCCGAAGGCAATCATGTCCAGTTCGGATAAATTCGACGCCGTCTGGCAGGACTACGTAGACGCTTACAAGAAAATCAACGTGAAGGCATACGAGGATCGGATTAACTCGCAAATTCAGTGGCGGATCGAGAACTGGACCAGCAAATAACTGAAGCGATGATAGGCTGCCGAAAGCATCGGCGAACTGCCGGTGCTTTCTTTTCTTTATGTATTTGCCGGAAGAAAGATAGGAGGAGAGAATTATGGCGAGCGCCCCGAAAGCCGTTTCATCAACGACGGCCGTGATGACTTCCGCACCCAGATCGTCCCTATTGAAACGGATGCGCAGCCAGAAGCAGCTGATGATCATGTCGCTGCCCCTACTGCTATATGTCCTTTTATTTAGTTACTATCCCATTTGGGGATGGCTGCAGGCTTTCCAGAACTACAAGCCGGCGTTACCTTTTTCTCAGCAGGAGTGGGTCGGTTTCAAGCAGTTCAAATTTCTTTTCAAAGACGACACGTTTCTGCTGGTGCTGCGCAACACAATTGGCATGAGCTTCATCAATCTTGTGCTCGGATTCGTTACGGCGATCATGTTCGCTATTTTGCTTAATGAAATCAAGAGTAAGCTGTACAAGCGTACGATTCAGACCATATCCTATCTTCCGCACTTTCTGTCGTGGATTATCGTAACGGGCCTTGTCGCGAATGCGCTATCCGTGGACGGCGGCATCGTCAATGTGGTGCTCATGAAGCTTGGATTCATTCACGAACCGATCATGTGGCTCAGCAAGCCGCACTCCTTCTGGGGAATTGTAGGCGCCTCCCACGTGTGGAAGGAAGTGGGATGGAATGCCATTATATACTTGGCGGCCATCACGTCCATCGACCCATCGCTTTACGAAGCGGCGGAAATCGACGGGGCGAATCGATACAGGAAAATGCTGAACATCACGCTGCCGGGAATCAGGTCGATCGTCATTATTTTACTGATCATGAATCTCGGCTGGATTCTCGATGCCGGCTTCGAAGTGCAGTACCTGCTCGGCAATGGCGTCGTCGTCGACTGGTCGCAGACAATCGATATTTTCGTATTGAAGTACGGTCTGCAGATCGGCAACTATTCCCTTGCAACCGCTGCAGGCATTTTTAAGAGCGTTGTCAGCATCACGCTAATCTTTGGGGCGAATACGATAGCCAAACGCTTTGGCGAAGATCGATTGATATGAGGAGGGCAAACCGATGAGAACGAGAACGCTTCGGCTGGAGCCGGTTGTCTTTCAAACGTTCAACGCTATCGTCATGATCGCGCTGGCAGTCATTACGCTTTATCCATTTCTGAATACGCTGGCCGTTTCGTTTAATCCCGGCAATGATACGCTCCGCGGCGGCATCTATTTATGGCCTCGCGTTTGGACCGATCAGAACTACAGGGCGGTATTCATAGGCGGAACGATCTATCATGCCTTCTGGGTTTCGGTAGCGCGAACGCTTATCGCCACGGTGCTTAGCCTGTTCCTGACCTCCATGCTCGCCTATACGGTCAGCCGCAAGGAATACGTGTTCCGCAAGCCGGTTACGATCATCATTGTGATGACGATGTATTTTAATGCTGGACTTATTCCGTCGTACTTCCTGATCAAGGATCTGCATCTTCTGAACAGCTTCATGGTTTATATCGTCCCAGGCTTGATCAGCGCGTTCAATATGATCGTCATTCGAACCTATATTCAGACGCTGCCGGATGGGCTGATCGAATCGGCCAAAGTCGACGGCGCTGGAGATTTCAGGACCTTCTTCTCGATCATCATGCCGCTCTGCCAACCGGTGCTTGCTACCGTTGCGCTGTTCGTCGCGGTCGGGCAGTGGAACTCCTGGTTCGATACGTTCCTGTACGCGTCCTCCAAGCAAAATTTGAGCACGCTTCAGTACGAGCTCATGAAGCTGCTGTCTTCCGCATCGTTCTCGAACAGCAACCCGGCGGTAGTCAATGGGAACAATGCGACCGCCGCGCTTAACATGGTCACGCCGATATCGATCCGGGCGGCCATCACGATCGTCGCATCCGTGCCGATTCTCGTTGTGTATCCGTTCCTGCAGAAGTATTTCGTTCACGGCATGCAGCTCGGCAGCGTGAAGGAGTAGCAGCCGCCTCTTCAATGACGTTATCTCGGTCAGCTAGCTTATGCTGGATGGCCTTTTTTATTTATTAGAAAGGGGAAGAGCATATATGTTTCTTGAATCGGCTCCATCTGGTTATGACCAATACAGAGAAGATGTTCCTCACGGAAAAATGGCAACGATCGAATATGAATCCTGCACGGTTGGCAGCAAACGCAAATGCATGATCTACACGCCTCCGGGATACACCGATGAAGCGAAGTACAATGTCTTGTATCTCTTGCATGGGATTGGAGGGGACGAGCTGGAATGGTTTCATCATGCCGCTCCGCAGGTGATTCTGGATAATTTATATGCAGAAAACAAGCTCGCCCCTATGATCGTTGTTCTGCCGAACGGCCGTGCAATGCCGAATGACAGGGCAGAGGGGAATTTATTCGATGCCGACAAAATAAAAGCATTCGAGACTTTTGAATCTGATCTGGTGAATGACTTGATTCCTTATGTGGAGTCGCATTACCCGGTTCTAACAGGCTCGGAGAACCGAGCATTAGCCGGCCTGTCCATGGGCGGCGGGCAATCTTTGAACATTGGCTTGAAGCATTTCAGAACATTTGCATGGATTGGGGCTTTCTCTCCCGCGCCAAATACGAAAGTTGACGAACTGCTTATCCCGCAACCGGAGGAGACGGCAGCAGGACTCAGGTTGCTTTGGTTGTCGTGCGGCATTTTGGATGAACTGAAACATGTGAGCGACAGAACGCATACCTGCCTGGAAGAGCTTCATGTTCCTCATATTTGGCATGAGGAGAGCGGCGGTCATGATTGGTTGGTATGGAAAAATGATTTGTATCATTTCTCCAAGCTTCTTTTTCGATAATTCGGCATCGTCATTTTGAAGGGAGACTTGCACATGCTAAGAGTCACGAAGGTAGAAAACGGAACCGTACGAGGGTTGCCGGCGGCCGACCCGCGGATTACGAGTTTCAAAGGGATTCCGTTCGCCGCTCCGCCCGTAGGGGACAATCGTTGGCGCGCCCCGCAGCCGCTGCAGGACTGGGAAGGCGTGCGGGGCGCGTACGAATACTCCCCGATTCCGATGCAGGTTAGGCAAGAGATCGACGTGAACAACATCTATACCCGGGAATGGGCCGTGGAGCCGGACATCGCTATGGACGAGGATTGTCTCTATCTGAATGTGTGGACCCCGGCGGGCAGCGCTAACGAGAAACTTCCGGTTTACGTATGGTATTTCGGCGGCGGTCTGCAGGTCGGCCATCCATCCGAGATGGAGTTCGACGGCGAACGCATTGCAAGGCGCGGCATCGTGGTCGTCACGATCAACTATCGCCTCAACGCGTTCGGATTCCTCTGCCATCCGGAAATCACGGCGGAATCGCCGGATGCTCCCGCGAACTTCGGGCACCTCGACCAACAATTCGCTACGCGTTGGGTCAAACGCAACATCGCGGCTTTCGGCGGCGACCCGAATAACATTACCATCGGCGGACAATCGGCCGGGGGAGGCAGCGTCATGAACCAGCTCGCTTCGCCGCAGAACGAAGGACTCTTCCAGAGAGCCATCGTGCAGAGCGGGGTGTTCACGAAGCTGTACCCGAACCCACGCGCGCCAAAGTTTCTGCGTACGATAGCGGAAGCGGAACGAGACGGCGTTCGCTTCTTCGAATCTCTCGGCGTGTCCTCGCTTGAGGAAGCCCGGAAGTTGGACGCGGTTTACGTTCGCGATAGGTACCTGGAGTCCGGAGGATTCTGGGGCGCCGTTGTCGATAACAAGTTTAACGTAGGCGATGCGTTCGTACTATTCCTTCAGAACAAGCGTTGGATGGTGCCGGTGCTCTTGGGCCATACGTCGTCCGAGTTTTACAGCGTTCCGGATGTCGGTTCGCTTGACGAATTCAAGCGTATGGCGTTCGATCTGTTCGGCGACGATGCCGACGAGTTTCTCTCGCTTTGCAATGTGCAATCGGGGAGCGTGGACGAGGCCGTGAAGAAAGCTTCGGTGAGCGGCATCGAATACGCAATACGGATTGCCGGTCGGGCCAATGCCGATACCGGTGCGAAAACCCCGCTGTACTACTACAATTTCGATGCGGATATCCCAGGCTGGGATGATCCCGGCACGTTCCACTCGGTGGATCTCTGGTTCTTCTTCGAGACGCTGGCCAAATGCTGGAGGCCGTTCGTCGGCAAGCATTACGATCTGGCCCGCCGGATGTGTAACTATTGGGCGAACTTTATCTGTACGGGAGATCCGAACGGTGAAGATTCGACAGGTGTGAGAATGCCGAAGTGGGAGCCTTATGCGCCGGAGACGCCGTACGGGATGTTATTCGCGGATCAAGCCGAGTTTGCGAGAGAAGAGCCAAGCGAGATCATGAAGTTCCTCGTAGAGCAATATTTCAAGAAGAATAGCTGAACCTAGAAGGATCGTCCTGAAAATCTAGAATATATTCTGAAGGAGAACTCAAAGGATATGAGAAAACAAGGGTTGAATCCGTATCTTCCATCGTGGGAATACATACCAGACGGAGAACCTCATTTATTTAACGGCAGAGTTTACGTGTACGGATCGCATGACCGGTTTAACGGACATGCGTATTGCCTCAACGATTATGTGTGCTGGTCGGCGCCGGCTGATGATCTGGGCAATTGGCGCTATGAGGGCGTGATTTACAAGAAAACATCAGATCCGCTGAATCCGGACGCCAGCATGTGCCTCTATGCGCCGGACGTCACGGTTGGAGCGGATGGACGATATTACCTCTATTATGTTCTCGACAAGGTCTCTATCGTTTCGGTAGCGGTCTGCGATGAGCCAGCCGGTAAGTTTGAGTTCTACGGCAACGTCAAGTACGCCGACGGCACTCGTCTGGGGGAAAGAGAAGGCGACGAGCCTCAATTCGATCCAGGCGTGCTCACGGAAGGCGAGCGGACCTATTTGTACACCGGATTCTGCGCGGTCGGCGATAAATCAAGGCATGGCGCCATGGCGACAGTGCTCGGTCCGGACATGCTCACGATTATAGAAGAACCGGTATTCGTCGCGCCAAGCGAACCTTATTGCAAGGGGAGCGGATTTGAAGGACATGCCTTCTTCGAGGCGCCCTCCATTAGGAAAAGAGGCGACACGTATTATTTAATCTATTCGTCCGTCGTCATGCACGAGTTATGCTATGCGTCCAGCCAATCTCCGACCCGCGATTTTGTCTATCAAGGCGTAATTATAAGCAATAACGATCTTCACATCGATTCATACAAGCCGGCTGACAAACCGATGTTCTATGGCGGCAATAACCACGGCAGTATAGTAGAAATAGATGAAAAGTGGTACATCTTCTATCACCGGCATACGAACGGAACGAATTTCAGCCGGCAGGGATGCATCGAACCGATCGAATTCAGAAAGGACGGGACGATAATCCAGGCCGAGATGACTTCGTCCGGACCCAATGGAGGACCGCTTGAAGGAAGGGGTGAATATCCTGCATACTTAGCCTGTAATCTGTTCTGCCCTGACGAGGCGTTGTACACGGGAGCTCCCGGGGAATGGATGGACAGCCGGTTCCCGAAGATCACCCAAGACGGCAAAGACGAGGACGAAGAGGTCGGATTTATTGCCAACATGAGGGATTCCGCTACGGCGGGCTTCAAGTATTTCCGCTGCGAGGGAATCCGCAAAGTCAAAATCACAGTGCGCGGCTATTGCCGCGGCGACTTCGAAATCAAAACATCTTGGGACGGCCCCGCTCTTGCAACAATTCCGGTCGATTTTACGAATGTTTGGAAGGAGTATTGGGCGGATCTCATCATTCCGGATGGTATTCAAGCGTTGTATTTCACGTATACGGGCATGGGCGGCGCTAGCTTGGCTTCATTCACGCTGGAATAATGCTTTCTTCCGCGCTATGATTTGCATCTCCAACACAAACTGATAAAGTGGAAGCAAGTCATATTTATTTTAGGAGAAAGAATATGGGAGAATATTTTGAACCCGGTGACGAGCTTTGTGTCGAGTTGCATGCAATGCCCAATCTTCATTTTTCCTTCCAGATTTACGGTATTCATTGGCGAAGCGTTCTGCAAAACTGGTCTTATGCAGAACACGAGCATCCGCTGTTGGAGCTTAATCTGGTGCTGGAGGGTACCCAAGTGACGCGGGTTGGAGACGTGGAATATGTTCAGGGTCCCGGGGACTTGCTGCTTATACCGCCGGGGCGGAGGCATGCCAGCAGGTCTGAAGGAAGCGACGGCATGTCTTTTTTCTGCCTTCACTTGAACATTGACGATCCCTTCATCCTGGATCCCTTCTATCATTTAACGGACATTCTGAATGCTAGAGATTCCGAGCTGACCATGCGGCTTCGACCACTGCTGGACAATTTTATAGAAGAAGTCTCCAGTTCGTCGGGCCTCTCATCAACGCATCATCGAGTCAAGATGAAAGCCAATGCCCTAAGCTTGATTGCCGCTCTAAGCGAGATGCTCATTCACGACGGGAGCGGGTTCGTAAACAGGGAGTTTAGTGATGCGGAGAAGCGAACAATGCTTGGCGCGGTCATGATGAGGGAGCAGACGTTGATGGAAAAGCGCGTGCAGGATCTGTTCTACGGAACCCTAGGTGCGGAGGCTTCGAAAATCTATGAAGCGCTGCTTCCTTCATATCGCTGGATCAGCGTCTGTTCGATCTCCAGGCAGGATACCCTTTATTGGGATAATAAGCATCGGGCATTCGCCGGGTCGTTGCTCGAGGAAGTTTTATCCTCCTTGGGCTCGGTTGTCATTATCGATGATCTATTGATGACGGCCATTGTGTTCTCCAATCAAATATCGGTCCCGCCTGTTGAGCAGAAAATGCTGGAAGCGGAGAAGCGTCTGCAACAGAATGTGGACCCTAATCTCCGTCTGGGCTTCGGAGGCATAGCCTCGGACTTGCGAGAGGTCGGCTCTATGTACGAGCAGAGCCTGATGGCATTCTCGGCTGATTCCATGGATACGACTTCGGGATGTCGAACGATTGAGTTCGTGAATCGCATTATACGGCTCGCGATGAACCGGCTCGAAACCGAATACGCGAGCAAGAACATTTCGCTGGGCTTGCTGGCCGAGTCGCTCGATGTCTCCCCCAATTATTTAAGTGCGTTGTTTACAACGGAGACAGGCATGACCTTCACACAGCATTTGACTCGAATCCGGATGGAGCACGCGAAACGGCTCTTAAACGAAACGCGATTAAAAATATACCAAATATGCAATGAGGTTGGGTATTCGGATCAAGCCTATTTTAGTCGGCTCTTTAAATCGCTGGAAGGAAGGAGTCCTTTCGATTACCGGGAGCATTCTAGAATTCCAGGCAATAATTTCGATCTATAAGAAGGATCGAAAACGATGGACAGCCCAATTCTACCCTACAGAATGGAAGGTGAATAAGCATGAACGCGGCGGCAGGACGTATGAGGCTCTGGTATAAGCAGCCGGCCAAGAATTGGAACGAAGCGCTGCCTCTTGGAAACGGACGGTTGGGCGCGATGGTTTTCGGAGATGTAACTAACGAACGACTTCAGTTGAACGAGGATTCCTTGTGGTACGGGGGACCGAGGGACCGCAACAATCGGGATGCTCTCCCGAATCTTCCTAAGATCAGGGAGCTGATACTGGCTGGAAAGGTTCACGAAGCTCAAGAGCTGGCCTGCATGGCTTTGACGGGCATTCCGGAATCGCAGCGGCATTATGTGCCCTTGGGCGATTTGCAGCTTCGCTTTGATTCATCCGGTTCTTCGCCTTCGGCGTACAGCAGAGAGTTGGATTTGGAGAACGGAGTAATGACCATCTCCTATCAACAGGATGGAGTTCGCTTTACCCGAGAAATATTCGCGAGTAATCCAGATCAAGTCATCGTCGTTCGGCTAAAGGCAGACCAGCCAGGCCGGCTGACGTTCCGAGCAAGATGGGATCGCCAGCAGTGGCGGTATGTGGATAGGATCTCCCCGTGGGGAACCGACGGACTGGTAATGTCAGGCGAGGGCGGAGGTGAAGGCGGGGTCGCGTTCCGCGCCGCATTGAAGGTCTTTGCAACGGGTGGAAACTGTCGCACACTCGGAGAATATGTTCTGGTCGATCAGGCGGATGAGGTCACGCTGATTATCGCAGCCGACACGACCTTCCGTTCGGCTTATCCTGAGCAGTCCTGCAAAACGGCCATCGATGCAGCGGCAAAGAAGCCGTACGCTGAAATACTCGATCGGCATACGGCGGACTACCGTTCGTACTTCACGCGTGTGGAGCTGGAAATCAACGGCCCGATTAGTGACCGTGACGAGTTGCCGACGGACGAGAGACTGGCTGATTATGGACAAGGACAAGAAGATCCGGGGCTGGTGTCCTTATACTTTCAATTCGGGCGTTATCTTCTCATTTCGTCAAGCCGTCCGGGGGCACTGCCGGCGAATCTTCAGGGAATCTGGAATCCCCACTTTTTGCCCCCGTGGGATAGTAAATTCACGATTAATATCAATACCCAAATGAATTATTGGCTGGCCGAAAGTTGCAATTTGGCGGAGTGTCACCTTCCATTGTTCGACTTGATCGAGCGAATGCGAGAGCCGGGAAGAACGACGGCGTCGATCATGTACGGCTGCCGCGGGTTTACGGCACATCATAATACGGATATCTGGGCGGATACGGCCCCTCAGGATGGGTGGCCGCCATCGACTTTCTGGCCGCTTGGCGCTGCTTGGCTATGCCTCCATCTCTGGGACCATTACGACTTCGGCAGAGACGAGGCGTTTCTGGCCCAGGCTTATCCCACAATGAAGGAAGCGGCTCGATTCTTGCTGGATTACCTCATCGAAGGGGAGGACGGACAGCTGATTACTTGTCCTTCGATATCCCCTGAGAACGCTTACTTGTTAGACAGCGGCGAAGCCGAGGTGTTATGCGCAGGTGCTTCGATGGACTTCCAAATCATTCGCGCCTTATTCGACGTTTGCATGCAAAGTGCCGGTATCCTTGAGATCGATGAGGCGTTTAGCAGTGAGGTGGCAAGCGCCCTGAGCAGGCTCCCGCAACCGGCGATTGGCAGACACGGCCAGATTCAGGAGTGGATGGAAGATTACGAAGAAGCGGAGCCTGGGCATCGGCACATCTCCCACTTGTTCGGGCTGTATCCCGGAGAGCAGTTCACACCGGAGAAGACGCCGGAGCTGGCGGCTGCCGCCCGGGTCACCCTCGAAAGGCGGCTGGCTCACGGCGGCGGACATACCGGATGGAGCCGAGCCTGGATTATCAACTTTTGGGCTCGCCTGCGGGATTCGGACAAGGCCCGCGAGAACGTGAAGGCGCTGCTTAGCCATTCCACGCTGCCGAACCTGCTGGATAATCATCCGCCTTTCCAGATCGACGGGAATTTCGGCGGTACGGCAGGCATCGCGGAAATGCTGCTGCAAAGCCATTCGGGCGTGCTCGATCTGCTTCCTGCCTGGCCGTCCGCTTGGGGAGACGGCCGCGTTCGCGGTCTTCGGGCCCGAGGCGGTTACATGGTAGACATGGAATGGGCGCAAGGACGGCTGCAGCGCATCGCCATCTACGCGGTACAGTCCGGAGTCTGCCGCATTCGGGGTATTGGAGAGGACGTCATTGACAAGTTCATGGAGGCTGGGCAAAGATTCACGTCTTCGTTTCCTTTCGAGGAACTCGTCGCATCCAAGTCATGAATGAATACATCGGGGTTAAGATGGGGTTTTAAAGCGTTTTTTAGTCTGTATAAATCAAAGAAGACTGTCGACAGTTGTCGACGGTCTTTTTTGTTGTCCCTCACTACCAGGATTCCTTACATTTGATTGGTCTTAAACAGTGTATTTATCGATCCGCCGTTATTAATGATTTTGAGCGCAGTTGCGAGAAGCTCCGCCATTGGAAGAACAACGAACTTATCCGAATGGTTCGGGTCAATCGCGATGGTATCCGTAATAACGACCTTTTTAATATAGGGATGCGACAGCTTTTCGAGCGCGTTTTCCGAGAAAAGCCCATGTGTCGCGCAGATATAGGCGTCATTCGCGCCTTGTTTATGCAGCGCCTCAACAACATTCACAATCGTGCCGCCTGTATCGATTAAATCCTCAATAATAATCGGAGTCATGCCTTCGACTTCGCCGATAATATGCGTGATTTTCGTCTGATTGTGAGCAGGGCGGTTCTTGATCATAATGGCAAACGGACAGTCCAAATAATTGGCGAGCTTCTCAGCGGTTGTTGCCCGACCAGCGTCAGGCGAGACAACGACCGGATTCTTGATGTTCTCTGCCTTCAAATAATCGGTGATGAGATCCAAAGCGGTAAGGTGATCAACAGGGATATCGAAGAAGCCTTGAATGGGATCGGCATGAAGATCTACCGTAATCAAGCGGTTAGCGCCTACGGTTGTCAGCACGTCGGCTACGAGCTTCGCGGAAATCGGTTCGCGCGGGGCCGCTTTTCGTTCCTGACGAGCATAGCCGTAATACGGCATAACGATATTAATCGTTTTGGCTGAAGCGCGTTTTGCTGCATCAATCATAATCATGAGTTCGACTAAATGCTCATTTACGGGATGAGACAAGGATTGAAGGATATAGACATGTGCAGAGCGAATCGATTCGATATAACGCAAGCTGATTTCTCCGCTTTGCAGCCTCGAAATCTCAATGTCTCCAAGCGGAACATTAAGCTGCCGGCATAGCTCTTCCGCGAGCGGGCGGTTCGAAGAACCGGAAAATATTTTTACATTTTGCATCCGCTTAACTCCTCAATTCATGCTTGTCAGCATAATTATTATCTTCTTGCAACATACAGATAGTCCCATTATATCCTTTGCATTTGTAAATTCAAACCTTGCGAACTTCGGTGTGTTTATACAGAAAATGTATAACGGCCGCAATTGGGCTGCAATTATAAACTAAAAAAAGCTGCCCCTCATCATAAGGAGCAGCCTTTATGTTTATCTCCGATTACTTTTATCTCCAATTACTTGATGATCCGCCTAAGCTTTGTTCGGCAATCTGAACCAGTTTGCGTGTAATTGTTCCGCCGATTTTCCCAGCATCGTAAGTTCTTAAGTTTCCGTTATATCCATCTGGAGAAAGCTGAATACCGAGTTCTTGAGCGACTTCATACTTTAGCTGATCGAGCGCTTGCGTTGCTTGCGGTACTACTAGTGTGTTTCTGGACATTTAGTTAGCCTCCTTGATTCGTGGTGTTTTTGTAATATATCCAAATTATTGCTTACTATACAATGGATGAAGTGTAATGGCAGGTAATGAGATGTTAATATTTGGATTCCATCGACGAGACCATTTCAAGAGCAGTGGAGAATGGTGCCAAACAAGATACGGAGAGAATGGATTTCGGTGACTTTTATCTTGCCTACTTATTCGATCCGCAGGGTATTCGGTTCGGTGTAATTCAATACAAGTAACATGATTCGGCCGGCCTCTTGATCGGCGTTCGACCGAGGCTGGCTTTATTGCGTTTCTTGACGCTCTCTCTGAGATCTGCCTGTGAGGCGCTCGCTGCTATCGATCTTAATCCCTAATAGTCGTTTCTCAAACGTGTTTCTCCAACTTGAAGATAATTCTTCCACGCTCAATAGCTTCTCAATCCCATCGTAATCATTCTTATCATGATGCATGACCCGATTCGCGAATGCCACTGTTATTGCTTGCGGATGTGCCCGTAATAATATCAGTTGGTTTTCAAAGTGGACTTTTCCCGGTTGAAGAACACGCAAATAAAAGCCTGTAAACCCTGTTTGCTGTACCTTGATGGGCATTTCGGGGGATTGATAACGGGCGGACAACTTAAAACATGGCTGCCTCGGTTGAGTGATCTGTACAATGGCACTGCCAAGTTGAAAGATATCTCCGATGCATACTTCCGTCTCTAAGAAGCCGTTAACAGTCAGATTTTCTCCAAAGGCCCCGTAGGATAATGATCTCCCAAGCTCTTTCTCCCAGAATGGATAGTGTCCATAGCTATATACACAAACTGCTTTATCTTTTCCGCCGTGATTTTTCAAATCAGCTTGTGCGTCTCCTTGGAATCCGTCCGAGTCCAATTCCAAAAGAGTATAGACAGGCATTTTAAAAATGCTTGTAACGATTTCTTTTTGGTTAAATTCCATAACAGTCGGTTTACCGACATTGATTGAAACTAGTTGTTCATGCTTCATTGGAGTCTCCTCATTATTCATGCTTAAAGAGTTGGGCAGATAATCTCTGCTCAACTCTTTTTGATTGCTGCAGATTGGACGACTTAGGTTTTATCAACCTTTTGGCGTGCTCGGAAACGTCGGACCTTCATCAGGTTACCGCAAACATTATTGGCGCAGAAGCGTTTGGAGTTATTACGGGTTTCATCATAATAGACCGTCTTACAGTCCGGATTTTCGCAAATACGAATACGGGAGGGATCACCCTCTGTCAGTAATCGAACGAATGAAGTAGCTACTTCTGCTCCGATACTAGCCCAACCCGATTGTAGTGGAGCGGTTACCAATTGAAATCCAGATTCCGTTCCCACGATCTGCAGAATCATTGGCGCGACCGACAATGTCTTGTTCAGTCCTTCAAGATCCGAGGCATCCGTGATCTTATGCTCTGTCAGCCTTTGAACGAGATGAAGTATTTGGTGCCGCAGTTGTTTCAGATCATCCATTTCTTTCGCAGACGGAGCGCCTGGATAGGGAAGGTTATGGTTCGTCAGTAATTGTTCTAACCATCCTGGCTTGTCCAGGCGGTCTTCGTAGTAACCGCTGCCTCTCCAGTCGTGATAGTTGCTTTTCAAAAAATCGTCCCATAGCATCGTGCAGCAACTCCTTTAAATCGTAATACAAAGATTGTAACACTCTAGATATTATTTAGATAGTGTCTTGCGGGTATTTCCGTTCAAACTTGCTCCGCTCACGACTGTACGGATTATGCATATTTGGAAAGTTTGTACTCCATAATAATTGTAATCCTGTTCAAAGGCGGGGACTTGATAAATGACAGAAGCTAATTATGAAAAGACCCTTGCGGAATTTGGGGATAGTTTTGACCTTGTCCATCGTTCATTTCATCAAGATAAATTTCGCATTGTTTATTTGAACTCATTAGTCGATTCTCAGTCATTAGAGTGGGAAATACTTTCGCCTTTAAGAGAAATGTCTTTCAATCATCTTGAACAGGCTACGGATCAGTCACTATTCAAACGAATAAATGACCAAGAAGAAGTAATCAAGGGCATATTAGACGGTAATGTGGCAATGTTCGCTGGAGCGTATACATACTTAATAAATGTGCCAGGATTCGAAGAGCGTGCCATTTCGCAATCCGAGAGAGAGACGGTCATTAATGGGCCGCATGACTCTTTTAATGAAGTATTACAAACGAATGTATCCTTAATTCGGAGAAGAATCAGAAGTCCTCGCTTAAAAATGATTTCGTTATCTGTTGGCGACATTTCAAAAACTAGAGTTCTTGTCATCTATATTGAGGGCACTGCAAAAATGAGCATTGTGAATCAGTTAAAAGAAAGGATTCAAGCGATTAAAGTTGATTCCATAACGGATTCTAATTTTCTGATTCAAAAATTAGACGAGCATCAAAACTCGCCATTTCCTCAATTTTATACGACTGAAAGACCGGATATAGCGGTGTCAAAACTATATGCCGGCAAGATTATCGGACTTGTCGACGATAGTCCCAATATTATTTGTACGCCATCCAGTTTCTTTGATTTTTTCGAGTCACCTGATGATCTGTATCAGCGTTGGACGATAGGGGTAGCAGTGAAGCTTCTGCGATACTTAGCGTTATTCGTCACTTTAATACTCACCGCTTTTTATGTCTCAATATGTACGTATCATTACGAGATGATTCCGCAATCGCTGCTGCAGAGCCTCATGCAGTCTAGGAGCAGGGTGCCTTTTCCCCCTTTTATTGAAGCACTGTTTTTAGAAATAGTCATTGAATTGCTGCGGGAGGCCGGGGCGAGACTGCCTACCAAAATTGGTCAAACCATTGGAATTGTCGGGGGTATCGTAATCGGACAAGCAGCCGTTCAAGCCGGGATAACCAGTAATATCTTGATTATTGTTGTGTCCGTATCGGCAATTGCTTCATTTATCGTCCCAAGTTATGGCATGAGTGCTTCCATTAGACTCGTTCGATTTCTATTTATTATTATGGCGGGATTTTTGGGGAACATCGGTATCTTCTTCACTTTGGGTATCGTGATCATTCACTTGATGGGGTTGACCAATTTCTCCTCGCCGTATATTAAAGCGATATCTCCAGCCTTCTTCAAAAGCTGGATGGATAATATCATCATAAAGCCTTTCTATAGAAATAAATGAGGAAAGCGATGGGGGAGAATAAGCGTGAAAGCTGGTGATCATTTGAAAGAACGACTCCACCCATTTCAATTGTCTATCTTGTTATATAGCATCCAAAATGGTCTTGTTGTGTATACGTTGCCTCGAGTAACTGCCCAATATTTTGGAACAAACGGTTGGCTAAGTATTATATTCATTTTCATACTTGTGAATATCAATATTTTGCTCATTGCAACCATTTATAAGCTGGGCAAAGGGAGATCTATTTTCGAAATCATTGAAGCGACTATACCCAAGTGGGTGATGATACCCATTTATTTGTTCATCATTTGTGTTTGGATTGGATTGGCCAGCATGATTATGAGGGAATATATTTTCATCATGAAGATTTTCTTTTATCCCGCATTACCTGCTGTTTATTTTGTCATTTTTTTTACGCTTCTTGGATTTCAACTTCTAACAGGCGGGATTCACCATATAACGAAGGCTTTTGTTGTACTAATCTGCTTCGTAATGCCAATGCTTGCTTTACTGCTATACCTCATTTCGGAATTTGAGTTCGACCGCTTCACGTCGTTTTATTTTAAAGGAGGAACCGATTATTTCGAGGGATCATTACGCGTTTATTCCGCTTATCTAGGTATTGAAGTTTCCATGCTCTTATTCCCTGTGGTTGATAAGAAATGGACGAAGTCATTGTTTATTGGCAATTTCTTCTCGTTGTTTATCTATTTGATTGTCACCTTTATGTGCTTTGGATTTTTCAGCTTCGATCAAGTATTAAACGACTTATACCCGATTATGACACTCTTTGAATATACAGAAGTTTCTTTCCTTTCACGGGCCGAGAATCTTTGCTTTTGTGTTTTTGCCTTCAAGATATTAGCCACAACGGTTATCTATTACTGGGGCGCTCAGAAAACGCTTGAAAATATAGCTGGAAAAGTAAAACCTGGTCTTTGGATCATCCTCATACTGGCCACCGGATTTGTTCTCGCGTTGATTCCGGGCTCTGTCGCACATGTAGAGAAGTGGTCCAACTGGTTGAGTAATTGTGCCATATTAATTGCATGGGCGCTGCCTATATTCGTGTTAGGTGTCCTTTTCATCCAAATGCTTAGAAACCAGATGCTTAGGGAGACAGATTATGCAAAGTAAAGTCATTATCGTGATCACAATGTGCTGCTTGACAGTATTCGTAGCAGGCTGCGGAGAAAGTAATGCGATTGAAAAATTAGCTGTGGTAGAAGCGGGTGCATACGATCTGTCTGAGGGTAGTGAAAACCCAATAACAACGACAGTCCTTTTCCCCACGGTTACTAAAGAAGGTAAGTTTGATACGATGGCGCTTACGGCTAAAGGTAAATCGATTCATGACACCTTCCTTAAAGTTCAAAATCTAACCAGTCTCAAGATCGTTGGCGGGCAAGGGACGATTCTCTTCGGGGAGGACCTGGCGAAAAAGGGGTTAATAAATGTCGTGAAATCATTGAGAAGGGATCCGGAAATCGGAATTCGCGTTAAATTCGCCATGGTTGAGGGGAATGCAGGGAAACTTCTCGAAAAAAAATTCCCTTCGATTGAAGATAATGCAGAATTTATTTATTTGTTTCTGGAGAGAGCGGGCTGGCAAGATAAAGTTCTGTTCACCAATCAATACCGTTTCCTAAGAGATTATTATGACGATGGCATTGATCCGGTTCTTCCCGTCTTTTCATATGAAGGGGATACCATCGGATTAAAGGGAGTAGGTACGTTTAAAGGCGATCGATATGTCACGCTCTTAACTTTTAGCGAAACGCAAATTCTGAACTATTTGATCGGTAACATCAAAAACGGCAGATTGATGATTGCGATGAATGATTTAGAGCCAGGACAGAATTATCAGCTTTCCTTAAGTAACATTAACTCTGATAACGATAAAATAATAAACACAAAGAATATGCAGGCCGAAATAAAAGTAAAATTAAAAGCAAGCGTCCTTGAATACACAGGTACTATGGATATAAGTAAAGAAAAGTATCAAAAGCAGTTAGAAGGGCAGATTGAAAAATATTTAACGACGAATTCAGAAAAGCTGATAGCCAAATTGCAGCAATCTCAATCAGATCCAATCGGGATAGGCAAGGTCGTTCGCAATCATTTGACCTATGAAAGATGGAAAAGTATGAATTGGAATAAGACTTACTCAAACATGAGTATTAAAGTGCAGGTAAAAGTTGAGCTGACTAATTCGGGTAAATCAATCTAATTTAAAAGCGTGTTTAGAAAAAGCCGCGGGGTATTTTCCTGCGGCTTGATTTATGTGCAACTGGTGTGTAATGCAAGTTGTGCTAGCTCGATTAACGCAACGTTTTGAATGCTTTGCGGCGCACCCCAGTCTCCGCCTTGTGCGACATACTTATTATAGCCAAGGCGCTTCATCAGTACATCCCAAGCCTTGGCGATGTGATCGGGACCCCAGCCAGTCGTGTCTGCTTTCTCGGAGAAGCCATAACCTGGCATCGACGGAATTACCACGTCAAAAGCGTCTTCGGCCTTACCGCCATATTTCGTGGGATTGGTAAGCGGTTCGTTAAGCTTCATCTGTTCGATGATCGACCCAGCCCATCCGTGCGTGATGATAATCGGCATAGCGCCTTTATGCTTTGAACGAACATGGATGAAGTGAATGTCCTCGCCATCGATCTCCGTCATGAACTGCGGATAGGAATTCAGCTTCGCTTCAATCTTCCGCCAGTCGTAATCATTAGCCCAATATTTGGCGAGACTCTGAATCGTTTTAAGCTGCACGCCATGCGACTGGTCCGAGACGGGTTCTTTCTCAGGCCTATCTTGTTGCTTTGATACGACTGCGCAAGTCAGTGAGTGCCGCTTGATAATTTTGCTCAGCATTCGCGTGGATGGCACGCTCACTACGACTCGGCCATCCCGAGTTGCAATAAGTTTGTAACTATCTAATTTTATTTTAGTAGTTACTAGTGAAAATATAACATGAACTATTTTTGGTCGTCAAGTATAGAGTCAAAAAGGGGTTTTTGGACTGTTAGAAATGAGGTGCTTTGGATGTATACGATCAAGTCATCAGCTGATATATTTCACTGAAAGCCATTATGAATGGGGCCAAAACAATCTGATGAGGTGGTATAAATGACTGCTATGAAGAATGGGAACATGAAAGAGCCTCTAGAAACTGCCATTTTCGCGGGCGGCTGCTTCTGGCACATGGAAGATGCATTTCAGAAACTCGATGGTGTATCGCATGTTTATGCTGGTTACACAGGCGGAGTAATGGAGAATCCGACTTACGAACAAGTCGTTTCTTATATGTCGGATCATATCGAGGCAGTCGAAGTACATTATAATCCGAACGCGATTACGTATCACGAGCTGTTGAACAATTTCTGGAAGAACTCTGATTTACGGGAATCCGCCATCTTTTATACCAGCAATGAACAAAGAGAGTTGGCTCAAAAATCTCTGAACGAAATGGCCAAACAGTCCATCAAACCTGTTGTAACGAAGATTGCCGCTGCATCAACGTTCTACATGGCAGAGGAAGAGCATCAGAACTATTACAAAAAAAACGGGTTGGCAGCCTGCTTGAATAAAGTTTGGGGGTTAAGAAAATGAACGACACTATTAGGTTCAACAAAGAAGAAAAACTGAAAACGCTGACGGAGCTTCAGTATAACGTAACTCAAAAAGGTGCGGACGAGCCTCCATTCCATAACGAATACTGGAATAATAACGAAGAGGGGATCTATGTAGATATTGTCTCGGGTGAGCCGCTATTCAGCTCGAAGGATAAATATGATGCGCAGACCGGCTGGCCGAGTTTTACTAAGCCTTTGATGTCAAACAACGTGGTCTTCAAAAACAATGGATTATTCCCGGGAATTACGGGTATGGAGGTTCGAAGCCGAAATGCCAACTCCATTCTCGGTCATGTATTCAACGATGGTCCGCAGCCAACGGGACTCCGTTTCTGCATGAACTCCGCATCCATGGAATTTATCCCCAAAGCCGATCTTGTTCAGAGAGGTTATGGGGCACTGGCAGCACAGTTTGTTGAAAAAAAAGATTAACGAGTTCCTCCACATGGCCCGCATACTGCGGGCCAATTTTAATGTAGAGGTCAAACTGAACTCAAGAAAGGACATGACTGGAACGAAGGTTCAAAAATTCCACTTGCAAATACGGGCATATGAGACTAATATAGGTTTAGCAAGTGGCAGACGACAGATGATTGGTTGATAGCGGCATATGAGACTAAAAAATATTTTTAATGCTGGACATAATAATTCAATGATCATGGACAGAAAAGGACGGGAATTTATATGACAACAACAAATATAAACTTTCAGGAACATCGCATCGACCGTGGACAAGGCAGCATTTATGTGCGTGATTACGCAGGAACGGAACCAGCCTTTGTTCTCATGCACGGGTATCCCGACAACTTGCATATTTACGATGATTTGGTACCCCATCTTGCAGCAGGTGGGCGGAGAGTCGTTGTATTCGACTTCCTTGGGTTTGGTGATTCCGACAAACCGGCCGGTGCTAAGTACAGCTTTGAGCAACAGTTGGGCGATCTTCATGCGGTAGTTCAAAGTTTGAATCTTAACAAAATTATTCCCGTCGGACATGATTCCTCAGGTCCGGCAGCAATCAATTACGCAATTGAATATCCACAGCATGTCGATTCCGTATGCTTGCTCAACGCCTTTTATATGGAGTCGCCGACGGCGAAATATCCGGAATTTATCGAACTGTTCGCTACCACGAGTTTGAAGGCTCTCACGCAGGCCATTCTTCGCAGCCCGGAACAATTCGCATGGGTACTCGGTTTTCAGCGGAGCAAATTCCAAGAGCATTTGACAGACGAGCAAAAGGATTACTATTCGAAGTTCCTTGGTCCGATCATCGATGCTAACTTCCGCCAGCAACCGAGCTCCGGTCCCGCATTCGCGCAAATGACATCGCAGCACTTTGATGAGCTTGCCAGAAATACGAAACGAATAAATCAAATGTGGCAGATCAATGTGCCGGTCAAGTTAATTTGGGGTGAAACAGACCCATACCTCAACTATGGAATTGCCAGACATTTATCTACGCTTCTGAAAAAACCTGAACTGCATGTGTTGCAGGCTGGTCACTGGCTGCAGGTTGATATTCCAGACCAAGTTGCAGAAGTGATGTTAGCCAGGAAGTGAGATCACAATACTCTTCTTCATAAGACAAGCCCAAAAACATCTTAAAGGAGTTAATAATAATGAGAAAAGAATTTGTATTCCATTTATACAACGTAGAGCATGATAACTTTTTGAAATTACTTGATAAATGTCCGGAAGAGAAACGGAATATCACTCCCGAAGGTTTTAACACCAGCATCTATTGGCATCTGGGACATGTATTGCAGATTACGGAATTCCATGTGTTCGGTCTATCTCAACAAACCATGTCCCTTCCGGGAAACTATAAAGATCTGTTTCATTACGGTACGAGCGCGAAAGTTTGGACGGAAGAGCAACTAAACCAGCTGCCGTCATGGGATACAATGATTGTTCAATTAAAAGAGCAACGAGAACGCATTTATAACACGCTGAAAGATCGTCTGGATGAAAGCGTGCCAGAGAACTTCAAGAAAGCAGTGAGCTTTGGTGAACTGATCCTAACGACAGCCGCACATTTGTCCAATCACAACGGTGTTGTTGCCGCGATGTTGCAAACTCTTTAAGCAGATTTGACCCAATTGCCAGCATTCTCCTTGCCAATGAGTATTACTTACCATGTTTGGAATACTAAAGTAACTTGAATTGGCAAGGAGCAGCTTAAATGAGATGGTCTAAACGTCGCACGATTCGTAAATTGGACTACATGCGCAAATTGAACCGAGTGGAGTCGGAGGAAACACCGACATTTACATGCGATTTGGGACATAATGAAGATTTACTAAGAAAGACGTTCCGGAATTGCGCAGACGTTGAATACCGCAAGATAGGAGACGATCGGAGCGAGCATTGTCTTGTCGTATATATCGAGAACCTTATTGATAAAAAAATGCTTGATGAACACGTGATAAAACCACTGCTGACAAGCTTGGTCAGCAATCGCGAAATTCACGATGTAACCGAATTCATGAACAAAACGCTTCCTGTCGGAAGTATGAATATCTCACGGGATGCTGCTGAAACGACGGGGCATATTCTGGAGGGATATGCTGCCGTTCTAACCCAAGGCAGCTGTAAAGTGTTGACCGTTTCCTTGCCAGGCACATCCCATAGAAGTATTGAGGAGTCTTCGACCGAGCCTGTCATCAGAGGGGCCAAAGACGGCTTTATCGAACAGCTTTCGACGAACTTAAGTCTGATACGTCTTAGATTGAAGACGCCGAAGCTTAAGATTGAATATATAACGCTTGGCGAACACACTCGGACACGAGTAGCCGTTTTATATTTAGAGGGGATTGCTCAAGACTCCTTGGTTGATGAGGTCAGAAGACGAGTCAAACCCATCCAACTGAATGGTGTCGTCGATTCGGAGTATATCGAGGAATGCATTGAAGACCAACCGTTTTCTCCCTTTCCTCAACTTCAAAGCACAGAGCGTCCGGATGTAGTGACTGCGGAGCTGCTAGAAGGCAGAGTAGCCATTCTCGTCGATACTTCCCCATTCGCGCTTGTTGCTCCCATGACGCTATGGTCGGGCCTCCAAGCAAGTGAGGATTACTATATCCGCTGGCCAATTGCAACTTTCGTAAGATGGATCCGTTTCCTCTTCGTTAATTTTGCTATTTTTGCCCCTTCGCTGTACGTTGCAATTACAACTTTTCATCAAGAAATGATCCCTACAAATCTCGTGTTGAGCATTGCAGCCGCAAGAGAAGGCGTTCCCTTTCCGGCCATGATTGAAGCCTTGCTGCTGGAATTAACGTTCGAAGCATTGCGGGAGGCTGGCATTCGTCTTCCTAAAACGATTGGACAGGCCATTAGCATCGTGGGAGGTATTGTCATTGGGCAGGCGGCCGTACAAGCCGGGTTCATATCCTCGCCGGTCGTCATTATCGTATCCATTACCGGAATATCGTCATTTGTAATCCCGCGGTATAGTTTTGCGAACGGGATCCGGCTCCTTCGTTTTCCCATGTTATTTTTGGCCGGTGCGCTCGGGCTATATGGCATTGTTCTGGGGTATCTGCTCATTTTGTTACATCTGACTTCGCTGCGCTCATTCGGGATGCTTTATCTGTCTCCCATAGTCCCGATCAAATTCACGGCCCTGCGAGATATTCTGGTTCGGGTGCCAATATGGGCGAATTCGCGATTTAAGCCTAAATTCCATCAAGAGGGCGCAAATGAATGAAACGGATAAAATGGCTGATTCTTCTTCAGATCTTTTTCCTTAGCGGCTGCTGGGATCGCATGGAAATTAATGAGCTTGCTCTTGTTACGGGTACGGCCATCGATCTTAAGAAAAATGGCAATCTGGAGGTTTCCCTTCAAGTCGCGCTCCCTTCATCTGCTGATGGAGGACACGGCGAAGGGAAGGATGGCAAGTTCTTCGTTATTTCTGTAGAGGGCAAGAACGGAAATGAGATCCATCAGAAGCTGCAGGAAAAAAGCACGAGAAAATTGTTCCTATCTCATCGAAGCGTGGTGTATATCAGCGAAACTCTGGCGAAGGAGGGACTGAATGGCGTTCTCGATATCTTTATCCATGATCCTAGGAATCGATTGAAAACGTATCTTATTATGGTGAAAGGATCGGAAGCGAAAGATATTCTGCAGATGGACTATCCTCTAAAGCAAGTGCCGATTGAGACCGTGAAGGCATTGCAAATTTCGGGAGGAGAATTAGCGGTAACGATACGCGATTTCTATATTGCGTTAGAAAGCGAAGGGATTCAACCTGTAATGAGTGTTATTGAGGTTGACAACCAGTCTAAATCGAAAAACCAATTATTTAATTTTATGGGAGCTGGCGTGTTTAAGGACCTCAAGCTGGCCGGGGTCTTGAATGAAGAAGATTTGCTCGGATTCATGTGGACGACGAACAAATTGAATTACGGCCGGGTTACGGCTTATCTGCCTGATGGCAGAGGGGAAGTAGGGTTAATCGTAACGCATGCAAGCAGCAAAATCATCACTCATACAGAACAGGGTTCCGCAAAGTTCAAAATCATGTTGAGTGGTCAGGGCGGATTAGTCGAGAACAATTCAACGCTTAATGTCAGCGATCCAGAAGAGATGAAACAAATTAAGCACGCATTGGAAGATGCGGTAAAGAAACAAGTTCAACGGTTTATTGCAAAAATCCAAAAGGATTATAATACCGACAGTATCGGTTTCGGTCACGAAATTTATAAGAAAGCTCCGAAGCAGTGGGAAGCGATGAGAAATCAGTGGGATGAGCTGTTTCCGAAAGCGGAAATCGGAGTTGAAGTTAAATTAAGAATTAATGGCTCAGGCATGGTCAACCCAACCTTTGGGAAATACCATGGGATGGTAACCGAATAGGCGTGAGAAGGAGCTCGGAAGATGATTGTTAAAATCATTGCCTTTGTGGCTGTGCTGGTGTGCTGGACATTCTATATTGCTAAGTCCTTGCTCCATAAAAAAAGGCCTAAAACAGCAGCCGTGTACTGTTGTTTGATGGCCTTATGCATAGTGGAAGGGGCTTTATACCTCGCCGACGTCTATTTCCCGTTCTCAATCGCTCCTGTACGCTTCTTTTTCGAGCCAATCGGAAAAAAACTGTTAACGCCTTAATCGGTAGGGTTACTCGTTACCCTGCAAGGTTTTGTTCCCGAATCTTTTGAAAGTATCAATCATGAGGAGCAACAGCGGTAAAATCAGTTGAGTGAAAAAAGCATAGATCGGATACGTATACCGCAAAAAATAACCGAGCTCCGTTGAGTTATGGAATAAGGATACGGAGCCAATCACTGAGAAAAGCGTAATCGGTACGATAAAATGGCGATATTTATTCAAGTTGAAAAGTTGCCCGATGCTTAGACAGATAATAAAAAAGGTCAAGGATATCTTAACAAAGCTAGCTGTAACCCAGATCACGACGGCAAAAGCCTCCAAACGTTCGAAGCTTCCGGTTATGCCGATATATTGGATCACGCTTAATAAAGGAAAAGTCAAATTATCCGTTAACGGCCCAAAGACCATGATAAGAGGTATTAATGTGAAAGCGAGCAGCGCAGATACCGCTGACAAAGAAAAGAACGAAGCTTTGATCGCTTTTCCAGGTTGATTCAAATAGGGGAGAAACCACCCTATAATAAAGAATTGAGATAAGTACGCAACCGGATAAATGCTTGCCCGAAGAACGGGAACAATCCCTTTGCTCATGACGGGAAAGAGTCTCTCTGGATTCGATTCCGCGAGCATGAGGAATAGAAGCGGAATGAAAAAGACGAAGATCAACAAGCTAAGATATTCATTGGATCTTGCTATGGATTCAATGCCCAAATAAACGGCAATCGCGCAAACGATTGCCAAGGTCAGGCTGATAACGATCGCCGGAGATTTCATTAGCAGAACGGTATTAATGAACTGAACGTGTTGATTAAGCAAGAAGAGGTTCACATGAACCCAATAGAAGATGAAATAGCAGCCCAACGCTTTACCAGCCCACTTGCCTAGGATTCGGCTGCTGTACTCTATTATCGTCAATCCAGGATATCGCTTAGATAACGTGGTCATGACCCAAATGGATAAAGCTCCGCATGTTATCGCAGGAAATATTGAAATCCAAGCATCATGCTGCGCGATCTGTGCCATCAAACTTGGAATGATAAGAATGACAGTGGGTGATATGAATGAAAACAAGAGCAAGCTAAATTGGATTCCTGATAGTTGTTCAACGGGCTTCATCGCGGCGATATCCTCCAAGAAGAATCAGAGTGTAGATTATGTTAAGTATTTCCATCTTCTAAAGAGGCGATACAAATGGAGAGTCGGAGAACGTGACAAGTATACGAATGAATGCAGAGGATACCTTAATGTTGTGTCCACAATTTGGAATGAAAAAGAAGAGGAGCGCATGCGAGAATGGATAAAATCGGAAGGCGTTTCCATCGTCTCCAGCGTCACGCTAGGCAAGGATGCGAATGACGGCTATGTGCTGGCTGTAACGTTTGATATTACGATCAAAGGCGTTGAACGCAGCGTCGCGCAAGAAATCGTCGATGAAGCGCATAAGGTTTGTCCTTACGCAAGAGCGACCCGCGGCAATATCGAGGTTATTTCGAACGTTGTCGGTTAAGGGATACCAAGTAGCCGCATTACACAAGAGGAGGTCGCAAGGTGGAGGTCCATTCATTAATGAAAGAAACGTTCAAGGGACAAATAGACCATGGAATCACGCTCGTAGACTTCTATAAGTCTGGAGATAACGCTTGTCAGGAGCAGCTTCTCACCGATCAAAGCCTAGTCCAAGAAGTAAGATTTCAAGCTGCCGTAGCCAAAGTTGATGTGGATCAGGAGCAAGAGCTCGCAACTGAATACGGCGTGTCGAGCGTACCAACATTATTGCTGTTCAAAGACGGATACAAAGTAGAAACCTTTGTCGGGCAGCATAGCAAGGAGGAATTGAAGAAACACATCATCAGTTATGCAACGATGAGTGATTCTTGCGTCTAGGGAAATGCAATGACTTGTAGCCGGGCCGGTCAAACGACCGGCTTTTTTTATGGATTGAAACAACACGGCTATTTTGGACCTGTACTGCCTTCCATACGGTTGTTATAATTCACGGGGATACAGCAGGAATTAATATTGATTAAAGGAAGTAATTGGATGAAAAAAGGCTGGTTTGAATTGGATTTGCATAACATTGATGATTACTGCGGTGATTGCTATAAAACGTGGGCGATCCGTATTTACTCGTATGACGATGAAGACGCAGCAACTCCGGATGTGACTTTGATTTTGAGTCCAGTGAAAGGACTCGGCAATAGTTATTGCATTATGGAGTATTCGATTACATATGTAGGTCGTGAAATCATGTTTGATGAGGCAACGGAATTAGTAAAGAGGCTAGATGAGTTGTCCGGCACGAAAGATACAGTTAGCTTGACCGAGCATTTGATGATCTGCCGCGAATTTTTTAATGAAGGAAAGTCCACTGCAAATTCAGGTACTGTCAGACGATGATCTATGCATATTTCGGATACACCGAGTCGAGAGCCGTCGGTTACGATGGCTTTTTGGCATTTTCGGGCGCACGCAATGTAACTGTTAAATTAATTTTTGATAGTTACTTGTTTTTGGGATTAGATCGTGCTATATTACTACTTGTAACTTTTAAATTTATATTTAGTTAGTTACAAATCAAAAACGCAAATAAAAGGAGATCATAAAATGACACAACAAGACAACAACATCATCCGCCCGTTTCACATTCATGTGCCAGAAGAAGAACTAGTTGAATTGCGCAACCGCATTAATGCAACCCGCTGGCCGGACAAAGAAACGGTATCGGATCAATCTCAAGGCACGCAGCTTGGAACGATTCAAGAGCTCGCTCGCTACTGGGCGAATGAATATGACTGGCGTAAAGTCGAAGCGAAAATTAACAGTTATCCGCATTTCCTTACGGAGATCGATGGTCTTGACATTCACTTCATTCACGTTCGTTCGAAGCATGAAAATGCCATGCCGATCATCATTGCACACGGCTGGCCGGGTTCGATCATTGAGCAACTGAAGCTCATCGAGCCGTTGACTAACCCTACGGCGCACGGCGGCAGTGAAGCTGATGCATTCCATGTCGTAATTCCATCCATGCCTGGCTATGGATACTCGGGCAAACCGACTGAGACAGGCTGGGGTCCTCAGCGCATCGCCAGTGCATATGGCGAACTGATGACGCGTCTTGGCTACGAGAAGTATGTGGCGCAGGGCGGTGACTGGGGAGCGATTGTTGTTGACTTTATGGGCGTTCAGGAGCCTGAAGGCTTAATGGCACTGCACACCAACATGCCTGGCGTAATTCCGGCTGATGCCGATGCAGCAATCTGGTCCGGCAATCCGCTGCCAGCAGGCCTGTCGGAAGAAGAGAAGGAAGCATGCGCGCAAGTCCTTGAGAATAAATTTTATTATGCTTTCATCATGGGAGACCGCCCGCAATCGCTGACGGGACTCGCGGATTCGCCAGTCGGATTGGCTGCATTTATGATCGACCACGATTATAAGAGCCTTGCGATGATTTCGAGATCGTTTGCCGGAGTCAATGAGGGTCTTACTCGTGACGACGTTCTCGACAATATCTCGCACTTCTGGTTTACGAACTCTGCGATCTCTGCGGCTCGTCTTTACGGTCAGAACAAACACTCCTTCTTCGGTGTTAAAGGTGTACAGCTGCCGGTTGCCGTCAGCGTTTACCCGGACGAGCTTTATGTAGCGCCAAAGAGCTGGACAGAGAAGGCATACCCGAATCTAATCCACTTCAACAAGCTGCCGAAAGGTGGACACTTTGCTGCTTGGGAGCAACCGGAGTATATGGTTTCTGAGCTGCGGACAGCATTCAAGACGCTGCGCTAATCGATCATCTTAGAGAGAACAATATGATGTAGCAGAAGACGACTGCCGGTGTTGACGGCAGTCGTTTTTTTGTCTGAGCCTGCATTCAGCGGACTTGCTTAACGGAATATGTTGAGTATCGAAAGCGAAGAATAGGAAGTGTATTTTACCGGAAATGTAGGTGTAAGCGTGTGGTATATAAACCGTAACGATGCAAAACCCATATGGCAACAAATGCTGGACCAAGCCATCAGCCAAATTTCCAGCGGTAATTGGCAACCGGGACAGTTATTGCTTCCTTCTCGAGAACTAGCGCAGCAGTTAGGCGTTTCGCGCTCCACGATACAGATCGTATACGAAGAATTGAAAGCACGCGGCTACATCTATACCTCAAGGAGAGGAGGTACAAGGGTAAGCCGAGGGATGAAATGCATAGATGGCAATCCCGATCTTCAACAGAAACAAGGTCCGCTGCTGCCTTCATTACCGTTCTTGGATGCATCTGTCGATCATCTGAAGGAATGGCTTAAAGGTGAAGATGCTAATCATGTCACCATTGATTTCAGCCCGCACGAGCCTTACGTAGATACGATCTTTCTTAAGACTTGGAAACAAGCTTACCTACATGTCTCCTCTTCCATGAATCCATGCGACTGGGCATATGGAAATAACAGTTATGGATATATGCCGTTACGTGAACAAGTTCAGCGATACCTGTCAATCGAACGGGGAATTAATGTTCAGACGGAACAGATCCTGCTAACCTCTGGTGCACACCAAACCCTCCAACTAATCGCGCAAGGTTTGCTGACGGAAGGCGACATGGTCACCGTCGAAGATCCGGGATTCCCGGCATCATGGTTGGTCATGAGAGACCGGCGTATGAATGTCGTGCCGATCCCGGTCGATGAATTTGGTCTGGTCGTTGATCGCATCCCTCAGGAATCCAAATTAACGTTTGTAACACCTTCACACCAATGTGCAGTCGGTGCCGTACTATCGGAGCCAAGGAGGCAGCAGCTGATTGAATGGGCTGTTAAGAATCACAGCTGGATCGTAGAGGACGACTATGACGGTGAATATCGTTATCGCGGAGAACCGCTGCCGCCCCTGTTTAGCCAAGCATCAAAAAACACCTTGTATATGATCAGCTTCTCCAAAATGATCGCTCCTGGTATCCGTCTATCCGCATTAGTCGGATCAACAGAGGCAATCGCGCAGCTTGCGCGAGTTCAGGAGCTGCTTTACCGTCATGTACCCATAATGGAAGCAGTGACACTGACCCGTTTCATTGAGCAGGGTCATTTTATTAGGCATTTGAGAAGAGTGCGAAACCTATATAGACGCCGTCACGAATGCATGTATAAAGCCATTCTTGCAAATGGATTAACCAACCGGTTTACTTTATCTGAAATTGAGACGGGATCGCATCTACTTCTGGAAGCTGAGCCTTCATTTGATGAAGCTTTCTTCACCTCAATCCTGCTGAAGCGGGGGATTCGTGTTTATCCTCTTAGCCTATATGGTTTGGAGAGTACCAGAAGGGGGTGGGTGCTTGGATTTGCAAAAGTGGATGAGAAGGCGATTGAAGAGGGAATCGCTGTCCTGGCCGAGGTTTTGTTGAATTCATAGTCTGCCATCTCTAGATATCATTCGGTATGGACTGTTCTGAAATATTAGCTTTGGATGTGTACGAGCACTCCATTTGTTGCTATAGTACGAGTGTGGCAGATTTGCTGCTAGGCTTTGGCCGGCCAGACTAAATCATTCAATAGACCGTGGCCCGTATTCGTCGGGCCATGTTTTTTTAGCCTGATTTGGAGGTGCGCAATGAGCGAGGATTTCGTTTGGAGAGTATTTGACAAACATATGAATCAATTGATTCGTCTATTCAAGAAGTGTCCGCCTGAACAACGAAGAGTCATTCCGGATGGCTTTCATAATAATGTCCATTGGCATTTGGGACATGTTCTTTACATTACCCAACATGAAGTACTCGGTCTATCTGAGCGGCCGCTTGTTCTTCCGGAAAGCTATGAAGACTTTTTTGCATTTGGAACAAAACCAGCAGATTGGAAAGAAGATCCACCGGAGTGGGATCTGCTAATTGCGCAATTGAAGGAACTTCGCCATTATATCCATGAATCGCTCGAGCATAGATTGACTGAACCTGTGGGGGAAAACTTTCTACGCGCTCGAGATATAAGCGAGCTCGTATCCTTGACTTCGCTGCATTTATCCTACCACCAAGGAGTTGTGTACGGCATGTTGAAATCGATGAATATGAACACCAACGAGGAGGAGCAGGTCACTCCGTCTACTGGAAGCTTTCTGGAAGAACGTTAATCCTACTATAAACCGGTGGTAACGAAGATTGCCGAAGCAACACCTTTCTACAAAGCAGAAGAAGAACACCAAAATTATTACAGCAGTATCCGAGTAGCCAAACGGAAAGCTCGCCAGCAGTGCTTCATATCAAGATATTCGGGCGTGTATACCTCTTGAGATCAATGGCTCGAGCAAGGATTGCCTGCCTTAATCGCACTTGTGCTCGTACTAGTCCAGTAGATTACGCCTCGCGTGCTTTTCTGTCCAAATTTCCAAGCTCCAGTCCAAAAATCGTAGTTCTGTCTCAAATGTTTTGGAGCGCTCCTTCTTATACTCTTCGTAGCAAAAGATGAAGGGATGTGGATTGATGAGACGAAAGGTTTCAGTATTGGGGCTTGTGCTGGCCATGCTTATGGGCATGGTGTTCACATGGGCACCAAGACAGGCTGCAGCAGCAGGCAGTACGTACTACGTCGATGCAGCGAGCGGGAATGACATGACAGGCAACGGCAGTACCGGCAGTCCATGGAAAACGATCAGCAAAGCGGCTAGCGTCGCCATCGCCGGCGACACGGTCAAGATCCGGTCGGGTGTGTACCGCGAGACGGTAAAGCCGTCGAATTCGGGCACGGCCGGCAATCCGATTACGTTCATGCCGGATACGGGAGCCACCGTTACGGTGAGCGGAGCAGATCCGATCACAGGCACATGGACGGTGCACTCCGGAAGCATCTACAAAACAAGCGCGAACCTGCAGATGGGCGATTATCTCGATTCAGTCTATGTGGACGGCGTCGCGAACAATTTGGCACGCTCGCCGAATACCGACGTTGGCAATCTGTACGATCCTAATCTGTACCTCGCGAAATTCCCGGATACGAATCGCAATACGCTCGTCGATACGACGAATCTGACTCAGCCGGACGGGTATTGGGACAATGCCGCGCTCTTCATCGAAGATTCAGGGGCTTGGAACTTCAGCAGCGCGCTCGGCACAACCTACACGCAAGGCCACTTGAATTTGAAAACCTCTCAATCCGCGTACAATTTGAAGCTCTCCTCCTACGACAACACGCTTAAGCTGATCGGCGCAGACGGCTCCGTCCTTGGCAGCGCGAATGTGACCGTCACGCCGAACACGACCTACAATCTGAAAGTGGCCGCATCCGGCAGTACCCTTAACGTCTATTTGAACAACGGCGCAACGCCGGTCATTACGGCGACCAATTCTGCGCTGAAAGAAGGCTCGTTCGGCCTCGGCGTTGAATCCAGCACCGGCACGACGGCCGCAACCGCAACGTTTACGAACGTGAACGCCACGATTACGAGCCAGAATCCGAACCAAGCGACCGGCCGTTATGCGCCTAACTTTACGAGCAACATTAAAGGCTGGAGCCACGGCGAGGAGGCCGGCTACTGGAAAGGCGACGGCGCGACATTGACCGGCTATACCCAGCCGCAGACGAACAGCGGATCGACGTGGTATTATTCCACGACAACCGCGAAGGATTTCACCTACTCGGCGGACGTCAAGATTACCAGCGCGTCTGGCGGAATGGTCTATCTGCAGTTCCGCAAGGAAGAATCACCAGGGAGTGTCATCGACCTTGCCGACTGGGGCTTAGGCACGCCGGAATATTACATCATGGGCAAGTTGGCCGCGCTGGACTATCCAGGCGAATGGTACTACGACAAAGCTTCCGGAACCTTGTACATGCGCACAACGACAAGCGATAGTCCGGCAGGCCACGCGGTCGAGGCGAAAGCCAGAAATCTCGCTTTTGACCTGACGGGCAAGAACTACATTACCGTCTCCGGCGTGAACCTGTTTGCCGCGACGATCGATATGACGGACGGCTCGAATGACGTCATTGACGGCATTCATGCCAAATATCTGTCCGAGTACAACAAAGCCGTCTCGTATTCCACGGGCATATGCCTGTGCGGTACGAACGACACGCTGAAGAACAGCGAGCTGCAGTATTCATCCGGAGCGCTCGTGACGATCTCGGGATCGAACAACAAGCTCTTCAACAATCTGATCCATGACGGCACTTATGGTCCGATCGTGTTCAATTCCGCGGTTGAGATTCTCGGCATCGGCCATCTCATCAGCAATAACGAAGTCTATCATGCCGGCCGTTCGCTCATCGGCGGCGAGTTCTATGCGAGCGTTATTCAGTATAACAACTTCCATGACGCGAACTATTTTGCGACGGATACCGGACTTCTGTATACCGCGCACAACGGACTCGGCAACTCGGAGATCCACAACAATTACTGGCATGGAAGCGGGTATCGGTACAACGGTCCGAACGGCACGCGCGGCGATTGGGTCGGCGGCGTATATCTGGATGAACACACGACGGATGCGCTCGTCTACAAGAACGTTTCGTGGAGCTTGCCGTGGCACAACATCATCGCGAACCATCTGTCGGGCAATGTACAGATCTATAACAACACGACCTATAATACATCCGATATTTATGTATCTTCACCGACGTACGGTCTGGAAGCGTACAAAGACCGCATTGTGAACAACATCGCGCTCGACGCGCTCGATACAGGCGCATCCACGATCGGCGCGACGTTCTCGAACAATCTGACATCAGGAACTCCGAACTATGTGAACGCATCCGGAAATGATTTTCATCTGCAAACTTGGGCAATTGCCAGCAACGCGCTTGATTATCAGAGCGACAATCACTATTCCGCTACGACGGGCTCCTATTATCAGGTTCGGTTCAATGGCACGCAGATTAAGCTCTATTCGGAGAAAGACACGGTAATGGGCATCGTCGGCGTCTCGATTGACGGCGGTACGGAAACGATGGTCGATACGTATTCGGCGACGCATACGGGCAATACGCTTGTATACACGAGTCCGACATTGTCGGCAGGACAGCATACGATGAAGGTGCGGGTGACAGGGACGAAGAATGCAAGCGCCTCGTACTTCTGGCATGTCGCAGACCGGGTAGACATCATCTCCGGTTCCGGCACGACAACCGTGAATGACAGCGTCGTCGGCACCGGTAACAACCAGTTCGAGTTTGTCGGCGGTTCGAATGCCATCGATTACGGCACGCCGATCCGCGGCATTACGACGGGGTATGTCGGAACAGCGCCGGATGCAGGCGCCTATGAGTCGGGAGGAGCAGACTGGACGGCAGGCGTAAACTTCGCCAGTCCGCCAAATCCAACCTATCAGCTCGTCGATACGGATTTCAAGAATTTGCTTACGAACGGCCGCTTGGACCTTAACCGGATGAAGCAGCCGAACATCGACAGCCTCTATGGCTGGACGAAGACGAATTCGCAGACGGCACAACCGGCATTCGACTATTCCGGGCAAAAGGTTTCCTCGCGCTGGCAGTGGGAGACGGGAATAAGCTTGGGAACTGGCGCGGATGGCATTGAGCAGACGATTACAGGCCTTACGCCGAACACGACGTATGAGCTGCGCGGCTTCATCAGGGCCGGGGCATCCGGGCAAACGGTGCGGCTTGGCGTGAAGAACTATGGCGGAACGGATACGTATCAGGAGAATACGACGACGGACTGGACGGAGAAAGTCTTCACGTTCACGACCGGTGCGGCGAGTACGAGCGCGACCATCTACGGCTATAAGCCAACGACCGGCGGCTATGGTTTCGTGGATGATCTCTCCGTCACGGTGGTTACGGCAGGTACAGGAGGCAGTGACACAACCGCTCCGAGCGCGCCCTCGGGCCTAACGGTTACTTCGGTCACCGATACAAGCGCATCCTTATCTTGGACGGCATCGACAGATAACGTCGGGGTTACCGGCTACAAAGTGTACCGGGGCGGAACCGAGGTCGGAACGGCAACAGGCACGAGTTATACCGACAGCGGACTGACGGCGAGCACGAGCTACACGTATACGGTCAAAGCTTACGATGCCGCAAGCAATCTGTCGGCTGCGAGCAATTCGGCTAATGCGACTACGACTGCAGGATCTGGCGGCGGAGGCGGATATTCGGAGAATTTCGAGAGCACGACGATTGGGCAGATGCCTTCGGGCTGGACGGTTAATGCGCCGGGAGGTTCGGCATCGGTGCAGCAAGTTGCGGACGGTTCCGCCACCACGAATCACGCGCTCACCTTGACTCAGTCCTCGGGCTCCTATGGGGTGGCAGATGTTTCGGCGACGAAATTGTTCACTGCCGCAACCGGAACGGTCACGGTGGATACCCGGATGCAGGCGAATCAGACGAACGCGCTCATCACCGGTCCGGTACTGTTGAACAGCAGCGGAACGCCGATTGTTCAGATCGCATTCCGCGATGACGGCAAGATTGGCTACGTCAACTCGAGCATCGCTTGGACGGACACGTCGGTCTCCTATGCAGCCAATCAATGGTACGACGTGCATCTGGTCGTGAACCTGACGGCAGGCACGTTCAACCTCAGCATCAACGGAACGGCTGTTTTGACGAATGAGCCCGTGATGGCTTCTTCGGCTAATCTGGCGAAGATTCAGTTCGCAACGAACATGTGGTATTCAGGCACGGCTTCATTCGATAATATTTCAGTCGGCACAGGGGATACGCAGGCGCCGACCGCTCCGACCGGGCTCGCTGCAGCATCGGTTACGGATACGACGGCATCCCTGACTTGGACGGCATCGACGGATAATGTAGGCGTGACCGGCTACAAAATCTATCGGGACGGAACAGAGGTTGGCACAGCTTCCGGAACGAGCTACACCGATACGGGACTAACGGCTAACACGACCTATACGTACACGGTCAAGGCGTACGACGCCGCGGCGAATCTATCTGCCGCGAGCGGCTCTGCACAAGCGAAGACTGCCATCTATGCAGAAGCATTCGAAGGCACGACGGTCGGGCAGATGCCGTCCGGATGGAACGTGAGCGCGCCGGGAGGCTCGGCTTCTGTGCAGCAGGTCGCGGATGGCGCGGCAACGACGAACCATGCGCTCACCCTTACGCAAACTAGCTACGGTACGGCGGATGTCACCGCATTCAAGTCCATAACCGCGGCCACCGGCACGGTTACCGTGGATACGCGCATGCTTGCGAATCAAACGACGGCATTGATTACGGGGCCTGTCCTCATCAATGGCAGCGGCGCGAACGTGGTGCAGATTGCCTTCCGCGATAATGGGAAGATCGGCTACGTGAACTCCAGCATGGCGTGGACGGATACCTCCGTCACTTACGCGGCGAATCAGTGGTACGATGTTCATCTTGTCGTGAATCTGGCGGCAGGCACATTCACGCTCTCGATTAACGGTACGGCTGTATTGACTAACGCGCCAGTCATGACGTCTTCAACGAATATTGCGAAGATCCAGTTCGCGACGAACATGTGGTATCCAGGCTCGGCTTCGTTCGACCGAATCCAGATCGGTTAAAGTAGAAGAGAGAAGAGAGAAGAGAGAAGAGAACCTCGATGCGCATGCATCGAGGTTCTCTTTGTAAGGAACAAGCGGTCTTATGCTTTCAAAGGAAGCTGTTCTTTCACGGATTTCAATTTGCAGTGAACATGCTCATGCAAATTCATGGCGCCGCGGTGTTTCGATTGATACAGACAGCCGTGCTTGCAAGTGTAAACGGGAATCACTCTCTGAGATGGAGGCTGTTCTTCCTTCTGCGTATGATTCATCCATAATGGACTCGTTTGCGTGAACCGTTCAAACCGTTTCACTCGTTCTTCAAGCAGCTGAATGTCTAGCCACCCCCGGTCCACCATGCAATATACAAGAGGGTCCACTCCCAAGTCTCTTCTGACAACCTCCAGGCATTTGGGCTGGAAGGCATTAATATGAATCAAGAAATTTCTGACGCTCATATTCTTGTTGAACATGGTAGCGGTTTGATACATGCGATGAGGCAGCGTAGTGATTCGGGTTTCCGGGAGCCATCCTTCGAAGACCATAAAACCGCCTTTCATTTTATTATCAACAGAATAAACAAGCGGCAAGCCGTTCTCCAGCGGAAGCCGTTTCTTTCGACGCTTGTCCATCTGCTCGTCTGGATAGTCCACCTCGATATGAAGGGAATCCATTTTTACCGACTTCCCTTTCCAATCCCACACCTTCACAATTTCCATCCTCGTAGGAATGACATGACGATGATAGAGCATACCCCAGCTATTAAATCCTACAAACGTGTACTTCTGACCAATCTGAATTCCTTGTGCGACCAATTCCAAATCCTCGTTAAGTAACATGAAACGCCGCCTTTTAAGTGATTTAGATAAGTACATTGCCATTTTATAAAAATTGGGATCGTTTTTGTGTCGAGATTCCCTGTTGGATTCTTTGTATTTTTGTCGACTGGTGGCCATAAATAAAGAAGCTTAGCGCGACTCGCTAAGCTTCTAGATTCACCTTATGTTCATGTTCAGCTTTTTCTGATCTTCCGGCAGCTTGGCGAACTTCTCGCGGTACATGTCTAACACGCGCTGGTAGCCCATTCTGCCAAGCTCTTCTTGAAACGAGTTCCAGTCGCTGTCCATGTTCAGCTCGCCCGTGACGAACTTGATCAGTTTCTCCGTTATAAATTTGTCTAGCGGGGTCATAATCTTCGTAATCGTGTTCAGCTCATCCTGTTTGAACGGAACGGCCGGTCCATCGAAGAAACCGATCCGGCTTGCATTTTCGTTATAGGACTGCTGTGCTTCGAGCCCCAATGCTCCCCAACGTCTCTTATATTCCGCGTCTTGGTCGTAGGGAGCCCATATACCCGATCGACCGTCGACGCCTAGCTGCTCCGGTGTTACTGTCCCCGTCGGGTTCATTTTCGTGTGAACCTTGGACGTATACGTACGCTCCCCGTTAGCCCAGACAAACGTATTTCCTTCGATCCCCCAATTGGTCAGCTCCATCATTGCATCCGAATATTGCGCATCAAGCAAGCGGATTAATTCGTCGATATGTTTGGACTTGGCGTTGATCGCGATGACCCACGTTCCCTGCGTATTCGGATACTGAACTTTCTCGAGTGCTTGAAGTCCGGTATCGGTAACGAAAGGGAGGACTGCTTTCAGGTTAAACATGGAATCTTGTTTTGTGCCTTTCTCCTGCCACCCATCCATCTCTGTAAAATAATCGTTAAATATAGCGAATGTCTTGCCGGATGTAATGTTCTCGAAATACTGCGATTCCGCGGTCGTTGCAAAATCAGGATCAATCAGCTTCGCCTCGTAAAACTTCCTGGCAAGCTCGACTGCCTTCTTGTAGTTGCTCTCCACAGGGCCGAACTTATAAACCAACTCTTCGTTATTAAAGTAAATCCCGCCATGCGTGTGATAGGCCATAAAGAAGCTTTCCAAGAGCCGGTTCGGCCCCCAACGATTCGAAATCGGCTTCGAATCCGGATATATGTGCTTGAGCTGCTTGAGCGAATCGTATAACTCATCGAACGTCTTCGGAAGCAGCATCCCATTGCGATAGAAAATATCCGCACGCAGCATATAGCCGACCGGCATTTGCCCGTACGTGTTGAAGCCGTCAATCCCATACAGCTTACCATCCTCTGTAACGATGCTGCGGTAGATTTCCGGGTACTTGCTTATCCAGCGCTGCAAATTCGGCATCCGATCCAAGTAAGGCTGCAGATCGAGCAGCATCCCTTGCGGACCGAATCGCTGCACCATATCTTTATCGATGATGAAGATATCCGGTTTCTCTCCGGACGAGGCCAGCAGCTGCTTGATGCGTTTCATATAATCGTTCAGCGGAAACTGAATCCAATCGAACTTCAGCTGCGTAAGCCGCTCGTACTCGAGGTCGATCATCGTATTCCGTTCCCTGGCGAAGGAAGGGACGGCTGCTTTAATCACAACCGGCGGCTCGGCTTGCTTGCCAGCAGTCTTCTTATCGAATACGACGAATAAACAAGCAGCCGCGAGCAGAAGTACAGCAGTTGGTAAGGCTGCCAGGATAATTCTTCGATGTCTCTTCAGCATGGATCTCATCCCCTCTCTGCCGGACCTTGTTGATGCTGCGCTTGGCTCCCCTTACGGTACTCGTTAGGGGTCACGGCTTCGAGCTTCTTGAACATGCGAATAAAGGCGTTCGCATTATTGAAGCCGACTTGCTTGCCGACGTCGTTGACCGTAAGCGCCGATCCAATCAAGAGCTCCTTCGCTTTATCGATCCTCAGTCCATTGATGTAGTCGGTAAAAGTAACGCCTAGCTGCTTTTTGAAATATTGCGAAACATAGTTGGCATTCATGTTGAAACGATCGGCAATCGTCGTCAAGTTGGCCTCTGGCAAATGCTGCGCGATATAATCCAGCATGCCATGGATCGCCTTCGACGATTGGAGCTGGTTCTGAATATGAACGGACAGCGCGCGATAGATATCCCGGCATAAGGATTCCATGATCCGGGGATCTTGAAAGGTGCCGATGTAAGGGATGACTTCGTCAGCAGGCATACCAAATAGAGATTGACCGTCTATGCCTCGAACATAGACGATCTCGACTGCGAGATAGAGCAGATCGCTTGCCAGCTGTTTGAATGATTTGAACGGCATGTCCTGAGCGTGGGCTTCTTCGAGCAGCTGTTCCAGCAAATGAGCGGAGCCCTCCACATTTCCGTGATCCATATACTTGTATAGCATTTCTTTCTTATCCGCAGCGATATAAGCGCTAGCTCTGCTGCCTCGGGATTCATCCGCATCCGTAAACAGGATGCCTGCTTTATTCACGCTTCGCCAATCCAAGACAGCGCAAGCTTCTTTATAGGCCTGCGAGGTTTGCTCTAATTGATGGAATATCGGGCTCATGCCAACAGCCAGATGTACGCTATCCTTCTCACCCTCTATGAATGCCGCCGATAAATCGCCTAACCGCCGGACACTCGCATGTACATCCTCCGCGTGATGTTCCTGGAAGAACAGAACGCTCTCATGCTCGGAGATATCAAGCACCGGCTTGTTGAAGCCGGCTAAAAGCCGTTTCAAATCTGCAGGCGACCGCTCGCTCCGAGCGGAGAAGCTGACTCTGACGACAACAACGGCAAGACGGTCTCCGCCCCGAAAAAAATCGTATTTCTGCTGCAGGCGGTCAATGTCAGCGTGATCGATCTGCTGATTCAGCGCACGGTACAGCAAGATTTGCAGAAGCGAAGGCATGCTTTCCTGATGGAACTGCTGCAATGACGTCATATTTTCTTTTATATACTCGTATTCTGATCCGCCATGCTCGAAGGGCGACAACGCAAATCGTTTCATCTGGATGACGATGTCTGCCAGCGGCGAATAGATGCCCCGCGTGAATATGGCCGAGAAGAACGTCCCGATCAGCATGAACAAGACGATTACACCAATGGTCCAGTATAGAAAATTGTTCGTTGGGCCGGTCAGCATATGCTCCGGTGTTACGATCAGAAATCCGAGATTATTCCAGGTCGAATGTTGAAATGACAGCATGTACCGCTCACTGCCGATTTTCGCGGTCGATTCGGTTTTGCCTTCGGTCACATTCAAGCGGAGTGTCTTTGCATCGAAACGTTCGCCAAGCATTTTGCGGTCTGTCGTGCTAATAAATCGGTTATGATGCGTATCGACGAGGTAAATTTCGCCCTTTTTCGTGATGTTCATCTCATCGATCAATTGATAAATTTTCTGTTCGTCTATGTTAATGATCATGTAGTTGCGCGCATGAGCAAGGCTTTCGATGTTTAGAAGAAGCGGAACGATGCTCTTATATCGTTTCTCGCCGGAGTCGCCGCTCTGCGTCATTACGTCGGTAGCGGAGAAGATGGCAGAATCGCTGCCACTCGCGAGCGCGTTGTTCCAGAAGGCTTGCGGGTAATCCTTGTAGCGATAATGAAGATTGAAATAGAAAGTCGGATTGTACGATCCGGAACCGGCCAGTATTGTATGGATGTTCTGGAAATAGATAAAGGCGTCATCGACGACATCATCGCTAATATACAGATCGGACAGCTTATTGCTTAATTCGTAGGAGGAGGAACTATAGTTCTTCTGCGATTTGTCCGTCATCGCAACCAGATTGAGAAAGTCGGAATCGGAGGCAACGCTGTAGCCTTTGTCTTTGAGTTTGTTGAACAAGCCATCAAGCGTCGAGGAGACAGCGCGCAAATAGTTCCGGTTCGATTCTTTCGCGTCGTTGATCATCCGGTAGTTCGAATAAACCGCTATCGTGGCGGACGAAACCATGAGCAGCATAGTCAGCACGAAGAAGCGCAGGAAAATGTTAACCAGCGTTTTTTTCTTCATGCTAGCAGTCGCTTTGCGCGTAATCGACTTCAACAGTTGCATCCTGATTTCCTCCTATGACGGGTAAAGGACAGACATGTAGATTTCAACATACATGATAGGAACGGATAGCGTCAAGAAACATGTTTCGCGGGCCGTACCTAACAAATGTTATATAGCCGAATCTAACATTTTGATGATGATCTAACATCTTTTAAATTGCGGATGAAAGCGATTTCCGAGTATCGTGTGATCAGACAACGGACGTTCGACATGAACGATGGCGATGTCGAAGCATAGAGAAGGAGGAATCGCTCCATGGATCAGACGGCATCCGCGAAAAGCATAATGAAAACGCGTTCCGGTACAAGCGGGCCAAACCGATTTTTGCGCGAATTCGTACAGCAAAAATATTTGTACCTCATGGTACTCCCCGGCTTTTTGATCGTGCTGGTGTTTGCTTATTTTCCGATGTACGGCGTGCTCGTGGCATTCAAAGATTACAACGTGGCAAAGGGGATATGGGGGAGCGAGTGGGTCGGTTTCAAGTATTTCAAGCAATTTCTGGACAACCCGATGGCATTGCGAACGATCAAGAATACGCTCATTCTCGGCGCATACGGACTCGTATTCGGATTTCCGGCACCTATTGTTCTAGCGCTGCTGCTTAATGAGATTCGGCATACGGCGTTCAAGAAGTTCGTACAGACCGTCTCCTACTTCCCGCACTTCATATCTACCGTCATCATCGTCGGGATGATCAAAGAGTTTACGTCGCTCGATGGCTTGTTCAACCAGATTACGGGGCTGTTTGGCCTTGAGCCAATCAACTTTATGACGGAGTCGAAATACTTCCGAGCCTTGTTCATCGGCTCAGGCATCTGGCAGGGTATCGGCTGGGGGACAATTCTGTACTTGGCCGCGCTCAGCAATGCCGATCCAACGCTTTATGACGTGGCATCGATCGACGGAGCGAATCGATGGCAGAAGATCAGGAACATATCGATTCCCGCTATTATGCCCACGATTATCATTTTGTTCATTATGTCCGTAGGCGGAATTCTAGGTACCGATTTCATGAAGGTGCTGCTCATGTACAACCCGAGTACTTACGAGAAAGCCGATGTCATCGATACGTATGTGTACAGATTAGGCATTGAAGGCGGACGATTCGAGTACGCGGCAGCCGTCGGATTGATGTTATCTGCCGTATCGTTCCTGTTCGTCCTCATTACGAATCGACTGTCCCGCAAATACTCGGAAACGAGCTTATGGTAGGTGAATCGCATGGTATATAAATCAAGTGTGGGATCCCGGATTTTTGATGCGGTGAACATCGGATTCATGCTGTTGCTCGTGATCGTGACGGTATACCCGCTGCTCAATGTCATTGCGGTTTCCTTAAGCCACTCGGATTATATTTCGCTCGGGAAGGTAACCTGGTTCCCGCGAGGGTTTAACACGAAGGGATACGGCATTATCTTCGATAAGCCGATGCTCTACATCAGCTATCGCAATACGGTGCTCTACGCCGCGGCAGGTACACTGCTGACGCTGTTTCTGACATCGCTGATGGCGTATCCGCTCACGATTTCGAAGTTTCAGCTGAAGAATGGCATTACCGTATTTCTAGCCATTACGATGTTCTTCAGCGGAGGCATGATTCCGACCTACTTGATCATCAAGCAGCTGCACATGCTGAATACTTTCTGGGTAATGGTCGTGCCTGGATGCATCAGTGCCTATAACGTCATTATTTTCCGGACTTTCTTTCAAAATATTTCATCGGAGCTCCGAGAATCGGCTTATATCGACGGAGCGAACGACTTGGTCGTCCTGATCCGCATCTATCTGCCGCTGTCCAAGGCTTTGCTGGCGACATTCGCCTTGTTCACTGTCGTGGCGCATTGGAATGTATGGTTTAATGCGCTGATTTATTTGAAGGACGAGCATCGGTATCCGCTGCAAATGTTCCTGCGCTCCATCATTTTCACGCAGCAGGAGGGGCAAAGCTCACAGGTAAAGGATATGATCCAGAACCGGCAGATCAATCCGAAGAATATCCAGATGGCGGCGATCGTCATCACTATGGCTCCGATTCTATGCATCTATCCGTTCGTGCAGAAGTATTTCGTAAAGGGTGTCATGGTCGGTTCGATCAAAGGGTAGGAAGCTTCATCTCTGATGCATGGCCTTGAAAGGAGGTGAGCGTCGAAGCGAGGTCTGCGGCAAGAGAGAGCTGCAATTGCATTCAAAACCGTTTCGTTCAATTTAGAGGGGGATCTACTATGAAAAAATCGTTTTCGATCTTGAGAGTACTGGTACTGATTACGCTTATTTCGACTGTAATTCTAAGTGCGTGCAGCAAGTCGAATGATGGGAATACCTCTTCATCCAATAATTCCGACGCGAACGCGACTGCGAACCAGGCTTCCGCACCTGAAGAATTGAAGCTTAAGGTCGTGATCCCGCACTTCGGAGGCGATCCGACGGGAACGGTAGTCGAGCAACAATACGAGAAAGAAATCGAAGCTTACATGGGCACTAAAGTCTCGATCGAGTGGACGCGTATTCCGTGGGGCGAGTACAGGGAAAAGACGCAGATCATGCTGACAAGCGGCGATATTCCGGACGTCATGCTCGTGCTCGGCAACGATAATATTGTCAAATATGGCGAGCAGGGTCTGTTCCTTGACCTGAACAAATACGCGGAAAATACGCCGAATTACAGTACATTCGTCGATGCTACGGATAATAAAGAGCAATATTTGATGACCGATAACGATCAATTGTTTGCCTTCTATGATGGTTATTCGAATCCTTCCGACATCGAGCCAAGCCAATACGCTGCTGCCTATCGTCTTGATGTATTCGAGAAAAACAACATAAAAGTGCCGACTACGCAAGAAGAAATGTATGAGGCTGCGAAGAAGCTGAAGGCATTGTACCCGGATTCTTATCCGATCGGTCAAAGCGAGCAGTATATGGGCTACGACGGTATTCTGAACGCCAACCATACGTCGAGCGGTATCTACTGGAATGGCACGCAGTATGTATACGGACCGACTGAAGATGCGTACAAGGAAGGACTTATGTTCCTGAACAAGCTTTATTCCGAGAAGCTGATTGATCCGGCTTTCTGGTCGGACGAGATAGACCAGGCGAAACCGAAAGCAACGAGCGGCAAAACGTTCATTTATCCGCAGCTGTGGTCGGGCTATGTGGCTGATTTCAACGCGAATAAGGAAGCGGGCGTAACCTGGACGCTTGCGATGACGGCAGATAATCCAACCTACGGCAAAGCGTGGAAGTACGGCAGCGACCCCAAGGGAAAAGGGCTGCAGAACGGCTATGGTATCGTCATCTCCGCGAAGACGAAACATCCAGAGCAGGTCGTAAAGCTGCTTGATTATCAATACAGCGACAAAATGATTGATCTATTGATGTGGGGCATTGAAGGCAAATCCTACGAAGTGAAGGATGGTCAGAAGCAGTATCTGCCAGCGCTCAAATCCGCGCCGGACTTCGTAGACCAGCTTGCGAAAATGGGTGTTTCCGCATCGATGAGCACGCGTCCTGGTATCGTCTTTACGCCGCAAGAGAGAATCGCCGTTTATACTTCGGTCCCGGATGTGCTGTTCTACCATGACGGTAAAGCACAATTGGAAAACTATTATATAGCGTCGAATGAATATGGCGGCAGCGAGTCGATCTCGCCGAATGACAGAGCGCCGAAGGTGATGCTGTCGAAGGACGAAACCGATGAAGTGGCGGATACGATGACGCCGATCGACACGTATGTCCAAGAGTCAGCGGTCAAATTTATTAAAGGCGAGATGGGCTTTGACCAGTGGGATAACTACTTGGCTACGATTAAGAAAATGGGAGATTTGCAAGCGATTCTCGATCTGCAGAATAGCAAAGTGAAGAAATAATAAGAGGTAAAAGCATACAAACCATTTCCTCCTTTAGTGCTTCCGAGCAAAGGGGGAAATGGTTTATTCATACCGGGAGGCTGAAGCGATGAGTAAGTATGACTTGATAGTTGATGAACCGATTGCCAGATGGGATGAGGCGCTGCCTCTTGGCAACGGATTGACCGGCTGCCTCATATGGGGGAACGGAGAGCCGCTTCGGTTCAGCTTGGACCGCGGCGATATTTGGGATTTGCGGCTGGCGCCAGAGGCACTGGATAAAGGGTTCACCTATGCGGAGATGATCGATTGCGTGCGCCGTGGCGATCAAGAAGCGCTTCTTAACCGGTTCGACAGCTTCTATGAGACCTATCCTTATCCGACGAAATTGCCTGCGGGCAGTCTGGAGCTGCGTTTCAGCAAGCAAGCCGACAAGATGAAGAATCATCTTGCCTTGCAAGAGGCTTGCGCGCATGTCCAACTGACGTTCGGCGATCAGAGTATTGCCGTATCCAGCTTCCTGCACGCCGTGAACGGGCTCGGTTATATCCGAATGACCGGGGCTGCGGAGTCAATTGGACGATTGGAAGCTGTGCCTCCTGATTATACGGGAGCGTTACAGGAAGAGCGCAACAATCCCGTCTTTGCGACAAGCCTTACTCGGCTTGAATACCCGGCCGCGACTAGACACTCGGAGGGCAGCTTGAAATGGTTCTATCAGCGGACGTGTCATGAGCTGGAATATGCAATTGTCGTAGCGGAACGGAAGTCCGACGACGGTACGCGAGAATGGGTTTATACGATAGCGGCCAATCATGACGGAGAGAATTGGTTAGAGCATGCCAAGCGTAAAGTAACGGCCGCGATTGCCGATGGATTCGATCATGCATTCCGCGAGCATGGCGCTTGGTGGGAGCGTTATTGGGGGAAGAGCTCTATCGCGCTGCCAGACGCCGAGGCAGAGAAGCAATGGTATCTGAATAACTATTTGTTTGCATCCTGTTCGCGCAAAGGGGCGTCGCCGATGCCGCTGCAAGGCGTATGGACGGCGGACGAGGGGCTGCTGCCGCCATGGAAAGGCGATTATCATCACGACTTGAATACAGAGCTGTGTTACTGGCACTACCTGAAAGCGAACCATCTGGAAGAAGGAGAAAGCTTTATCGATTTCTTGTGGGACCTAAGGCCCCAAGGCCATCAGTTCGCGCAAAGCTTCTTCGATGCCCCCGGCCTCAACCTGCCTTCGGTCATGACGCTTACTGGCGGAGCGATGGGCGGCTGGGCGATGTACTCCATGAGTATCACCAATATTATCTGGGTGTGCCAGGCATTCGACCATTACTGGCGGTATACAGGCGACCGTGATTTTCTGCGCGATAAAGCCTATGTCTATTTCAAGGAAACCGCTGCCTGTGTGCAGCGATGGCTGATACCTGGCGAAGACGGCAAGCTCCGTCTGCCGGTATCGAGCTCGCCCGAGGTTCACGACAATTCGCTTGAGGCTTGGTTCGATCCCATGAGCAATTACGACCTCGCGCTTCTGATTTACTTGTTCCGCCGATTGAAGGATATGGCCGAGTGGCTCGATTATGCGGCTGATGCCGATCAATGGGCGGATGTGCTTGCGAAGCTTCCAGAGCTTGCCGTGAATGAGCGTCATGTGCTGATGGTGAATCCGAAAGAATCGCTCCAAGAAAGCCATCGGCACCACTCGCATATGATGGCGATCTATCCGCTGCAGCTGCTTGATCATCGCGGGTCTGAGCGTGATCGCCAGATCACCAATGCCACGATTGCGAATCTGGAGAAGCTTGGCAAAGGTCAATGGGTTGGCTACAGCTTCGCTTGGGCAGCTGCTTTCTACGCGCAGCAAGGCAACGGAGAAGCGGCGATTTATCATCTTCGCCAAATGTGGCAGCATGCATGCTCGCCGAACGGTTTTCATTTGAACGGGGACTACAAGCGAGCCGGCGTCTGCATGTTTCATTATCGTCCCTTTACGCTGGAAGGCAACTTCGCTGCTGTTAATGCCCTGCAGGAAATGCTTCTGCATACGGACGGAGAAACGATTCGCCCATTCCCGGCCATTCCTCGCGATTGGGCAAAGCGAAGCGTCGAATTCCGCGGTTTCCGCGGCGAGATGGGCGTGCTTGTGTCGGCGAAGCTTCATGCAGACAAGCTTGAATATGTCGAACTTCGTGCCGAACGCGAAGGAATCTTCCGCGTACAGAATAGTTTCGCTGGAGAAAGACTGATGTTGCGAATCGGTTCTAGCATTCAAGAGGTTCATTGCAGCAGGAACGAGATATTAACGATCGCGCTGGAAGCGGGCGAAATGTGCAGGATTACTTCGCAAGAATCATGATTAATCTGTTGATCGTTGACGATGAACCGCTTGTTCGGCTTGTGCTGCGTCATATGATCACCGCGCTTAAGCTCGATATTCATGTCGTCGGCGAAGCTGCGGACGGATTGGAAGCGATCCATTTCCTCGGGCATCATCACGTGGATATTGTTTGCGTCGATATCCGGATGCCCAAGATGAACGGGCTTGAGTTCCTTCGTCGCCTGAACCAGATGGAGGGAAGAAAGCCGAGCTATCCGATTGTGCTTAGCGCATTCAATGATTACGAGTATGTGAGGGAAGCGTTCGTGAACGGAGCGAAGGACTATATGCTTAAAGCGAATTTGGACGAGGGTTACCTGGTTCCGATTCTGACCAGAGCAGCGGAAGAAGTGGTGAGGGAGAAAGAAACCAACAACGAGGCGATGCCTGTGTCCGTTCGGAACGGAGAACAACTCCTCACGGCTTGGCTGGCGAATAAATGTGAAGATGAATCAGCCAAGTCGGAGGCTTACGCCGAGATCAAGGCACGATTAGGTGAAGTGAACCTGACCGCAGCATGGATTAAGCTGTCCAGCGCAAGTTCCGATGACATGAATGGCTTCATTAAACAGACGATCAGGACAGCCATCGATTCTAATGCCATTGTTTATGTCATTCTCGACCACTCGAAGGATGAGTTTATATTGCTCATGTCCTTGTCGATCTATCGAAGCATGTCCAGTGCGCGTGAGAACATCCATGCGGCGCTAACGACGATAAGCATCCGCTTGAAGCAATTCATGAACGCTTCCGTTGCGATCGGAGTCAGCGGCTTCGGTCGAAAGGCTGGCGAATGGCCGGACTTGGTAAGCCAAGCCTCCAGTGCGGCAGATCTTAGCTATTACCGCGGCTTTGATAAGGTTTATTTTCCAGAAGCGATAACGAGGATTAGGGAAGCACAGCCCAATATGGATCAATTGCAGCAATGCAGAGGCTCTTTAGTAAAAGCGCTCATGAAGCCGGATGCCGCTTCGTGGAAAGAACAGTTCAAGCAATTCGGCGACTTGTTGTCCCAGGCTGACGGGATTCCTTCGGAGGCGATTATCTCCGTCTTCATCGATCTCATATGGGAGGTCGGCTCCATTCTGTACGCGAACGGGCTGAGATGGCAGCAGCTGCAGGAGGGCTTTAACAGTCCGCTTGAGTTCATTGCGCAGTTTAAGACGATGAAGAGCACCTTGGCTTGGAGCGAAAAAATCTTCATGATGATTCACGGTTTAGTTCATGCGAGCGAAACCGGCGCGCAGTCAAGCTACTCGCTGCCGGTCGCGAAGGCCAAGCAGTACTTGGATGAGCATTTCTGCGAAGAGATTACGCTGACCTCCATCGCTCAGATGGCTGGCGTTAGCGAGAGCTATCTAAGCAAGCAATTCGCGAAGGAAGTCGGCCGAAGCTTTATTCAATACCTGATCAAGCTGCGAATCGACGAAGCGGAGCGTTTGATCGCGAGCGGGATGAAGGTTGCGGAGGTTTCGTACCAGGTAGGGTACATGAATCCGGAGCACTTCAGCCGTATATTCAAGAAAGTGAAGGGACATAGCCCGAAATCGCATCGCAACACCGTCCCCGCATTGTAAGCGGCGGACCCCACTATAACTCCAATCGGTTGATTCTCTTTCCCCGTAAGGAAGAGACCTGCCATTGGAGTTTTTTTGAACAAAAAAAATCATATGCCCAGCAGAAAACATCATTTGAATACGCTTTTATTTTCTATAAGATTCATTATAGCTTATCCAGATGCAGTCCTTTATATCAATAGAAGGAGAGGTTTAATCGAATGTCTAAAATAACGAGCAAGATCGCAATGATATGCAGCGCGGCGCTCATCTGGAGCCTGACTGCAAATGTTCCTATGCTAATTGGCAAAGCCTCCGCAGCGACGACAATTACTTATACAGGTGCGGCGGCGGCACCTGAACATGCGATGTCGCTTTGGTATCAGAAGCCAGCGGACGATTGGGAAACCCAAGCGCTTCCGATTGGCAATGGCTATATGGGAGCCATGATCTTCGGCGGGGTTGACGAGGAGCACATCCAGTTTAATGAGGAGTCGCTTTGGACGGGCGGCCCGCGCTCGAAGAGCGGCCAAGGAAAAGATGGCAACAGGCCTGGGGCCGCCAGCCATCTCGCCGATGTGCAAGCGAAACTGGCGGTCGGTGACGAAGAAGGCGCAAGGGCCATTGCAGAGCAATATTTGACCGGCACATTGGAGGATTATCCCGAGTTTGGCAACTATCAAAGCTTTGGCGATATCTATATCGACAATGTGCTTCCATCCTCCGTCACCGTTCAGGATTATCGCCGCGAGCTTGATCTAGAGGACGGGATGGCGAGAGTGACGTATAAGCAGGGCAGCGTCACTTATAAACGGGAATACTTCATGAGTTACCCGGACCATGTCATGGCGATGAGACTGACGAGCAGCCAGCCGAACCGGCTCAACTTCAGCATTGGCATGACAAGCCCGCAAGCGGTGAATAAGCCGGCGATTACTTCGAACGACCATACGATCACCATGACAGGCAAGTTGTATGACAACAATATGGCTTACGAGTCGCAGCTGCTCGTTCAGAACGACGATGGCATCGTTTCGGCAGGGGCAGCCGGTAAGCTGACCGTCGCCAACGCGACTTCCGTGACGATTCTGATGTCTGCCGCAACGGATTATGCCAACCACTATCCGGACTATCAAGGCACCGATCCGCACCCGAAGGTGAGCGGCTATGTAACAGCTGCAGCAGCCCGTACGTACGAGCAATTGCGTGCGGTCCATTTGGCTGATTATAGGGAACTATTCGGCCGTGTTTCGCTCAACATCGATAATGAAACGGCGACGGTGCCGACAGATGTGCTGCTGAATCAGTATAGAAGCGAGCGGAATGGAGCCTTGGAAGCGTTGTTCTTTCAATATGGGCGTTATCTACTGATAGCATCCTCCCGGCCTGGCTCGCTTCCTGCGAATTTGCAAGGCAAGTGGAATAATTCGCTGATTCCGCCTTGGGGAGCGGACTACCATGCCAATATTAATTTGGAAATGAACTATTGGCCCTCAGAGGTTACGAACCTGAGCGAAACCGCCGAGCCTTACGTTGCTTATCTGGATTCACTGCGAGAACCGGGCAATGTGATGGCGAAAACGTACTATGGCATTACAGGCGCAGGCTGGACCGTTCATACGATGAGCAATATTTTCGGCTATACGGCTCCCGGCTGGGATATCGCCACCTGGGGCTGGCATTCCGTGGGCGGCGCCTTTCTATCGCTGCAATTGTGGGAGAAATACCGATTCACACGAAATGTGGAGGCGTTAAGAGATCAGCTTTATCCGATTATGAAGGAAGCGGCGGAATTCTGGACGAAAACGCTCATTGCCGATACGGACGGCACTTTAGTCTCTTCTCCGTCTTATTCGCCGGAACACGGTCCGCTTACAGTAGGCACCAGCTACGAGCAGGAGTTAATTTGGCAATTGTTTACGGATGTCATTCAAGCAAGCGAGGTACTCGGTGTAGATCCGGATCTCCGCAGCGAGCTGATGGATAAGCGAAGCCGCTTGTCGATGCCGAAAGTAGGCCAATACGGCCAATTGCAGGAGTGGAAACAGGATATCGATGATCCTACGGATCAGCATCGGCACATTTCGCATCTTGTCGGGTTGTACCCGGGAAATCTCATTAATCAGGATACGACCCCTGAATTGTTCAACGCGGCAAAAGTAACGCTGACAGAGCGCGGGGATGAAGCGACAGGCTGGAGCCGTGCGAACAAGCTGAATTTATGGGCCCGGGCACTGGACGGCAACCATGCCTTAACGATTCTGAAGGGGCAGCTCGCCGGCAGCACGTACACCAACTTGTTCGATATTTGTCCGCCATTCCAAATCGACGGAAACTTCGGCGCAACCGCCGGCATCGCAGAGATGCTGCTGCAGAGCCAGACGGGAACGATTGACCTTCTGCCGGCCATACCGGATGCCTGGTATACCGGCGAAGTGAAAGGTCTTGTTGCTCGCGGGGCATTCGATGTCAACATGAAGTGGAAAGGGAAGGTGCTCACGAACGCATCGATTACTTCCCTGGAGGGGAATGACGTACTGCTCAGTAACGGGATCTTCCTAAGCCCGGACAAGCTTGCCGTGACGAATGCGGCGGACGGAACACCAGTAGCTTACGTCCTTGACGGCAATACGATCTCATTCCCTACGGAAGCGGGGCAGACCTACGAGATTGTTTCATCGCTGACACCGGAGCCGGAGCCGAAGCCTGCACCTGCTTCGTCAACCGTAACGATCGATGATAGCGACCCGTCGATTACGTACGGCGGAGCTTGGGGTGCCGGAAGCGGCGCTACGTATGCCGGCACGGAGAAGTACAGCAACGCTGAGGGCGACTACGCGCAGTTCTCTTTTACCGGAACAATGATCAAGGTGATCGCTGCCAAACAGAGAAACGCTGGCAAGATGGATGTGTACATCGACGGCGTACTCGATGAGGAAGATATTGATTGCTATGCGGCATCGACGCAGAAGCAAGCGGTTGTTTACCAGAAAGCCGGCTTATCGAGCGGCGAGCATACGATAAAAGTCGTCGTGAAGGGGACGAAGAATGCGTCGGCTGTCGATAGTTACGTCGTGCTGGATGCTTTCCAGTATTCCATGCAGGCTCCGGCACCAGCCGTCAGCGCAGATGATGTGAACAACAAGTTGATCGGTGCGGATGACACCATGGAGTTCTCGGTTGACGGCGTAAACTACTCGCCCTTTGATTCGTCGACTCCTCCCCTGTTCCCTGGAGAACAGACGGTTCAGGTGCGCGTAGCGGCGAATTCGGAGAATGCGGCCGGCATTGCGGCAACGATTCGGTTTACGAACAGCGCGCCAATGATTCAACGGCTTTCCGCGTTGAAAGGAACGGTAGGGGCGACGGTGACAACATCGGCGAGCGCGGTGGATGCGGATCAGGACGCGATTACGTTCAGCTCTCCGGATTTACCTGCCGGTGCGACGCTGGATGCTCAGAGCGGCGAATTTGTTTGGACGCCTGCTGCGAGCGGAGAATATGCCGTTACGATTCAAGCATCGGATTCGAATGCCGCAAGCAGCACGGTACTTCAAATTTATGTTACGGCAATGGCAGTGGCGGCAACGCCGATCATGCTGGATGAAGGCGATGCTTCGATTGTTTACAGCACGGGCTGGAGCGATGGCTCGAGCGCCGGAGACTATCAAGGCACGGAGAAATACAGCAATGCGGAAGGCAGTACCATTCAGTTTACGTTTACAGGCAACGAAGTGAGATTTATCGGTGCGAAACAGGTGAATACCGGTCTGTTCGATGTCTACCTCGACGAGGTTCTCCAGCAGCAGGATATCGACACCTATTCTTCCACCACGATCCAACAGCAGGTGTTGTACCGGAAATCAGGACTGCCGAGCGGCTCTCATACGATCAAGGTGGTTGTGAAAGGTTCGAAGAATCCGGCAGCGGTTGACAGCTATATTCTTGCAGATGCGTTTCAGTATTTGCCGGCTATACCGGAACCTGTTGTAACGGCAGATGATGTGAACAATGTCATCATTGGTGCTGATGAATCGATGGAATATGCAGTGGACGGCGGCAACTATACGAAATACAGCGTGGATCCAAAGCCGACGTTTAACGGGGATCAGACGGTCACGGTGCGAGTCGCGGCGAATGAGCTGAATCCGGCGGGACTTGAGGCGACGCTGCACTTTACCGATGGGGCACCGGTTCTTGCTCCGATTGCCGACATCCATGTGAGTGTCGGAGATGAAGTGAGGTTTACGGTACAGGCTCAGGATTATGAAGGAGAAGCGGTCACACTCCATTCGACCGACATGCCTGCGGGGGCAGCATTCGATGCTGCGACTGGTCAATTCTCCTGGAGACCTGCTGCCCCAGGAAGCTATACGGCGATGTTTACGGCTGAAGACACAAGCGGCCATATGTCTCAGCTGACGGCATCCATTGAGGCGACGTTAGGTGATAATCGCAATCCAGTAATCGCAAGCATGCCGGACATTCAAGCGAAAACGGGCAACACGGTGGCTTTCACCGTGCAGGCGAGCGATCCGGATTTGGAACCGGTCGCGTTCAGCGCCACGGGCTTGCCGGATGGTTCCGCACTTGATGAGGCGAGCGGAACGTTTACTTGGCCGCAAGCGGTAGCCGGCGACTATCCAATTCAGATCAAGGCGGAAGATACGCGCGGCGGATCTGCTCAAACGACGGTGATGATTCATGTAACAACGAATCATGCGCCTGTCATGAGCGCGATCGCTCCGCAGCATGTGAGTGCTATGGATACAGTGACTCTGGCGATAGACGCAGCGGATGCGGACGGAGATGAGCTGTCCTTCAGCTCGGATCACTTACCTGCAGGTGCGATCCTGAATCCGGCAACTGCCGCATTCATTTGGCCGAAGGCGGCAGCCGGCACGTATGACATTCCGGTTACGGTGACGGATGGCAAGGAAAGCGACACGGAGACGCTCGAAATCGAGGTTTCGCTGAAATCCCGAATAATTCCGCCGGTTCAAGTGGATGACCGCGATCCAAGCGTGAGCTTCGGGGGATCATGGACAGCAACAGGAGACGGCCGTGATTTCGCGGGGACTGAGCGATATAGTAATGAGGCCGGCAGCTATATGGAGTTCGAGTTCAACGGAAATTCCATTAAAATCATTGGCGGCAAACAATACAATCTGGGTATGGCGGATATTTATTTGGATGGCGTTCTGGCGGAGGCTAACGTGGATACGTATTACAACGGTCAAGCGAGGCAGCAAATCCTTTATGAGAATGCTGCGCTGGCGAATGGACCGCATACGATCAAGCTCGTCGTCAAAGGAACGAATAATGCCGCCTCAACCGGTGCGTATGTCATGCTCGACATGCTGGAGTACACTATGGACACACCTGAAATCAGCGTGTTTGCTGATGATCAGGCCGATGTGCTTACCGGCGCGGATGACACGATGGAATATGCGGTGGATGGAGGCGAATATATCCACTACGATTCGGCTCAAGCTCCGCATTTCTTCGGGGACAAAACCGTTGCAGTCCGAGTGGCGGCGACAGACGAGTATATGGAAGGTCCGGCAAAGACGCTGCATTTCACGAATAGCGCCCCTGTCGCGAGCGGAACTTACACGCCGCCTGTTGTTAATCCGACTCTTAAGGTCGAGGATGGCAAAGCAATCGTTCAATTCGTAACAGGGAAGACCGAGGCAACTGTATCTGCAAGCGTGCTGCAGAATCAAGCCGCCGATAAGCCGGTCGTCGTGCATGCTGCAGATATAGTGATGACGATCCCTGCGGAAGTGATTCATCAGTTATTGGCTCAACTGAAGGATGCTGCGGGAGCCAATGTGAAGATCGTGATTAACGCAGAAGCTTCGGAATTGGAAGCGAACGATCCGAGCTTGAAGTTAAGCGGATCCGTCTATCACTTGGATTTGCTCACGGTGGATAAGGAAGGAAACGAGAAGAGGCTCGGCGGCTTCGCTGTGCCGGTCCATCTGGAGCTCACTTATGACAATGACTTAAATACGGACTTGCTTGGCGTTTATGTCTACAACGAAGCGTTGAAGCAGTGGCAGCATGTTGGCGGAGTAGTGAACGCAGCCAATGGAACCATTGCAGCGGACGCGCCGCACTTTAGCACGTATGCGGTCATGGCTTACGACAAGAGCTTCGCTGATGTGCCAGCGGAACACTGGGCATCGGGAGCGATTAAGGTGCTTGCGGCGAAGCATATCGTGACGGGTGTTGACGCAAGCAGCTTCAATCCATCCGGAAAAACGACTAGAGCGGAGTTCACAGCGATGCTAACAAGGATGCTCGGCCTGGATTCGGATGAGCAGAAGCAAGTATTCTCCGATGTAGACGGACGCGCATGGTACGCAGGCGCCGTCAACGCCGCATACCGCGCAGGTTTGATAACTGGCGTTTCGGAAGCTTCGTTCGAACCGAATGCGCTGATTACAAGGGAGCAAATGGCGATTCTGATCGTCAGAGCCTATGCGTATAAACATGGCAGCGTTCAGGACGGATCCGCAGCAGACCTGCCGTATACCGACAGAGGAGCCATTGCGCCATGGGCGGTCGAGTCCGTGAAACAAGCGCTGAATCTCGGATTGATGCAAGGCGGCACAAGCGGGGCGTTCTCGCCAAAATGGAACGCGGCGCGAGCTGAAACGGCACAAGCGATTTACAACCTTTTGAAGCTGATCTAATTAAGCAAGAGTTGATCCAGTGTAATATCGGCAGAAAACTAGAGGTATCCCAGAGTTCACCGAACTTGTGGGATGCCTCTTTCCTCTGGTTTGGTGACGTACTCGGATGAAGAACTTCCTTCCACCCGAATCAGATGTTTGGGGGAAAGTCAGCAATTGCAATTAATTGCTACAGTTCTGTGACACTTGCTTAGATTGTGATTTTAATCACATACTTAAATTCGAAGCAGGACTACAATAGCCTTAGCAAGAACTTAAGGGGGCGCATTCAGATGGAAGTGATGTTCATGATCATGGGATTCAACGCTGCGGTGATCGTTGTACTAGGCATTCTTGTAAATGGCGCATTAGAGATGGAACCGATTGATATCACGTATCCGACCGGACAAACGTTGAATGGAGGCGAGCTGTAATGGATACGATGGCCATTTACCTATTCTTCTTCGGTATGCTTGCGTTTGTGCTTATCGGATTGTTAGTACCTGCCCGCTATATAACCATTCCAGAAGATGACGATGCAATCGAGGTGAAATGAGTTGAAACGGAATAAGAAAACGAAAGAGGCTCTTTCGGGAGCCTCTTTTTTCATTTCACTATTCTTAATGTCGAATCCGGAACAGCTTGGCTTCGCAGGGACTTAGCGTCACGTCCATGAATTCCGCACCAGACTGCAGCTGCATCTCTGCGCCGTCCCAGATGTCAGTCACCTGGAGCGGGGCGGAACTTGAAATTCTTAACCTCTCCAGCATAATCCGCTTATACGACTCTTGCTCCGCATTGTAATTAAATACAGCTACCCAGCTTTCGCCGCCGCCGGTACCCGTATCAGTACCATCCGCACTCGTAAGCACGAAAATACCTTCCGCCTTACTGCCGCTAGACCCTTCCGCCGGCCGGAACGTAATCCCCTTGCGTGCTAGAGACAGCACATCCGGCTGGGTCATCCAAGCGCGGGCACGATCTGCTGCTTCTTCCAACCGGTAGTCATCGCCAAGCAAGAGCGATGTTCCCGAGATGACGGAGGCTGTCAGCCGGCTGCGGCCTTCATGCCAAGACGAGGCACGCTGGTTCGCGCTTTTGTACAATACGGTATGATCCGGATCGTTGAAGCGATAGAGCGTGTCATTGATCCACCAACCGTAGGTTAATGCATTCAGCATATATTCCGTATCGCCGATGAGGCCGAACACGTCGCAGGAAATGCGGCGGCTGTGCGCATAACCGTGCGGGAACAGCGGGGCGATGGACAAGTTGATGAAGAACGGCCGGCCGATGCGCTCCGGCGCGAGCGTGTCCCGAATAACGGCCATGCCTCTGTTGTAGGCTTCAATTCCAGTTCGCACCTCAGGATCGTAGCGGCTGCCTTCAAGCGCTCCGTGCGAGAGAAAGTCCGCTTTGACATAATCGAAGCCCAGCTCCACGAAGCGATCCAGCTTGCGCTTGATTCGTTCCAAAGCCGCGGGATGACTGAGATCAATGGCATATGCGCCGTCCAGCGTAGGCAGTATGTTGCCTGCTTCATCCTTGAGGAGAATATCCCGGTAGCGGTATTGTTCCTCAATGCCTTCCACCGGTCTCTCGGGATCGTTGCCCCAATATGCGAATGGGGAGAAGTAGATGCCTGGTTTCTGTCCATTCGCTTTCACTCGGCGAACCGCTTCGCGCAGCTCCTCGGGCGAGAGGTTATCCCAGAACGAGTCGAAGTTGATGTATACGCCCTCGTTGTCCTCATTCGAGAAGTCTTCACCGCCGTTATGGAGCTCTTGTTTTATAAAATCCGACGTATGCGCATAGACATCGAAATCCAATTTGCTCATGACCGCAGACCAGCTGTTCCAGCCGAACGGAACGCCGCCGTCCCATGACAGCTTAGGGGTAATCACCGCGTTCGCGCGGCCGTACGCCTCCATGCCGTTCCGATAGTCCTCGAAGAAACCGACAAAGATCCGAGGCGAAACGTTCAGCTTGCCGCGCGCGGAGCCATGAGGAAGCGTATCCCGGGTCTGCAAGCCGGACAAGCCGCCGAATACGCGCAGACGGGATACTTCGCCCGCGAACGTGCCTTCCACTTGAAGGCCGGATTTCCAGAAGTCGTGGGTCACGGAGCCAAGCACGAATCCGCTTCGGCTCTCCGCGTTATAGATGGCCGTCGCTTCGCAGCTTTCCACGGAGCAAGGAATTGAATGTGAGCCGTAACGAACCCACTTGTCGTTATCGAAAGGAACGAACAGAACGCGCACATCGCCTTCTTGATGCTGACCGAATTGCAAGCAGGAGCCGTCATTGCGCAGAGCGGATAACGGAGCCATGTTGTTCGTTTCCCATTCCGTTTCCCATTCGGCCTGAAGCTGGGTGAAGCTATAAGGGACGTCCTCGTATACCGAGAAGTGCTGGCGGAGGATCGGCTTCTGAGGCTGCGAATGCTCAATGCACCAGCGCACTCCTTTGCCAAACCCGTCTTCGACTAATTGAATGGACTCCGGAATAACCCGATGACTGCTATAGGACGTCGTCCGCAGATGTTCAGAGCCGATAACTACTTCACTGAACAGGTCCCGCAGAATGCTGCCATCCCGCCAATGATAGGATAGTGTCCCTGTCTGCAGATTCGATTCAATACGCAGCAGCCCATTATCCACGATCACAAGGTCGTCATTCGAATCGATGCGGATGGTCTGAAGATTTTGCATCATAGGAATCACTCCGTTTCTACTTCACTGTAATCTTGTAGAGCATCGATTGGGCGGCGCCAAGGCTGACAGTGAAAGGTCCAGTGATCTGCTGCGATGTATTCGTCCATAGGTCAGTGGCAGTCACCTTCGCCCCGCTCGGAATGCCCGCGCGTGCAAGGTCAATGGTCTTGACGACATTCTCCTGCGTGTAGTTGAATACGGCCAAGTAGTAATCTTTCTTATCCTTCAGCACGAATTGGTCTGCGGCAGCTGTGCCGGTGTTGCCTTCGACAGGTGCGAATGCTTCTCCCATAAGAGCGACCGCATTGACGCGAGGGTTGGTCAGCAATGTCTTCATGTACGTTTGGGCAGTCGGATTGCTCACGTCATCGGAGTCCAGGTAGACCGTTCCTGAGATTGCAGCGGCATTGACTCGTGTCTGCGCAGCTGCAAGAGAGCCGCCTTTCACTAGCGCCATATAGTCAGGATCCGTATAGCGATAGATCGTTCCGTTCTGCCACCAGCCGTAAGTAAGGTTGTTCAGCTGATATTCCGTCTTGCCGAGTGTCCCGTCGACATCGCACGAAATTCGTCTTGCATGCGCATATTGGCTCGGGAAGAGCGGGGCAATCGAGGCGCTGATGAACATTTTGCCTTCGAGCGCTTTATCAATGTAAGCCATCCCTTGGTTGTATGCCTGAATGCCTGTCTTCACCGTGCTGTCGTAATGCTTGCCTTCCAACGAACCGTGGCTGAGGAAGTCGATCTTGATGTATTCGAATCCATATGCCTTAAACAGGTTGAAATAATAGTCGATCCTCTGCTTAGCCGCCGGATGTGTAGGGTCAATCGCATAAGCGCCATCCACCGTAGGCAGCGGGTTGCCGTTCTCGTCCTTCAGCACAAGGTCGCCGTACGTATAAGCACCGTTCGTGCCTTCGACGGGCTGGTTCATATTGTTTCCCCAGTAGACAAACGGGCTATAGTAGATGCCCGGCTTCTGTCCGTTCTTCTTGATCAGCGCGGCGATGTCCTTCAGCTGCTGCGCCGACATATTGTCCCAATAGGAGTCCAGGTTAATATAGACATTGCCTTTGTTATTGAAGGAATTGTTCTGGAGATTCTCCTTGAAGAAGTTGGAGACTTCCACGACTTTGTCGTAACTCAGATGGCTGTCGTAAGCGCCCCAGCTGTTCCAGCCGACAGGCACGCCGCTTGGAACGCCGTGTTCAAATTCGAGCAGAGGCGCGACTTCCGCGTTCGCTTGCCCGTAGCCCTCGAGACCTTCGCGGTAATCCGCGTAGAAGCCGACGAAAATTTGCGGCGACGTCAGCGTCGTTTCCGTGATTTTGCCATGCGCCTGGGTGTCGTGCGTCGAAGTAGGGGAAGTGAAGCCGCCGTATACCTTCAGCTTGTTGAGCCGATCGTTGGATCCGCTCCAAGACACGCCTGTCTTCCATGTGTCATGCGTAACGGAGCCGATGACGAGCCCGTTGCGGCTGTCGTTATCGTAAATCGCTGTCATCTCGGAGCTGATATAGTTGCTTGTGTTCAGAAATGTATTGATCGTCCGCGCCTGATAGCGGGACCAGCTGTCGTTATCGTAAGGCGTGATCAGTACGCGATTATCCGCATATTTCCCGATATCTACGCCGCCCTTCGATTGGATGACGATCGGCGCCATATCGTTCGTGCTAAGCGCTGTATTGCTAGACGCCTGCTCACTGACTAGGAAATACGGCTGATCGTCATAGATTCGATAGATCTGCTGCAACGTCGGCAGGCCGTCCTGTTTGTTGTCGATCGTAATTTCGAGACCTTTCCCGTGAGCATCGTGAATCTTCTTGACGCTGTCCATCGCGAATTGATGCTTCGCATATTGCTTGCTAGTCAACGTCTGATCGAGCTGAATGCTGCTGTACACGCCTGTTGCGATCGTTTTGCCGTTCCATGCGTATGCCGCGAGCCCGGATTCCGTGTTATAGGTAATCGTATAGTCGCCGTTCGTGGCCGTTACGCCTTTCTGATACTCCGTGACGACCGTATGGCCGAACTTGTTCGACTTCACTTCGGCGCCGATATCGCCAATGGCTCCGTCATTGTCCGGATCACCGCCGGATGAGTCTGCGGCGATAAGCTCTATCTTATCGATGTCCGGGGACCAGCCGCCGTTGTCATCGAACTTGATCGTATTGGCGCCTTGCTGCAGCAGCACTTGGAACTCGAAGGTACCGAGCGTGTCCCAGTTCGCCGTCGGAGGAGGCGATAGAGGCTCCGCTGCTCCGCCGTTCACCGTGACATTGATAGGGCGGGGGTCGCCGGAAATATAGTACATGTTCAACGTGTAGGTCCCTGCGGCAGGCACTTCGACGTTGTTGAATTGCAACGATGAGCCGCCCCATAGATCGCCGGCCTTCTTGCCGCCGGAGCAGCCGATTACCGGATTGCAATCCCGAACGCCTGCGTTGCCGGTGAATGTGTTGGCTGGCGCTTCGCCCTCGATGGAAGCGATGATTTCGCCGCCGCCATTGCTTGGATCACTAGGGACGAGAAGCTCGATCTTATCGATGTCCGGAGACCAGCCGCCGTTGTCATCGAATTTGATCGTATTCGCGCCTTGCTGCAGCAGCACTTCAAATTCGAAGGTGCCGAGCGTGTCCCAATTCGCCGTCTTAGGAGGAGATAGAGGCTCCGCCGCTCCGCCGTTCACGGTGACGGTAATCGGGCGAGGGTCGCCGGAGATATAGGTCATCTTCAAGGTATAAACCCCTGCGGCGGGCACCTCGACGTTATTGAATTGCATCGACGAACCGCCCCACAGATCGCCCGCCTTCTTGCCGCCGGAGCAGCCGATCGCAGGATTGCAATCCCGAATCCCCGCATTGCCGGTGAACGTGTTGGCCGGCGCCTCCGCTTCGATAGAAGCAACGACTTCCCCTGAAGCCGAAGCCGGTACCTCGCTGCCTACTGCGCCCGCGATCGTCGCCGATAAGCTGCTCAGCAGCAGCATAATGGCGGCGATGAGGGATACTACTTTTAACTTTTTTGAAAATGGGATCAAAATCAAAATCATTCTCCTCCTTTTGCAAATTGGATCAAGCATGGTTAAAGCGCTTTAAGTCCTTCTATCAGCTCTTCCATCAGCTCTTCTATCAGCTCTTGATAGCCCCCATCATCATCCCTTTCACGAAGAATCGCTGGATGAACGGATAAACCATAATAATCGGCAGCGTAGCAACCATCGTCACTGCCATGCGGATGCTTTCGCCGGAAACCGGCGTGCGCTTCGAGCTGTTGGCCAGCTGATCCGCTTCGGAGACCATGGCGCCGGTCTGGAATTGATTCAAGATTTTCACGAGCACCGCTTGCAGTGTTTTCAGCTCCGGCTTGTAAGTATAAATATACGAATCGTACCAAGCGTTCCAATGACCGATCCCGATGAATAGCGCAATTGTTGCCAAGACCGGTACGCAGAGCGGGAGAATGAGACGTGCGAAAATTTCGAGCTCATTGGCGCCGTCGATCTTCGCGGATTCCTCCAGCTCCGGAGGCAGCTGTTCGATGAAGGTCCGCACGAGGATCATAAGGAACACGCCGATAAGGCCAGGGAAAATGTAAACCCAGAAGGAATCGATCAAGCCGAGCGATTTGATAATCATGTACGTGGGAATCAATCCGCCGCCGAAGTACATCGTGAAAATAAAGAACAAGGTGAAGAACCGCCATGCAATCAGCTCGCGCTTGCTGAGCGAGTAGGCCATCATGCAGATGGCCATCACGGATAGAGGCGTGCCGATCACCGTTCTCAGAACGGTCACGTTAATGGAGCCGATGAGCTCCTTATTGCGGAAGATGGATTGGTAGCTTGCGAGCGTAAACTCCCGAGGCCATAGATAAAGTCCGCCGCGCACGGCATCGGTCGCGTCATTCAAGGAAACGACGAGAATGTTCCAGAACGGGTAGAAGGTCACGACGAAGATGGAGCACAGGAACAGATAAATGACGAGATTGAACAGCTTATCGGACAGATTGCTTTTCCCGATCATGGTGGACCTCCTACTCTAGAATAGCGATTGGTTATTCAGCTTCTTGGACGAGAAGTTGACGATGACGATAATGATGAACGCGACGACGGAGTTGAATAGCCCGACCGCGGACGCGTAGGAGAACATCGAATTCTGTAACCCGTAGCGGAACGAATACGTCGATAAGACATCGGAATATTCCTGGGTCAAGCCGTTGCCGAGCAAGAAATGCTGATCGAAGCCCGCGTTGAGAACGCCGCCCAGCGATAGAATGAGCAGAATGACGATTGTCGGCTTCAGATGCGGCAGGGTCACGTAGATAATCTGCTTGAATCGGCCGGCGCCGTCTACTTTTGCCGCTTCGTACAGCTCTAGATTGATCGAGGAAATCGCGGCGAGATAAATAATCGAGCTGTAGCCCATTTCCTTCCACGTATTGCCGATCGCGACGATCCACCAGAAGTACTTGCCTTCCTGGAGGAACAGAATGCTTTGATGGGTTATATGGAGTGATTGCAGCAGTTTATTGACGATCCCGTCGGAGGAGAGAACCGTCACGATAATATTCGCGGCGATAACCCAGGAGATGAAGTGAGGGAGATAGGATACGGTCTGTACCGTCCGTTTGAATACGGCATTCTTCACTTCGTTCAGCGCGATCGCGATAATGATCGGAGCGGGAAAAGAGACGAGAAGCGTGAGGAGCGTCGAGGCGAGCGTGTTTCGCATGATGATGTAGAAATCGCCGTTGTTGAAGAAATAATCGAACCAATACATGCCGACGAAATCGCTGTGGAACAGCTGGGTCCAGAATTCGCCGAGCGACGGTTGATAGTTCACGAAGGCCATGTACAGACCGACCATCGGCAAATACGCGAAGAGGAGCGCCCAGACGGCAGCTGGCAGCAGCATGAGAAGAAGATATCGTTGCGCGATCAGCCGGTGTTTGATCGTTTTCGTTTTGGCAGGGGTAACGCTAGTTTGGCTAATAGGTTGTACGGCGGTTTCCATCTGTGCACCTCGATCCCATGTAATAATTGAAATTATACGGGCTTAAATTTACGGCCTTCAATATAACAATGTAATGAAACGTGCGGCAAAACGTCTTTTATGCCGGAAGGCGCTACATGGCGCGGGGAGCCGGTAGTATAATGGGAACATCATTTGACCGTGGGGGGACGCCGAGTGGTGCTGAGCATTTTTTTAGTCGATGACGAAGTGATAGAGATGGATCTCATGCAGCATTTCATAGATTGGAAGAGCTTGGGGATTGAGGTCGTCGGCACGGCAAAGAACGGCAAGAAAGCGTGGGAGCAAATTCAGGCGCTGCAGCCGGACATCGTGCTCACCGATGTCAGAATGCCCATCATGGACGGACTCCAACTGGCCTCGCTCATTCAATCCCACTACGATTGGATGAAGATCGTCTTCCTAAGCGGACATGATGAGTTCCGATTCGTGAAGTCCGCGCTTGAAGCGGGGGCTGTCGGCTATCTGCTGAAGCCGATCGATCGGCGCGAGCTGACGGCCGTGATGGAGAAGGTGAAGGGGGAGATCGAGAAAGTACAATTGCTGCGTCGTTCCAAGCAGGTGCTGATCTCGAAATACTTGGGGGAGCTGGTGACCGCCGCGGATAGCGCCATACGCGAACAAGCGTTGGCGGAGCTTGCGAAGGTAGCGCCGGAGGTTGTCGCAAGGCAATATGTAATCGCTTTAATAAGCGGATCTGCCCAGCCTGCCGTGGATCAAAACCAAGGTTCCGCGGTCATCCAATCGGTGCTGAAGCTGAATTCCCAACCTCTATCTGAAGGAGCCATGCTGCTGAGCCATGAGCTAGGCTGGGTTGTGATCCTTCCTTCTGCGGCTGGTGGAGCAGAGGATGGTCTATGGCAGAGCCTATCGACTGCGCTCATGGAGACGCTAGGGGAACCGGTAACGATCGGAATCGGCGGCGAGGGCCTGGGGCGGCAGCTTCATGAGGGGCATGACATGTTCTTGGAAGCCGTCGCGGCTGTGGAGGAACGATTCTATCTCGGGCATGGACACATCATTCACGCCGGAGAGGTTCAGCATTCTCCTGAGGTGGATGCGACTGTGAATGTGACTGTGACTGTGACTGTGACTGTGGACGTGGATGTCACTTTGGAGAGTGATATTTTGCTGCAGAAGCTAAGTCTGTCTGATGCAGAGGGGCAGCCATTCCTGAATGAGCTCCACAGCTGCTATGAGCGGTTGAAGAGAATGCGCGTAGATAGAGAACAGGTCGTTCAGATATCCAAACAGCTGCTCCAGGCTATTCATGCGGAATTGCTGAAGTACGAAGACCGCGCCAACATGGGAGTCGGCGAAGTGAATGAATGGATACAGACGATTGAAACACGGAATACGATGGATGAAATCACAGGTTACATCGCTGCGCTTCTCGAGACGATCAGACAATATCTATCGACTAAACAGCAGGACCCGCATGCCGCGCTCGTCCAAGAAGTCGTGGAAATCATCGAGAGCCAATATGGCGAATCGCTGACGATTGAATATCTGGCGGGGAAGGTATATCTGTCTCCGAATTACTTGAGGGTGTTGTTTAAAGAGAAGAAAGGCTGCACGGTTCATGAGTATTTGACCAAGGTGCGCCTGACGCGGGCCGTCGAGCTGCTTCGTAACCGGACATTGAAGATTCACGACGTGGCGAAGAGCGTCGGTTATGACAACACGTCCTACTTCTGCTCGTTCTTCTACAAAACGCAAGGAGTCACGCCGAATGAATATCGCAAAAAGTTTCTATAATTCCTTGCGGAAAGTGCATTTCAACTTCATTAACCGGCGGCTGAGGAGCAAGCTGTTTCTCGTTTATTTGATTGTCACGATTCTCCCAATCTCGTTCCTCGTCCTCTATTCGAACCAAACGACCAAGAAGCAAATCGTCGATCAAGCGGTTACGAACGTCGGGAGCACCATCGATCAGATCAATAACAATATCGAGAACAAGCTGGAGATGTACAAGCAAATTTCCACCTTGATCTATTTGGATACAGAGCTGCGCAATTATCTAATTACCAGTTATGAGAAGAACTATGTGTCTTATTTGGATGCATACGACTATATCAACAAGACGTTCTACAAGATGCTGGCGATGAATCCGAACTTGAAGTTTATTACCCTCTATACGGACAATCGGTCACTGCCATCGGACGGTTATTTTATTAAGCATATGGATGAGCTGCCTGGGCGATTAGTTACGCAAACGTTCGAGGCGGAAGGGAACATTACGGTCTTTTACCTCGAGGACACGGACGCGAAGAGCAGAGGCATAACGCTCGCGCGGTCGCTCAATTACTTGAGTTTGAACTACCCTTACGGCATCTTGACGATGGAAGTGACGGAACGCGAAATTTATTCGTTGATCGAGAAAGAGACCAAGAACAAATCGGTTATCGTCGCCGATGAGGACGGGGGCATCATTACGTCCGGAATGAAGGACGCCAGCATCCGCAATATTGCCGATATTCGTGCGCTCAAAGGCGCTTCCGCAACCTACAATGGCAGTTATTTGTACAGCGAGAACGGGCAAGAGAAGATGCTTGTCATACAGAAACCGCTGAGGAACGGATGGCGAACCGTCGTGATGGTGCCGTACGATGAGCTGCTCGGACAAGCCGGGAAAGCGACGAGAAAAATGCTCTTCATCTCGCTTGGCTGCATCGCTGCGGCCATGATTATGATCTACGCGACAAGCCAGTTCATGACGAAACGGTTCGAGTGGCTGCTTCAGCAAATCCGCAAGGTGGAGCGCGGCTCGTTCGACTTATCGAACAAGCCGATGGGCAACGACGAGGTCGGGCAGCTGTCTTTCGCGCTATATAAGATGGCCTCGACCATCCAAGGTCTGATCAATGACGTGTACAAGAAGGAAGTTGCGAAGAAGGACGCGGAGATGAACAGTCTGCAGGCGCAAATCACGCCTCATTTTCTCTATAATACGCTGGCGTCGATCTCGGCTTTGGCGATCAAGAACAACAATATGCAGGTCCATGAGATGGCAGACGAGCTGGCGAGATTTTACCGGATCTCCTTGAACAAAGGGAAGAAAAGCATCTCGATCGCCCAGGAGATCAAGCTGACCCAGCACTACCTGTCCATTCAGAAAACGAGATTCGATGGCTTGTTCAACGTGCATTACAAGCTGGACGAGTCGCTCCTGAACTACATCACCTTGAAATTAATTGTGCAGCCGTTCATCGAAAACTGCATCAATCATGCGATATGGGACGACGAGAGCGGCATCAATATCGTCATCAAGCTCTGCGCGGACGGCGATGATATCGTGTTCAGCATCATTGACGACGGTATGGGGATTTCCCGCCCTATACTGGCGAGAATGACGGAGCAGACCGAACAGCCTGCAGGATACGGCATTTATAACGTCAATCAGCGGATTAAATTGGTGTACGGGGATGCGTACGGGGTGAAAGTGTACAGCAGAATCGGCATCGGAACGACCGTTCAAATCCGTATTCCGAGGACGATCACTTATCTATGATAGATGTTTTCCGTTACATTTCTTAACAAAGTTGTATAGAACGCGGCAGGGGCGTTTGTCTACAATAAGAGCTAAGCAGAGCGTTTCTTACGCCGCCAGGGACCCCGGTTGTATGAAATCGCTGCCAAAATAGCTAGAGGGGGAAATGATCTGCAATGAGGAGAAACGGGCAAGTAAAGTTACTCGCGACAATGGGGATAGTGCTGTCTTTGCTTGTAGGCTGCGGAAGCAACAATGCGCCGTCTACGAATGGAAATACATCTTCGAATACGAATTCAAATACGACTGCGAACGAATCGAGCAATACGGGAGAAAGCGATAATAATCCGGCAGCGCTGGACAATTCTCCAATCACCTTCACCTTCTTCGATAAAAACACCGGCGATGCGTTCGACAATCCGGTTGCCAAAGCGATTACGGAAAAAACAGGGGTTACAATCGAGATTCAACAGCCGACGGGCAATCCTTCCGAGAAGCTGAACCTCATGCTGGCAAGCAATGACCTGCCGGATATGCTGGCGATCGGACGCGGCGATTTGCTCGACAAATATATTGCGGCAGGCGCACTGATGCCGCTGAACGATTTGATCGATAAGTACGGGCCGCACATTAAGGAAATGTACGGCGATACGCTCAATAAGACGCGTTCCGCGGACGGGAAGAACTATTATTTGGCCAACTGGTACGGTCTGGAGCAATATCCGGTATTCGGCTTCCTGATGCGCATGGACGTGATGAAAGAGCTCGGCGCGGGCGACAAAGCGAGCAACGGCGAGCCGTTCACGGCGGATGAATTCGTTGGACTGTTGAAAGCGTTCAAGGACAAATATCCGGAAGTGAATGGCAAGAAGACGACGGCCATGACCTTCAATGGTGACAATATGGGCGCGATTATGGATACGTTCAAAGGCATGTACGGCATTATGCCTTATTATGAAACGAACGGCGAGCTCAAGATCGATATGAAAGACCCGAAATACTTGGATATGCTCAAGTTCATGAACTCGCTCTACAACCAAGGCCTTATCGACAAGGAATGGGCGACGAACAAGACGCAGCAGTACGAACAGAAATTGTCCAGCGGCGCGTATTTCTCCACGGCCGATGCGTTCTGGAACGTCGGCAAACCGAATGCGATTCTGAAAGAAGCGGCGGCGGACCCGTCGAAGAAGGAAGAAAGCCAGTTCTACCCGTATAAAGTCGTCGCGCCGGGCGTTGATGCTGCGAAGACGACTTACGGTCCGAAGAACTCCCTCGGATGGGATGGCATCGGCATTTCGAAGAGCAACAAGGATGCCGTTCGCGCCATTCAATTCCTGGATTACTTGGCAAGCGAAGAAGGGCAGTACCTGCTGATGTGGGGCGTCGAAGGCGTTCACTGGGATATGAAGGACGGCAAGCATGTGCCGCGTCCGGAAGTGTTGGAAGGCTTCAAGAAAGACTGGGGCGCATATTCGACGGAAAGCGGTATCCGCAAATGGACATGGGCGATCAAGAACGGCCCGGGTTCCGACGGTACGCCTTACGACTTGATCGGACGTTACGAAACCGACGAAGTTTCCAAGCTCGCGATCAAAAACTTGGCGGATACCTCATTCGATACGGCGATTTACGATAACCTGGGTCCAAGCGGCGGTACGCCGGAGGCGATCATGCAGCAGAAGGTGTCGGAAACGAAGTCCAAGTATTTCCCTCGTCTAGTCATGGCTGAGAATGAAACGGCGGTTACGGAGCTGTACAACACGATGATGAAGGAAATGGAAGCGGCCGGTCTCGATAAGCTGGAGAAGATCTATACGGACAACTATAACAAACGCAAGGAATTGTGGAAGTAATCATGAAGACTGTCGCGAAGATTCGCGACAGTCTTTTGTGCGCTTGGCAGCGCAATCGACTAAGGAGTGAAAGTCTCTAGCACACCGCGAGGTGGCGGAAGTGCATAGCTGACGCATAGTGCTT
>NZ_QTTN01000032.1 GCF_003386535.1 Paenibacillus taihuensis
CCCATTGAGATCAGGAGCTGCATAACCGTTTCAAAGGGTAACTTTTTCTTTCGCGTAAAGTCTTTTTCGGGGTTTTTGACATACAGTGCTGGTGCGGCTGACATTTCTTGAATAAGGGATGTCAGCTTTTGTTTTAGTGAATTCGCGTACGTATTCATGGGCGAAACCTCCTCGTTTTTTCAAGGGGCTTCGCCACACATTTTCAACTGCTTGTCAAGTTCTTTTACTCTTTTTCACGCAAAAAAGGAGCAGGCTATCTTTCGATAACCTGCTCCTTTGCATAGATATTTGGTTCAACACCTTAACTTAATGACATTGTCCATCGGCGGAGTGCCTTTTCTCATGTGCTGCTCATTTACTTCGATTCACTTCACTTGAGCATTTTCTGAAGGAAAGCAACCGGCGTTGAAGCAGGGTCCATATCGGACAGCCCATACAAGTCGCTCCAGCTGTACACAATCAGGAATGGCAATAGGCCGATGGCGACGACAGCAATAACGAAACCGAGTAACAGTAACCGGACAGCTTTCCCCGTGTTCATGCTTCTCATCTCCTACGTATCGAGTCAAAAGCCTCATCCATTATTACACTATGCAGGAAGTTCGTGAAACTGGTAAAGAAATAGTGAAAAAACTTACGTTAACGTGAGTAATTTTTGTTATGATAAAGAATATGACTAGTGGAAAGGAGAGCGAGTGACAGATGAGCAGCAGCGAAAGCCGAAAGTATACGATGGAAGAAGTGACATTGCGGCTTGGCATTACAGCAAGAACGCTCCATTACTATGAAGAGATCGGCTTACTGCCTGCCGTGACTCGGTCCGAGGGGCGACACCGCTTGTTCGACGAGGCGATGCTGCAGCGAATTGAGCATATTTTGCGGCTGAAGCAGGTGCTTGGCGCTTCGCTCGTCGAGATTCGCGAAATCATGCAGGCGGAGGAAGAGCTTGACCGCATCCGAGCGTCGTATTACGGCGATGAGACATCGGAAGATGAGAAGGATCGACTGCTGGACGAGGCGGCACTGCGGCTGCAGGGAATTATTTCGCATATCGATGAGAAGCTAGAGAATCTTCAGACGCTTAAGCAGGGCTTCAGCAACCGGCTTGAACGGGCGAATCGATTGAAGCACCGCTAGAGCGTGAGTATGCAGGAACAGGAAGAAGGAGAAAACGTATGAATCAGTCGCGCAAATGGTGGATTTTGTCCGTAACGAGCCTTGGCTCCTTACTTTCCGCACTAAACTTCAGCACACTTATTATTGCATTGCCGGATTTGCTTAAAGGGCTTCATGCCTCGCTGCTCCAAGCGATGTGGGTCATGTTGTCCTACATGGTTGCCCAGACGGTTATGGTACTCATGGCCGGCTCTCTGGCTGACCGGTTCGGACGTAAACGAATCTATATTGCAGGGATGTTGTTGTTTACGGTTATCTCGCTGGCGTCAGGCTTCGCCGATGACGCACCGTTGTTAATTATATTGCGGATCTTGCAAGGAATTGGCGGCGCGATGGTCATGGCGAACAGCACGGCGATTGTCGCGGATGCATTCCCAAGAGAAGAGCTCGGCAAGGCGCTGGGCGTTAATATCATGGTCGTGGCAGTCGGTCAAATTATCGGACCTGTGCTCGGCGGCTGGCTGACGACGGCGTTCGGCTGGGAGTGGACCTTCTGGTTCAACGTACCGTTCGGCGTGATCGGCGTCGTATGGGGCATCATGGTCATGGGCGTCAAAGACGACAAAATTGCTGCACCGAAGACAGGCGGGCTTGATCGCGGCGGCGTTATTACTTATGTCATCTCGATTACCGGTCTCTTGATTGCACTGACTTGGGGACCGATTCAGAGCTGGACTTCGTCGGTGGTCTGGATTTCCGGCGCAGCCTTTGTTGTGCTGTTCCCGGTATTCCTGATCTGTGAACGGAAGCATCCGAATGCGCTCTTGCATCTGCCGCTGTTCACGAACCGAATCTTCTCGTTCGGCATCGTGTCTGCAACGTTGAACGCAATTGCCCGGATGGCCGTGATGTTCATGTTGATTTTCTATTTCCAAGGCGCGCTTGAGAAGGATGCGCTTGTCGCGGGTATTATGACGATTCCGCTTGCGGCAGGCATGCTCGTCGTTTCGCCGCTTGCCGGAAGCCTTGGCGATAAGTATGGGGAGACGATGCCGGCTACGCTCGGCTTGCTCTTGAGCATTTTTGGCCTCGCTGGTCTGGCTCTCGATACCGGATTGTCCACGCCGTTCTGGCATTTGGCTGTTTACATGACCATTATTAGTATCGGTTCAGGGTTGTTCAACTCGCCGAACTCGAGCAGCATTATGAATGCGGCCGGTGCAAAATACCGCGGCGAAGCGTCGGGTATCCGCTCCCTAACAACGAACATGGGCATGATGCTCAGCATCGCGTTCTCCATGCCGATCGTGACGCACAGCATTCCGCATGAAGCGATGCTGGCGATTTTCTCGGGGACGCAAGTAGGTATGAACGGCGATAAGTCGTCGCTTGGCGGGTTTATTACCGGCTTGCATGCTGTCTTCTGGTTCATGGCGGCACTGATGGCGCTGGCGACAGTCATGTCGTACTTGCGTTCGAATAAGCGGTCGCAGGCGCTAGGACAGTCCGTGCATCCGAAGTAATGAAGTGAATAGCAGGTAATAGAAGTTATAAGAAGCTATAAGAAGGTAGTAGAAGGAGATTTATTGAAATGCCGGATCGATCCGTTTATTTGAAATTGTGGGCTGTCTCGTTCTTATGGGGCTGCAATTATGTGGCAAGCGCGTATATGCTGCGCGATTTCTCGCCAATCTTTCTATCGTTTGCAAGGCTCGTCGTCATGTCGCTGTTTCTTCTGTCTATTGCGGCTGTCAATCGCTCGATGAGATGGCCGAACAAGCGGGAGTGGGGGCTGCTGCTGCTGGCAGGCATATCGGGTACGCTGATTAACCAGCTGTTCTATTTCACGGGCCTGCAGCATTCGACTGCTGGGAACGCGGCGCTTATTATCGCGCTTTCGCCGATTGCGACGACGCTGCTGTCGCGGATCTTCTTGAAGGAAGAGATTACTGTGACGAAGCTTTCCGGCGCTCTTGTTGCGTTAATCGGCGTCATCTGTATCGTATTGTTTGGCGGCAAGGAGCTTGGAATCTCCAAAGGCGATATTTACTTGCTCCTTGCCATGCTCGGGATGTCCGTGAGCTTGTTGTTCATCCGCAAGCTGACGGTTGCGATGACTTCGTATGAAGTGACGATTTACGCCACCGTTATTGGGACGATCCTGATGGCGCCGGCTGTTGCTTACGAAGGTATCGACGGGCATCTGCACGCTAGCCATCATCTGATGACTTGGCTGCTGCTCATCACAGTGGCGATTATTGGTCAAGGCGTGACCGGTTTCTGGTGGAACAAAGGGATCTCGGTTGTCGGCGCGTCGGTGAGCGCGATGTTCATGAACATTCCGCCGTTTATCGCGATCATTGTCAGCTACTTCGTGCTCGGAGATTCAATCAAGCCTGCGCAGATCGCCGGCGGGGTGCTGATCTTGGCTGGCGTTGCGCTGAGTAATATGAAGCGCAAGGCGATTGCGCCGTCGGCGGCAAGCGTGGATGTTTAGTGTAGGGAATTGGGAAAGCCGCGAGCTTGTGCTCGCGGCTTTCTTTTTTTATATCGTCTTGAATGTGTTGCCGAATAGGACTAGCACTTGGTTTGGACCTGTCCGCTTCAGAACATAGCATCCGCTGCCGGTTGTTGCTGCTGTAGCATGGCCATTGTCGCTCGGTTTGCATAGTGAACCGGGTTGACAGGTGCCATCGTCTCGAACGAGCAGCTTGCCGACCATGCCGACCGCCACCCATTCCGGTCGGTTAAGGCGTGGGACATATGGCTGCTTTGGGTCCCAATCCGGATTCAGCTGCGGCTGTCGCGCTGTATGCTCGGGTATAATTGCTTGTCCGTTCTGATCAAGATAGGCGGGTACGGTAACATCCTGATAGAGCGTTCGCCCCCATTCGTCGGTGAGAATTTTTGTGTCCAGTTCAGCTCGGCGTTGCCGGAGAGAAAAGCAGGTTTGCCGCTCGATATACCCACAATGTAGGGATCTGCTGCCGTTGCGACGCGGACTTTATCTTCGACTAATCCGAGGAAATAGCCGGGTTCGATTGGATTGCCATCGAATGTCTCGAACATCTCTGCGTAGTCGGCGGCGGGGCTGCTGACAGCGCCGTCGATCTTGATATCGCCGGTGCTAAGTATCTCGGCAGCAAGTCCAGGTGTTTGGGCATCTGTGCCATTGGCCAGATACCACGAATACGGCTGTGCATTGGCAACACCGAACTGGCCCATGATGTGCACGCCATCGAGCATATTGGTCGAGGTGTTGAGACCCTCCGCATGCGAGAACGCACCATCTGCGATTGTATTAACGCCTTGGGCATGCGACGAGAAGCCGCTCGCTGTCGTAATCGCGCCTTCGGCGTGAACGGACTGGCCGCTGGCGATCGATTGGTTGCCCTCGGCATGCGAGAGATCGCCGGTCGCTTGCGTGCGCCGACCTTCCGCATGGGCAGCGATGCCGCTCGCGGCGGTGAGATTGCCCTCGGCGTGCGAAGCCCGACCGCTCGCGGTGTTGGACTCGCCTTCGGCGTGCGAACCTTCGCCGCTGGAGATGGTTTGAAGCCCCTCGGCGTGGGAGTCGAGGCCCGTCGCCTGGGTGAGCTCTCCTTCGGCATGCGCGTTCATGGCGCTTGCCGTCGTTAGTTGCCCTTCCGCGTGGGAGTGGTCACCGAGCGCGAGCGTGATTTCGCCTTCGGCGTGCGCGTATAGGCCTACGGCTCGTTTCGGAGCCTTCGGCTTCCGAGCAGTTGCCAGTTGCTTGGGCGTTGCAATCTGCCATATCCATTCCTCCTTGAATCTATGAAAATATGAGTGTTTGTTTTCATAATATTACGGCGATTGGAGGTGTGGTTGGATACATGCTGGGAATGGTGGGGAGCGGAGGTGAAAGTAATTTGTAGTGTCGGCGGTAGCAGGGGATGGAGTGGTTGAAGGATTAGCAAGTGGGCGGGAGGATGGTGAGCAGGAGCAGAAGTAGGGTCTGGGGAAGTAAAAGTGATTTGTTTGAGTATCATGTTAAGTAGGATTAATTGGGTAGTGGAAGGATTAGCTAGTTAGAGGTATGCGTCGTGTGAGGTTGGTAGCTGGAATAGCAGCTAAGCAGGCTGTTCTGAGAGTCGGAAAACCCGACTCTCAGCCCGAAAACAGCGGCAAGTTCGCAGTGAGAGTCGGGAAATCCGTCTCTCACAGCAAAACTCGCCCGAATCGGCGGTTTGCCTAGCCTGAGAGTCGGAAAACCCGACTCTCAGCCCGAAAACAGCGGCAAGTTCGCAGTGAGAGTCGGGAAAACCGTCTCTCACAGCAAAAACTCGCCCGAATCGGCAGCCTGCTTAGGCTGAGAGCCGGAAAATCCGTCTCTCACATTCTCCCGCCGCTCACCAATGGCCAAGCGCCCCGCGGCTATCGGCCCGCCATCTATCGCCCAGCGGGCCCACCGCGCCAAGTGCCTCGCGCCCACCCGCCGGCCGAACTCTCCGCGCTAGCAGCCCGTGCCATCCGCACCGTCCCCGCTATCGAGCCCGTCGAAACTCCGACGGGCAGCATCCCGCGCTCGTCTTGAAAGCCCGGCTAAACGCATGGATATTCGCATAGCCCAACTGGTCGGCGATGTCCTGAAGCGAGTGGTGCGTAAATTGGATCATCGTTTTCGCTTTCTCGATCCGGATGTGCTGATGGTACTGGATGGGCGTCATATGGAACATCGTTTTGAACAAGCCGATGAGATAGAACTTGCTCAAGTGGAACCGCTCAGCCAGCTCGTCCAGCTTCACGCTGCGGTTCGCATGATTCTCGATATAGCTGCGCACATCGGCCAGCAGCTCCATATGTCCGTCGCTGCTCGTTTTGCTGCCCCAATACTGCTCCCGCATGATTTGCGCCAAGATGGCGAGCAAGGCAGACTTCATCCGCAGCTCATAGAACGGCGGCTTCGTCTCGAATTCGCGTATGAGCCCGAACAACGCCTGCGTGATCGGAAGCCCATCGCTCGGGCGAAAATAACTCGGCACATCATAAGGAGCCTCAGCCAGCTCATTCGCCCTCATCCAACTCCGTTCCTTCGAAGTCATCGCTTCTAGCGGCTTGAACGAGACACCAATCTGTGCACTCAGCGCATCCGTGTACAGATCGAAATGCACATGCGGCTGCCGTACACGCGTCCCGCCAATATTCTGAATGGAGTGCCGCTCTCCTGGCTTGAAGAAGAAGAAGTCTCCGGCTGTCCCATGATATACCCGATCCTCCACCATCACAAGCAGCTGTCCCTCCATCAAATATAGGAGTTCATAATCCCAAATGACGCGCTCAGTGACCGCCCATGATTCGTCCACGACACTGTCGATAGCTACTCGTATGTAAGGCGATATTATTTCCATCTGCAGGCTCATACTCGGAGACACCTACCTCAGCAATATTTGATAACAAATTGCACAACAACTGCTAACGGAATTCCATGTAATCCATTATATAATGAGTTCATCTTAACACAATATATGATACATGAGGTGAAAGAGGATGCTGCAAAATAACGGTCTTGGACTCGGACTCGCTTCCGCTCCGCTAGTCACAAATGCACGCACACGCTCCATTTCAGCAGAAAATCCGAACGGTGAGAAAGGGCAGGGCGGCAAAGACGCAAGCAATCTCGGCGTGGCCCGCAAAGGAAGACCTTGCATCACGCTGAAGCAAGGCGAAGTGACAACGCTTGCGGAGATTCAAGGTGCGGGTATTATCCAGCACTTCTGGATTACGGTTACGGACCAAACAGGCAAAGGCCACCCACAGCAATATGTACTGCGTGATCTCGTCCTGCGCATGTTCTGGGACGACGAGGAAACGCCGTCCGTCGAAGTGCCGCTTGGCGATTTCTTCTGCAACGGGTTCGGCGTGCGCACGAACGTAAGCTCGCTGCCGATCACGGTTGCGCCGACTGGCGGCATGAACTGTTACATTCCGATGCCTTTCCGCAAATCGGCGAAGATTACGATCGAGAACCAGCACGCCGTCGAAATTGGTGGATTCTTCTATACGTTCAACTACTCCTTGGTGGATGAGCTGCCGGAGAACGCAGCGTACTTCCATGCCCAATGGCGCCGAGAGCATGTAACCGAAATCGGCCAAGATTACACGATCCTGGATGAAGTGAAAGGCGCAGGGCAATATATCGGTACATACCTTGCGTGGGCTGCACTCGAGCGCAATTGGTGGGGCGAGGGCGAGATCAAGTTCTTCATGGACGGCGATGAAGAGTGGCCGACTATCTGCGGAACGGGTACAGAGGATTACGTGGGCGGCGCTTGGTGCTTCGCGAATTCGAAGTCGAATGAGCCGGAATCGTATTCGACTCCATACCTCGGCTACAAGTTTTACAAAGAAACGACCGAGATTGACGCATGGTACGGCCATAATGTGCCGATGCACGGCATGTACCGCTGGCATGTGCTCGATCCAATTCGGTTCGAGAGCGATCTTCGCGTGACGATCCAACAGATCGGCCATGATCATGCGCAGCTGTTCGAGCGTTCGGACGACATCTCGTCCGTAGCGTACTGGTACCAGATGGAGCCGCACACGCCGTTCCCGCAGCTGCTGCCAACAAACAAGAGATGGCCGCGTTAATTCAGCCATTCGTGTAATACCTTTTTCATACCCTGCAATTATCACAAACAGCCCATTGCTTCGAGCAGCCGCTCAAGGCGGTGGGCTTTTTTATACCTCTTGACAGGAAACCAAATGGTTTTATATAATACAAAACGAAACCAAAAGGTTTCATATTAACAAATCATTATTTTCGCCGAAAAGGGGTTCTTTACATGTTCGATTCCATTAATTACGGAGCAGTTGTTGTATCGGGTATTTTATCTTTGGTGCTGGGATTCCTGTGGATGGCGGTTATTTGGAAGAAGCCGTATCAGCGCGACATGTACGGCAACACAGCGAACCGAACGGAGACGCCGAAACCATCGAAGGCCGGTATCATCCAATCTTTCGTTATTTACATCATCGTGTCGTTCGTTACTTCGATTGCTTATGCGGTATGCCTGGAGCTGTGGCGCGCTGGCGGACAAGCCTTGGGCTATGATGGCGATAGCTTCGCCAATGCCTTCTGGTTCACGATGCTGCTGACAGCCGGCTTCACGCTTCCGTTCACAGTCGGCAAGAAAGTATGGCAGTTCAAGAGCTGGACGGTCGTAGCTGTCGATACTTCATATGAAGTCGTGCGCTTCACAATGCTGCTGCTCTTCTTCTGGTACTGGACCTAATTTCTCTAACTTCTCTGATCTGCCGTATCTGAACCTGATAAGTTAATCAACAAATAAACCCGGTAAGCTCCTCGCGAGCTGCCGGGTTATTTGTTATCATGCTCTAGGCGCCCACAGGATAATGGACACGCCGATGATACAGATCGCAGCGCCGAGCCAGTCGTAGAAATCGGGCGATTTCTTGTCAACGAGCCAGCCCCACAGCACGGCAAGCACGATGAACACGCCGCCATAGGCTGCATAGACACGGCCGAACGAAGGGAAGCTTTGCCACGTTGGCACGGCGCCGTAGAAGACAAGGATAAGGCTTCCCGCTAGACCGAAGGACCATGGCTTGGATTCGCGCAGCCACTGCCAGATCAAGTACCCGCCGCCGATCTCGGCAAGTCCGGCAAGAATGAATAATGCAATTGCGAGCAGCACAAGATCATTTCCTTTCGACCATCATATCTCCACGTAGTAAAGCCTGAACACGCGTTCGAAGTAAACGAAGCAGGATTTTCGACACGGATGATCGAAAGAATACATACACCTTCTCAGTTCCCTCCGTGCTGCCTCTAACCTTTCCGATCCATGCCTAATAACAGGTGCTCATAGCCGCATAAATGTCTCTTTTAACCATAAATACAGCCAAACCTGAGCTTTTACGCACGAACCTACAGGAAAAGTCTATTTCGAAACTTAAGGATCGCATGCTACATTGCAGATGTCAGGGTCACCTGAACATGACTTAAGGGGGTTCACATGTTGCGTAAAAACAATCAGCTGAGAGATCGAGAGTGAACAAGAAAGTATCTATAAGTGACAACTCCGCAGCAACGACGGCTGAACCGCCAACGGAAATCAACTGGCACGGTAACTCGTTGCAGCGCTGGGCAGCTCCGGCGTACTGTCGTAATCAGGAGCCGCCGGAAAATCGCAACGCTCGGAGCTGAGAAAGCGAAATCAGCTCTCTCAGCTTTTTTGTTTCGGTAGCCTCATACGAATTTTGGTAATATGGGAGTGTCACACTTTACATAACATTGAGGTGAGCGCAACTATGCTGCATATTAGACCGATGAAGCCGTCGGAGCTGGATTTTCTAATGAATATGCATTACGAAGCGATTCATATATTGGAGAACAAGCCGCCGAGGGATGAGCTGCTGAATGAACCGTCACTTCGCAAGTATCACGAAGGCTGGGGCAGAGCAGGAGATGCTGCTCTCGTTGCCGAAGTGGATGGGAGGCTTGTCGGAGCAGTTTGGTATCGATTGTTTGACGAGGCAAATAAGGGCTACGGTTTCGTAGATGCCGGCACGCCGGAGCTTGGCATTGCGATCTCGCCTGATCATCGTGGACAAGGCATCGGCATCGCGCTTATGCAAGCTATTATCGAACATGCGCGAGCGGGCGGATTTCCTTCGCTTTCACTCAGCGTAGACCCGGTCAACACCAGTGCTGTTCAATTGTACGAACGCTTTGAATTTGAACGCTGCGGGATGGAAGGAACCTCGTGGACGATGAAGCTGAATTTCATGCTGAATTTCACTTAACATCAATCTCGAGCTATGTAGGAGGCGTACATATGAAGATTCTGATTACAGGAGCAAGTGGCAATGTCGGCACAGGGGTACTCCAAGCACTGCCACCAGAGCATGACATACGGCTGTCCGATATCGCACCACCAAGCTCTACATCGTCGACGCGCGCATGGTTTCCAGCAGATGTGAGAGAGGCGCACGCACTTGATGAGGCTGCGCAAGGCGTAGATATTATCGTCCATACGCCAGCTTACCATGGCATCCATATGGGCGCCTTCTCCGAAAAAGCGTTCTACGACCTTAATGTCACCGGCACTTTCGAGATGTTCCAAACGGCCGTGCGGCAGAACGTTCGCCGCGTCGTCTGGCTGTCCAGCATGTCCTTCTTCGGGGACGACTTCTACGCGTACACGAAGAAGCTCGGCGAGCAGCTATGCGAATTTTACAATCGCAAGCACGGCATTGAAGTGATCATGCCCCGCCCGGCCGACTTTACACCGTTCCGATCGCGCGCGCATTACGGCGAGCGGCTGCTGCATGGCGGAGTCGATCGCCGCGATGTCATTCAAGCCGTCGTGAAGGCGACAACTTGCGAGCAATCATTCGGCGCGTACCATATCGTTCGCGAGGACCGCTTCACGGAAGCGGATGTTGCAGCCTACGAACAAGGGAAGCGGCTCGAAACATGGGAGAAGCTCTATCCCGGCGCTGCGGCGATCATTGAGAAATATAATTTTCACATGCCGGAATCGATTCATCCTGCGGAATTAACGCGCGAGAAGCAAGAGCTGGGCTACGCGCCGACTTACAATTTCGGCACATTCATAGAAGAGTTCACGCAAGACAACACCGTTATCGAAGTGAATTCATAATTCATAATTTCCTGCGAAATCATAATTTGCTCCATAAAACGACGAAAGACTAAGCTTTGCTTAGTCTTTGGTTCTGTATATAAGGCTCGATATGCACATGTACCTGCATGACCTGATGCTTCTCAAGCAGCTCGATCTCCACATGCTCCGTAATTTCATGGCTCTCCAGCACATTCATCTCATGATCCACTTCAATGACGACATCCACGAAGATTTGATTGCCGTGCACGCGCCCCTTAATGTCACGAACCCCTTCGACACCGTCCAGCGCAAGCACGGTTTCCTTATACTTCTCAAGCTCATGCTCATCGAAGCCGTCGGTCAGCATATGCGTCGCTTCGCGGAAGATGTCCCACGCCGTCTTCCAGATTAGCAAGCCAACGAGGATTGCGGTCGCTGCATCCAGCCACGGCAGACCATAGATTGCGCCGATAACGCCGACGAATGTGCCCAAGCTGACGATGGCATCGGAGCGATTGTCGAGCGCGGCTGCTTTCAGCGCATGGCTCTGTGTCCGCTGCGCCAGTGAACGATTGAAGCGGTAGACTGCGTACATCGCGACAGCCGAGAATACAGCAACCCATGCTGCGAACAGATCTGGAGCGACAATGTCTTTCCGAACGATTTTGGCAAAAGCGCTCCGAAGCACTTCGATACCAGCCCCGAACATAACGAATGACGCGACCATCGAAGCAATCGTCTCGGCACGCGAGTGGCCGTATTGGTGGTCGGCATCCGCTGGTTTATTCGAGATCCGCAGCCCAATCAGCACCGCAAGCGATGCGAAAATATCCGATGTATTGTTCAGGCCGTCCGCCATAAGCGCCTCTGATTTTCCCCACCAGCCTGACCCGATCTTGAGCAAGGAGAGCACGATATAAACACCGATGCTGATCCATGCGCCGATCTCGGCTTGTTTGTTGTTTGTTTCGGTATTCAATTCGCTGTTTCCCCCGACCCATTAGTTTTCACTTGTGAGTCCTTATTATATAAAACGATTTTCGTGTGGGTCTAGAGAAACAGTGTTTCTTTAGGTAATGACAGTTTAACGGGGTCAATATCGTTTAGACAAGCCAACTATGTTGCATGCGACCAATTCTCAAAAATGTTACTAAGTTGACTCGTACCTGCATACGATTAAGGCGAAGCATGCCTAAGACAAAGGGAGGATGCTGCCTAATGACCCCGTATAACGAGCAGCTTTTCCAGTTTGCCAGCGCTTATTTGCCGTATGGCGCTGAGCTGGAGTTTATTGAAAGCACGATACCGCGAGCTGCGATTTGCGCAGTTGATATGAATGAAGATCACATCCCCGAAACGGTGATGGTCTACCGATTGAACGGCGGACTTCATCTGCTGGCGCTCCGCTATCAGGACGGCGTATGGGAGCGGGTCTCCGGCCTAGCTGCGCCGGGCTACGGCGTGACGCTCATGACTGCGATGCCGATAACGCGCACGGGCTCGAACAATCTGGTCATCGGCTGGCAGGTTAGCCAAACGTATTCGAAGCTATCCGTCTACGAGTGGACCGATGATGGGCTAATCGATATTGCACCTGCTGAGATGCACTACAGCTACTTGGAGCCGGCACCTGTAACGAGCAGGAATAATGCCGATGATACGCTCTGTATTGCGCTGTGGTCCCATGAATCAGGGGAGGCTTACCGCGTTGAAGTCGTAAAGTGGAACGGCAATGAGTTCGTAGAAGCGCAGGATGCATATGCCGAATACTATCCGAACATTGCCCGCTATTACGGGGAGTTGACGCGACGGTATCCAGGCGCGCCGCTCTACTGGGAGTATCTTGCAGATGCGCAGTATCGGGCGAGCATGTCGCGGGCGGTTGGTCTGTATCCAGCGTCGCTTAAGCTTGTCGGCGGTACCAAATGGGGGTATATCGACGGCAGCGGCAGAATGGAGATTCCTGCACGTTTTGACGATGCGAATGATTTTCAGAAGAACGGTCTCGCAATCGTATCGGAGAGAGGCAAAGCGGGGCTTATCAACTCTACCAATCGCTATGTTGTGCAGCCAATCTATGATTCCATCTACCCATTCTCGGAGCGGCGCGCGGCTGTAATCGACAAGCAAGGATTTCATATGATCAACGAGAGCGGGCAGGTGCTCACGAAGCGCGCTTATCCATACATAGCCGATATGCGTGGAGGACGATCGCTCTTCTATATCTCGAAAGAAATGCCTGACGGCTCCTCGCAAAGCTTGTATGGATACCTCGATGCTGATGGCAATGAAGTGATCCCTGCGCAGTATGAGGATGCGACGGATTTCACGAACGGGCGTGCCGTTGTGAAGATCAAGGAAAATGAATACGCGTTGATCAATACAAGCGGCAGGCGACTCGCCACATATCCGTTCGCCTATGTCGGTCCTTATGGGGACGGAATGCTCTCGTTCCAGCGGGATGTTTCCGGCAAGTATGGCTATATCGACGACCGCGGCAAAATCGTCATCCAGCCAACCTACTATGCAGCTATGCCATTCGAGCGGGGGCGAGCCGTCGTAAATACGTCCGCGGATTTCCACTCCGAATACGGCGTCATCAATAAGAAGGGCGAATACACCGTCGAACCGAAGTATAACGATGTGCGCAGCTTGGGCGAGGAACGGTTTGCGCTCGGCAATGCCATTGATAAAGAGCAGCCTTTCGTCGGTTCGATCTATGCCATTGCAGATTGGAACGGGAAGCGGCTGACCGATTTCATATTCAACGATGTATCGGATTATCAGAACGGTCTCGCTTCCGTGTCCGATACGAAGCAGACGTATTTGATCGACCGCACGGGCAAGCCTGCTCAGGGTTATCCGCGCGTTCAAGGACGAGGCTCGCTGACAGTCGAAGAGGGCGGGATTATCAAAGCGTTTGTCGATCAGCGTCTCTCGTACCGCAACCGCCCCGGACGAATCATTTGGGCGCAAAATGTCGTCATTCCGCTTGCGCCGCCTTATGCTGTCAAAGAGGAGAAGTACAATCCGAATCCGGACTATCTCGTCTACTATCCGCAAGTCGAAGGGATGGCCGATCAAGCTGCGATGCGGAGAGTCAATGCGAAGCTGAAAGAGATGTCACAGGTGAAGCCGATTCCTCCGAATCAGAAGCTCGATTATTCGTACAACGGCGATTTCGACGTCAAGTTCTTCAAGCACCAGCTGTTGGAGCTCGAGCTTACCGGCTACAATTACCCATTCGGCGCCGCGCATGGAATGCCGACGCAAGTCTATGCGATTCTCAATCTGGTGTCGGGCCGTATGTTCACGCTGAAAGACTTGTTCAAGCCGGATAGCGATTATGTGAAGGTGCTGAGCGACATCGTCGGCCGGCAGATCAAAGAAGACCCGCAATACTCGTACGTATTCCCCGACACGTACAAAGGCATCAGCCCTGATCAGCCGTTCTTCGTCACCGAGAATGCGCTGCATCTCTACTTCAATCCGTATGATATTGCGCCGTATGCTGCGGGATTCGTGACGTTCACGATTCCTTTTGCACAGATTCGGAGCATTATTGATACGAACGGGGAGTTCTGGAAGTCGTTCCATCCTTAAAGGCATGAGGGAGGGAAGCCGGGCATGGTGCTCGGCTTCCCTTTTTGGCAGTCGAACGAAACTTTCCAGTCATTGGAAGGTATAAGGGAGTGAAGCTGTAAGAGACAACGGGTTCTAGAGTTAAGGGGGAGTAATACTGAAAAGTATCAAGCATTAACGCTGCTTTAAGGACCGTTATTTTCATATAAAGACTATAATGAAATTAGCAGTATAAGCACGAATCCCAATATCTACACTATTGGTCTATGAGAATCCAGCGACTAATGGTAAGATCGATGGATTGGAAGACCCGAATAATAAAATAAGCGGCTATAGTTTCGGAGTTCCAGGTCTCGGAATACCGGATAAGAGAATTACCGTAGCACACGCACCACTGTATGTTCTGATGAAACATAGGAATCATGAAATTGAATATGTAACTGACGACATTAAGAAATTAAATGATTTTCTAAAGAAGGAATAAAAATAACTAGAGTATCCATGTTTCAGTAGAGGGGAATTGAAGTGTCGGAACGGGTTAGTATAGTACGCGTCGCAGCCATCGTCAGCGTGATTCTGCTTGTGTTTGCGATCTTGCTGGTGTTCATGCTGAAAATGCTCAATAGCCATGAAAGTCATCATGTGATCCGCTTCCCGGCGCATGAGTATCAATATTTGGAGGAGGAAGCTGCGAACGGCTTCAAGCTGCATGTGCTGCAAACGGAGCCTTCGAACATCTCACTTGAAGTGGTCCGGCAAAATCTCGCTTTATCCGATTATTACGGCGTCAATGGCGGGTTCTTCTACGATATGAGCCTGCTCAGCATGGGCATCGTAAATGGTCAGCCGGTCGGCGGGGCGAAGGGGCAGTATGGAACGGGAGACGAGAATACGAAATACGCGCGCGGTACGCTTGTCTGGGACGGTGCGAGCAATCAGCTGTCTGTCCAGATCGTGAGCAAGTCAGCGGAGCTGAAGGTGAAGGATCCGCTCCGCTTCTGGGCGCAGGGCGGCATCAGCATGAGCCTTGGGCAAGATGCGATGTGGCAGGAGCAAGCGATTCGCGAGAACGCGCCGTTAATGGACGACGCCCATCTGCGCAGCGCTGCGGTCTATGACCGGCAAGGAAAACTCTATCTCATCGTGAGCAGCACGAAAGGGACGCTGGCGGATTTTCGAGCGGCGATTCTGGAGCAGCTGGGTAACTTGGACCTCGTCGATGGGATCTTTCTAGATGGAGACGGCTCGTCCCAAATGCAAGCAGCGGAGATGATTCTGCCAGGCGACAGCCGGCCGGTTGTAGAGATGATGCGGATCGTGCGGTAGCTGAATAATTCGAGCATATGAGCTCGATTTTGATATATGTATAGATCGATAGATCATTTATTGTACAAGGGTGGTAGCTGCAAACACGATAAATCTGGTTTCCAAATTCGGACTTGGACGGTGATTAGGAGTGAAGCAGAACATGCGAATTGCCTTAGGTCAAATGCAAGAGCTGACTCATGAAACGATGACGTATGCGAAACAGTTAGGTGTAACGAGTGTCCAACTGAACACCCCGAAAATTTCAGGCGAGCATTGCTGGACGTACGAGGATTTGCTAGCGATCAAGAAGACTTGCGATGAGAATGGATTGTTCCTGGAATCCATAGAGAATGTTCCGATTCGATTCTATGACAAGATCATGCTCGGGTTGCCCGGCAGGGACGAGCAAATTGAGAACTATTGCACTATTATCCGGCACATGGGGCGTGCAGGCATTCCGGTTCTGGGGCATCACTTCATGCCGAACTTTGTATGGCGGACTTCTTCCGAGCCGGGAAGGGGCGGTGCGTTGTGTACGGCCTTCGATCTTGCAGTTGCAGCTAACGGCATCAACCAAGTGAAGTATCCTGCAAACCGAGAAGTGCGGATCGCTGACGAGTCGGTTATGTGGGACAACTATACTTATTTCTTGAAAGCCGTGCTTCCCGTAGCAGAAGAGAGTGGGGTGCGGCTTGCGCTGCATCCTGATGATCCGCCGGTCGCGATGCTGGACGGTACGGCTAGAATTTTCTATCAGGTCGACAATTTCAAACGGGCGGAAGCGATTGCCAGCAGCGATGCGTGGGGACTGAATCTGTGCCTCGGCTGCTGCTCAGAGATGGTCATGGGTGCGGCGAATGTGATGGAGATGATCCGATATTTTGGCCCGCGGAACAAAATCTGTTATGTGCATTTCCGCGATGTGCAGGGAACGATGCCGAAGTTTCAAGAGTGCTTCCTGGGCGAGGGTAACTATCATCCCGCGGAAGTGCTGCTGGAGCTTAAACGCTCCGGATTCACTGGCTTCTTGATGGACGACCATGTGCCAGCCGTCATCAATGATACGCCTTGGGGACACCGCGCACGCGCGCATGCGGTTGGTTATATGCAAGGGCTGTTGAATGCGCTGGAGTTGGTGGAGTAGGGGAGTAATGCTCTTGCTCTAGGTCTTATTCTAGGTCAAGGTCGTTGTGACCTCTAGGATCTCGCTGTCTATAATGGATAAATCCAACGTAAAATAGCCATTTAAGCTGAAATGGCTGGCTTTAGTGGAATAATCCCATCATTTCTCCTCGAAATAGGCAATATCGGCTCAATTAGCGATTAATGAGTGGATAAATCCAATATAGTCTCAAGATTTCCATAAAATTTAGGAGATCAGAGTGGATAAATCCATTATAGAGGTTAGCCTCTGTGCAGCCGCAATAAGAAAAGCCCCTTCACAGGGGCTTTTCTGCTTTATACCAAGCTATTAGTCTCTGTCATCGTGTCCTTCATGACCATGACCTTCGTGGTCGCCGTGATCGTCGTCATGATCATCATCTTCGTCACCTTGATTATTACCATCATGATGATCACCGTCTCTGTCGCCGCGTTCTAGCTTCTGTTGCTGCTTTTTCGTGGCTTGCTGCTCTTTGTGCGCTTTCTTCCAAGCTTCTTGAAGCGCCTTCTTCTTCGCGATTAGCGCTTTTTTCTCTGCTTGTTTCGTAAGCTGTGCGGTTTTCGCAGCTTGTTTCTGCGCAACATCTGAAGTGGACTTCACAACCGGAAGACTCGCTAATTTAGCTTTGTCACCATCGTCATCTCTATCTTTGTCTTTATCTTTGTCCTCATCTTTGTCGCCATCTTCATCATCTTTCTCATGTACAACTTTTATCTCGGTTGGTTGATTGACCGTTTTGATTTCAAGCTTCAGCTCTACTTTCGCGGGCTCAACTTCAAAATGATTGAACAACACGTCCGCGACCTGTTGTTTATTCATGTTTGCCTGCAAATTAAGGGCAGCCAGAAGCTGCTGGATGAATTGTGCCGCTTCAGTGCCTGTCAGCTGCTTTTCTTGCTTCTTGCCGCGATTGATTTCCACCGTAGATTCGGTCTTGGCATCCTCATGTTTGAGTTCGATCTTGATGCTGATGTTAGTACCGGCGATTTTCATCTCCAACTTCTTCACCTTATCGAGCGTGATTGGAGCTGCATTCGCGGTAGCTTTCGGTTGAACGGATGCTGTCGTAGTTGTCGTAGTTGCAGCAGCCAATGCGGCGGCCTCTGCCTTGGTAGGGACAACGTATGTATCGCTTGCTGTAGTCGTCTTGTTGTCCTCTGTTGTCGTGGACGAATTCTGATCTGCGTAAGCAACGAATCCATATGACATAATGATGGCGCACATTGCACCAATTAACATATAGGCAATTTTTTTCTTCACAATGGACCTCCTCATTTAACATGCATGTTTTTGTATCTCGGCGCCTGTATATGAATTCGTCATGTCAGTCTGGTTTTAAGTCCGTTAGCGATCATAAAAGGGGAAATTACCAGTTAAAGGATTTGTCTGCCTGATGTCGAAATGTGGTTGTATGCAATCTGTGGAGGTGGGGAATTTGACCAAGAAACAAACGATTTCAATCGTGCCGGCAAACGAAGCGTCATGGGAAGACTTGATGGCTGTACTCGGCCCTGCCAAGTGTCACGGCGTGCGCTGCTACTGCCAGCGGTTCAAGATTCCGAATTCGCAGTGGAATCAAGTAGACGACGATGAACGGGCTTACTTATTCCGCACGCAGACCGACTGTGATCATCCGGAATCCGATACAACGAGCGGCCTTATCGCTTACCTCGATAACGAACCGGTCGGGTGGTGCGCGGTTGAGGCACGTACTGCGTACAACAATATATTAACAAGCAAATCCCTTTGGATTGGCCGTGAAGATGATAAGAGTGACGAAGGTATTTGGGCGATTACTTGCTTCATTATTCGTACGGGTTATCGCGGTCGCGGGATCACGTATGAGCTAGCGCGCGCAGCTGTTGATTTTGCCAAAGAGAGCGGGGCACGAGCGGTGGAGGGATATCCGATGATTACGACTCCCGATAAAGTGATTACGTGGGGCGAGCTTCATGTCGGCAATCGCAATGCGTTTGTGGCAGCTGGTTTTCGTGAAGTAAGCCATCCGACCAAGCGCCGTGTGGTGATGCGATATGATTTTGAATAGAACCGTCGTTGTCCTGCAGACCTTGATTATTGTCGCGCTGATCGGTGTCATCACCGTTCTTGTAACGAAGCCAGACTCGCAGAAATCATCTGAAAATAACGCCTATATTCTGAATTTCGATAAGGCTGATCTGAAGCGAATGGAAGCTATGGTGAGTCGGTTTAGCGAGGGGAATGGAGACAACTTGATGATCATTGAACCGGGGATGGATAGCGGACCGGTCATTCATGACGTCAGCTCAAATGGGAAGAAAATCATGTGGAACGTTGATCATTCGCGTGATGCATGGTACCCCAAAGATAAGGCGAAGTCGCAGTTTGTGTGCAGGGCTATACGGATTCATGAAAGGAATCAGGACTTTATTGATGTCCAATTGTCAAAATGCGATGGATATAAAGTGGACGAGCAGCTGAGTGTGCTTACGTTTACGAAGGAAAAGTTGTAGATACAAGAGAAAGACACCGACGCTAACGCGCCGGTGTCTTTCCAATTTCTCGCTCATATAAGTTAACGCTCCAGACATTCACGTCAAAGCGGCCACAGTGGGTGAAGCCGGAGTTGACGTAATAGGCATTCAGACTTGGGTTGTCGGCCATGCAGTCAAGCCGAATCCAGCTTTTTCCTTGAGCACAAATATAGTTTTCCGCGTAACGGATGAGCTCGTTGCCGATTCCCTCACCCGTACGGCTTCGCGCCGTGCATAATCGATGCACGTATCCCGCGTCTTCGTGATATAGTTCTCCCCAAATCTCCTTGTCTTCCCATTGAACGGAGAAGCAGCCTACAATCTCATCTCGAAGTAGGGCGACGAACACTTCATGTTCTCGCACAAACGCCTCGATATCGACTCGTTCAAAATACTGTTCCTTCCACTGCCAGAATCCGTGCGTTGCATGGATCCAATGTGCGGCGCCGATCAGAAGGGAGCGGATGCCGTAGACGTCTACATCTGTCGCTCTGCGGATCGCGAGCATTTCGGAAGGCTCACGCCGCCAGTCATGCTCAAGCCGAGAGGCAGTCTCTAGCGCGCGTTCCTCACCGTGAAGCTTCGCGACGAGATGCAATGCCGCGTCGATACCCGCTGTCACACCTGCCGATGTAATGAGACGGCCGTTGTCTACGTAACGGACGTTTTCGACCAACGTGGCACTAGCAGGCGCTGCCTCTAGGAGCAAATCCATAGCCCGCCGGTTCGTTGTCGCGCGCATTCCCTCGAGAAGCCCCGCCTTGGCGAGCAGAAGTGCCCCCGTACAAACAGACAGCGTAAAAGCTGCTCGCCGTGAAGCTGTGTTGATCCAATCCGTCAACGTCTGATTATGCATTTCCTTGCGCGATCCCCAGCCTCCCGGAACAATCAGGATGTACGGATCTGGACAGTCTGATACGGTGAAGTCTGGCACGATCGTTAAGCCGCTAATTGTCCGGATAGGGGCGGTAGACTCCAAGGCGACGGTGTAAACGCGGAAGTCCTGCCCCCAATTGCTCGCTACTGCGAACACGTCGAATGGTCCGGTTACGTCCAGCGCATCCACTTGGTCATACACGAGTACGGCTACATTTTTAGCTGTCAACATTCTGGCACTCTCCTTAGAAAATAGAAAAGCATCTGGTTATGAATAACCAAATGCTTTGCCCAGGCGAACGGCTAGTTTGTCGAATGCGCTCCCCCGTAGTGATCTACGCTCTCGCCAGTTACGCATTCCCTCTTCAAATACTGTTATTATATGACTAGAGCGGCGTTTATTCAATTGAATTTTCGGAAAATTCAAACGCAAATCTCTTATTGAGAAAAAATGGCACTTCGACTATAGTTATACTAATTGCATACCTATGTACGGGTGCTGGATGAAGTCCGGCTGAGATGGGGAACGTATTTCCCGGACCGTTAATCTGAACCAGGTAATGCTGGCGTAGAGAACGTATCGAATCTGTATTCGTAACCATTCGTATATTCTCGAATGGTTTTTTTGCGTTTCCAGTTTGCGTTTCAAGAAGGGGGTACTGCTGATGGACGTTCGTTATTCAAGGCAAACGTTGTTTGCGCCAATCGGTGAATCAGGGCAGCGAAAGCTGGGCCAAAGTGCTGTATGTATCGTTGGTATGGGCGCGCTTGGCACGGTGCTGGCTAACCATATGGTGAGGGCAGGCGTTGGATTCGTGCGGCTTGTTGACCGCGACTATGTCGAGCTGAGTAACCTGCAGCGCCAGATGTTGTATGACGAAGATGACGTAAAGCAGGGATATCCGAAGGCGATTGCGGCAGAGAAGAAGCTGGCTCGTATTAATTCTTCCGTTCGGCTCGAAGCGATTGTTGCAGATGCAACGGTTCAGAATATCGACGAGCTCCTGGATGGCACCGATCTGGTGCTGGATGGGACGGACAATTTCCAAACTCGCTTTCTACTTAACGATGCATGTTTTCGGAAAGGTATCCCGTTTGCCTATGGGGGCGCCGTCAGTGCGGATGGTATGAGCGCAATGCTTGTTCCGGGGGAGACGCCCTGTCTGCGCTGCTACATTCAAACCGCCGATGGAAGCGGGCAGACATGCGATACGATCGGCGTTATTGCGCCTGTCATCGATATCGTTGCTTCCTATCAAGCGGTGGAAGCGCTCAAGTACTTGGTCGGCGCTGGAGATAAGCGAAGAAATAGTCTCGTAACTTTCGACCTATGGCATAACCGCCATTATGAGATGAAGCTTGGAGAGCCGGCAGCGTCCTGCCCGTGCTGCCAGTTGAAGCAGTACCCGGCACTTGATCCAGCTCAGCCAGAGCTGGCGGTATCCTTATGCGGACGGGAGACGGTGCAGCTCACTGGAAGTGGACCACTTGATCTGACGGTTTGGGGCGAGCGGCTCGCGCCTGCGGTTGTGAAGTTGACGTCGAACGCATACTTGGTGCGCGCTGAACTGCCGGAAGGCGAGCGACTCGTGCTCTTCCCTGACGGGCGCGTGTTCGTGCAGGGAACTGACGATGTTGTTCGTGCCAAAACGTTATATGCGAGATATATCGGTGCGTAAAGAAAAAGGAGGCTTCTGAAAATGAAAGATTTTCGACTATATGCCATTACAGCTGAGCAGTTTCATCCGAACCGCGACTTGATCGAGGTTATGGAGGAAGCGATTATCGGCGGTGCAGATATCATTCAGCTGCGGGATAAAGCAAGCGGCAAGGAAGAGCTGCTCCGCAAAGCGCAGGCGCTGCGGGAGCTGACGCGTAAGCATGGTGTTACTTTTATCGTCAATGACCATATTGATATTGCGCTGGAGGCAGATGCGGACGGCATTCATTTGGGCCAGAACGACCTCCCTTTGGAAGAAGCGCGCAAGCTGGTGGGCGATAAAATCATCGGAATCTCAACCCATGCGATTGAGGAAGCACGTTTGGCGGAAGCGCAAGGTGCAGATTACATCGGAGTTGGGCCAGTCTTTCGTACAGCGACGAAGGCAGATGTCGTCGATCCGGTAAGCGTCTCGTATGTGAGCGAGGTAGCTGCGGAAATCCGCATTCCTTTTGTCGCGATTGGGGGCATCAAGCTCAGCAATGTGGACGAAGTTATCGCAGCCGGCGCAGCTCGTATTTGTGCGGTGAGTGAAATCGTAGGCAGCGACGATGTGAGCGGCACATGCAGGGCGTTCCTCGCCAAGCTTGGCTGCAAGGACAAGGAGGAGGTTACCCGCAATGAAGCTGGTCATTAACGGGAAGGAATGCGAGCTGCTCGACGTTCAGACCATAGCGGATGTCGTCGCGCATTACGGATTGACGGGGAAGCCGCTAGTCGTCGAAGCGGGAGGCATTGTGCTGACGGCTGAGCAGTGGGGATCGGCTTTGGTGCATCCTCATATGCAGATTGAGCTGGTTCATTTTGTAGGAGGGGGCTGAGGTTAATGAGGGATCTGTTTCGAATTGGCAATCAAGAATTAAGCTCGCGCTTCTTCATCGGGACGGGATTGTTCCCGAATCCGCACGTGCAGAAGGAAGCGATCAAAGCATCCGGCGCACAGGTGCTTACCTTCGCTATTCGGCGGATTAATCTCGAATCGGCCCGGGACGACTCGATTCTGCAGCATGTGCAGGATGAAGCTTATACTTATCTGCCCAATACGTCTGGTGCGAGGACAGCTGATGAAGCAGTGCGAATCGCACGACTTGCTCGTGCTTCGGGATTAAGCGATTGGATTAAGGTGGAGATTAGCGCCAATGAGCGCACGCTTTTGCCGGACCCCATTGAGACGCTCAAGGCAACGGAAATATTGGTGAAGGAAGGCTTCACGGTGCTCCCTTATATCACTGACGACCCGATTATGTGCAAAAGACTTGAGGAAGCAGGAGCGGCTGCGGTCATGCCCGGTGCAGCTCCAATCGGAACGGGACTTGGTATTCTAAATCCGTACCATCTTGGTCTAATCGTGGAGGAGGCTAGCGTTCCCATTATCGTCGACGCAGGTCTTGGTACAGTCAGCGATGCTGCGCAGGCGATGGAGCTAGGCGTTTCTGCTGTGCTGATGAATACGCCTGTGGCCAAAGCGAAGGATCCTGTCTGGATGGCGGGGGCGATGAGACTAGCGATTGAAGCCGGGCGACTTGCTTATCTGTCGGGGCGAATGGAGAAGAAAAAGTATGCATCGGCGAGCAGCGGTTACGAAGCATTCAAGTTGAACTGAACGAGCAGGCGATAGAACTTCGAAGGCAAGGGAGAGTAAGTATCGGATGAAAGAGCAAGTGATCGTGATGGGTGGAGGGGTTATCGGATTATCCTGCGCGTTCGAACTGCGAAAGAGAGGGCACGAGGTGACGGTAATGGAAACTAGCCGTTGCGGCGGGCAAGCCTCCGGCGCGGCTGCAGGTATGCTTGCGCCTTATTCCGAGAACGTTGAAGGACCAGATGCCTTTTTCCAGTTAGGTCTGGAGAGCTTGCAGCTCTATCCCGAGTGGCAGGCTGCCGTTAAGCTCGCTTCGGGACATTCGTTCGAATATACGAATTCGGGCAGTCTCTACGCGGTATTTCATGATGCGGATTTGCTTGCATTTGAAGGGAGACAGCTCTGGCAGTGCCGGCACGGAGCTTCGTCACGCATCGTTGAAGGCGGAGAGCTCCAGCGGTTAGAGCCGAATTTGGCCTCGAATGTACGAGCGGCGCTGTATACACCAGAAGAGAGCCATCTATATGCGCCGCACTATGTGAAGGCACTGGAGCAAGGCTGCCGCCTTATGGGTGTGGAAATTATAGAGCAGCTGGAGCAGCTTGCCGTGACAGAATGGCAGTCCGAAATTCGAGTGCGTGCAGCGGATGGACGAATATTCAGCGGCGACCGACTGGTTGTGTGCTCAGGTGCTTGGGCGAAAGAGCTGGAGGAGACATTTGGCATCCGTATTCCGGTGTATCCGATTCGTGGACAGATTTGCGCATATGAAGCGGATGCACTGCCGGTGCGGCACATGGTCTTCAGCAGTCAGGGATATTTAGTTGCCAAGGAGAACGGAACACTGGTCTGCGGCGCATCCGAAGATGTCGCGGGCTTCGATACTTCGGTGACGGACAAAGGCATCGAGCGGCTGCGGAAGTGGAACAGGCGGCTATTTCCAGAATTAGAGCATCGCGATCCGTTCCATCGCTGGGCAGGCTTGCGCCCTTCCACGCAGGATGGCTTCCCGCTGCTCGGTCCGCTTAGCTCGTCCGACCGTGTGATAATGGCTGCCGGACATTACCGGAATGGTATTCTGCTCAGCCCGGCAACTGCGAGATTCGTCGCAGATTGTCTAGATGAGAAGCAGACGGTCGAGTGCAAGAAGGCGTTCTCGCCGGAGAGGTTTGGTTATTTGTAATTGAAAATTACTGAGAGAATGAAAAAGAAACTGAGAGAACGTATATGTTCTCTCAGTTTCTTTTTCGTGTGTTTTAGTAGCTGTCTGTTTCCATCAGGACAATAATGCCCTCGTAAGGAGAAGATTGCCTCATAGAAACTCGATTTCAACACTCGTATGATAAGACTAGACCGCAATAGTTAAACGCATTATTCCGGAAAATGATTACAGAGTTAACAAAGTAGTAAAATGCCTTTTTTAGGTTTTAAAGTGAAAGCGCTAACAAAATGTCGATTGTTGACGAGTGCGCTTTTACAGGATTGAAAATTTGGAATTGCAGAGGTGATGCGGTAGCGGGTAAAAGAAGAAAAGTGTTCTCAAGCCACACCTAAAATGCATGAGATATGGAGGAAATTTTAGGATGATAAAACGAAGGTTATTAGCTTATTTGCTTGTGACAGCGATGCTGCTTTCATTGTTTTCTCCACCTAAGTCAGTCAGCGCGGCATGGGGAGATGCCGTACAGCTTTTGACCGTAAATGCAGGTGTTGATGGGAATACGGCGACAGCAACCAATGCGCCGGACGGACAGGCAGCGTGGAGTTTAAACACCGGAACCTCTAAGGGCGGTGGTCCTTGGGATAACCTATTCACGCCGAGCGTATCGCCTCTAAAGGATTTATCAGCTTATAGAGACGGATACTTCGTATTCGAGATGTACATTCCGAGTGCGAGCTTTAAAAATATGCAAGGGAACAATTGGCTCGTCATCGTAAGCGACAGTAACCCCGCTGGGGACAAGTTTAATACCGATTCCCGCCTTCAACTTAATTTAAGCGGGATCACAAATGCAGCGGTGGGCACATGGGCGACGGTCTATACGAAGTTATCGTCGACAAGTGCCGTAGCCGGGAATTTCAATGACGCCTGGCTAGACCAAGTAACCAGACTGGCCATGCATCTGCAATGGAATACTAGCGTCCCTAGCACCCCCGTTTTCATTAAAAATCCGCGTTTCCAGAAAAGTACGTTAGGCGTTCCGCTTTCACCGACATCGGTTCCCGCACTTGACGCAGCAACACGAACAGTAACTGCGAACGCACCGGCTAGCGGGCAAGCCGTGGAATTTGCAATAAGCGAAGACGGTAACGCTCCCGCATCCGGTTGGGTGGATGGAATTATCAACGGTAGCGTTTATACGTATCAATTTGCCACATTACCTTCAGCAAGCACCTACTACGTATTCGCGCGCACGAAAGCAGACAGCAGTTACAACTTCATCGGCGCATCGACAAGAACTACCGTAACGTCCATTGACGATCAAGCATTGGTAGATGCAGCGGCGGCGTCGCTGACATGGGATTCGATTAAAGGCAGTAATACGCTGGATAGCGATGTGAAATCCCCACTCAGTCTCTCGGCTGCAATAGGAACAACGAACGTAGCATGGTCTTCGGACAATGCGGCAATAAGCAACACCGGAAGCGTAGATCGTTTATTTAATAGAGGAGTAGACAAAACCGTAGTGCTCACGGCGACAATAACCAAAGGTGCCGCAAGCGCTTCGAAAGCGATTACGGTGACGGTGAAAGCTGTGCCGGCTGCGGTCAACGCTCGGGCTGCGACTTATTTCCCGAATACAAATGAGGGAGCGACTGCGGTTGCGCCGGATGGAAATATCGCGTTTAAGTTGGGCGCTGGAAGAATCGGCGCAGGCGCTGAACGGATCTGGGATGCCCGCTTTATTAATAGCAGCGGCAATCAGGATTTGTTAGGTTACGCGAATCAGTATTTTGTGTTCGATATGTATGTGACTCATGCGGACCTTTTGAATTTTAACGGGAATAACTGGATTGCCATAGCGGCTGGCGGCAACAATCTGGATACCAATTCTCGTCTTAACCTTAACGTAGGCGAAATGAGAAACGGGCCTGTTAACGGATGGTTTACGGTATATGCGCAATTATCGGCGGCAAATTCTTCGAATGGGTTCAATCCCGTCAATCTGGACACGGTTGACGCGGGAAGATTGCAAATGCAATGGCCGACTGTGCCCCAAGGCGACATCTATATCAAGAACCCGCGCTTCCAGAGCACCATGGATTCGCCGAAACCGATTCCCGCATACGTGGAGACAGCTAACAACGTTACGTTATCGTCGTCAGCGCCGGCTAACGGTCAGGCTGTGCAGTTCGCTATCAACACATCTGGCAGCACTCCGGCTGAAGGCGATTGGATGACAGGTACGCTCAATGCAGGCGTATATTCTGCGACATTTGTTAAACCAACAGGCGACACCTACTATACGTTCGCACGCACGGCTCAAAGTACGCAGTATCCATTCGCAGGAACGCATACTAGAGTTAAAGTGGAGCATATTGACGACAACCAAGCCGTAACGGACGCAGCTGCTCATCTAACATGGGACACGATCAAGAATGCGAATGCGAATCAATCCGGCGTAAGAACGGCGTTAACACTTCCGACATCGGGGACTAATAATACGGTTATCGCATGGTCGGCTGATCCGGCAGGTATCATAGATACCGCAACGGGTAACGTCACACGCGACCCTGACGCAGACAAAGCCGTAACCCTTACGGCGACAGTAAGCAAAGGCAGCGCAACGCCTGTTCAGGTACCTTTTGCTTTGACAGTAGCCAGCACGGCTAACGAGCTTGCCGGAGTGTTCATTGACTTCAACGATTCCGGCTCATTTGTTCAATCGGGCAACAAGCTTCAAGGCAATGGCATAGGCATTAGCCTCGACGGAGACAGCGTAGCCGTGGAAAAAGTAACTCAAAACGCTGTAAGCGCCGTGAAAGTTGGCGACTTTATGTACGTTATTGTAGACGACGATCGGCTTAAGCCGGTAAACAAGGTCGAACTAGCGGTCACATACTGGAGACCTAGCGCAGCCGGCGGTATTTCTGTGCACTATAACACCATCTATCCTGGCAGTTTCTCCGGATTTGATGCTTATAGAGCGGCTAGCATTCCGGCGACTGGAAGCGGAAGCGCTTGGGTAACCTCAAAGGTTGTGCTTAACGGAGCTAATTTTGCGATAGGCGCGCAAAATCAAGGCGCGCACCTCCGTTTCGCTACGGCGGGAGCAATTATCCAGAGCATCCGAATAACCGAAATTCCGCCAACGGACGCAGAAGCGGTACAACTGGCTTCGGACGCGCTCAATTGGGATGCGATCAAGGGTGCAAATACGAGACAAGATCTGGTTGAAACGGATTTGACACTTGCAACGGCGGGTTCGGCGAGAACAAACATTGTATGGACATCTACCAATAACACAGTAATTAGCAGCAATAACGGCGCAGTAGCACGTCAAGAAAACAATGAAACGGTAACACTCACCGCGACAATAAGCAAAGGGACTGCAGCACCGGTCGTTAAAACCTTTACGATCGTCGTTCGCGGAACGGGCACTGGGACCGATGCGGATGCAGTAAGTCATATGGTCAACAAACTGACATGGGATTCTATCAAAGGCGTGAATGCTTCTCAGGCAAATGTGACGACGAATCTCGTTCTTCCGTCGATGGGCGAGAATATGACGGATATTACGTGGACGACGTCCAACGCTACTCTCATAAGCGCTGCAGGCATAGTCCCGACGAACCGTCCGGACAGCGGTGGTACCGTAACGCTCACGGCGACGGTTAGAAGAGGCCTGGCAGCGGCTCCCGTAACCGAGACGAAGTCGTTCGAGTTGACGGTTCCGGACAGATACGATTATGCCAACTACATGAGAACGGCAATCGCACAGGAACACGACGCGAAAGATTGGGCGATATCGGACTATAACGTTCTGGCTTTCGGCGCGAAAACAGAAGCGATGGCAGCAACGGAACATTTAGCGAATGTCGATAACAGAGAGGCTTTCCAAGCGGCGATCGACGCGGCTTATAATGACGGCGGCGGCGTAGTCTATATTCCGGCGGGAACTTATGCGTTCCGTACGGAAACGACCGGCACGGTTAGCGTTCAAAGCGCGAACGGCAATACAACCTATGAATATAAGCAAGTTTTGAAATTGCGAGCGGGCGTACAGCTCCGCGGCGAGTGGGATAACCCGGATGCTGATCGTTACGATGGTAAAATCGATGGAACCATACTCGCTGTATACGCCGGCAAGGGTACCGCCAATTATGACACGTACGTGGATTCCGACGAGCGTGAAAATCAAACAGGCGGGAAAAAGGTAGCCAACGTGTCCGATCGATTTATCGACATGGAGCAAGGAACAGGCGTAACGAACCTTTCCGTCTGGTACCCCGAACAGGATCTTAATGCTGAAACCGTAGTAGAAGTGAGAGGCGAGGACGGTCAGAAGACAGGGGAAACGGAGACGATTCATGGCATTCCGTATCCGTGGACGTTCTATCAAAGAACCGGAAACAGCGTGACGCTGGATAACGTGAATCTCGTCAACTCTTGGGGAGGATTCATTTCCCTTCCGAGCGAAATGCACTATGTTCTGAACAGCCATATAACAGCTCTCTACAAGGGCATCGTCATTCACACCTGTACAGACATCGGGCGTATCGAGAACGTCGACATCGATCCGAAATACTGGTCGAATTCAGGACTTGTAGGAGCACCGAATCTTTCGGATGCGAAAGCCTATACAAGAGCGAACGCTACCGGATTTATGATGCACCGCTCGGACTGGGAATATATATCCGGTCTGCGCGTTTCAGGGTATAAGACAGGGATGTGGATCGGAAGAGAACCGGGCGGCAACGAATCTCCGAACGCGCAGTTCTACGGAGTAACGACAGAAGACTGTCAAACAGGCCTCTTTATAGACAGCGTTAACGGTTTCGGGCTGCTGATCTCGAATTCGGAATTCGGAGGCGACACCTCAGCTTACTTCAACGAGCGTTTCGACACTTCCGTCCAATTCAATGGGGTTGCATTCAAGGGTCCGATTGTAAGTGACGCCAGAGGCGGCGTGATCTCCTTCGAGGATAGTTCGTTCGACGAATATGGCGACGGTTATGCCCTGAACTTCCTTAATCAAGGCAACGCCTTGTTCAGTCAGAGCAACTTCAAACAGGCGTCCAAACATGCGCATCTCGGAGCAATCTTCGGATCGCTCAAATCGGTGAACTCCGGTTATAACCTTAACATCGAGAGCGCCAATCTTGCCGATCACATCGACGGCCTTAAGATTGACGTTAAAGCTGACGGCAATAACACTAAGGTTCAAATCGTTAACGACGTCGATTATCTGTTTGAACTTATTCCGAAAGACATAAAAACAGATATTGACGTACACCCGAGACCAGCATCGAACGCAGTGCTTAGACTAGACCTTCCGCGCTCCTTAACAGCCAACGCGCCGACCGTGGACATATCCGCAAAACTGCAGGATGCTCTTGACTATATTAAAGTTCATCACGGAGGCGGCACGGTCTATCTACCAGGCGGAAGATATCGGCTGGATCATCCCGTAAACGTTCCCGAAGGCGTAGAAGTCAGAGGAACATGGGACGTACAGCACCATACGCAAGGCGGCGGCACGGCGATATTCACGACTTACACCGGTGGAGATCAGGGAGAGAACGGAGCTTCTCTTATTCGGCTTCAGACTAACGCAGGACTCAGAGGACTTAGCATTACACAAGCGAATATCACCAGCGTCAATCTTAACGATCCTGACCAAACGATTAAAACGCCTTTCTTGGTACAAGGACAAGGCGCAGGCGTATATGCTATCAACTTAACGATCCCGATCGGGGATAAAGGCATAGACCTGTCTTCCTATCGAACCGACGGTCACTATGTCGATTATTTAGGAGGCACTCTCTTAAGAGCGGGCATCTGGGTCGGAGGAGGCTCGGAAGGCGGATTCATCAGAAATATGCAGCTCAATCCGCATTACGCTTTGAGACTTCCAGCTGGTCAAGGCTATACGGCGCCTTCCGGCGATGTGTACGGATTCGTGCAAAGATACCTCAGCGCGCTCAAATTTTCCGACGTGGAAGATGAGACGATTTTCAACAACTTCGTTTACGGTTCGGTTTACGGTGTACACTTCCTGAAGAGAGACTTGGGGAACGGCGAATATGCGTACCCTGGCAAATTGACGATGATCGGTCACGGCTCGGACGGATGCGCGTATTCCTTGTACGTGGAAGACGCGGACGAACACACCAAAATCATCGCGATCAACTCGGAATTGGTTAATACGAACATTGCGACGGAGCCGGAGAGAGCGTATGTAAGGATGGGCGATACACCTAATACCGATAAAATTCACCCGAACGCTGAACTTGTTCTATACAACAGCGCATTATGGGGAAGCCCTAGCCTTGCAGGCGCGGTGGTCAATAACGGTATCGTTCGCTTCCAGCAAGCAAACTTTACTCAGCTGCCCGGCAACAATCCGGGTATTGACGTCCACGGCGGAAGAGCGAAAGTATATTCTTCTTACTTCCAGCCGTCAAAGGATGGTCAGAATAATAATGTGTATGCCATGCTGCGAGACGGAGGCACGTCGATAGAGCTTAGTAACAATTACTACGCATCCGGTTTGAGAAACAGCACGCCAGCAGGCAACCCGTATGGCATTTACGGCTCGGATTTATTGGCGGAACCGTTCGTGTTTAACTTCATCCAAAACGGAGATCAGCAACAATTCAACTTCAAGTACAATGTCAGCGGGAAAGTTTCCGCGCCTGGAACGTTGAGGATCGTTTCCCCGGCTGCTTATGCCGAAGAATTCGTTCCGGTCCCATTTGGCGCGCTTGCGGCAGGCGAATCCGTAACCGTAGACTTACCGCCATATGTTGCAGGTCTGATCACGTTCAAGCTGGCGCTAGAAGACGGGCACGAATACACCTATACGGTAAAATTAGATGCGGCTTACGCTGAGAAGGCAAGCGCCGCCGGCGCGGGAAATCCGGCCATGAGCGCCTCGACTCCTGCATTCATTATGGACACCAAAGATTATGTAACAGCGGGAACGTGGGATAGTCCGCAAGATCTCAGTGCAGCATCGCGTTTCGCATGGGACGACGACAATTTATACGCGTACATTGTCGTTAAGGACGACGTGCACTTTAACAGCCAGACGGGCGGGAATATATGGAGAGAGGATAATTTGCAGTTAGGCGTTGATTTGCGTAAGCCGGTAACCGACAGCACGACGCGGAATGAATTGGGATTCGCGCTCAATAACGATAACGAAGTGATCAAATGGGCTTGGACTCGTCCTTCAGGCGGCAATGCGCCGACTGCTCCGATTACGGATATCGTGGCAAAGGTTACGCGAGATGAAGAGACGAAAACGACGATTTACGATTTGAAGATTCCGTTTAATACGCTTTATCGTAATCCTGCATCTGAGCTCGCGAACGGAAGAATCGGAGTAGCGATCATGCTCAATGAATCCGACGGCCCGGATGAATCCGACGGCTCCAGAGGCACATTCGAAGTTGCAAGCGGACAATTGAAGAATTCAGAGATATTTACGGATTTATTTCTGCTAAGCGATGGCGGATACAATGAAAAGCTTGAAGCATCGGCAAGGGCCGCGGTTTCAAAGGCTCTCGCGTCTGGATCAGCTGCCGATATCGCTATGGCTCACAACTTTGTCACTATTTTGGCAGAAGGCAGCGTTAAGGCAGAGTTACTGGCGTTACTTGCGCCTCCCGCCACTGTTATCGGCGCGACGCCGACGGCTTTCGTAGAAAAACTCAAAGGTAATCGAAATAACTTGACTATCACGGTTAAGGAAAAGTATTCCGACGGTTCATTTAAGGAAATCAAAAAAACGTTCTCTATCGAGAATAACGCAAAAGGCACGTATGAAGTAGGCGAATATAAGATCTATGTTGACACAAAAGGAAACACGCAAATCCGTGAAATCTATATTGTGTCACCGAAGCCGAGTCCGAGCCAGAGTTAAAGAAATAGTAATTGTAGGTAGAGGTAGACTCAGCAGATCGCAACGGCGGTCTGCTTTTTTTATTGAAGTAACGGGGGGGAGTGGGAATTGTTTTTTAAGGAAGTGAAACTTTATGACCTTTGGAACGTCTAATGGTGGATACCAATTTTTGGGATAATGAGGAGGGGTTCGTTTGATGTTGCCGAAAAATTATTTTGCACTAATTATCATGATTTGGATTACAGTGCTAACGATATGGGCTGTAAATAAAGTTGTGGTTCCTCTTAACAATAACGATGTGATGGTTCAAGGTATACCCATTCAACCTATGCCCCAGGAAATTTCAACTGTTCAAATTGATAAAGACACGGTATGGATTATTGATGCAAACAGCAATTACATTAAGGTTATTACGCATGATAAGGATGGTTACCATATAACGGGTTCGGAGATGACTTATCAATCAATAGTATCGCGATGACTAAAAAAAGGAAGGGGGTTAGATGTTGAATAAGAAATTATTTGTTCTCATATTTTTAGTCATTTTTGTATCTGCTTGTGGAATTAAAATTGGGACACCTCAGAGGCAGAAAGAGAAGCTGACTTTAAACGATGTATTAGCAGCTCTCAATAAAGCAGAGGTTCAATATGTCGAAAGGGCTGAATCCCAAAATCTGTATGATTGGAGCAGGCAAGGTGCTGAGCGACACCTTTATCAACTTGAACCTGGATACATGACGATATACGTTTTCTCGAACGTTGAACATAGGAAGGCAGTACAAGGCGACCCATGTCCAACATGTTCGGCGATCCCTCCCGAAGGATCGTATGGAATGGGCAATATACTTGTTTTTTATCGGGATGGCTCGATCTCAATGGCACAGAAACTATTAAGTGCGTTTAAACCGCTAGGTGTTGAGGAAGGTTGGGACGAGTTAACTCACCCGTTCAAGTAGTTCTCCACTGCACCAACGGGCGGGCAATTTGGATGAGAGAGGTGGCTAGAAGATGGAAATAGATACTAGGGAATTAAGGTTACTCGTAAGAAAATACAATGCTGAACCTGACTTGCAAATTAATATTGTTCCCGAAAGAACAGCGTTTCTATTAGTTGATTGTGATGAAGCATCAGCTGTGAAACATGTTGTAGAGCGCGAGATATGCTCGGCATTAAGCACAGCAAGGGAGTCAGGCATGAGAATTGTGTATTTATACAATGCTATTAATGGAGTAGGAGGGCCAAATGATGTAACAACCAAAATTCATGGACTAGACTATCTTGAAAATAGTTGGAAACCCTTGGTCCCTCAGTTTAATCCACTTATACGACCACTCGATAATGAGGCAGTTATTCCAAAATCGCATAAAGACGGATTCAACGGAACTATGCTCGATTATTATCTAAAAACATGGAACATTGATACGTTAATTACTGTTGGTTTCCATTTAAAATCATGTCTATTCCATACGTGTGTAGGAGCCCGTCATAATAATTATCGAGTAGTAATGTTGAGAGATTGTACAAATGCAAGTGAATTTCCAGATACCATTGATGATAAAAATCCCGAAGGTGGTTGGTTAAGGTTTGTATTTTTAAGAATTTATGAAACCGATATTGGTTATACCTCGACCTCGTACGATTTGAAGAGGGCGGCTTTCTCAACTAATGGAGAAAGATAACACAACAAAGATGGACAGGGGAATGGGCGACGTACGCCAGCTCGCTCGAGCTAACGGGTAACGATAGTGCTTATCAACAAGAAGGCAACCGGCCAGGATAGGTCGGTTGCCTTTATTCTGATTCGGAGCAGGATAACTTCGCTCAATGACCGAATTCATCTAGAAAATTGTTGTTTGTGAGGTGTACATTTTTGAATGCACGAAACGATGAACTAATACAGAATGAGATAATCAAGGATATTGAGGATAAGTTCTCTTGGAGGATTCGTAACGTTAGGCCAAACTATCTTGGTTATGGAAACCTAAAATGGATATTTGAAACTGAAAACGATGAACTCTTTGTAAAACAATATAACAAAATAAGATATAGGCGTGGATTAGATGGGGTAAGAGAAGCACTAAAGTACCAAAATTTAATGCATCTCGATGGGATCGCTTGTCAGCCCGTGCACAGTTATAAAGGGGAATATATCCATTCAACGTCCTATGGAGAAGAATATATGATATCCGGTGTTAGCACAGGGAGACTTGCTGAGGCAGGGAAATTAAACAGCAATCAGATGTATAGTCTTGGTGAAGCTGCTGGTCGAATGCATTTATGGATGAAGAAACATATGCCACAATTAAATACTTTACAATGGGAATTACCTTCAAAGGAAAAAATGTTTGAAAAGTTGGCAATAAACTTAGCTAAATCAAAAAAAGTGGCGAATAAAAGGTACTTAGAAGCTATTGAGAAACAAATGATAATTCTTGAGCAGTTGGATATGGAAATATTCAATAGATGCAACAAGGGTTGGGCTCATTGGGATATGCATATAGATAATATGTTGTTCTACGAAAATAAGTTAGCAGATGTACTGGATTTCGATAGACTTCACTTTGTTTATCAGGATTTTGATATCTCTCGTGCCATTCTCTCAGGAGCACTTTCCAATGATAAGTTAAATATCGATACAGCTAAAGCTTATATTGAAGGTTATAGAAATTTTTCTCGAATTAGTTTAGAGCAATTGGTTCGCTCAATTAAGTTGACATGGTACAAAGAATTTAAGTGGGTTGACGAGCAATTTCGACAGGATAAAGCGATGAGTCGGTTTATAGATGAGATGATTTGGATTGGAGATGAATGGAATAATCTCGAAGAGATATTTAACATGTGAAACGAGTACGATAGCACAATGAACGGAATTGACAGTATCATCATACCGTTCTTGGTGGTCTCCGCCGACTCTGATCCCGCAGAATACCCCGAGCTGGTGGAGGAATTAAGGAGTCACCAGGAAAATATTGTCAGACAAATCGCCTCGCTGCAGCAAGTAGTCAATTTTATCGACATGAAGTTGGATGAGGGGGAATACCGGCGAGACTGCTCGGATGAACACCAAGACGGCGTGTCAGAGAAAAGGCCCATCTCACCTGTTGAGATGAGTTATTTTTCCGTATCAGCCAAAGCGGGCAAGTCACCAGCTTCTGTTAGCATTACTAGTACCAGTGAAACTGACAGTACCGTAACATCTCTAGGATACGCGGCAGCCGAACATAACAGATAAACACCTCCGTTTTTATTAACGGGCATGATAACAACAAAGTACAGGCTGCTTATCTGAGTGAGCACAGAGTCGAAATTATTCCTTTAGATGAACGATTTAGAATTCAAGAGTTGTGAGTCGAATGGTTAGCAAGCAAAGGTGCACGTCATGACATTAGCGTGGGCAAGTAAAAAGAGATTCAAGAGGTACAATAAAGCAACTATAACAGGCTGCCTACTTCTGGCGGCCAGTTCAGCTTTCAGGCAAGTTATTGGAACAATTTGCTTGTTTATCACGGTGATATTAATTGTAAAATGATATGTGATAAAGAGTGGATTCACTTTGTTTACAAATCGATTTTGAGAGGCGAGTAAATGCCAAGAGAGTATAGATTAATAACAGCAGGAGTTTTTGCAGGCGAAAAACGCATGAAGCTTCATTACATGGACATTGAAACGGACCAAGTTCTTTGTGGTTCATACCTCTCTGGATATGAAACTCAACCAAGAGAAGGGGTTCGAGTATGTAAGAGATGTGAAGCTGCTTTCCGATCGAGAGGCGGAATATTATTAGTACCTAGAGATACCGATGCATGGTTGGCAGATGCTTATCCAGATCTAATGGACGATTTTATAGAGGAAGAAGTTACGGATCAGCCCTCTGTCATTAAGGCGGGTCTTTTAGTGGATAACATAATTGGCCGATGGTCGGCGGACCAGCTTTACGCGCCAGGTGCGATGGAGGATATTGAGGTTGCATTCCATCCAACGGGAGATGGTTGGTTGTACTTTGATCATCCATTTCAGCAAATCGTTAGCCGATTTAGTTGGGAGATTAACAACTTTGGATTCATGCAGATTAAAGGGACTGATTTAGAATTCCACGACTTAAAAGTAGAGGTTACCATAGAATTCACTCCTCGTGGGGAGAATGAGGTCATTTCTTTCTCAGAGCCACTATGGTTGACAGATCGTAGATTTGCATTGGTAACGAGAGACAATACAAGTCTTGAAGTATAACAGGAGGAGACATTTCATTATTCGGGGCGGAGAATAAATTGGTAATATCCCAGAACTTAAATAAGATTCTTCCTAAGCAATATCCTGAAATTAAGAAAGGGGACACGATCAGATTAACAGTGTTCGTTGATGGTGATCTTCAGGAACTTGTATCTGGTGCATTTGATTTGGATGTCTTCTTTAATAGTTGGGAGTACATGGCCCAGGGCAAGACTCTTAGACCGTTCAAACTAATGAAATATACACGTGAAGGTAGTATTAAGCTCGAAGCTGATATAAAAATGGTGAGAAAAGCGAAAGACACGAATGAGTTAAAACTGATCTGCCAAGATTTAATGGATGTCCTTAATTTTCATCACATCCGTATTTCCAGCTTGATTATCGAATGTATATAAATTTCTGAAAATGGTTAAACTATAGAAATCATTATCGATTGTGTTTAACTGATATTCATGACGAAACTATGGAAGTCGGACCGTTTGAAGGTGCTGACGACGAATATGCATTAGATCAACGATAAACAATCCGCCAAGGCATTTTGCCTGGCGGTTTTTCTTTTGCTCAAACTCCTGAATTTCCTATTCGTTTGAGCGTGTGTAGGCATCTAGTATAGAACAGAGCAAGCCGGGGAATCTTTCTTCTAGATCAGTCGATCGAATGGACAAGAAACGCTGGGTACCTTGCACGCGAACCTGTAGAACCCCTGCTTCGCGCATCGTTCGAACATGATGGGACAATGTCGATTTCACGACGTTGGCATCGATGCCGCCACAATTACATTCCCCTAATCTGCTGATATCTGCAACAATGGATAACCGAACGGGATCACAGAGCGCGTAGAGGACGGACGAGAGATGAATATCAGCTTTGTCCGGGTGATAGAGTACCTTCAGGATCCTTCCTCCTCGTTGAAACGTATTGATTGCATATTAACACATCTCGTGCTATATTTCTATTGTTCGATAACAATCGAATTAAGACGCGCTCAATTGTCGGAACAGCAAGCTGTATAAGAAATCTACATAAAAAATAGATGGAGTGGAGGAACAATCATGACCAATCAATCTACTAATCAAGCGACGAACTCGCATTCCGTGGAAGCGTTGTTCAGACCTTTTTCATTAGGAAATCTAAGCTTGGCTAACCGGATCGTAATGGCTCCGATGACGCGAGCATTCTCACCGGCAGGTGTTCCTGGCCAGGATGTAGCGGATTATTACCGTAGACGCGCGGAGAATGGCGTTGGCTTGATCATTACGGAAGGGACATTGATCAATCATCCAGCAGCTACTGATAATCCCAATATACCTAACTTTCATGGAAAAGAAGCGCTTGCCGGTTGGAAACGCGTTGTTGACGCAGTACACGAAGCAGGAGGACGTATCGTTCCGCAGCTGTGGCATGTTGGGATGACTCGCAAGAACGGTTCGCTCCCTCACCCGGAAGCGCCATCGATTGGACCTTCAGGACTTACTCTCATGGGTGAACAAGTCAATGAACCGATGACGCAGGCGGAAATTGATCAAGTCGTGCAAGCTTTCGCACAAGCGGCTGCCGATGCGAAACGGATTGGCTTCGACGGTATCGAACTCCACGGCGCTCATGGTTACCTGATCGACCAATTCCTATGGGAGAAAACGAATCAACGCACGGATAAATACGGTGGCGATTTGCAGGAACGTACTCGATTTGCCGTCGAAATCATCGAAGCATGCCGCCGCGCAGTTGGTCCTGACTTCCCGATCATCATTCGACTGTCGCAGTGGAAGTCGTCCGAATATACGGCCAAACTCGCTGCTACCCCCGAACTGCTCGGACAATTACTCGCTCCTCTCGTGGAAGCGGGTGTAGATGTATTCCACTGCTCGACTCGCAGGTTCTGGGAACCTGAGTTCGAAGGATCTACCTTGAATTTCGCGGGATGGGTGAAGAAATTAACAGGCAAACCTACGATTACAGTAGGATCCGTCGGTCTCGATGATGAATTCATGGGCTCTTTCAGAGGGAAGAGCGCGGGAACGTCAGATATCAACGAGCTGCTTGTCCGTTTAGAGGCGAACGAATTCGATCTCGTTGCAATTGGACGCGCCTTGTTGGTGGATCCTGCTTGGGCTGAGAAGGTTCGAGGCAATCGTTTCGATGAACTACTTCCATTTTCCGTGGACGCATTGCAGCGGTTGTATTAATTCGATTCATGAGAAATCCAAGAGCAATTAGAGATGGCACTTGTGTCATCTCTTTTTGCTTTGCAGCAGGCGAAATATGATATTATATCTTATTATCTATTATTTTCATGAGTAGGGAGTTGTTGATATGACGGTTGGCAATAAGAGTATAGCAGGTGCAATGCACCGCAGCATAAATGATGACAATACCTACTTCTTTCTTAATGGGTTAGCTTCGATTCTAGTAAGCGGCGAGGACACGAACGGAGAATTTTGCATCATTCATTTTACAGGTAAAAAAGACGCAGGACCACCGCTTCATATCCATGAGGCAGAAGACGAAACGTTTCTGGTAGTAGAGGGCGAACTCGAAATTCAAATCGGAGACGAAATCATCCATGCCAAAGCAGGGGATTATGTCTTTGCACCGCGCGGGATTCCGCATGCACCCAAAACCATCTCTGAAACCTCCCAAATCGTAGTCACCAATTATCCGGCTGGCTTTGATCGTTTCGTAAAAGAAATGAGTGTTCCATACCATAAAGGAATGGAAAAACCAGAGGGTCCTCCTTCTGCTGAATTAATCAAGAAGCTCTTCGAGGTTTCCGAGAAATATAAAATTACTTATCCAAGTTTATAAGTTCAGAATCATCTTTATCGGAAGAGGCACGCGATCACATTGCGTGTTTTTTTGAATACACAAAATCACCATATAAATCAAAAGATTTCCCTCTTGAGCTGGAGGACCTCTGCTACCTATCATTAAATGGGAAGCGTCATACGTCATATCATAGAGAGCTGGGATATAGCTTGGCAGATGAAGCGATATCTTCCCCACTCTTCCGAAGAGAGTTCAGTCTGAACAAGCCAGTTCATCAAGCGACTGCCTATATTACCGGGCTTGGATACGACGAGCTGCCATGTAATGGCCGCAAGGTCGGAGATCACGTGCTCGCCCCCAACTGGACCGATTTTGACGAAACCTCGAAGCGGGTTCACTACATCGCTTACGAAATGATAGATTGCCTTCGATCCGGAGAGAATGCGATAGGAGTCATGCTGGGGAACGGATTTTACAACCAGACTGAACGGACGATCGAAGGCCATATGCGCTACGATTCACCTCGTTTTCTCTTTCAGTTAAAAATCGAGAACGAGGACGGTTCGCAAGAATGGATCGTGAGTGACGATAGTTGGAGTTGCAGCCAGGGGCTGATAACGTCTAATAATATGTTTCTCGGTGAAACCTACGATGCTGGTTTGGAGCAAGTGGGATGGGATTTCCCTGGATTTTATAGTTCGATGTGGGTGCAAGCCCAGCCTGTGCGTAAGCCGACAGGTCGCCTGGTATCCCAGCTTTCACCCGCTGTGATCGGCCTGATGATCCAGATTGCTGACGTTCTGGGGAGAACCGAAGATAGAGATCATTATCGGCAGATGCTGAAGGGGACCATCAGCGCCTTCAATGAGGAGTTTCTGGATCGCAATAAAGCATGCTATTCCATTGGCCGGCAGGGGGCAGAGGTGTTCCCATTCGTGCTTGGCTGTGTTCCAGTCGAGTTAGAAGCACGTGTTTGGGCAAGACTGCTTCAGCATTATCAGGTTGACCTGGCTGGACATTTGGATACGGGGATATTCGGTACCGCCTTTTTGTTTGACCTCCTGAGCAATCGGGGGGAGACGGATACGGCCTTGACTATTCTGAGCAAGAGAGATTATCCAAGCTATAGGTTCATGATTGAACAAGGAGCGACTACGTTGTGGGAGCGCTGGGATGAACTGGAGTCTCACAACCTTCCTATGTTTGGCAGCGTAAGCGCTTGGTTCTACAGAGTTGTTGCAGGTCTCGCACCGCACCGTGATGCTGTCGCTTTTGACAAAGCGGAGCTAAGGCAGTTCTGTTCCAATAAATTGGACTATGCGAAGGCTTCGGTTCACACGATTCAAAGGCAATATTCCATCCATTGGTCACGCACAGAAAATGGAGGGGGCGTCAAAGTTGCCATTCCATCCAACAGCAGCGCGGAGCTATATTTTCCGATTGAGAAGGTTGGGGCAGCCGTCAATGAAGTGAAAGGTTCCGGGACCATGAATCCACTGAGCGAACCTGGCGAAGTCCGCAGATTTCTTCAAGATAATCAGATTCCGAACGGCGACATTTATTTGAAAGAGGGGCTCCTGTATATCAATCTCGTCAAACCGACAGAAAGGGGCGTGAGGCTGCTTGCGGACAGCTATAGATGACGGTACGCGTTACACATTCGATCGAGGAGATGGAGGCAGCGCAGGATAAATTATTCAATCAAGGCCTGTTAAGCAGTCTTAATCTATATTCGACGAGCATTGACGTGATTAATAACAAAATCGTCTTTTCGATGCCGGATTCGAGCGAGGCAGAAGCGAAGCCCGAAATCGAGAAGTTGATCGATCCTAGTCTGATCGTTTACGACATTCAGAAGCTAAGCGAGAAGCCGGACGTTGTCGGCTCCATAGCTAAAATCGACAACGAGTCGCATCGTATTCTTGCAGGCGGGGACCCGCAGACTCGAGCTTGTCCCCTCGATTTAAGGAACGAACGATAAAAGCATTATTACGATGGCGAATCTTTCCATTCTGAAGAATGGGAAGGCAAAAGCGGTTCGTTTCTCAACGTTGGAAGCGATATGTAAAACGTTGGATTGTCAGCCGAGCGATATTTTGGAGTATAGAAACGACGAATATTCGCAATAAAAAATCAAATACTATAAGTCGGCTGCCAATAGTTGGCGGCCTTTTTTAGCTTCACGACCGAACCTTTAAAAGATCGTATATTTTTACTTGAAATCGTATTTTTGTATATATCAAGCGATCAGGATAAACCCTAGAATAGTAATTGTAAGCCCTTTCAATATTGCGGCATGATTAAAACCCAAGCGATACTAAAGACCACTTATATGGAGGGTTAAGATGGAGCGAAAGAAGGTAATCATTGATACGGATATTGGCGACGATATCGATGACGCGCTGGCGATCGCCTTTGCGCTGGAGTCGCCGGAACTCGATGTGATTGGCATTACGACGGTGTTCAAAAATGTATCAGCCCGGGCAAAATTAGCGGTTAACATGCTTAGCATGGCCGGACGGACAGATATCCCTGTATACGCCGGAATCGGCAGTCCGATCCTTAATAAGGTCGACATGAATGAGATCCCTTGCCAATACGCCGAAGAGAAGGATGGAAATGCGGATGGCTTCGGCACAAACGGCATCGATTTCATTATAGACACGGTCATGAAATCGGACGGGGATATTACCTTGGTGCCGATCGGCCCCTTGACCAATATCGCGATCGCCATCCTCAAAGAGCCGGCGCTCAAACGCAAAGTGAAGGAAATCGTCATGATGGGAGGCTGCTTCTACAGCCATTTAAGCGAATGGAATATTCGATGCGACCCGGAAGCCGCCAGAATCGTGTTTGAATCCGGCATCCCCATCAAGGCCGTCGGGCTGGACGTTACGGTTCAATGCGTGCTGACCGAGGAAGACGTAAACCGGTTGAAAACCAACCATAAACAATCGGGTACCTATTTTCCGGAATTGATCGAGCGATGGTATAAGGTGGCGAAACATTTTCCCATGATGCATGATCCGCTGGCGGTTTGCGCCGTATTTGACGATCGCATGCTGGAATTCCAACAGGATGAAATCGTTGTGGAGACGCAGGGCGAGTTCACCCGCGGGCAGACCTATAACCGAAGCGCCCTCTACTGGCGCGGAAACGCCGACCAGTCCGTGATCAAGGCCGCCAAGCATGTGAATGCGGATGCTTTTATCAAGCTGTATATGGACAGAGTTTGCTTCTAACGAAATGATTTGCAGACGAAGGAAGTGATAGCGGTTGGTCAAGCGCGGCTTTCTCTATGAAATTCGGAAGAATAGAACCTTGTTCTTAATGGCTTTACCCGCAGTTTTATTGATCCTCTTGATCTCCTACATCCCGATGGCGGGAATAATCCTGGCTTTCAAGGATTACAGATTCGACCTCGGCGTATTCGGCAGCCATTGGAACGGATTCGAAAACTTCAAATACTTCTTTAATTCGGGGACCGGGCTGCGGGTAACGCGCAATACGATCCTGTATAACTTGTTGAATCTGGCTACCTCGCAGCTGTTCGCCATCATGATCGCGATTTTCATTAACGAGATGAGAGGCAAATATTTCAAGAAAGTATCGCAATCCGTCATTTTCCTTCCCTTCTTCATCTCATGGACGATTGTTGGCGTCTTCGTGTACAACATCTTCAACTATGAGACTGGAACACTGAACTCGATGCTGAAATCCTTGCACATGGATCCCGTGAACCTGTACAGCACACCAACAGTATGGATATTCATCATCTGTTTCTTTAACTCCTGGAAGTGGGTCGGCTATACCTCGGTCATATATATCGCATCGATCCTCAGCATTGACGCCGAATGTTTTGAAGCCGCCGAGATTGATGGAGCGAATATTTTTCAGAAAGTATTTTATATTACGATTCCGTCCATTAGCCCGACGATATTCATTATGTTCCTGTTGAACATAGGCCGGATTTTACGAGGCGACTTCCAGATGTTCTACCAGATTATCGGCAACAACGGTCAGCTGTTCGACACTACCGATGTCATCGATACGTTTGTTTTCCGATCGCTTCTTACGAGCGGCGATATCGCAATGCCGGCTGCGGCGACCTTCTATCAATCCGTACTCTGCTTCGTCATCATTATGGTGGTGAATGGCGCCATTCGAAAGACCAGACCGGACAACGCGTTGTTCTAAGAGCTGGCTCGATTACGTTTTCATCAGGAGAGGAGATATATGGAGAACAAGCTTGCTATCGAACGAAAAGGAAGGCTCCCGAAGACGGAAGGCGTGAATCTATTATTCAACGTGATCAGCTATACCGTCGTTACCGTCGCGGCTATTCTTTGCCTGCTGCCGTTTGAGATCCTCATATCCGGATCGTTCACTGACGAGAAGGCAATAGCGCTGCATGGTTACGGCATCATACCAAGCAAATTCTCATTTGAAGCTTATCGCATATTGTTCAAGTTCCCGGAATCGATCATAAGAGCCTACGGAGTATCCATCTTTATTACGGTAATCGGCACGGCCATCGGGTTATTCGTTACTTCAATGACGGCCTACGTGATGAATCGCAAGGATTTCAAGTATCGGAATAAGCTTGCATTCTTCTTCTACTTTACGACGTTGTTCAACGGAGGTATTCTATCGACCTATATCTTCTTCGTCAAATACCTGCAATTGAAGAACGATATGCTTTCGTTGATTCTACCGCTTCTTATCAACGTGTTCTATCTCATCGTGATGCGAACCTTCATTAGTTCGATCCCTGATTCGATCAGCGAATCAGCCAAAATCGATGGAGCAGGAGACTTCGCTATCTTCATGAAGCTGATACTGCCGCTTACGAAGCCAGGGCTTGCAACCATAGGCCTGTTCTATGCCTTGGATTACTGGAATGACTGGTACAATGCAATGCTCTATATTACGGATCCGGACAAGTACCCGCTGCAATATCTGTTGTTTTCAACGCTGCAATCAGCCGAAGCCATCTCCAGAATATCCAAGATGGCTAGCGTAGTCGCAATTTCTGTGCCTACCTTGTCGTTGAAGCTGGCCATGGCGGTTATTGCGACGGGACCGATCATTCTGGTCTATCCGTCTGTACAGAAATATTTCGTCAAGGGTCTGACGGTTGGAGCGATCAAAGGATAATATCGGATCATCCGGTTTATCGAATAAACGACAATTTCAAGGGGGATGCGAATGAGAAGATCAAACATGCTTACGCTGTTTTTGCCGGTGGTGCTCAGTATGGCGATTGCGCTTACAGGCTGCGGCGGCAATAACTCCGGAAATTCAAAGGCGGATTCAAGTAACGGCGGCAATACGAAGGGTACGACAGATAATGCTGCTGCCGATAATACTGCGGCGAAATCGGATATTGATCTTTCCAAGCATGTTAACCTGAACATGTACCTGATCGGCTCACCTGCCAAGGATTACGATATGGTGCTTGCCGAAGTGAACAAGAAGCTGGAGAAAGATCTGAACGCTACCTTAACGGTGAACTGGGTAGGATGGGCCGATTATGGCACGCAATATCCACTGCTTCTTGCTTCCGGAGAACCGATTGATCTGATTTACGCTTCGACATGGACGAACTTCTATTCCAATGCTCGTAAAGGCGCGTTTATGGCGATTGAAGACCTGGCCAAGAAATATGCGCCGAAGAGCCTTGCGCAGATCACCCCGGATTTCTACACGCAGACGGAAGTGGACGGTCACCTCTACGCAATGCCTGCAGAGTTCTATCAGTATGGCGATATGGGATATATCGTCAGAGGCGACTTGATGAAGAAATACGGACTGACAGCGATTAACAACATCGATGATTACGGCAAATATATGGATGCGGTCGTGAAGAACGATCCGCAGCTCGATCCAAGCGGCCAGATCAGTTCATCCGGCGGTCTCGAGACCTATTATGCTTCCTCTAAAGGTTACTACAACATTCTGTCGAGCCAGTTTACTCCTTTCTATGTGAATATGGATGATCCATCTGCCAAAATCTTCAACTTGTATGAGTCGGATGGCATCCTGGATTACTTCAAGAAAATGAAAGAATGGGGGGACAAGGGCTACTGGTCGAAATCGATCCTCTCCAACAAAGACGATAAAATGTTCAAGGAAGAGAAGTCCGCGTCCATCCTGCACAATCAAGATTCCTGGAGCGGCGCATACATGGAACATCCGGATTGGGATGTCCAATTCTATCTGAACAGCAAGTACACGTATAAGACGCAAGCGATGCAGGATGGAATGGCAGTACCGGCTTCGTCCAAAAATCCGGAACGCGCATTGATGTTCCTTGAACTATTGCGCACGGATAGAAGCTATAACAATCTCCTTACTTACGGTATCGAGGGCAAGCATTATGAAATTACGGCAGACAATAAGTTGAGAGCGCTTGATTTGGATGGCTTCGCGCCGGATGGCTATTGCTCCTGGGGCTTTAAAGCGCCAGAGCTCCGATATGAGGTTGTCGATTCTCCGCCGAACATTGGCGACGTGCGGAAAGCACTGGCGGATCGGGCCAAAGAGAACCCGTATGCGCTCTTCACGCCTGATTTCGAGCCTGTAAAGAACGAAATGGCAGCTGTAACCAATGTGGTGCAGCAATATTCATTCCCGCTCAACTACGGATACGTGAAGAATCCGGAAGAGGGTCTGAAAACGCTCGTTTCCAAAATTAAAGCGGCAGGCTCGGAGAAGATCATGGCCGAAATGCAGAAGCAGCTAGACGCGTTCATCGCAGCCAACAAGTCGGGTTAATTCAAACAAACAGAAGGTTCAGGTAGGATTGCATCATCCTGCCTGAACCTTCTTTTTTTCAACGATTTGGTATTCGAATTTCGACCATGGTTCCTTTTCCCGGCGATGAACGGTAGGTAAGGCCGTATTCCTGACCATAGCAGAGCTTGATCCGGTGATTGATGTTTCTGACGCCATATCCTTGGACTTCATCATTGGCGTTCCCATTAGCGAGCAGCCCTTCGGCTTGTTCGGGGAGCATGCCTACGCCATCGTCTTCGACAGCCAAGATAATATCGTTCTTTTCCTGAAATCCTGTGATGGTAATGATGCCTTCGTCTCTGTCCCTGGCTTCGAGTATGCCGTGGATAATCGAATTTTCAACAAGGGGCTGGAGGATTAACTTCAGGATATTGCAGTTATGCAGCACGGGGGCGATACGAACTTCCAGCTTGATCTTATTGTCGAAGCGCAGATTCTGAATTTGTACATAGGCGCGAATATGATTGATTTCATCGATGATGCTCACGATATCCTTGCCCTTGTTCAGGCTCAGCTTGTAGAACTTGGCGAGCGACTGCGAGATCACAGCGATTTCGGGCACCTCATTGTCAATTGCTTTCCAGTTGATCAATTCAAGCGTGTTATACAGAAAGTGTGGGTTGATCTGTGCCTGAAGCGCCTTGAGCTCCAGATTTTTTATTTCCTTACCGTTCTGATACTGTTCATCGACGAGAATTCCGATTCGTTTGATCATATGGTTAAAGCTGTCGGTCAACTCGCCGATCTCGTCGCGACTGGTTGAATGAACCTCCACGTTGAGAACGCCTTCCTGAACCAAGCGCATTTTTTTCTTGAGCAGTAAAATGCGTTTGACCGTTGCGCCTGTAATGAGATAGGCCAATCCATAAGATAGAAGGCCGCAAACCAGCATCAATACGAGCATGAGATCTCGGATTCGGGTGCTTTGCGTAAAAATCTCCGTCAATGGAATCGCCGTAACCATCGTCCAATCCGTATTCTCGATCGTTCTTTTTTTGATGACATAATCGCTGCTGCCGATTTTCGCATTATTCCATGACAGTCCGTCGTCTTGGTCCTTGATGAGCGCTAGATTCGGGTTGATGCGATGGAAATTTTGCAGGTTGGAGCAGCTTGCGATAGCGCCATTCGAATTTTGGATATAGACGACGCCGTCATTCGTTATATTTGCTTTCTGGATGATTCCGTCGATAACGTCTTGTAAAATGTTCAGCTCGATGATCCCGATAATTTCCGAGGTCTGTTCGCTGTTTCGGATTTTCCTAAGCAGCGAAATCACCGGTACTGGATCGAGATTGCTATTGTTGTTCGTGATGGTATGCTCGGTAAGCCAACTGACCTTATCCTTGGAAGCCAGCAGCGCTCGATAGTTCTCCGTTTTGGAAAAGGCGTCCATATTCATAAAGTTGAAGTTTTGGCCGGCATACATAAGCCAACCGGGAACATACAAGCTTGCCCGATAGACATCTTCCGTGTTCTGAAAGCTGTTTAAGAAGTATTCCAATTCTTGTCTGTCTATGTTCTGTTGCACGTAATCATCTGCGAACACTTGCTTGTCCCTTGTCAGCATCGTTTGAACATCGGCGTTGAAATAGATGACGTCGGACGCCTTGATCAGCGTGTTCACCTTGTAGGTCAAGAATGTGTAGGCCTGGTCGAATGACTGATCGGCGGAGTGAAGGATTTGTTTCTCGTAATCCCGCGATACGTTTGTGTACGTAATGGAAGTCATGAGCGCAAGCGGCAGAAAGATGAGGATGAAATAGGAGATCAGGAGCTTTCCTCGAATATGCATGTTCGAAAATAACCCGGTTATCGTCCGCAGCGTTTGTCTCACGATTTATGTTTTCTCCTAAATTCAGTAGGTGTCATGCCTGTAATTTTCTTGAACGTCTTCGCGAAGTAATTGGCATCGTTATAGCCTGACAGATCCGCGACCTCGTAAAGCTTGGCCTGCGGCTCCATCAATAAGTCTGCGGATCGCTCTATTCTGACCTCCGTAATATATTCGCTAATCGTTTTGCCCGTTTCTTTCTTAAATAGAGATGACAGGTAGGTAGGTGTCAGGTGAACGTGATCGGCCAGCATATTCACGGAAATCTCTTTGTCGCGATAATGGCTTCGTATATACTTTTTTGCGTCGAGAACCGCTCTGCTGTTGGAATGGATATTGTCGATGCCGTCAATGATATAGGAAACCTTTTTCAAGTAGTAATCTTTGAGCTGCTTAAGCGTGCCGATCTTCGACATCATCGCCCAATCATACTCCTCTTGACGATGGTTAGACGAGCTTAGCTGGAGACCGTGCTTCTCGCCTTGCTGGATGAGCATGCGCATCATGCGATAGAAGAGGTTTTTGACTTCGTCGACCGGCGTTCCGGTCTTTGTTTTTATCATATGATATAGATGTTCCGTGAATTGAATGATGCTGTCTTTGTGAAGCTCCTGCAGAAGCCTGGCATAGGAAGTCAAGATTTCTTCATTGAGCGCGTAAACGGCAGCCGGCTTGTTATTGGCGTAGAACATATTCCCGAAGTCGTAATAAAAGAGATGTTTAAGAAAGCCATTTGCCATTTCATAAGAAGAGCGTATTCCCGACAATTCGGACGAAGTGCTGCCGACGACCCAGGATATTTCCGAGCATCTCAATTGATGTTCTTTAACATGCGCTGATAGAAGATGGTACATCGCAGCAAAATCTTGTTTATAGGCCGGTTTATGTGCGGATAGGATTAGAATATGGAAGGATTCTTTCGTGACTGCCAAATGCGTAAAGCCGTTTGAAGCTTGATCAAGAAACTCGATGATCCTGTTGGAACAGCTTTGTTTGTCTTCGTTTGTCACGGCATCGTCATAGGCAGGGACGATGATCGAAACCGTGTAGGAGTCGCATTGGTCAAACGCGATGCCGGCAAGGTGTAAATTCCGGTGTAGTTCGGCGCAATCGATCGGGTTGTGAATCAGCCCGTTCACGATATTCTGACGAATGAACGGAATGCTCTCCGAAAGCGCCAAGTTGATATGATTGAATTTATGATTCTCTAAACAAAGCTGTACGGCCTTCGCAATCACCTCTTGCAGCTCCTCGATATTAATCGGTTTTTCGACATAGCTGACGGCATTAAGGCGAATAGCGGCTTTCAGGTATTCTTTGTCGGAGTGGCCGCTCAAATAAATGATTTGACAGGCTGGAAACTGTTCTCTGATGCAGGAAGTGAATTCGATACCGTTCATTCCCGGCATTCTGATATCTGATATGACAATATCGGGAAGAATGCGACGGGCTGCATCGAGTCCATCAACACCGTCCTTGGCTTCTTCAACAACATCGACCCCGAGCTCATGCCATTTGATGTGCTTCATCAGACCTTTTCTAGTTACGGACTCGTCTTCAACGAGCAGCAGCTTAATCATGCGATTTCACTCCCGGGTAAGTAATGACATCACGGTAGGCTAGCAGTCGAAACGTAGACCGAGCTGCTCCTTATTAAGTTTGACAATCCGCATGTTCATCCCTCTTTCGGATGGGAAGGAAAAATGACCAACGGATATTTTAGTGAAATATCCATTGGTCTATTTTTGCTTTGTTATGTGCGTCCATTTTTCTCCCGGAGTTCCTCCATCAGCAGCGGCCACCATTCGGTCTGCTCCGACCAAGTCTCCGTCTTATGTGCCGCTTCCGACCATACTCTCATGGCTTGATCCGCGACTTCCGTCGTCGCCGTCAAGCTGCCGTAATCCGGAACGAGCCACTTGCGTCCGATCTGAGCATGCAGTACTTCATCCGCCCAATCATAATCCTGGATCAGCATGGCGATCGGATTGCCCGTATCCTTGGCGATTTCCCATTCCTTCTGCTTGCCAGTCTGTTTCGGCATCAGGCTCTGCTCGATCCGCCACAGAATCAGATGCGCCTCGGTAGGGCTCAGATCCGTATTCAGAATCATGGAAGCTCCCATCGGAATCGGATATTTATAGAACGGAACGCCTCCGTAATAGAGGCCGATTTCCCCGAGCATCGCATGCCGCGTTTCATCCCACAGCTGTCGGCTCAGATCGGTGTAGAACTCCCACGGCTTACCTTCGATTTTGTATAAAATAGGCCCCATCCATTCCGGCACGTCCATCTCCCGAAACCGCTTATAGATGAGCGAATACGCGCGTTCTTCAGGGGAGGCGTTCTCGTCCCAGAAATACGTATCGATTCTCGCGGATGTATTGTAGGGGTCAATAAAACGTTCATCTCTTCTCGGCGCAGCGTCCATCTCGTACTTCTGCCCGTCGGATCGCGGCGTGGGCGTGCTCGGCTCTGGCGTGTCATCTCCGAAGATGCCCCCGGTTTCATGAAGATAGGCTTGCAGATGCTGTGCCCACTGCTCCGCATGCTGCTCCTTCTCAGGCGAATCGACCAGTGCGGCCAGCGCTTGCTCGCCCCATGCCAGCATTTCCTCTTGATCCTGCAGCATGCCGCGCAGCAGGCGGTAAGTAGGGTGCTCGGCAATCCGATTCATCTCATCGAGATAACGGTTAAGCGCGTTGACGATCTCCGCGCGAATGACGCGATAAAATCCGACTAGCAGCTCGATCGTATCGTCGCCGCGTATCGCTTCATCGAGCCAGATGCGGAGCTTCTCATCTGGCACTTGGTCGAGACCGAGGGGCGGTTCGCGCATCTCGGACACCCGTTTGCGGATGGAGGCACTATGTTCGGCATCGAGCCATAGATGATAACCGAAGGCGCATTTGACCTCCCACTCGGGCACGCGGGCGAGATGCGCGGCCAGCATTTGGTTGAGTCCTTTGGAAATATAGTTAAACCGTTTCAGCAGGTCGACGCTCTGATCGACGGTGAATCCGGGCTTGCATGCCTCTTCGTACGTGCAGATGCCTGCAAGAGGAGGTATCCTTTTATTGTCAATAACAGCTCTCATCAATGTTTGCCACTCCTTTATGGTTTGGATAATAACTCTATTATAGTAAGGGTCCGGGAGTTATTCTTGGTCTAAACGAGCTCATTCTTTTGTCAAAAACAGTTATGATATCCGATTTGCTGTTGGAAAATGAAGGATAGCTCTGATCGGAAGCGAATATCTATTGAGAAGTTGACCTTGACTTCCATAGGAGGTAATTACAAGTGACTACACAGGGTATCTCTTGGGTTCGTGATACGAAGCCGAATAAACGACTTGATAGTATAACCATACTCGTTGACGAAATGCTATTGTCCATCGACAGCATGGCGGGGCGGCAAAAGGCTGCAGTTTACTTATTTGGAGTATCTTCATTTGCATCTATGCTCGCTGTGAAGAGAGGTCATGATCGAGAGCTTGCCGCCATCGCGGGGCTGCTGCACGATTGCTATCGATGTCGAACTTTCATCAATGAATTCCCAGGACCGAATAGTGCCGAGGCAGCTCGGGTTCTCATTCGGGATGCGGGTTTGTTCTCTGAAGAGGAGCAAACGACGATTCTTCGCGCGATATTTTATCAAGAAGATTTGAGTCGAACACACGGTCCGTATGAGGAGATTGTGAAGGACGCCATTCTTCTGCAAAAGTATCTTCGACCTCTAGGTCCCGGACATGCTCGAATGGATGCTGGTCGTTTAAGCCATGTTCTGAGCGAGCTGAATACCTGCGATGCGAGTTTGTCGGAGTTTGCTATTGATGAACAGGAACCAATAGTTCCGCTTCTGGAGGATAAACGCCTGAGACTTGCAGATATCGCTGAGAGTCTGGCGAGGCAAGAAATTATCGGAGCTCCTGGGGATGAACGCTATCGAGAGATATGCCGCTACTGGCCTGATGCCAATATCCATAAGGTGCTGAAAAATAGCTGGTGTGCCGCGTTTGTGTATCATTGCTGCAGGCAGGCTGGGTTTCTTCTGCCGATCCGGTATCCGAATGGCTGTCATAGACTGGCCGGTGTAGGTGCTTGGCTAGAGTGGTCGCAGCTAGCGGAGACGGGCTTCTTCCACTATGACCAACAGAATGGATTCGTACCTGAGCGCGGTGACATCGTCATCTATTAGAAACTGCTGTCCGAGCACTCCCATGACCATATTGGAATCGTGCTGGAAGTCAGCGAGAATGAGATTTTGGTGGCAGAGGGTAACAGGGATAACGAGAATTACTCCTGCGTGTTCTACAGAGATCGAGGAACGTGTATTCTGGGCTATATTCGGATTGATAATCAATACAAGTATGAGTTCAGTGGGGAGTATAGGCCTTTATAAAATAGAGCGAGGTGATGCTCGGTGGGTTCAAGAATCATGCACGCGATTATTGCGAGTCGAATTGCTGAAGCGCTCTCGATAGAGGATCGGACACTTTTTCTCCTGGGAGGTATTGCTCCAGACGCCGTGTACACGAAGAACGAGTCCCACTTCTTCAAAGGTGACGTATACGATTTCTCGCGGAGCGTCGATTATCAAGGCTTCTTGTACAAATATAATGCGTATGCTGCGAGTCATTACATAATGGGATATTTCACCCATTTAGTCGCTGATGACATTTGGTTAAAAGGGTTCAATTTGTCGTGGATGCGCAATCGAATGGAGGCCGACAAAGAGCTTTACAACATATCCCATAATGACTTCCGGGTACTGAATGGACAACTGTTGGAGTATTACGGAAAACGGGATGATCTGAGAAGCTCTTTGTTCTGTCGACCTGATATCCTGGACCTGGAAGAGGTAAAAGCAAGTGATGTCGAAGGGTTGGTTCCTCAAGTGTTGGCGGATATGGAGTATAATGCTGCGGAAGTTTTCTCCGAGAAGCTTAACGTGTTCACCTTTGATCAGATTATTGGGTATATCGAAACATCGGTCGAGATCGGACTCATCAAGTTGAAACAGGCAGCGGTTTTGTATCGAGTCGTTTTTTGATAGTTAGTCAGTTAGTAGAATAGTAGAGGTGCAAAATGACAATCAAGTTCAGCTTTTAGAATAGGAGTATGCTGATGAATCTATTAGATGTCGATCAAATATCCGCTAAACAGATAAACGACATATTCGTATTGGCTGACAGTCTGAGATTGAATAATGAGGGAAGCTCGACTCTTTTGGCAGGTAAGACCTTCGTCTTGTTCTTTCCCGAGACAAGCATTCGAACAAGAGTTACGTTCGAGAAGGGCATTAAGGAATTAGGCGGAGAATGCATATTGTTTCCTCCTGAAACGTTGGATAAAAGAGAAGCGCTGCGTGATTTGATGAATTACCTGAACAACTGGGTGGATGGGATTATTGTAAGGCATTCATCTTATTCAATAATTCAAGAATTAGCAGCTCAATCCGTAATGCCAGTAATAAATGCGATGACATCTGAGAATCATCCGTGTGAAATTTTGTCTGACCTCTATACAATTAGCAGGCAAAGGGAGAACTTCAGAGAGCTTGCGTATACGTTCGTCGGTCCACCAGGGAATATCTGTCGATCGTGGGCAAATGTTGCGTCTGTTATGAATCTTCAATTTAATCATGTCTGCGCACAAGGCTATCAACTCGGCGCTAGTTCCGCTAATTACAAGTTTCATACAGAACTTGAGGATATACTCGTCCACAGTGATGTGATATTAACCGACTCTTTGCCGATGGACTTGCAATCTGACGAGTACATCAGTAAGTATCAAATCACGTTAGAAAGAATGAAGATGACGAAGAGCAATGCGATTCTCAATCCGTGTCCTCCTTTCTTCAGGGGGGAAGAAGTAAGTGGAGACGCCATTTCTTCTGACTATTTTGTCGGGTATTCGTTTAAGAAGAATTTACTGTATGTTCAACTAGCAATCGTGCTGTATTGTCTGATGAAGTAACATTCAAATTGTATTTCGAGTGATATATCGTATCACCAAAGGCAGCGGTCACGTGACTGGCTGTCTTTTTTCTGTATTTTGGCGTTATTTTACAGCGAATTGTCCCGAATCGGTTTCCTCATGTGTTATAAGAGTATAAGACAGAGAAAGGAGGCGGTCACCACGGATCTTGAAGAGCGGATCAAACAGGTCCAAGCCGGGCAAACAGCGAGTTATGAAGCAATTGTGGAGCACTTTACTCCGCCTCTCTATCGGTATTGCTTAAGAATGATTAACCAAGCGCAAGAGACGGAGGACGCAGTCCAGGACATTCTTATAAAAGCCTACGAATCCATAGGGCAGTATCAGCAAAATGTGAGCTTCAGCGCATGGCTCTTTGCAATTGCCTACCGTCACTGCTTGAATCTTCTGCGTCGCAGAAAACTGCAGATGAAGTTCAGCTGGTTATTTCATCGTGAGGTTTACGAGTCGAGTGCGGAGCAGGTGTATGATAACAAAATTCTTAGTCCATTGCAGCGAATGAATACTTGCAATTAAGTGATCAGAAGGGGCGTGTCATCGTCCAAACCTCGAATAATCAGTTGCCATCCATAAGCAAGTGCGGGAACCTGCTGGATAAGTATCGTAAGGAAGCAAGGAAGTCGATAAGGGCGGGGGCGAACCAAGGAGCTGCATTTTATGTGAAAGGCTCTGAGAAGGTTTGCGGTCAAATATTGCTAGGATTCGAGTATGGTTATGATTATGGTATTCAATCGAGCGATGCTAGTCTGAGCGATGCCTTCTTTCAGGTTATGAACGAATATCTAAAACCAGTGCCAAAGATAAAACCTGCATATCTTCCGAACGGGTATATATTCTTAAATGGGTCATTAGTCCCGAAGAGCATAGCTGTTGATCAAACAGAGTACCAGAAGCTGGTACAGCACTTATCTGCGAAGTCGAAAATGAGCGCCGATGGATCTGTTCTTTTTACGGAACCGATCACTTGGAATGAAGCAAATTCCGCGATGATCAGCTATATCGATGATACACAACTGAAGTTAATTACCATTTTGGCCACGAGGATGAATGGTCAGAAGGTGGACATGAACATTCCGAAGAATACGGAATCTCAAAAAATAGTCGTGAACAAGCAAGAGGTTATCTATATTGGACCTAACCTGGAATTTTCAAATAAGGCAATCTGGTACGATAGCCATACGGATATCTTGGTCTCAACTTGGGATGATGCTAACAGCGGCATTTCAAAAGAAGAATTCTTGAAGATGGTCCATAGTATTTTGAACTGACGTCATTCAGACGTCAGTTTTTTTGTGCCAAATTTCGTGTGGTATATCATACAAACGTGTATTATAATAAACAAAACCTGAATTCAGAGAACAAGCGAACGATGGAGAGGGATTACGCGATGCAAGAGAATGCTCATATAAAGAGAGAAAGGGCTGTAAGCACGGGGGATTTCATACAAGGGATACGAGATTGCATTCCTACCTTGCTGGGCTACTTGAGTATTGGTTTTGCTGCTGGCGTGGTAGAGAAGACCTCCGGACTAAGCATCACCGAAATCATCCTCATGAGTGTACTGATCTATGCGGGATCAGCTCAGTTTATTATTGCTGGAATGGTTGCAGCACAGGGTTCAGCAGCAGCTATTATTTTCACGATCTTGTTCGTTAACTTGCGCCACCTCCTGCTGAGCGGCACTGTCCCCGTATTTCCGCCATCTGACACCGCTTAAGAACATGCTAGTTGGCGCTTTGCTCACCGACGAAACCTTCGGAGTCGCGATTAATCAGACAGCAACGAGGCCATTTATTAGCGAGAAATGGATGCATGGTCTCAACACGACCGCTTACCTGAACTGGATTGCAGCCAACATCGCTGGCGCATTCTTCGGAAAATGGATTACGAATCCGGAGAAGTTTGGTCTCGATTTTGCATTGCCAGCGATGTTCATCGGACTTCTCGTTCTATTGATGGTGAGCAGATCGAAGATCGTCATTGATATGATTGTCGCGATTAGCGCGGTTGCCATTGTGGTGGGAGTTACGTTGGTATCATCGGCAAGTATAGGTGTCATTGTAGCTACAGTCTTTGCCGCGACAGTCGGAATGGTGGTGGAAAAATGGAAGTAAGATGGGATATTCTACTCATCATAATCGGATCGTGCATAGTTACATTCATCCCTCGGGTGCTTCCTCTTATCGTACTAAGCCGCTTGCAGCTTCCTGATTGGGGCATGCGCTGGTTGAATTATGTGCCCATTGCGGTCATGGCAGCTTTGGTAGGTCAGGAGCTGTTCATGAAAGACGGTGCGATCTCGCCACTAAGGAATAACCTCGAGTTGATTGCATCATTGCCAACATTTCTGACGGCGATCATCGCGCGCAGCTTATTAGGGACTGTCGTGGTTGGGATTATTTCGATTATGGTTTTACGGTTTGTTTTTTGAGTTTACTGGCAGCTGGTCTTTGAGATCGGCTGCTCTTTTCTAATTTTTGGGTGGTTTTGCTTAAAGTGGGCAGGATCGTTCACTTCTTCATCGAAGATAAGAAGAACTGGGGGGAAATCTGTGACAGTAGTAACGAATATCTATCTCGTGCGGCATGGTGAAACGGAATGGAATGTAGAACATCGCATGCAAGGGCATCACGATGGCGATATCCGTCATTATCGAGGAAATTGTGAAAGGAAATGATTATGAAAATTATAACGCTGTGCGGCTCTACAAAGTTTAAAGATCAGTTTGAACAGGCAAATGCATTTCTCACGCTTCAAGGAAATATCGTTATCAGCCTTGCTTTCTTCGAACAGAGTGAGGGATTTGAAATAACTGCGGAACAAGCTGAATTACTTGGGAAACTTCATTTTAGCAAAATAGATCTGTCTGATGAAATATTCGTGATAGATGTGAATGGTTACATAGGCAGCAGCACAAGAAGAGAGATTGAATACGCTAACGAAAGAGGAAAAGGAGTTCACTATTACTCAGACGGCGTAAATCCTTCGAATGGGTTTGGGGGAATCGCAACTTAGCACCTCTTCGATGTATATGCATCATATGTAAATTTTGAGAGGTAAATGGAGGTGGTTCGATGACTCTAAAACATTTTAGCTCGATTACCGTCATGTTGACCCTATGCGGAGCACTAGTTGGATGTAAAACAGATTATAAAGACGCGTCTCATGTTGCAGCCGAGTATGTGAAACACCAATATGTCGTGACGGATTACCATCAAATTAAGTTACCCGAAGGTACAATGGTAAAGTTGATTGAACTGAAGCCATATATAATGGATGATTTCACTCGAATTCAAGAGACGGTGCAAACTAACATGGAGTTACCGCTTCAAATTGCTCTAGCCGAGAAATCGAATATCAGCACAGAAAACCTTCATATTTTACCGAATTCCAAGAAAGCAATTCAAGATAAATCAAATAAATTACTAGAGTATGATACGACTTTGGTTTTAACCAATGATGAGGGAGATTCGAAAGAAGTAAAAGTGAACGGTGTACTGACGATGATCAAAGTTAATGAGGAATGGAAAGTGCTTGCGGATTGGAATCGAAGTCAATCAGAACTGGCCTCACTTGCAAAGCTAAGAAGTTAGAGGGAGACAGCCATGAATTGTTACTATCACGATAGTAATGAAGCAGAAGTTGGCCATCATATGCGATGGCTTTTTTCAGTGGCGCTCCGTTACCGGAATAAGGTAATATGCATATAACTACAGCTTGCAGGAGGAAAATCCAACTATGAACTATCGACGTCTAGGAAACAGCGGACTTCGCGTATCCGAGCTTGGTCTCGGCACGAACGCGTTCGGCAAGAGGGCCGACCGTGACACGTCCATCCGAATCATCGACTTCGCAATCGATCACGGAATTAACTTTATTGATACAGCCAATATTTACGCAGGTACGGAGTCGGAGCGCATTATCGGTGAGGCGCTTCAAGGCAAGCGCAGCAAGGTGGTGCTCGCAACGAAAGGCGGTCTTCCTCGCGGAAGCGGGCCGAACGAGAGCGGTTCTTCGAGGTATCACCTTCAGCAGGAGTTGGAAGACAGTCTGAAGAGGCTGCAAACCGATTATGTAGACCTATATCAAATCCACACATTCGATCCAAGCACGCCGCTGGAAGAAACGCTTCGATTTCTCGATGATATGGTTAGTAGCGGCAAAATACGTTACATTGGGGCTTCCAACTATTTTGCTTGGGAGCTGATGAAATCACTCGCGATTAGTGAGGCGAAGGGTTTCCCGCGGTACGTGGCCACGCAGGTCAGCTACTCGCTCGCGGATCGGACGCCGGAGCAGGAGCTTGCACCATTGTGTATCGATCAAGGGGTTGGCATCATTCCCTATTTTCCGCTTGCGGGAGGCATCTTGAGCGGCAAGTACAGCTTGAACGTCAATGCACCGCAAGGCTCACGCGTCGTGACGGATCCGAGTTTCTCCCGATTCCTGGACGAAGGCAGAATCAAGCTCGGGCAAGAAGTGAGCAGCATCGCAGAATCGTGCGGTTGTACTGCAAGTGTACTATCTCTGGCATGGCTCATGAGCCGCCAGACTGTAGCCACTGTCATCGTCGGGGCGACAAGCACGACCCAGTTGGAGGATAATTTGAACAGCGTCTCCGTGCAAATCACGGGAGATGTTATTAAGCAGCTGGACGAGATCAGCGATACATATCGTTACGGTAAACCTTTTGCATGGTATCGCTTGCCATAGATAAATGATCCGAAGAGAGCCCTGGTGCTCTCTTTTTTTATGTCGATTACCCTCAATTTCGGGAACTGTGTACAGATTCAACTAGTGTATAGCTCGTTAACAACTGAGTTGCGATGAACGGCGAGCTCAGGGCAACCATTACGTTGTCGGCTGGGGTCAAATATGACATCAAGATGGAATTCATCGAGCCTTGCGGCAATGCGCATGCGCAGCTGTCATGGTCGAGCGCATCGCAAACCAAACAAGTCGTACCGAACTCACGCTTGTTTACAAGCTAGCAGGTCGTCATTGTTTCAGCCGCCGGACAGATGGAGTCCGGCGGTTGTTTGCGTTGATGTAGTCAAGATAATCGAGCGGAATGAAGAGGAATATGATATATTTCCATATGTCTCACAAAAAGGGGAGAACCAGGTGACTTATCATATCCGTGTCAGACCAACAGCACTCATTATAGAGAACGATAGCGTACTTCTCATAGAGTACAGCGAGAATGGGGAGTTTCATTACAATTTACCAGGCGGTGGAGCTGAGCCTGGAGAGACGATTACGGATTCACTCGCTCGAGAGATGATGGAGGAAGCTGCGGCTGAGGTAAATGTCGGCCGTGTAGCTTTTGTCTATGAATTTGCGCCTCACAAGCAATCGGGGACGTATGACTCGGCGACAACGCCGCATGCGCTTATTATCGTGTTTGATTGTACGTTGAAGGATGGATCACAGCCGCGATTGCCGGACCAACCAGACCCGATGCAGGTAGGGGTCCGATGGATTCGTTTGGATGAGCTTGAATCGATTATGCTGTTCCCGAATGTGAAGAAACAGATCATCCGCTACGCGAGCAAACGGGATTCAGTCGAGCTTGTGGAAGACTATCAGCTCGAGCCGTATGAATAGCCCATTTACAATGTGGGGAATGATCTGTTATGATGTTTGAAATATTTTGCAAAACGCGATGATGAGAAGAGTAGGGAGTAGGTCCCCATACAGAGAGCTCCGGGTGCTGAGAAGGAGCAGGGGAGATGTTCCGCGAACCAAGCCTCTGAGCAGCGTGCCGGATCCGAGCTTTCGGTGATGTCATGACGGGAGCTCCCGTTACAGAGCTAGAGTATAACCGTTGTCTGCGAAGGGAATGACGTACTCGAAGAGATTAATATGGCGACATATTAATGAAGCTGGGGTGGCACCGCGAATAACTTCGTCCCCAAGACTAACAAGTCTTGGAGGTGAAGTTTTTTTTTATTGCGGTTATGTACGCGTTCGTCAATTGAAGCCACACCATAAAGCTCATTAGGAGGAGCCGAATATGAATAACGATAATTTTATGCTGAAGCTGATTGAGGATGAGATTGCATCGGAGCCGTTTGGCCGGGAGATGTGCACGCGATTCCCGCCGGAACCGAACGGATATTTGCATATTGGCAGCGCATATGCGATTCATACCAATTACACGGTTGCTGCGAGCCTCGGCGGCAAGTTCCATCTGCGGTTCGACGATACGAATCCGCTCAAAGAAGATATTGCTTATGTGAATGCGATCATCGAGGACATCAAGTGGCTTGGTTACGATCCAGGGCCGCATATATACTATGGCTCGGATTATTCGGAGGAGATTTACCGTTACGCCGTGAAGCTGATTGAAGGTGGAAATGCCTTCGTTTGCGACCTGTCGCCCAGCGAGATGACGGAGTACCGTGGAACACTTACGGAGCCTGGCCGAAACAGTCCATATCGGGGGCGGACGGTGGAGGAGAATCTGAAGCTTTTTGCCGAGATGAAAGCTGGCAAGTATGGTTCCGGTACGAAGGTTCTCCGAGCGAAGATCGATATGAGCTCGCCTAACATGAATATGCGCGATCCCGTGCTGTACCGCATCATTCATGCGGAGCATTACCGGACGGGGGATGCGTGGTGCATCTATCCGATGTATGATTACGCCCATCCGATTCAAGATGCGATCGAAGGCATCACGTATTCACTCTGTTCGATTGAGTTCAAGGACCATCGCCCGCTGTATGATTGGGTGCTGCGAGAACTTGCAATCGTGTCTCCTCCCCGTCAACGGGAGTTCGGACGGTTGAGCTTGACAGGCGTTGTTACGAGCAAAAGATTCCTGCGTCAGCTCGCCCTCGGCGGTCACGTGGATGGGTGGGACGATCCAAGGCTCCCGACGCTTCGCGGATTTCGTCGCCGCGGCTTCACGCCAGAGAGTATACGCCGTTTCATTACAGAGATAGGCAGTATCCGATCGCAGAGCACCGTAGATATTTCGCTGCTCGATCATTGTCTTCGCCAAGAGCTGAAAGGGACGACGGTCAGTGTAATGGGCGTGCTTCGCCCGTTAAAGGTGGTCATCACCAACTACCCTGAAAACCAAACGGAGCTGCTGCTGATCGAGAACAATAGCGAGGATCCAGGGCTTGGCCATCGGGAAGTGCCATTCTCGCGAACGATCTACATCGAGCAAGATGATTTCATGGAGCTGCCGCCAGCAGGCTTCCATCGTCTTCGCCCTGGTGAGGAAGTGCGGCTAAAGGGAGCGTATTTCATCCGATGCGAGGATGTGATCAAAGACGGGGAGACTGGAGAAATCGTGGAGCTTCACTGCACATACGATCCTCGTACGAAGAGCGGAACGGGGTTCAATGAGCGGAAGGTGAAGGGGACGATTCATTGGGCGTCCGCGGAGCACGCGGTTCAAGCCGATGTCCGCTTGTATGAGAAGCTGCTTCATTCCGATGCGCCGCCAGAAGAGGGTGAAGATTGGACTGATCGACTGAATCCGGAGTCGCTCACGGTTGTTGAAGGCGCAATGATTGAGCCTTACATTCTCCGGGTGAGCTCGGAGCATAAGTTCCAGCTGTTCCGTCACGGCTACTTCTGTAGCGACTCGAAGCACAGCAATGCTGAGCGGCTTGTGTTCAATCGGATCGTGCCGCTGAAGGATACGTGGAATAAGAAGTAAACTGAAGGGGAGAGATCGCCATGTACGCAAGCCGTCCGCTTGAAGAATCGGATCTGGACACCATTTGTACGTTTCCGCAAAATCCAGAGGAGCTACGGTATTTCTTTCCATCCGCTTCATTTCCGCTTACGCCAGATCAACTCCGAGACAAGGTGGCGACGCGAGCCCAGCCAACGTGCATTATATATGAGAATGAAGTTGTTGCTTCCGCAAACCTTTACCAGATCGAGGCTGACAGCTGTTACTTAGGCAATGTCATTGTCGCACCAGCATTTCGTGGAAGAGGAGCAGCAGCCTTTCTGTTGGAAACGATGATTTCGTTGGTTAGGGCGAAGTATGGAGTAACAGTAATGAAGTTAATTTGTGAAAGTAGCAATACGAGAGGACTATTGTTTTATCGCAAACACGGATTTCTTCCAGTAGATCTGTTCGGTAAGCAGAGTGCGAGCGGTGAAATTGTAGTTGGCATACGGATGGAACGCCGGATTGAAGAAGGCATATGCCCGTAGCATATGCCTTCTCTTCTCTTCATTTCACTCACCTATTCTAGGTTCGTCATCTCAATCCAAGCCTGCCGCTTCGTTTGCAGAGCGGAGAGAGAGGCTTGACCAGAAGCTTGCTTGCTCTGAAGGTCTCGAACGACAGATCGGATATCATTCAGTGCATCAAGTGTTTGCTGCTGGGAGTTTTTGATCCGGCCTTGAACGATCCAATCCGTAATCAGACCGTCGAACCAGTAGTCGGCCATCTTCAACGTGCCGCTGATATCAATTTGAATATTAATCGTTTGATTCAGGTCATCCAGCTCATCGCGGAAGGCGTGCAGCAGATGATTCGCATTCTGGATATGACTCTTCGCATGATCGACGTGCTCGTGCTTGATGGATGTACTGATCAGACCGCCGCCGCCCCAAGTGTCCCAGTTGCCCCAATTTTCGGCTTTCTCCAGACTTGTAGATGCGTCTTCTAGCGCGGAGACGACGCGGTTCCCGGCAGTCAGCGCTTCTTGAATCTCCTTAAGCTGCAGCGTCTGGTCTGCGATTTCATCATCCATCGCAATCAGCTTGCTCCCATGTTCAGTCGCGCCGCGAAGCGCTGACTCCTTGACTGCCATCAACCGATGGTATTCCCGCTCAGCACCTGTGTATTGAGCAAGCTCATCTCCGAGCTGACGCAGGTTTTCTTGTGTGCTAACAAGCCGCTGCTTCTCTTCCTGAAGCTTCAATGCTGCAGCCAGCGCTTGCTGGCGTTCGAGCTCAAGCTGCTCCTCTTTGCTGCGAAGGATCGTATGAAATAAGTTCGCGAGGGACATTTTGGTCAGCTTATCGACATCCGCCTGTTCCTTCTCCAGCTGCAGCTCTAACTGGACAATAATTCGCTCCTGATTGTTAACGCGTCGCAGAAGCTCTTCGCGTCTGCGTTCCGCTTTGTTCAACCGTTGCATCCGCTCCTTGGCTTCGAGCAGCTGCGTGCTTAATTCATTCGGCATCGTTGGTATCTCCGTTCATCATTAGTGTGGTACCTCACAAGCATTGCTTTTATTACGCAGCTTATGAGGAAGAGTTTCGGAGTTTATGGAAATAAATTGAAATTCTCCCTTTGCGGAGACTTCCTCTGCATGTCATATATCCAAGCCGTCCTCCCATACGATATAGGGTTACTAGTACGCGGTAGGGGGAGGAATTCGAGTTGCCAGATGCATTTGTCGCTCGTTCTTTGGAGGAGATACGGTTCTGGTCACGGATCATGAAGGAGCATTCTTTGTTTCTCAGACTTGGCTTCCGTTGTGAGGATACGACTCTAATCAACGAGGCGAATCAATTCTACTCCATCTTCGAAAATATCGAGAATAGGGCGAATCAATTCACAGCTGGCACAGATCCGAATGTCATCCGGAAGTTCAACGAGGAGGTTCACAACGCCGTCTCGCACATCTGGGTGTTCAAGCGAATGATCCTTCAGCTCATTCTCACCTGCCAGCTGCCCGGCGCAAACAACTTTCCGCTGCTAGTCGATCATACGAGCAGAGAGGCGAATTATTTTCGGAACCGTCTGGCGGAGCTGAATGCGGGAAGGCTCGATCCGCTGCCGGATGCGATCATTAACGAAAATGTGTTCTTCCTCCGAATCATGGCCGATCATGCGAAGTTTATTAGCCATCTGCTGGATCCTTCCGAACGCAAGCTCGTTGACCAGGCGAATGAATTCAGCCACGACTTCGATCAACTGCTCTATCAAGCCGTCGATCTCGACTCGATGCGGCCGCAATCGCAGACGCTTCCGATGCTGGATCAGTTTTTGGATCAGAACCGCGTGTCCGTCGTCGCCCTCCGTGATTTCAAGAAAACCGCTCGTGATCTCATCGAGGCATGCCGGATCAAGAGCATCATTCATCCGCTGCTGGCTGACCACGTTTATCGCGAAGCTGAGCATTTCTTGGAGATTATCGACATGTTCGAGCTTAGCTTAACGGGAAAAAAGAACTGAAACATCACTAGAGGCTGTTGGTCCGTTGAGACTGGCAGTCTTTCATTATTTTACGGTGGAAACTGGTAGTGATGGATGGAGGTGTTTGGAGGGATTTGGAAATGCTTTGTGGAAGTATCCCTGAAAAGGAAGGTGGGGGGACGGATGCTGATTCGAAAAGCGACACCAGCTGACGCAGAGCAAATTGCCGATGTTCACGTTCAGAGCTGGCAGACGACTTATCGCGGTATCATAGCCGATGACTATCTGGATCGTCTATCCGTGGAACAACGGCTGCGAAACTGGCAATGGACGTTCGAGCATATGACAGAGTCCGATTGCGTCTTCATAGCAGAAGCGGAGGATGGACGCATTGTCGGTTTGGCAAGTGGCGGACGCTGCCGCGAATCTGACAATGACTTCGACGGAGAGCTGTACGCAATCTATTTACTTCAGCACTATCAACGTAGAGGTGTTGGTCGAGAGCTATTTCGCAATGTCACCGATTTCTTACGGCAAATCGGCTGCTCGTCGATGATGCTGTGGGTACTCGCGGACAACCCGTCATTGACATTCTATCTGGCACAGGGCGGGCACATCACTCGCCAGCAAAATATTCGTATCGGCGAGGAAGAGTTGGTTGAACTTGCGATCGGATGGGATTATATATAGATGAATATGTATTCAAATCAGGCAGCGGCAACCTTTCCACACCTGCCAACGTCAAGGAACTCAAGAACCTTCATCATTTGTTAGACACACGGGGGCGGTAGATGTGAGAAAGCCAATTACTGTATTTATTTTCATCCTCATGGCAGGGCTGCTATTGGGCTGCAATGCGAAGTCGCATAACATTACCGAGCAAGAGTCAGTTACGGGTGATCGGCTATATATCGTTGACCACTACAAAGAGAAGCTCGCAGCGATGAAGCTGAAAGAAGTGGCGGCGATGCCGTACTTCCACAGTCCGTTCATTGTTGTTGCGGCTGATGAAGCGGGGCAGCAATTCGCAATTATTTTCAGAGAAGACGGAACGAAGAAGGCCATTCCTCTGCCAGTCACTTACGAGCAGATTGTTGACTTGGTTGAACAACGCGGGTTCGATCTCTCTACCGTTGGGAGCAGCTGGAATCTTCATCTTTTTGAAATCAATCAGAAGCTCTATTGGGTATTCGGAGATGGACAAGGCCAGCTCGTTCTGGATCTGAACGGACATGAGGTCGCGGATCCGTTTCAGCAGGATGAATTGAACGACACCTCCAGCTGATATACAATATAGGGACTGTCTGATTATTTCAAGCATTGCTAAAGCAAAAAGCAAAAAGCAAAAAGCAAAAAGCAAAAAGCAAAAAGCAAAAAGCAAAAAGCAAAGGAGCACACATCATGTTTCATACCGAGGCGTATTCAGGAACACGGGAACAAAACTACGAGTTACTCATTAACCAGCTCGGCGCGCTGCTGGAAGGCGAAGCGGATCAAATCGCGAACCTCTCCAACGCATCCGCACTGCTGAATCAATTTCTAGATCGCATTAACTGGGTAGGCTTCTATATTAACCGCAGCGAAGAGCTGGTGCTCGGGCCATTCCAAGGACTTCCGGCATGCGTCCGTATTCCTTTCGCGCGCGGCGTTTGCGGCAAAGCAGCCAATACGAGAGAGACGGTTCGCGTAGAGAACGTTCATGAGTTCCCCGGCCATATCGCTTGTGACGCTGCATCGCAATCGGAGATCGTCATTCCAATTATCAAAGACGGCGAGCTTCTCGGCGTGCTGGACATCGACAGCCCTGAGCTGAATCGGTTCGATGAGCTGGATCAGCAGTATTTGGAGCAATTCGTCCAGAAGCTCTGCGCCTATCTGTAACATGACGATGGACTATCAAGTTACATCGAAGTGGGATGAGAGCTTGTGGCGCAAGGTGGAACCGGTGTACAGGGAAGCGTTCCCCGAACATCGAGGCAAGAGTAACGGCGTCCTAAGGCGCATGTTCCAGCGTAAGCTTAGCGAGCTGCATACGTGGACGGAAGCGGGCGATGTGATCGCGATGGCGCTGACCTCAACGGACCGTCCATCAAACGTACTCGTGCTCGATTATATCGCAGTTCGTGCGAATCAGAGAGGACGCGGCATTGGCCGGCATTGTGTCGAAGCAATCAGCGAGTGGGCAGCGACTTCGGAGTCCTGCCGCGCAGTCATTATCGAGACTGAAGCGGATGACACGGAAGAGAATGCGGAGCGCATCAAATTTTGGCAAAAGGTAGGGTTTCAGCTGACAGGCTACGTGCATCCGTACATCTGGGTATCTGAGACGTACTATGCGATGTACTTGCCATTAGACCCTTCGTTCAAGCCGGATGACGACGGCAAGTCGCTCTTCAAATACATCACGAAGTACCACGAGAAAGCATACCGTGGCGGAGATATAGAGTAGACTCTCGCGTTTCATATGGAATTGATAACCATTGCTTTTTTCGAACAGCCTCTTTATTATTGAAAACTGTTATGAAAATTAAATACAAATGCCTCATGATTCATGCAATGAGGTAGAGGTCGCGATGTTGAAGAGTACGTCCGGGGGAAGTCCAGTATAGACTGTTGATTCCGGGTGAAAAGGCAACGTCGCCGAAGCTGCGCGCCATACTGGCCGCGCTTGCTGGGGCCGTTTCCGAAAGGAGCGGAACTGTCATGCTGTCCTTCCCAGGGAGAGCATGTTGAGCTATCTTGGAACAGGATGATTGAGGGAGTTAAAGCTGCCTTTCTTGTGTTTGAAGAAGGCGGCTTTTTTGTGTTTATTTTCTCGGAAATCAGTATAGGGAGCGTACCGAAAGTGAAAGAGAAAGTAAAAGAGAACAAACTGCGCAGAGGTTTGAAATCACGCCATATGACGATGATTTCCCTCGGCGGATCGATTGGGACAGGGCTGTTCCTGGCAAGCGGAGGAGCGATTCACTCGGCTGGACCGGGCGGAGCTTTGCTAGCTTATCTGGTTATTGGCATCATGGTCTATTTCCTCGTCACAAGCTTGGGCGAAATGGCTACTTATATGCCGGTATCCGGAACATTCAGCACGTATGCAACGAGATTCGTAGATCCATCCTTCGGCTTCGCGCTCGGGTGGAACTATTGGTATAACTGGGCGATTACGATCGCCGCAGAGCTGTCTGCCGCAACGTTGATCATCAAATTCTGGCTGCCGGACAGCCCGTCATTCATATGGAGTGCTCTCTTCCTGGCTTTAATGGTCGGACTAAATCTATTATCGGTAAAAGGGTACGGAGAATCCGAGTACTGGTTCGCAATGATCAAGATTGTAACAGTCGTTGTCTTCATCGCTATCGGCTTGCTCATGATTGTGGGCATTTGGAAGGGCGATGCGGTCGGCTTCAGCAACTTTACGGCTGGCGATGCGCCAATATCCGGCGGTTGGCTCGCGGTGCTTGGCGTCTGTATGGCGGCCGGATTCTCGTTCCAAGGAACAGAGCTCGTCGGTATCGCGGCAGGGGAATCCGAGAATCCGCGCGAGAGCGTTCCGCGCGCCATCCGCAGCGTGTTCTGGCGCATTCTGCTGTTCTACATCCTGGCAATCTTCGTCGTCGGCTTGCTCATTCCGTTCACGACGGACACACTCGCAGACGGTAGTGTCGCGGCAAGTCCGTTCACGATTATTTTCGAGAAAGCGGGACTTAGCGTTGCAGCTTCCGTAATGAATGCAGTCATCTTAAGCTCGGTTCTATCCGCAGGCAACTCGGGTATGTATGCATCGACACGGATGCTGTGGGTGCTCGCGAAGGAAGGCAAAGCTCCTCGCGTATTCGCGAAGCTGAATAAGCGCGGCATTCCCGTCTATGCGCTGCTCGCAACAGCCGCAATCGGCATGCTAGCTTTCCTGGCATCCTTCTTCGGCGACGGTCAAGTGTACATTTGGCTGCTGAACGCATCCGGTATGTCGGGCTTCATCGCTTGGCTTGGTATTGCGATCAGCCATTACCGGTTCCGCAAAGCCTATGTGGCGCAAGGCCGCAGCATCGAAGACTTGCCTTACCGTTCGCTATGGTTCCCGTTCGGACCGATTCTCGCAGGCGTGATGTGCATGGTCGTTATTATCGGGCAGAGCATTAGCGCGTACTCCGACGGACAGATTGACTGGATGTTCGTGCTCGCTTCTTATGTGGGGATTCCACTGTTCCTCGTGATTTGGCTCGGCTACAAGTGGAAGTACAAATCGAAGCTGTTGAAGCTCGAAGAATGCGATTTGGACCAGGCAACTGAATAGTTTCACGTACTGAAGAGCAAGGGCTGACGCGGCCTTTGCTCTTTTTTTGCAGGGTGGGATGAAGGCAGAATGGATGCTGCATAATAGCTTGAAAGTCCGCAAAATTCTTTACCAATGCAAAGCTTTATAGTAAACTAATATTTCTGTGTTTTTTTGCAGAATCGCTATAACAGAATTAAAGGTGGAACGCATCATGAATCTTTTTCGGAAAAAATCCATTTCCTCCTTATTGGCAGCAGAGCCTGGGAGCGGCAGCGGCTTGAAAAAAGCGCTTGGCTCATTTGATCTCACCATGCTTGGAGTAGGCGCAATTATTGGAACCGGAATTTTCGTACTCACTGGGGTGGCAGCCGCAACCTATGCAGGACCTGCGCTTGTCATCTCCTTCGTCCTCGCTGGACTAGCTTGCGTATTTACGGCACTGTGCTATGCGGAGTTCGCTTCGAGCGTACCTGTCTCGGGCAGCGCGTATACGTACAGCTATGCGGCGTTTGGCGAATTTATCGCATGGATGCTCGGCTGGGCGCTTATCCTCGAATATGGATTAGCGAGCTCGGCGGTCGCCAGCGGATGGTCAGGGTATTTTCAAGGACTGCTGGACGGCTTCGGCGTGCATCTCCCAAAAGCATTATCAAGCGCACTGAACATGGATAATGGGACGATCATCGACTTGCCGGCGATGGTCATTATTTTCTTAATTACGCTCGTCCTGACGCGCGGCGTCAAAGAATCAGCACGCATGAATATGCTGATGGTGATTATTAAAGTGACCTGCGTACTTCTATTCATCGGCGTTGGCGTATGGTACGTGAAGCCCGAGAACTGGACGCCGTTCATGCCGTACGGCTTCCATGGCGTAACAGCTGGAGCAGCGACGATCTTCTTCGCTTATATCGGTTTCGACGCGGTATCAACAGCTGCGGAAGAAGTTCGGGATCCTCAGCGCGCGATGCCGATCGGGATTATCTGGTCGCTCGCGATCTGTACGTCACTGTATATCATCGTATCGCTCATCCTAACCGGTATTGTTCCGTATGATCAGCTGAATGTCAGCAACCCTGTTGCATTCGCGCTTGAATATATCCATCAGGACTGGGTCGCAGGATTTATCTCGGTCGGTGCGATAACAGGCATCACTACGGTGCTGCTCGTGCTGCTCTTCGGACAGACGCGACTGTTCTATGCGATGAGCCGTGACGGCTTGCTGCCTCGAGTGCTATCGGTTGTGAATCCGAAGCGCCAAACGCCGGTTATCGGCAGCTGGTTGACTGCACTGCTTGCAGGTACATTCGCCGGTCTCGTGCCGCTGCACAGGCTTGCGGAATTGACGAACATAGGAACGCTGTTCGCGTTCTTCGTCGTTTCGATCGGCATCGTCGTCTTGCGTCGGACTCAGCCAGATTTGAAACGCGGCTTCAAAGTGCCGTTCGTTCCGTTCACACCGATTCTCGGCGCGGCGTCGTGCCTGTACCTCATGCTGCAGCTGAAAGCTTTCACATGGGCGAGCTTCGGTATTTGGCTTACGATTGGTCTCGTTATTTACTTCATTTACGGTTATCGAAACAGCGCGCTTCGCGAGCGCAAATAAGGTGAAGACGGCGGCCTACGGGTCGTCGTTCTTTTATTTTCTGGAGCGGGAAAAGGTGAGGAAGCTGCGAATCAGTGGTATAGTGAAAAGGTTGATGTATACATGTTTGCGCGAGAGGAGGAGGCAAATTTCAGATGTTCAAGGAACAAGAATACTACGGTGATCATTTTGCGGATATGGTGTTCTCGAAGGAAGAGCTCGTCAGCGTGAAATTCTACGATTGTACCTTTACGAAGTGCGATTTCAGCGAGACGGCGTTTGATGAGTGCAAGTTCTCGGATTGCACGTTTGAACACTGTGATCTCAGCATGATCAAGCTGCTGGACAGCTCGTTCTCACAAGCATCGTTCAAGCACTGTAAGCTGGTTGGCGTCGATTGGACCGAGGCATCGTGGTCGCGTATTGTCGTGCCTGGCACGCTGCGCTTCGACGAATGTGTGCTGAACCATTCTACATTCATCGGACTTTCAATGCCGAAGAGTCAGCTCACAGCTTGCACGGCTCGTGACGTGGACTTCCGTGAAGCGGATTTGCAGGAGTCGAATTTAGCACGCACGAATTTCGCCGAGAGCTTATTTAGCGAGACGAACCTGACGGGCGCAAACCTGTCGCATGCGACGAATTATGCAATCGATCCGAGTAATAATCGGATTCGTAAAGCCAAGTTCACGCTGCCGGAAGCCATCTCACTGCTGTACAGTATGGATATTGAGCTTATCGAAGATTAACGATGAACGTACTCAGCAGCTAGTACAAGTCTGATTGGAAGGAAATGGCGTTTGGACGAAGAAGTAGTGTTGGAACGATCAAACGAAAAGGTGTGATCCCCTTGTCCACGCATTCAAATCCGCAATCGTCATCAACCGAGAAGACTAACATTCCGGCTTGGTTCCGTCGCTATTCGGAGTCGGTGCATAGCAATCCGTATCCGTTCTATTCCTACTTGCTCGAGCATGAGCCAGTGCGCTATGTCGAAGAGAGTGGCTTCTGGGTCATTTCCAGATATGAAGATGTGAACCGGCTGTTGAAAGATCCGGTCTTTGTCCGCGAACACCGGAATGCGATGCCGGAGCTGTATGCCGAGCCGCCGCAGCAAGTAGTGAACGAGTGGAAGCCGGTGAACGACCTGCTCGACAATTGGATGCTGTTCCGCGATGCGCCCGTTCATACTCGGTTGAGAGGTCTTGTGAGTCCAGCCTTTACGCCTCGTGCAATGGAACGGCTCCGGCTCAATATCCGCAGCGTCGCGGAGCATCTTGCCGAACAGATGGCAGAAGGGAAAGAAGCCGATTTGATATCGGCATTCGCGTTCCCGCTGCCGGTCATCGTTATCGCAGAGATGCTTGGCGTACCGCCGGAGGATCGCGAGCTGTTCAAGGGCTGGTCGCACACGTTCGCAAGGATATTGGAAGGCGGCGAGCAGACGCCGGATTTCGCTGGTCAAGCGATTGGTGCCGCTGAAGAAATAACCGTCTACTTCCGTGAGCTGATCGCTCAGCGTAAGAAAGCGCCCAAAGAAGATATGATCAGTGATCTGCTTCACCCGAAGGAGCAAGCCGATGCCTTGACGGAGCAGGAGCTCATCGCGACATGCGTGCTGCTTCTCGTGGCCGGTCATGAGACGACGGTGAACTTGATCAGCAACACGATGTTGGCGCTGCTCGATCATCCGGAGCAGCATGCGCGTCTGCTCAGCCAACCGTCACTCACAGCATCTGCGGTTGAGGAAGGGCTGCGATATGAAGGTCCCGTTCAGCAGACTTCGCGTCTTGCATCCGCTGATTATACGATTGGTGGTCAGACGATCAAGCGTGGGCAATTCGTCACCGTTATGCTAGGCGCGGCCAATCGCGACCCGGCTCAGTTTGCGGATCCGGATCGGTTTCTCATTGACCGGACGCCGAATCGCCATATTGCCTTTGCAACAGGAGCCCATTTCTGCTTAGGTGCGCCGCTCGCGCGTATGGAAGGCGAGATCGCGTTATCCGTTTTGATGACGCGGTTCCCGGAGATGCGCTTCTTGGACTCGAAGCCAAACTGGCGTCCGAACATGCTATTCCGCGGGTTAGGGACGATGCAAGTTCAGTTGTAAACGGCTCCAAGTGAAAACGACTGTCGCCGTTCTTCCGGTAAAAGCTTACGTTTTACGGAGAAATCTAAGCAAAGTATATCAAAAACTTATACTTTCTTAGATTTTTACAAATCCGCGGCTAACGCGGATTTTTTGTTGGGGGGATATGAGCCGGAATGAAAAGCAAGTTCGATATGGATGAAAAAGCAGTTCTGGATAAGCTCAATGAGGCGTTTCGCATAAGGGCGATCGAACTGCAGTTTATCCCGCTCGGGGATTCCGCGTACTCCTACTTGCTGCACTGTGATGGCGGGGACCGCTATTATGTCAAGCTTTTTGATCTTAATAATGACCATCAGCGGCGGGGCGCTCAGAAGCTCGACTATTATTTGCCGCTGACTTCGCGGCTGTACCATAGCGGAGCTTTTCAGCAGCTTACTTGGCCGATCCGTACAGCGAGCGGTGACTTCACTGTGACACTATGCAATTGTACGATAGTGCTGTTCCATTATATTGCCGGTGCAACACTCGCTGACGCCTACCCAATCGCGTTAGAAACGGTGAGCAGCATTGCAAGACTGACTGCACGACTGCATCGAATCAAGCCGCCGACACCATCGCTTGACGATATCATAGCTCTGCCGACGGAATCCTTTGACATCTCATTTATTCCGACACTGGAGATTTGCCTCGAGCTGCTCGCAAGCCGGGGACACCGTGACGACCCCATCGTGCAATCGCTGCAAGCTGCATTGCTGCCGAGGCGCGAACAGCTACGCGAGATGCTCGATCTCATGCAGCAATTGCGTGCAGAGGCGCTTCAAGACAGCAGAGCGATGGTGCTCTGCCACGGTGATATGTGGGGCGGGAACCTGATTCTTGGCGAAACAGGGGAGTTAAATCTTATCGATTGGGAATCGGTCCTGATCGCACCGATCGAGTTTGATTTGATGGGATACATCGGTGAAGAGTTTGGCACCTACTTGTCCGCTTATGAGCAGGAGCTCAGGCACGCGATACACATTAATACGGATGTGCTGCGGTTTTACTGCTACCGCCACCATCTTCGAAACTTAACGAATTGGCTGCAAAATCTGCTTGTTCGATCGATGAGTCCCGAGCAGCGAGCCAATGACCTGGATATGATTTTGCACCATTGCATGGATCGGTGGGATAGCATCGAACCGCTCATTCATGCGGTGGAATTGTTTTTACAAGATAGGAAGTGACTTTCATTGGAAGCTTCATTGAAACAAAGCTCTTTTACAAAATTCTGGATTGGACGCGCGTTCTCATCCACCTCTTTTCAAATGCTATCCGTCGCGATCGGCTGGCAGATGTACGATCTGACGCATGATGCCTACAGCCTCGGTCTTGTCGGTCTTGCGCAATTCTTGCCGATGCTGCTCCTGACGCTTGTCGTCGGCCATGTCGCGGACCGGTTTGACCGCCGCATTATCGTCTTCCTCTCCCAGCTGATCCAGAGCGCCATCGCGGCGTTGCTGCTGGTCGGCAACATTGCAGGCTGGCTTGGGCGCGAGGAAATACTCGCTGCGGCGACGATACTTGGCGCATGCCGAGCTTTCGAAGGACCAGCTTCGTCCGCGCTATTGCCGATGCTTGTGCCGAAAGAGCTCATGCAGAAGGCGATTGCGTGGACGACATCAGCCGGTCAAACGTCGCAAATTTTAGGACCTACGCTTGGCGGTGTTCTCGTCGCGATAGGTCCTGTCTACGTATATGCCACTTCGGCAGCGGCACTGTTCATTGGCGCGATTCTGACCGTTCTCATTAAGATGGAACGCGTCGTGAGAACGTCCGAGCCGGTTTCACTTCAGTCGCTATTCTCAGGGCTTGTCTTCGTGAGACGTCACCCGATTATTTTGGGCACCATATCACTTGACTTGTTTGCTGTACTGCTCGGCGGAGCTACGGCGCTGTTGCCGATCTTTGCCGAGGATATTTTGCGTACCGGCGCTGTTGGGCTGGGGCTTATGCGTACGGCGCCTGCGGTCGGAGCACTCATCATGTCCGTTGTTCTCGTGTATTATCCGCTGAGGAAAGCACTCGGTCCGATTCTGTTCGGCGCGCTCGCGATATTCGGCCTTGCGACCATGCTGTTCGCCGTGTCAACCAATATCGTCTTATCGCTGTTCGCACTGCTCATGATCGGCGCATCGGATGTCATCAGCGTCGTCATTCGCTCTTCGCTTGTACAGCTTCAGACGCCAGACGAGATGCGAGGGCGCGTAAATGCAGTGAACTCGCTCTTTATCGGCACGTCTAATCAGCTTGGCGAGTTTGAGTCAGGGACATTAGCAGGTTTAGTTGGTCCTGTTCCTGCGGCGTTTATCGGCGGCGTAGGCACGATTATCGTGGCGGGACTTTGGATGATTTGGTTCCCGTCTTTACGAAATCTTAAAACCCTTGAATAAGAAGTCCGTTTTCTGTACATGATATATTCGACGGTGCAAAGAGAGGTGTGGTTCCATTGAACCTTATGGTGCAAGAGCTACAAGAGGGTTTTAGTTAATCACCTAACTACTTTGGAAGCGAGGCGACGTGTCGCAGAGCAGGTCACATGTACTGCGTAGCTTCTCGATTAAAAACCGGAAGCGAGGCAGTAAGCAAGTGTTCCACGAAGGTGTGTTTTGTGAACTTGAAGCAACTCTAATCGATCGATCACCGTCAGAAGGCTGTCCGAGATTATCTCGGGCAGCCTTTCTATTTGCAACAAAAGTGTAGCGCTTTCATTCGTGATCGGGTATATTCGAGACGAATCCATTTCGTTATATCCCTATCGGTTCGGAGGCTGAGACATGAGGCTGCTGCAGCAAATTTCACTCCAGAAGAAACTGTTAATCATGATGATTTTCTTATATATTCCGCTTCCCGTTATCGGGTGGATCTGGTATGAGAAAACGTATAATGTCATCGAACGCAATGCGATCGACTCCAGCATCCAAATGGTGAATCAAGTGAACACGCACTTGGAGACATACTTTACGGAAGTGCAGCGGACCATGCTGCCGATGCTGGCCAGTGATCTAACGGCGGCTTTTCTCAAAAATCAGAGCGATGATCCAATTGAGCGATTCGAGCTGTCCCATCGGATCGAGAAGGAGCTGTTCGCGAAGATCGTCCTGAACCGGCAAGATATTTATGGGATCTCTCTGATTTCAGATCGGAACAAAGCGACTTCCAGCTCTAGCTTCATGATGGCTGAAGAGCGGTACAAGTCTTATCTCAGCCGATTGAAGGGCACCGGTAAATTCCGCATTATGGGCCTCGAAGCTTCGCCCAGCAACGAAGTTGTCTCCATGGCGATGAAGTTTACGCCTCCGCAAAGCCACATGAAGCAGGGAATGCTTATCGTCGATATGAAGCGCGATCAGATGGTCAGCATTATTCATGGCGTACAGCTCGGTCGGACAGGCTTTGTATGGGTTGCGGATTCGGCGAACCAGGTCATCTACCACCCGGACAGTGGCTCTAAGCCGGCGACAGTACCTGCTGAATACTTGAAGCAGATGGGCACGAAGCAGAGCGGAGCGTTCACCGTACAATCCGAACAGGGCAAGAAGCTTATCGTATTTATTCGCTCGGATCGGACCGACTTAACGCTCATCTCAGAAGTTCTGCTCTCGGAGCTGAACAAGTCGATTGTCACGATCAGTCGAATCTCCATCGTCGTGCTCGTTCTGCTGTTCCTCTTATCGATGCTCGCCGCAAGCGGAGTCGTCTACTCCATGACCAAGTCGCTTCTCACATTGCTGCGGCTGATGAAGAGCGCCGAGATGGGCGATTTCTCCGTCAAAGCTCCGCATGCGAGCAGTCAAGAAATCGGCAGCCTGTTCCGCGGCTTCAACAAAATGGTGGAAGAGATCAAGCGTCTGATCGAAATCGTACACGTGTCGGAGCTGCGGGAGAAGGAGCTCGAGGTCAGGCAGAAGGAGTCGCTGCTCCATGCGATGCAAGCGCAGATTAATCCGCATTTCTTATACAATACGCTCGAGTTCATCAACTCGAATGCGATACTCGAAGGCAACGACAAGATTAGCAATATGATCGTTTCGCTAGGCGATATGTTCCGCTACAATGTTCAAAATCCGAACGGCACCGTTTTCCTAGCCGATGAGATTCGGCATATTGAAGCTTACCTGTCCATACAAGCGGAGCGTTATCCGAGCTTCAATTACGAGGTCGAGCTCGACCGCCGTTTGGCTGCGTCTGTCCCGGCGGTTCGTTCCACGCTGCAGCCGATTGTAGAGAACTGCTTCAAGCACGGGTATGAGAAGCAGAAATTGCGCCCGGAAGCCGTCCGAATTGCAGGCCGGATCGCTGCTGACGATGAATCCTGCTATGAGCTGATCATTACAGATGCAGGCAAAGGAATGCCGCCGGAGACGATGGAGCGCTACAATCACCTGTTTGAAGGCGAGGGCACAGATCAGCTGAAAGCCGGCAGCGAAGTCGAGCAAGGCGTGCAATCCATTGGACTCTATAACGTTCATTCAAGGCTTCGTATGCTGTTCGGCGCTCCATACGGCTTGCGAATTACAGCAACAAGCGAGCAGGGGACATCCATCCTGATCAAACTTCCCATTCTATCGTCGAAGGAGGCGCATGTTTCGCATGAGTTACCGAATCTTGCTGGTTGATGATGAACAGATGATTAAGCTGAGCTTGCGCAAAATCATTAGCGAGACCCATCCGGATTTTGTCATCGTTGGCGATGCTTCAGACGGGCAAGAAGCGCTGGGGCTTGCAGCCAGAGAACGGCCGCATGTCATTATTACAGACATCAGCATGCCGGTGATGGGCGGGCTTGAGCTGATCCGACATATCCATGAAAGCGGGGAGCCGACGGAGATTGTGATTTTATCCGGCTATGGTGAGTTTGACTATGCTCAAGAAGCCATTAGATGCGGCGTTGCCGATTATATCTTGAAGCCGATGCGAGTGTCCGCGGTGAAGGAGCTCATGCTGAAGCTCTACGCCAAGCATTTGGAGCGGATTGAAAGCATGCAGACGCGAAGCAGTCTCAGCTGCGAATTTTTCTACGATGCTGAAGCCTTATTCGAGATGATCTGGAAGACGGACGAAGCATCCGTATTGGCAGAGGCGGCGCGTGTCCAGCGCAAGATAACGGGCAGCGAATTGCAGGAGGAACAGAAGCGGAGCATTCTGCTGGATTTGGCAGCTGCGCTGCAGAGGCAAGCTGAGCTCCGGGGAGCCTCGGTTGCTTTTGAACTGCAATGGAGTGAGCGCCTTGAGGAGTTGTGTGAGCTGTTCCGTTCCATGCTTCTACATGCGATTCAGCAGGTGCGGAGCAGCCGCAATTGGGGCAAGCATCCTGCTATTCGCGAGGCGGTACAGGTTATTGAATCGCGATATGCTGATCCGAATCTGAAGCTCGATGAATTGCTTAACCAGTTAGGCATGTCTGTGACGCATTTCTATAACCTGTTCAAGCAGGAGACCGGAAAGTCGTTCATTACTTACTTGATCGAGTATCGAATGGATGAAGCAAAGGCGCTTCTTGAGCGGAATCGAGAGATGAAAACATACGAAATCGGAGAGCGTGTCGGTTACCCGGATTATCCGCATTTCACGAAGCTGTTCAAGAAGACTGTCGGGGTCACGCCAAGCGAATATAAGAAGCTGCTCGTGTAAGTTGCGGCTAAGTGTAGTTAAGTGCGCTTAGTGATGAAAACCACAACAACGTGAAGATTTCTACATCCTCATCCCGACCATCGTCCCCTAAAATAAATCTTGTAAGCGCAATCATGAACGCATCATTTAGCGAAAAAGGGGATGAGTCTTTTGATGAAGCTAAAAAAACGTACTGCACTCGTGCTAGGCTCGGTGCTGCTAACGGGCGGTCTGCTCGCAGGCTGCTCAGGAGAGAACGGCAACAACGGAAGCAGCGGTAACAGCGCGAATAGCGGCAATAGTGGCAGCAGCAATAATTCGGAATCACAATCCACATCGAACAACCAGCAGTCGTCCGATTCGACCTCCACACCGAAGGTCAACGAGTTCGGGTGGACTATTCCTGACAATACGATCACCCTCGACTATTATTCCGCAGACAAAGATAATCCGGACAAAGTCGCAACCAAGCTCAAAGCCATTCATGATTACATATTGGACAAGTTCAATGTGGATGTGAAGAAGACCCAGTACGATGTCGACGGCAAAGAAAAAATGAACCTGATGCTCGCATCCAGCGATTATCCAGGCGTCATCTCGGCGATGGACAGCGATACGCTCGACAAGTGGAAGTCGCAAGGGAAGCTGATTGATTTGGCGCCGCTTGTTGACAAGTATGGTCCCAATATTAAGAAAGAGCTTGGTGACAAGTACAACTCATATTTAGATAAAGATGGGAAGCTGTGGGGGCTGCCGCGCGGTTGGGGCTTGCTGCCTATTCCGGATTTTAGCGCTCATATTCGCTACGACTGGTACCAGGAGATGGGCTCGCCGACAATTGAGACACCGGAAGATTACTACAATGTCCTGAAGCAGATGGTGGCGGCGCATCCGAAGAGCTCAACAGGCGAGAAGACGTACGCGATTTCCTGGAACGATCAGATCAGCATCAACAATGTGCTCGGCATCTGGGGCTTGAAGGATGGCTACAAGGAAGATGCGGACCATAATCTGACACATTGGCTGAATACTTCGGAAGGACTTGAAGCCGTCAAGTACTATAATCGCTTTTACCGCGAAGGGCTGATGGATCCGGACAGCTTCTTGAACAAGTATGACGATTGGAAGCTGAAGTTCTCGAACGAGCAAATCATCGGACATATTGGTCCATGGTGGCAATCCTGGAACGCTGGACATGAAGTCTGGAAGACGACAATGCAGGGATGGACAGACAATAATCGCTATGTCCAAATCAGCCTGAAAGCACCAGGTGCTGAAGCGGCTTACTTGTCGCCTAAAGACACAACTGGCTGGAACTATACGGTCATTACGGATAAAGAGAAGCATGCGGAGGATGTAATCAAATTCCTGGATTTCGAGATGACGCCGATCGGTACGCGCCTGCTTGGCTGGGGCATCCCGAACCTGCCGGAATCCGTGTGGAATTATGAAGGCGGCGGCAAATGGTCCTTCAATGACGCGCAGAAGCAGAAGTTGTTCGCAGGTACTTTCGAATACGACAAAGTTGATGAAATTACAGGCGGCAATCAGATTTGGCTGGATCACCCGCAAGGTATTATGAGTGACGACAATAAGAGTACCGCTTGGTACGATCAGAACTTCAATGACGAGGACAAGTGGAAAGCGCTTATGAACAAGAATCTCAAAGATACGATCTATGACAATACTGCGAGACGTATCGTGTTCTCGGCTGACAATCCACTGACAATCGTGAATCAACAGATCGAAGATTTGATCAAGACTGGCTTCGCGAAAGCCGTAATGAGTAAGACAGAGCAAGGCGCAGTTGATGCCTTCAATGATATGCGCGACAAGGCGGAGAAATTGGGTCTGAAAGACATCGAAGCGTTCCGTACGCAAGAATACAAGAACAATCTAGCGAAGTAGAAACAAGCAGGGCGAGCGGCAAATGGGGGACGTTCCTCACATGAACGAATCCCCCTTTCTCTTGTCTGAACGAAGTGGAATTGGAGGAAGGCATATGGCTGAGCTATGGAGAAGAGTGCGGCGCGAGCGGCAAATTTGGCTGCTCTGCATCCCGATGATCGCATGGGTGCTCACTTTCTCGTACTATCCGATGTACGGTCTGTTTATTTCTTTTCAGAACTATGTTCCCGGGCATTCCATGTTCTCGCATTGGATCGGATTCGATAATTTCGTTCGTTTCTTCAACGAACCGGACTGCTTGCAGATCATCCGCAACACGCTGGTTATTAGCGGCTTGAATCTAGTGATCGGATTTCCTGCTCCGATCGTGCTGGCGCTGCTGCTTAATGAGCTTCGCGGGCGTGTTTTCAAGAGGACCATTCAATCGCTGTCGTACATTCCTTATTTTATTTCCTGGGTAGTCGTAGCTAATATCCTCATCACCCTGCTGGGAAGCGACGGGGTTCTAAACGATATATTGATGAAGTTAGGGCTGATTCACGAGCCGATTGAATTTCTGATGAACGGGAATTACTTCTGGGGCATTCTCGTTACGAGCAACGTCTGGAAGGACATGGGCTTCTCGGCCATCATCTATTTATCCGCTATTGCTGGTATCGATAAGGAGCTGTATGAGGCCGGAAAAGTTGACGGACTGGGACGGTTCGGACTGATCCGCCATATTACGCTGCCAGGTATCCGTTCGACGGCTGTACTTCTGCTTATCCTTGCGATCGGCGGCATCTTGAATGCTGGCTTCGAGCAGCAGTTGTTGATCGGTAATCCGCTCACGCAGGATCACTATGAAGTCATCGATACGTATGTGTACCGCTTCGGTGTTCAATTAGGCAATTACTCTTACGGAACAGCAGTCGGCCTTATGAAAAGCGTGATGGGACTCGTGCTCGTCATTCTCGCAAACCGGTTGTCCAAACGCTATATGCAATCGTCTATTTTCTAAAATAAGGAGGTGGGCATGGTGGAGACTAGCTCATCGATGCAATCTTCGCTCGCAAGCCGGCTAGCTGACATTGCGATTATTATCGTGTTAGTTCTGCTTGGCTTCGTCGTCATCTATCCGTTCATTAACCTGCTCGCGTTATCATTCAATGATGGCAAGGATGCAGCCCGCGGCGGCATCTACTTCTTCCCGAGAAAGCTTTCGTTTTCCGCATACGGCATGCTGTTTGAGAACAAGAAGCTGCTTAAGGGGCTCAGTTGGTCCGTGCTTCGCGTTATCGTCGGCACATGCACCTGTTTGTTCATGACCGGCTTGTTATCCTACATCATCAGTATTCGTACGTTCTCTGGGCGCAAATTTATGCGGATTCTGTTCTTCATGACGATGTACTTCAGCGGCGGACTTATTCCGACGTACATCTTGATGAACCAGCTGCATCTGACGAATACGTTCCAAGTGTACTGGATTCCGGGTCTCTTCAACGCCTATTTCATGCTGCTTATGGCTTCGTATATTTCCGACCTGCCAGAAGCGTTGTTCGAATCTGCTCGAATTGACGGCGCTGGAGAGCTTCGCATTTACTGGCGTATCGTTATCCCTGTCGCCATGCCGGTCTTCGCGGCGGTATCCATCTATGCAGCAGTTGGTCACTGGAATTCTTGGTTTGACGTCATTCTGTACAATTTCAACGGCAAGTTCGATACGTTGCAGGTGTATTTGCGGCGACTGCTGCTTGAAGTGGAGGCGACCCAGCAAATTCGGGATCAGCAGCTCTTGATGCGCAAATTCCAAGACTTATCGCCGCTTACGCTGCGTGCAGCTACGACGATTGTCGTGACAGTGCCTATCCTGTGCGTGTATCCGTTCCTGCAAAAATATTTTATCGGCGGTATTACGTTAGGGTCTGTGAAAGGTTGATTAATTAGTGCGCGATAGGGAGGCATGACATATACATGTCGAAAATAACGAGTCCATTTACGTTGCAATCATCGGATAAGCGACTGGAGGAAGCGGTTGTCTGGGCACGAGAGCAAGCACTCGCTTATGCCTCGGACAGTGATCCGGTTGGTCCTTGGTACGAAGCGGCGCTCCCGGGACGCGAAGCGTTCTGCATGCGAGATGTTGCCCATATGAGCACCGGCGCGGCTGCGCTTGGTCTTGGCTCGCATACGAAGAACATGCTGCTGAAGTTCGCAGAGAATATCAGTGAGTCGAAGGATTGGTGCACGTACTGGGAAATAACCAAAGATAACTTGCCTTGCCCGGATGATTACACGAGTGACGGTGACTTCTGGTACAACCTGCCGGCGAACTTCGATGTCATCGCCTGTTGCTATCGGATGTATCTGTGGAGCGGGGATTCGGATTATTTGACCGATGAGAGGCTGCTTTACTTCTATGAGAAGAGCTTAAATGAGTATGTCCTGCGCTGGGACCGTGACGGGGATGGCATACCCGATCACGTGAGAGGCGAGGGGAGACGGGGGATTGCCTCGTACGTAGAGGATTCGCTCACGCCGAAGGTGGGCGGCGATCTCGTCGCTGCACAATATGGGGCATATGCAGCTTATAGTGAAATTGCTCGGCATCGAGGAGAGCGTGATAAAACTGAACGGTATGCGGTCTTGGCGGCAAGATTGCAACGGTTGTATGACGAGGAGTGGTGGAGCGAGAAGAAGGGGCGCTTCAGCGCGGCGATTTTGCAGGATGGAAGTTATCATACGGACTATTATTTATCGGCACAATATATGCCTGTGTACTTCGGTCTTATTGCATCTGAAGCGAAAAGGCGCATGGCGGTAGATGATATTATACGGAACGGTGTTTCGAATGTAGAAGAAATGTCGCATCTGCCAGATGTGTACTATGTGGTAGGTGAGAAGGAAGAAGCTTATCGTGTTCTGTTGCAGCTATCTGATCAACAGATGGAGCGTAAGGAGTATCCCGAAGTGTCCTACTCTGTTATTGGGAATGTTGTTACAGGCTTGCTAGGCGTTAGACCACTTGCTGAGCAGGGCGTTGTGGAACTCGCTCCAGGGCTGCCAGAAGATCTAAAGTGGGTGAGGGCTTCTGGTATTGCGGTGTTTAACAATTTGATTGATATCGAGATTAAGGATGGTTTGGTATCAGTGAGGAATTCGTCAGGACCAGTTGTGCGAGTGAGGCTGGGAGAGAGGGAGTTCCCAATTGGTGAAGGAGAACAGCATACATTGAGGATATAGTAGTGAGCTGAGTAGCCTGTGTATATACAGGCTATTTCTGTTTGATAATAGGTGAGAAACAGCTGGAATATTTTAACGCTGGACTTCCTGTTGATGCCCGTGCTATTCTGTTATTCCGCCGCTGAGACGTACACGAAACACGGTGGACGAAACGAAAACAAGCCCAAAAATAAAGCTTGCAATTAAGTTTCGAAATATGATATATTCTTATTCCGGTCGCGAGACTGGGACGAGAAATAAAGAAACATTTTGTTCCTTGAAAACTGAACAATGAGCGACCTGTCAAAAGGTCATACAATTAAGCTAGTTTTTTGAATGAGCTAACAAGCGAATTCATTTGGCGCAAATGGCTCCGCCATTTCGCCTTTATGGAGAGTTTGATCCTGGCTCAGGACGAACGCTGGCGGCGTGCCTAATACATGCAAGTCGAGCGGATCTTACCTTCGGGTAAGGTTAGCGGCGGACGGGTGAGTAACACGTAGGCAACCTGCCTGTAAGACCGGGATAACATTCGGAAACGAATGCTAATACCGGATACGCAAC
>NZ_QTTN01000033.1 GCF_003386535.1 Paenibacillus taihuensis
GTCTGACTTCTCACCCTCCATAACCTCGCCTTAACCGTCACGGTTTCGAACAAGGGTTACCGCTTCTTAGCGGAGACGATGAGATCTCCTTGGGTCACGTCAACCGACTTTCCCCCGAAACCAGTCCTCCTAACTTCCAGAGCCACTGGTGGTATTGGACCTCCCCTTCTTTTGCAGGGTTATCCGGCTCTGTCAGCCAACTTGGTATGCCGCCTGTTCCGGGTTTTGCCTTCGCATCCTCCGCACCTCTCCTCGCGGACAAAGCACTATGCGTCAGCTATGCACTTCCGCCACCTCGCGGTGTGCTAGAGACTTTCACTCCTTAGTCGATTGCGCTGCCAAGCGCACAAAAGGCGGATCCCGTCCGCCGGGAACCGCCCCTACTCTAACTGCTACTTCTGCAAGAAAGCATCTATCTGACGCTGACGGCCGATACTTTGGAAACCCGCCTACCGCTTATTCCGCCGCTGAGAGCTAATTCTTCATAAAAAAGAGACCCACAGCAACGGGCTGCGGGTCTAAGGTATATTTAATAAAGGGGGTCGAAATTAATTATATACGCCCTACCTAAAACTAACCTAAAGATAGGATTTCAATTGTGTTACATTTTTGGGACTAGCGTTCATCTAGCTGGTTTGCTGGACTTCTTTGGCTAGTTTGAGTAACTTTTGGCGGATGTAGCTGGTCTAATGGACTTCTTTGGTGAATTTGAGTAACTTTCAGCGGATGTAGCTGCTTTGATGGACTTCTTCGACTTATCTGAGTAACTTTTGGCGGATGTAGCTGGTTTGATGGACTTCTTCGGCTGGTTTGAGTCACTTTTGGCAATCTAGCTGGTTTGCTGGATTTCTTCGGCTGGTTCCAATTGAATGTGTATCCCTCAGGGATACTCTTCATCTCGAAATCATCATTTCTCCTAGCTGAGTATCCCTCAGGGATACACTTCATCTCCAAACCACCATTTCTCCTCGAAGTGTATCCCTCAGGGATACACTTTTCCTCAAAACCGCCGGTCCTCCTCAATGTGTATCCCCCAAGGATACACATTGCCTCAAAGCCTCCAACCCTTCCCTCCACAACAAAAAAAAAAGGGCTCCCCCATCTCCGGGATCGCCCCTTCCAAACTAAATCAGCGCCTTCAGCGGCAGCTGCGGCAGGTCCTTCGTGCGCTCGGCGTAGTCGCCGCAAGCGGCATCCACCTGCTCGAGATGAACCATCCGCGCGGGTCCGGCGCTGCGCAGCATCGCGGAGCCGTAATAATGCTCGCGCCGATAGTGCGAGTGCAACAACACATAAGCGCGCAGCTCTTCCAGCGCTTCGCTCTTGAACCGCTCGCACAGGTTCAGCGTGAACATGCGCCGGTGCGTGCTGCCGCCGAACGAAGCATGGAACAGATTGTGGTCGAACACCAGCACGTCGCCCGGTACGACATCGAGTGCCACCGCAGGCACATCCGGTCCCGCAATGCCAAGCGCTGCCTGCGACTTGCTCACCTGCCTAACCTCGATGCCGAACTGGTCATCGAGCCGATGACTGCCCGGAATGACACGAAGCGCGCCATTCGATCCGTCGAGTGTGTCGAGATAGAGCGCGATCTTGATATGCCTGCGCGCGCGATTTTCGCCGTCCCGGTGCCAGCCCGTATCGCCGGTGTAATAGTTGCCGTCGCTGCCCATGTAGTTGAAATCGTCGCCGAGCAGGGACCTTGCAATGCCCGCAATCCGGGCATCATCCACGAGGCTGCACAGCTGCTCGCGCTGATCGACGAACGGCACGATCATCGTTCTCCGCGACCCGTCATGCTTCTCCTCAAACATCGGGAAGACGGCTTCGAACTCTTCTGTAATCCATGCGATGTCCGCCTTCAGCAGGCCGGAAAATTTGATAAACCCAAAGGTGTCAAAGAACGCAAGCTGCTCTTTCGTAAGCTCCATTCATCCCACTCCTCGTCATCACTTCGCTTCAGTCACTCCAACTCAATCACTTCGTTTCAATCACAACCTATGATCCAAGTGCTTCTTTTAAACCGACTGCCGGCTCCTGAACCGGGAAATATTCCAGTCCCATGTAACGCCCTCCATGATTTGCTGATGATAACTATCGAATACGACCTTCACGTTCGGACTTCATTCCGTTATACGTTGTCATCAGATTCGTGAAGAAGATGGCTTGCTCTGGCTTCACCGTATCCGGCAGCTGGATGAAGTCTCGCTCTGGACGAACAAGGTGTGACTGATGCGGACCGCTCGAATAGACCAGATCGCCTGCCGCAAGCTCCGTGACAGCGCTGCCAATTTCAACAACATGGCCAACGTTCGAACAGCCCATATACCAGACACCCGGATCGCAGCTGCGGATTGAATACTGCCACAGATCGTTGCTTTCCACGACCATCGTTTTCGGCACTGTGTACGTTACGATTTTCACTAGATATGACCACCATCATCGTCGTTGTAAGACAGGAGCATAATCTGATGTATGTATCTCATCGTTGTCACATTAAGCCTTAAGGTCCTTCTCTGTTCGCTGGTTCTTCAGTGCCGCGATTATATGTCATCGATGACACACTTGTAAATATGCAAGAAAAATAAAAAACCGAGCGCCGGCACCCTGCCGAAAACGCCCAGTTTTAAAGTTCGGTTCACTTCCATCGCAACGTGTTATTCGCCTGCAACCTGATACGTTTCCTTCAGCGTCCGCAGTCCCTTCACCGCTGTTTCCAGCGCGGTCTGCGAGCCGAAGTCCGCAATGAACAGCTCCAGCGACAGGAAGCCGCGGTAGCCTGACGCATAGAGCGTCTCGGCAATTTCCTTCGAAGGCGCAATGCCTTCGCCCGGGAATACCCGCTCCGCATCCGTAATCGTCTCGCGGCTCGGCGACGCCGGGTAATCATTGGCATGCATGATGCCAATTTGACTGCCCTTCAGACCTTTCAGATCATCGACAGCGCTCCCGCCCGTGTACATGTGGAACGGGTCGAGCAGCATCTGCGCATCTGCCAAGCCTGATGCGCGCATCACTTCAAGTGCTTGATTAGCAGTGTACAGCTGGCTTGCGCGGCCCCAGAACTCGACATATACGTCGATGCCGATCTCACGAGCAAGCGCCGATAGTCTTGCAAAGTGGCGGCCCATATCTTCCAGGCCGACGTTCGCCACATCGCCGAAAGGCGGAGCAGCCGCAGCGCGGCAGCCGAGCTCAGCCAGCATCCGAAGCTCACGCTCCGCCTGCGCGAAGGCTTCCTCCCGCACGGCTTCGTTCTCGTCCGCCCACTTGAAGAAGGCGATCGCATTCACGAACGCGACGTTATGGCCGGACAGCGCTTCGCGAATCGCTTCTGCGGTGCCGCCGCCGGCGAGATAGCTCTCGATCTCGGACACCCACAGCTCGATCCCCTCATAGCCCGCTTCCCCGGCAATCGCGATCTGCTCCAGTACATTCAGTTTATAAGGAAACAAGGTTGATGCGTTTAATGACGTTTGAAACGGAAACATCGCCTGCACTCCTCTCCTAATGACAGCCCCGGCCCGAGCCGAGCCGTAGCCGCTGCGGTCAGCTGTTACAGCGTGATCGGCAGCTTTCTGCCTTCCTCGCTGCTTTGAAGCGCCAGCTCAATGATGCGGATCGCATCTCTTGCTTGCTCCGGCTTCACTTCCAGCTCCGCTTGCCCAATAATGTGCTCGTAAACATTTTTATAATAATCCGCATATGACCCTGCAATTGTCTCGACAACGCCTTCAACATGAAGGCCGCCAATCGACGTGTTCAGCTTGCCCCACAGCTCGCGCGGCTCTTTGCCCCAATGCGGCGTATTCGGTTGTCCGCCGTTAATAAGCGCCGGTTCCTGCGGGTCAACGCCGTACTTGATGAACGTGCCTTTCGTACCGTGCAGCACATAACGCGGAGTCGCTTCACGCACGAAACGGGACGAGCGCAAATTAATCTTCAGATGATCGCCGTAGAACAGCGTCACATCGAAGTAATCATGCGCTTGTGCGCCTTCGCGCTGCTTGCGAACGTCTCCGCTTACTGCATCCGGATTGCCGAACAGCGTAAGCGCTTGATCAAGAAGGTGAACGCCAAGATCGTAGAATACACCGTTGCCCTGAGCTGCTCCTTCACGCCAGTTCGTGGACGTCAGCACCGGATCGAAGCCGTCCCAGCGGAACGTGCACTCTCTTACTTCGCCGAGCATGCCTTGGTTCAGCAGCTCTTTGAGCGTTAGGAAATCGCCGTCATAGCGTCGGTTATGGAAGACGCTGACCACTTTGCCCTGCTGCTTCGCGAGCGCGATAAGCTCGTCCGCTTCGGCAGCTGTCGGCGTGAACGGCTTCTCTACAACGACATGCTTGCCGGCAAGCAGCGCATCCCGCACGAAGTTGAAGTGGTCCGTACTCGGTGTCGTCACAATGATAAGGTCAATCGAAGGATCTTCATACAAATCGCGAACGTCTTTAACGACATTAACCCATGGGAAACGCTCTTTGGAATGCGCGCTCCGACGCTCGACGACTGCGGCTAATTCGAGTCCCGGAACTGCGGTGACTACTGGTGCATGAAATACGCTTCCAGCGAAGCCGTAACCAATCAGGCCAACACGGAGTGTTTGATTCATAATGCAATAACCCCCATATTTTGTATCGTTGTGGTGTGAAGCTTCTACCGTGCTTGCTTCTATACTCCAGTATACAACAAGTTCACGTCGTTCGACGTTAGAATATGTTTACTTTTGTTATAATCCGTTGCGGTTCGTTCCTTATTGATCGAGCTGGTTATAAATGAGTCCTAGCGGCAATGGTGCAGGACGCTCGCAGCCCGCTGTCATATACACATGCTTGTCCGTCTTCGACGACTCCAGAATGCCGATCGTCACGTCAAGCACGTGACGCGACAGCTCTCCGCTTGCGCGGTGCGCTCTGCCGGAACGGATCGCATACGCCATGTCCGCAACGCCGATACCGCGGGAGTTCTGTGAGAAACCGTGCGAATACGGGAATTCCTTCACCGTACCGTTACGCTGCTGCAGCGTGATCGCGCCGTCGAACATATTCGGATCGTTCACATGCAGGATGCCCTCCGTACCGTAAATCTCCAGTCGCGGCGTGTAGCCGAAGCTTTCTTTTGCCACTTGCAGGCTCGCCATTGCTCCATTCTCGAAGTCCAGCGTTGCCGACACGTGCATTGGCGCGCCAACCGGAACCGTCTCCCCATAACGCGGCGACTGCGGGTTGCCCACCGTGTACTCGCTGTGTACCGAGCCTGCCGAACCGCTGACGCGGCGAACCGGACCGAGCAAATGAACGAATGCCGTTAAATAATAAGGCGCCATATCAAAAATCGGGTCCCAGCCCGTCTGCAAATAGTGGTGGAAATTCGGATGCATGCCATCCCAAGCGTTGCCCATCAGAATGAGGCCGCTCGCCATGTAAGGCTTGCCGATCCAGCCGTCATCGATCAGCTTGCGCGCTGTCTGCAGCCCGCCGCCCAGGAAGGTGTCAGGCGCGATGCCGACACGAAGTCCCCGTTCCTTCGCGAGGTTAAGTACCTTGTCCGCATCTTCCCTCGTGAAGGCAAAAGGCTTCTCCGAATATACATGCTTGCCCGCGTTCAGGATCTGCAGGTTCACTTCCGTATGGACATGAGGGGATGTTAAATTGATCACGATTTCAATCTCCGGGTCAGCGAGCAGCTCCGAGGCGGAGCATGCCTTCGGGATGCCGTACTCCTCTGCGCGTTTGCGCGCCATCTCGAGGTTCAAGTCGGCTACAGCCGCAACCTCCAGTATCGCGAACGTCTTCGTGCAATTCTCCAGGTAGATGCTGCTGATGGCTCCGCAGCCGATGATGCCGATCTTCGTTTTTTGCATAACACTCACCTTTCTAAGCATGACTTGCCGCATAATGTGAAGCATGGATTCCATTAACCATTTCATCCCCGGAGGGGCGATTTCCTTCTTTTCGTGAAAGCGGATTCGGTTGTCAATTTTAAAACGCGCCTTGGTATGGTAAAGTTTGCAATAAGGGTTGCCATTAGCTTATGGAGGTGCTGCCTAAATGAATGAGCGCAACTTTGAGCTCGTATGCGAGGATGGTACGCGGAGGTTTGCAGCAGAATGGCGAGGGACTGGCGATGAGCCGGTACGAGGTGTCGTTGCCATCGTGCACGGCATGGGCGAGCATCTCGGCAGGTATGCGCATGTTGCGGAGGTGCTTACCGGCGCCGGCTATGCCGCGTTCGGCTTCGACCAGCTCGGCCACGGCCGCACCGAAGGCAAGCGCGGACATACCGCTGCCTATGATGGGCTTTTGGACGGCGTTGGCGCCATGCTTGCGGAAGCCCGGAAGCAATATCCCGGGGTGCCTATTTATATACTCGCGCACAGTATGGGCGGCAATGTCGCGCTGAATTATATTTTGCGGCGGAAGCCGGACATTGCAGGGGCGATCGTCACTGGACCGTGGCTGAAGCTCGCCTTCAACCCGCCGCCGCTGCAGGTTGTCGCTGCGCGCATTGTTCAGCGGCTGTTCCCCGCGTATACGACGTCACGCCCGATGAAGGGCGATCATTTAACGAGCGATCCGGTCATGATCAAGCGGTATCAGGAAGATCCGCTCGGTCACGGGGCGATTACCGCGAGGTTCTTCTTCAGCGTGCAAAGCGCCGGACTGTGGGCGCTGAAGCATGCGTCCAAATGGAAATTGCCGCTCCTGCTCATGCACGGCGGCAACGATAAAGTAACCTCCATCCATGCGAGCAGGCAGTTCGCCAAGGCGGCCGGACCGCTCTGCACCTTCATGGAATGGCCGGATTACAAGCATGAGCTGCATAATGAAACGAAGCGCGATGAGGTTTTTGCCGTGATGCTGGATTGGCTTGAGAAGCATTAAGGAGTAGGGGGCCTATGGCATGCTCGATGACAAAGAGAAGTCGCTCTATGCAAAGTTTGCATTATAAACAACGACGGTTGTTTGTATAGAGCGAAAGTTTAGAGACCGTCTTTGAACACCCAAATGGTATTTATAATGCGACTTTGCTTCCTTAAAAATCACTATCATTTAAGGGGTAGAGTGATCGTGAAATACGTGAACGCAGCTATTTTACCAGATGAATTACTGAAGGAAGTTCAGAAGTATATCCATGGTGCTATGGTTTACATTCCTAAGCCTGAAGGTGAACGCGAGGGCTGGGGCGTGAACTCTGGCAGCAGAGCTTATATACAGCAACGAAACATCGAAATTCGCCAATGCTTCGCAGGGGGCGCTGCGGTCGATCAGCTCGCGGAGCAGTTCTTCCTCTCCTGCGAGAGCATTAGGAAGATCGTGTATGGGAAAATGAAATAAGCTGCAGCATGCAAGATACAAGATGCAAGATACGAGGTCACATTAGATGAATGTCTAGTGTGGCCTTTTGCTTGGATGGGTAAAGAATCGTTCTAAGCTGTTCGTTGCCTATATGCAGGGCGGGCAAGTTGCTAGAATAGCCTTACAACAGAAAGAAGGTGCAATTATCTTATGGCAAAACCTAAATTAAGCTATACCATCTGGTTCTCGCAGCGTACGGGAAGCACATTGCTAGGAGAGGCGCTCGCCTCGACTGGAGTGGCAGGCAATCCGGCTGAATGGCTGCATTACGAGTACAATGACCCCGCGACGATGACGCGAGCGGACCTTGAACAGAAATGGGAGGAAGGCACATCGACGAATGGTGTTTTCGGGATCAAAATCGGTTTCGAGCAGAGATGGATTGATACATTCCGCACAATGTTCGAGCTGCCTGAGCATACGTCTCGAGCAGAAGTATGGAGCACGGCATTCCCGAATTGCTCCAAGCATATTTATATGACACGCCGCAACAAAGTTAGATTGGCCGTCTCTTGGTGGCGTGCAATCGTATCCGGCGAATGGCATCGCAGGTTCGGGGAAAAGCCGCAGGAGGTCGATATTGCCGATCAGTATAATTACGATGCGATTCGGCATCTTGTTCTCGAGAGTACGATGTGCGAGGCAGCGATGGAAGACTTCTTCACCGAGTCAAACATGATGCCGCTGACGATTGTGTACGAGGATTTCATCCAGGACTATGAAGGTACGGTTCGGAATGTGTTGGAGTTCTTAGAGGTGCCTTCCGAGCATGTGAGCATCGCCCCGCCGGCTTTCGACAAGCTGGCTGATGATGTCGCGGAGCAATGGGTGCAGCGGTTTCGTGAAGAGAGCCAGCGTGACTGGCAAAACGTGCGCTGGTAAATAAGGCAGCACTGGTGGCGCAGATGGCGCTGGTGGCAGCTTCTGCTCCTACTTCCGCTCGCCCTTCCACTTCCACTTCCACTCCTACTCTTACTCCTACCCCTACTCCTACTCCCGCTCCTTCTCGCCCCTGCCCCATCTACATTGGATTAATCCAACGTAGCATGGCCAAAACGACCTAAATCGCGACCTATAATGGAAAAATCCACTCATTTCTGTCCGAAATCGCCCTTTTGAGCGCTTCTAGCCGAAAATGAGTGGATAAATCCAACATAGCTGCTGCAATTCGTCTAAAACAGCAAAATGAGTGGATATATCCAATATAGCGGAGATGGCAGTGCGGAAAGCACGGCGAGTTTTCCGTCTCTCAGCACTAAACGCTGCGGTTTTATTTTCCGAGAGTCGGATTTTGCGACTCTCAGCTAGTCTGCTGGACTTCTTCCACTCTTTTGAGCAATTTTCAGCGAATGTAGCGGGTCTGCTGGACTTCTTCCCAATCCAAAGGCTGTCGAGAACCATCTCGACAGCCTTTCTCAATGTATCAGGTTCACTTGATTAGTTCGACGCTGTATACTGAATCAGGTCCATATGAACCGCAGATTCCGAGCCGCGCCCGACTCTGATTGCGTCATAGTAACCCTCAACGATATACCGATGTACGCTCTTCTTCGCTGGATCGATCTCCACGATTTCCGTATTCATACTCGTTGTCGCGGCATCCCCTTCTTGCAGGTGACGGTCGATGTCGGCCTGATTGCTGTGCAGTACCGCATACAATCTGCCCTTATATGGCATCAGCTTGCCGATATCCGCATCGTTCTGTCCGAATACCATTTGCAGCGTCTGCTCTTTCAGATCAATGCGAAGAATGCGGTAGCCCTGCACGAGATAAAGACTGTCCGATGCTTCATCCATAACGAGCGAATTCTCGCCTTGCGGCGTCCGGTCATAGATGCTGTCCGGGTTGCCGCGCGGGAACGGCAATGTGCCCAGCCACTTGCCTCCGCGGTCGAAACGCTCCAACCGATGGTCGAGCAGCACATTCACTTCGCCGTTATACGGAATGATATGTACATGTGCTCTCGCATTGATGTTGACGCCCAAGTAGAAAGCACGATATCGCCCGCTCCGCTCTTCAAACTGATACAGAAATCCGTCCAAGTAATACCACGTCAGTCCTCTCTTCAAGTCGCGGTACCATTCATCCGGCCAGAAGTCGTGCGCAGCCTGATCTCCTTTCGCAGCAGACTGGAATGACTGCGTGACCGAGCGACTCTTCTTCAGCGTCGGATCGGTTACTACTGTCTTGGCATAAGAAGCGATCTGCAGACGGTTCTCCCGCAGATCAAGCATGTAAGGCTGCGGCACCTCAAGCTCTGCCATCACTTGCAGCCGGTCATCCAGCTTTACCACTCTGGAGCCCTCCGTATCCGCAACGATCCAGCCCTCCTCAAGCCGAATGAAATCTCGCGCGCCATGTCCGCTCACGCCTTCCCCGATCTCATGCACAACCGTAACCGGCATCTCGCCCAGCAAATTCATTTGTCCATCTTGATAGGCATACAATTGGCGATCGACCAGCACGTACCAGTCCGAACCGAACTTCCGAAAGGTTTTGGCCGCAGCATAGTCCCCTTCACGGTTGACTTGATCCAGCGCAGCGAGGAGATCGTCCGGAACCGATGCATTCGTATTCAGCTCCTCCGCTTTGGGCGCAACGACCTTGTGGCTCTTGATCGCTGTATCCCACGACGGTCGCGGCTCCTGCTTCACGATAAAATCCATGCTCTCTTGCAGCGGGGACGCCCATACCTGCTCCTGCGGCGCACCGGCAGAATAGACGACATCGCGCCAATCGAGCAGGCGCTTCTTCCCGTCATCCTTCTCATAGGTGAGCAGCGACTGGGCAGCGGACACGAGCTTAGCGCCAGCAGTCGCGAATTGGCGATAGCTCGATGGAATTCCAGCCTTCGCGTCGTCTCCCTGCCCGTATTGAAGCACCTCCAGCCGATTCGCTGAGGCACGCGTGAATGTTTTGCCATCCAATGCCCGCCACTCGCCTTCCCACAGCCGATCATCCGGCTGAAGCAGAATCGGCATCGGGTCGCTATTGAGGAACGACAACCATGCATGGCCCGACTGATCCTTGAGGCGTCCAAGAATTTGCGGCGGCTGACCATCCAGATAAGGGATCAGCTTCGCGTCCAGCACCTCAAACCCGTCATATCGTCTCACCATAAAATAGGGCATCGTATAGTACACAATACTGCCCGATGCTTCCGTGAACACGTCAACTGTCGACTGATCTGTAAGCTGAATGACCTTCGGGGCGTCCAGTTGATAGGGAACGGCACCGGTGCGCTTCACCGCTCCTGCCAAGAAGTCGCCGCCTTCTACCCGCTCCCATTGCTTGCGCGATGGATCGAGCACATACTCACTGATTGACTCCGCATTGCGGCATTGCGCGAAGAAGAGCCGCGGTTCCTTCGCCGAACCCATTGCGAGCACATCGTCTGGTCCGAAGAACATCTTTTGCTCCCCGAGTATAGCGGGTTGGTCTGCAATTCGGATAAGGAGCCATGAGCCGCGGTTGCCGTCCTTACTTGCGATAAGCTGCGTGCCAATTAGCGCATATTCCCCGTTCAACCATGCTTGCGAGGAGGATGGCGCTGGCCAAGTATAGATCGTCTGTTCAGCCGCTGATTCGGTGCCTGCCGTATTGATGAGCTGCCCATTTTGCACGAAAATAGCCTGTTTGCCGTCCTGCCACAGCACCTGCTTCTCTGCCGAATCCGTTTGGAACGAATGCGTGAGCGGAGCCTCTTCTGGCACGGCTAGCGACTCGGTCATCTTAGCTGCTGTTGCTGCTTCGTTCGAAGTGACTGGCACACTCTCCGGAACTGGCTGCTTCTCAGGCGCATGCGCGGTAAATCTGCCGCCGTAACCCGGAAGTAGCCCTGCAACCAACAGTACTGCAAATAAGCCGAACCCCATCAGGAATGCACGTTTTCGCGACTTCATCCCCATAGCAGCCACCTCTTCACCCGTCTCTATTTCCCCCTAACCATTGGACGCTCTGGGCTGGGAAATGTTTCTACGATTTAGGCCTTTTGAATAAAAAAGCCCACAACCAATACGGTCATGGGCCTGCCTCCACAATTACCCCCAGCTGCGCTTGTCATTAATCGCCATCTTCGCTTCGAAGGCTTCATTCAAGTCGACGCCGAGCTTGTTCGCCAGGTCCATCAAGTTCCAGACGACGTCGAACATCTCGTGCCCGAGGTTCTCGCTCCGCTCCCGGTCGGGATGGAAGGAGACCGACAGCACCTCTTTGGACAGCTCGCCGACCTCGGTCATCAAATACAGCATCCGCTGCTCGATCGTGCTTTTATCAAAGTCCTTCGCCTTGCTGAACTCACGTACATAATGCTGCAATTCGGCTATATTCACTGCGTTAACCTCATTTCACTTGTTCTAGCCTTGATTTTGTTAACTAGCATAACATTTTTGCATGTAAAATGACTTGTATTCTTCGTAAATGACGCACTGCGGACTCTACTAAAAATTAATAGTTTCCATTGTTGCATATGCACAAGACATCCTTTCCTCCATCCATATACTGATGAGTTTAGGAAGGAGGTGTTGCACAAAATGCCCTTTACTACTGGAATTGTGACGAAACGAGAGACTTCGGCACAGCTGCGTCCAACATCGTCGTCAGCATGAAGAACGAAAGCACGGAGGATACAGCGACCATCGTCGTTCTTGTGTTCAGCTCCGTAGACTCGTCCAGCTTCGTTCCTGCTTATGCGGAGTCGTTCATACTTGCGCCTAATCAGACTGAAATTACAACTTTCTTCATCGGCGGCAACGTCGCATATGAGGTTCAGTACAGCGTCATTGACCCTGTCTTGAACAATGTCGTCGTATCGGTCTTCGGCATCGATGAGTTCGGCAACCTCGTAACCGACCGGCGTTACACGCCTGCGGAGTTTACGTCTATTCCGGGCCTCACCCCTATGTCTTAATGAGAAAAGGGGCATCCCCTCATGCCATCGTCTTGGATGGATGCGCGGGATGCCCCTTTTTCTTATGGCCGTATGGCTTCGTATACGTACTGCTGCTTGTCGCTTGTGAGCACCTTGCCATACTCGAAATCCGCGGATATGACGATGTCCGTGAAGCCGCAGCTCTCGAGCACGTCCTTGAATTCGTGCACCCCGTACCAGCGCAAAGCAAATCGCTGCAGCTCCGTCTGGATCAGCGCACCATCGCGCCACTTCTCATATTTGATCAGCGACACTTTGTGTTGATGCAGGAAGCTTGTTTCGATCAGCTTGCCTTCCATTGTAATGAGGTCGCCATCCTGCATATGGAACACCGATGTCCCTGCAAAATGGCCCAGCTCAAAGTTGGCGTCTGGCAAGAACAAGTCCAGCATCAAGCGGCCGCCAGGCTTCAAATGCGCATACATCCGCTTCAGCGCCGCAATCGACTGCTCCCGGTCCTCGATCAGCAAGAAAGAGCCGGCCGGTATGATGATTGCATCGTACAGATTAGGCAGCTCGAGCTCTTGCAGCTCGGCTTGGTAGAGATTAGCTAGGAGTCCGCGCTCTTCGCAGCGCTTCCGGCAAGATGCAAGCATATCCGGCGAAGCATCGACTCCGTCTACTTGAAGCCCCGCTTCCAGCAGCGGAACGATGATGCGCCCTGAGCCGACCATCGCTTCCAGTAAGCGCCCGCCTCCACAGTCCCGCAGCCTCTGTGAGTAGTATTCAATATCTCCGCCGATCGACTGACCGACCTTCTTCGTATGATCATAAACCTCTGTACATAAAGCGCCATAGCGGCTAAAAGTCATTCGCTTTCCCTCCAAATGTGGTTTGTGGCCACGAAAGGAAATCCCCTGGCATTGTCCAAACTACCTCAGCTCGCGGTTATCCCTTCCGTACCTTTGTGCTCGCAGAGAAAATCGATTGACGTGTTTGCATATAAACCACTCGCCCTCTTGTAAAATTAACCCAATTATACAGGCTGGTTGGTGCAGGCGTCTAGAGGAAACGCACGCTGAGGATCGAGAGTCCGGCAGAAACCTTTAGACAGTCGAGAAAACTCCTAGCTTCTCAACTTGGATCTCCACAGGAAGCCCGATAACTGATGCTCCAGCCTGCTTATCTCTGAATTGTTAGCGCTGTTCGTATGCTAGGAACGGATCTGGAATTTCGATCCTGTGGGCTTCTGCATCGCTGATACCCGCATACAAGACAGCCTTGCCGCCTTGAAGCCGAACGAGCCCGCCGCTGAACACAACATCGACCAAATCCGCCCTTTTTGCCGAGCCCGAAAGAAAGTCAACCCGTTTTGCAATCAGCCGGATTGGCGTATGCACTTCAGTCACCGGATCAAAAGCAAATACCAGTGTCGATCGCTAACGTGTACCCTCCTCCTCAAATAAACGGCGAATAAGGTTTTCGCTTACTCGACGATCCCTGTCCGCTCGATACTCTCTGTAAACAAACGCTGCGTAAACAAATAAATCAGCAGATTAGGAAGGATAAACAGCAGGCCAGATACCATCTGCACCGGCTGCAGGTTCAGTTCCATTCCGTTCGGCGGAATGCTCGCCTTGGCAATCTGCACCGACAGCGTCGTGTTCGTCGTATAGAGGAGGCTGGACAAGTAGGTTTCGTTCCAATGCCAAACGAGCGAGAACAGAAATACCGTAATCATCGCCGGCTTCGCCAGCGGGAACATGATCTTCCAGAAGAAGCGGAATGAGCCGATCCCGTCGAGCGCAGCAGCCTCCTCCAGCTCCTTCGGAATTTTCCGGAAGAACTGCATGTAAATGATAATAAACAAGCCGCTGCGCAGACCCTGTCCGAAGATCGCTGGCGCAATGAAGCAGAACGGGCTGTTCAGCAGATTGTACTGCTTGTAGATCCATGCCAGCGGAATAAATACCGTATTAGGCGGTACGATGTAAGTCAGTACCAGAAACACAAGCATCGTCTTCTTGAACGGAAATTCCAGACGCCCGAATGCATAACCCGCAATCGCGCACGTAAACACCTGAATCGCCGCGGAAGGCAGAGCGATCGTCGCCGTATTGAACAGCGTGGAGCTGCACAGGTTTTGCCAGAGCGTCTTCCCTTCGACGAAGATCGGTTTAATATTCATTTTGTCGAACGCATACTTCAAATTGACGAAGGTTGGGTCCTTTGGAATCCATTTAGCCGTCGGGTCGGTGAAATCGGAGAAGCCCTTGAACGAGGTGCTGATCATATAAACGAGCGGCTCCAGATACAGCACGGCAAACGTCACGAGCAGGAAATAAATGACGGCCTTGCCAAGCAGCCCTCCCTTCTCCAGGTTCGTGCCGAACAGGATGCCCCTTAATGCTTGCATGAACGACTGGAAGCCTGACCGGAGGTCATGGCGCGCCAGCTGCTCCATCGACTGTTTGATTTTGCTCATAGTGCACCTACCTTCTCATGCCCCGCAGCGAATTTCGGAAGATCAAGAACGAAACGGCCAGGAACAGCGTGATGACGATAAAATAGAGCCAGGAAATCGCGCTTGCGTAGCCAAACCCCATATTCGAGCCGAATATCGTATCGTTGACGATCTTCAGAATCGGATTCGAGGTCAGCGTAAACTGGTCGACGATCGTGTATACCGTCGAGATGAAGATGAACGGGGTGATGCCTGGCAGCGTTATTTTCCATAGCGCCTCCCAGCCGTTCGCACCGTCGATTTTTGCCGCTTCGTAGACGCTTGGGCTAATGCTTTGAAGGCCGGCGATCAAGATTAGCATCTGCACCCCGGAGTACCACAGAATAATAAGGAAATTGGCCAGAATGTTATTGACTGTCGCCCCCCACGTCGGTCCGAGGCTCGAGAAGGTATCCCGCGCCGTCACCGAGACAAGAAAACTAATGCTTCCCTGCTTCTGCCCGACGAGCGTGTTAATCAAATTACCGCTTGTCAGCACGACAGGCAGGAAGAAGATGCCGCGGATAAGTCCTCTTCCTTTGAACTTCTGATTGAGCAGCAGCGCAATAATTAAGGAAAACACGACAATGATCGGAATAATGAGGACCGTCTGCTGTATGAATTGCAAAAACGTATTCGGGATCGCCGCATCCTGCGTCAGCGCTTTCTTGAAATTCGCGAAGCCGACAAAATCAAACTGAAGATGATCTGTCATTATGGTCACTTTGTTAAGGCTCATGAACAAGGAATAGACCAGGGGGTAAATCCAGAACAGAATGAGCCCGACAAGCCATAAGCTTATAAATGCGAGCCCGACGAATTTCTTCCTCGTTTCAATCGTTATCGTTTTTTTCATCATGTCATGATCCCTTTACCAGTATGAAATCTTTCGGCTGAACCGTCTTGCCCTCATAACTGAACGGCTGGTCCGTATAATTACACACCACTTTGACGCCATTCTCATAAGACATGACTGTCACATCCGGCGCCAGCTGCCGGTAATCGGTCATAAATTGACCGTTCACGGCGTTCAGCACGTTCTCCACGCGCTTGTATTCGCTGACGATTGTATCCTTCCAAACGTTGAACTCCGTACTGTAGAAGTAGCTGTTATCGCTGTTCTTCAGCCGCTGCGTAGGCTCTGCCGTGACCGTAAAGCTGACATTCCCTCCTAGTTCAATCCCCTTCAGCAGCTGTACGGCAGGCTCGCTGAACGTATTGTAATTGCCGAGTACGTAAGGCACGAGTCCGTGAAGCGCAATCTGATAGAATGGCACTGTCTCATCAAGCACGGTCAGATAGCTTCCGTCCGTTGGCATATATTCGATCGTTGTTTTGTTTGCCAGAGCGAAAGCCGCCGCATTGGCGATTCTCACCTGCTTGAACGGAGCTCGCTGCGCATCGAGCGCTTTCGCATAGTTTACTTCCGTCTGGGCTCTGCTGACATAGCCGCTCTTGCTGAAGTCCGTGTTCATCATCATACCGATGCCGTTCTCGGAGATGCCGTCGATCCCGAGCTTCTTGTATTTGCTAATATTGCTGTTGATGCTCTTCATCATCTTCTTGCTGTTCAGCAAGTAGGAGTGGTCGTCCAAGTAACCGAAATCAAACGGGTTACCGAGCACATCCGTTACGGCGTCTTTGCCGAGCGAAATTCCTTTGCGGGAATTGGCCACGGTGCTGTTGTCTTCCAGGTAAACGTTGTACCCTGCGTTATGCGCATGCTTAACAAAATCCGTCAAGCCCGCATTGCCGCCAAGGTCGGAAGCAGGGGGAAACCGGTATGGCTGGCCGACCGGGTCGCCCTTGCTGCCCCAGCCCTCATAGACGATGTCCGCATTGTTTATTCCGTGCTCCTTGAAATAATCGACGATTTGCTCCGCCTGCCTGAAGCTAGTCATACTGACAAACGATTGCCCAGTGAAGGTATTCAGGGTTGTTCCACCATAAATGTTAAGCTGCAGAGGCACGACAGCTGAGCCTTCCTGCTTCTTGAGCCCTTTCGACTGCATCAAATAATTGCGGTACGTCTTCGCCATTCCGACGTAAGACGCCTGATCGCCGCTGCCGAAGAAATAGTCGACCGACCTGCTCAGCCTGATTCCCTTATCCTCGTAACGGAAATAGCCGTTTCCGTCCGTCGGGCTTGTAATGACCTTATATTTCTTCCGATAGGTGAACCGGGCGTTCACTGTATTAAATCCAGTTTGAACGCCGGCTGGGGAGCCGATAATATCCGCATTCGTATCGCCTTTGTCAATGATGGAAGTAAGCGAATTATGTTCCCGAACGATGCCGAACACAGGGTACAGCACTTTGCTTTGCTGCATGGCGTTTATAAGCGTTTTGTCATAGTTGTTCAAGTAGGTTAGGTCTTCACCGTACACCGTGCCGATAAATTGGCTGTTCAAGCCGTTATTGCTTCCAAACTTGATTAAGGCGCCGGGACCGTCAGGGACGAACAAATACCCGTCATCGCCCATATCATTGCGTGTTGCGCCAAGGAAGGGGAACACGCTGATGTCGGTGAGAAGCACCGTCTTGCCCTTATCCACTTTGTTTGCGCCAAGCTTGTTCTTGATATAGGTCACGCCTGGCTCGCGGATCAAGTACCACGGCAGCGATACGCTCAGTTGATCGTCCTTCAGCGTAACGTCATACGCGATCCGAACGCCGGATTTGGCGAACGTGAAGAATACTCTTGCGCCATGATCAAGCTGATAGATGGAAATCTTCGTCTTCTGATTCGCAACGTTGCCAATGGACGGATTGGCCGAATTCAAATCGTTGACGTAGCTGAACACGATCGGCGAGCTGATGGTGTCCTTCCAAAGCCGGTTGCTCTTCTCCTTGGCCAACTCCGCATCTGTCGGCCTGCTTCTCCATACATAACCGCTTTGCTTGTTAACCACCTCGATGTTGCCGTCCTTGAAGTCGATGCTGACGATCAAGCGGTCGTTCTCCGCCACCTTCTGCAGGCCGGTTCCACTCAGCTTCTTCAATTGTGAATTTTTAACAATTGGTTCGCTCGCATCTATGCTTGTCCCGCCCGCATTCCCATGAGAGCCGTTCATATATCGGAAAGCTAAAATAATAGCGCCAATCATAGCGAGGGCTGCCGTCGTTTTGATGACTTTGAGCAAGAAGTTCTTAATCAAACGCTAACACCTCTCTAAAAAATTCAATTAAGAAGCTGTAGGATTGCAGGCATATCCCGTACAGTGCAACCGCGAATACGACGATCAGCACCGCGGCAAACAGTACGAGCAGTATATTTTTTAGCGCTTCGAAGATTTCGTAGCCTTGCGTTTCCTTCACCTGCAAATAGAACATCACGACGACCCAAGCCATGATGACGAAATGAAAGAAGCTGTAGATGGAATGCTCTGCATCGGTAAGCGCATTTGACAGAAGCGCCAGCGGAATCGAGAGAATAATATACGGCAGCAGTGCATAGGCGGTAGAGATATAGAGCGACTTGAAGCTCCCTTGCCCGTTCGTAATCGCGCCAACCAAATAATTGGACAGCATCCAGATGAACAGCGGAACTGCGGTATAAACCAGCAGCTGAAGCGGAGAGGTACCCTTTAGCCCAGATAAATTGAAAATGAAGCTGGTCAACGCTTTGACCGCAATTTCGCAGACATAGAAGGCCGCGAACAAAATGCTCGCGGACAGGATGCTTCCTTTGCCCTGATACTGAAGCTCGTAGTACCCATCGATTGGGTGCAGCAGCACCTTCCACGAATACTTCAGCTGGTTCATTAGCTCCCTCATGGTTGCTCCTCTTTCATTCTCTTTAATTTGCCTCTCTTCCATTTGTTCAGGAGATAGAAAATCACGGCCAGCAGAACAAAAGAGGCGGCTATGGCGTTCAAGTTGCGCTGAATCCAAATCACTCTCAGCTGCCAATACGCATCGGAAAACAACTGTTGATTCTCGGCAATCTTCATCTCTTCCATCGATTTGGCCCACTGCTCGTTCTCATAGTAAATCCCGCCGAGACCAAGGTGCGCCTTATAATAGAACACGTTCCGCTTCAGCAGGTCCTCCCAGTACGGCTTCGCTTTCGCATAGTCGCCGTTATTGTATAGATTGGTCGCCGTCAGCACCTTGTTCATAAATTCCGTTGGCTTGAAGACATGAATGCCGTTATAAGTCTGGTCAGCGACATATATCATGCCTTTGGAATTGACCGCAATGCTGACCGGGACGCCGAAGCTGCCGATAATATAGTTGTTGCCCGTCAGCTTCGTGCCGAAAGCCGCCAGCACCTGCCCGTCGTTATCGTACACGAGTACGAGCCCGCTGTTGCGGTCGAACGAATAGATAATGCCGTTGCTGTCCACCGTTATATCGCCGATGGACAGTCCGCCGCTTGCATCGATAAACCGGCTGCTGACCTTCATATCGACATCCTTGAACAAGTCCTCGCCCTTCGTGTTGAGTTTCTTGATTTGCCCCTCGGTTACATTCAGCGTACAGGTATAGATGTAATGATCGCTGCCGATGAACAGGTCGCTTACCGAGGCTGCCTCCTGATTGCTGCTCGTTTCCACCTGCTCCTGCGTATAGAGCTTGCGCTTCAGCTTATCGATCAGCGTCATCTCCGTCTTGTTCCGTCCGAAGAACCCTTGAAACTTGCCTTCCGGCGATAGGACGGCGATGCCCTGATTGGAGCCCTTCAGCACGACGAACAGGAATCCTCTGGCATCGAGCGAAACCCGGATCGGTGCAAACATCACGTTCTTCAGGCTGACGTCGCCAGGTTTCTTGTACTCCTTGAGCCAATGGCCGTCGGCGCTGTAGACCGCAATCCTCTGATTGCCGGTATCAGCGACATAGACGTCGCCGTTGTCCGACGCATATACGCCCTCGGGAGCCTTCAGTTTCTGCTTGCCTTCTCCTGTTCCGAATTGCTGCAGGATGAGGCCTTCATCATTTATTTTGACAACCCGGTTGTTGTAATTGTCCGCTACGTAGATGCTGTCGCTTCCGTCGATAAAAATATCGTTTGGATTGTTCAACCCCGACGCGTCCGTCAGCATCCCCGTTTCGTTCTTCTCGTACAGCTTGGTGCCGAGAACCCGCACTGGCATGTATGGCGTTTGAATGCGGAATAGGTGCTTGTCGGGTCCTATGCCGTAAGAAGGATACGGGGCTTGCGCGAAGACGGCACCGGCGCCAGCCAACATCGATACGAGCACTAGAATCGGAATGATTATTATACTTTTGCGTCCCACAGCTGCTGTTCTCCTCCCGCCGTCATTTAATTCCGGAATTGACCATCGTCTCGATCATCGACCGCTGCATAATGGCGAAGATGATGAAATTCGGCACGAACAGCAGAAGAGCAATCGCCGCCGAAGCCCCCTGATTGGCGACCGAAGTGGTCAACCCGTTCGTTAGCGTCGCACCGAAATAGGGGAGCGTCTTCTTCGCTTCGCTAATCATATACAGCGTCGAGCTGTCCGCATCCGCCCATACGGACTGGAAGGACAGAATCATGACCGTGCCGACGGCCGTCTTCACATTCGGAATAACGATGCGGTAGAATGCCATCCATTCGTTCGCTCCGTCCATTCTTGCCGCCTCAAGCAGCTCCTTCGGAAGCTGATCCATGAATTGCTTGATCAGAAAGACGCCGACGGGCAAAGCAACCTGTGGCAAAATAAGCGCTGCGTACGAATCGATTAAACCGAGCTTGCTGATGACCAGATAACGGGTAATGCTTACCGCCGCCGGCGAGAACATCAATGAAACGACGATCAGCTTGAACATGAATTTGCTGCCGAAGAAGTCCATCTTTGAGAAAGCAAAAGCCGCCGCCGAACTGAACATAATCGTGAGCAGCACGCTGGATATCGTGACGACGGTACTATTGAACACGTATCGGGAGAATGGCACCAGCGATTCGCCCATGACCGACAGCAGATCGACAAAGTTTTGCAGCGTCGGATTGTTGACAAAAAACTTGGGAGGAAACATAAACAGTTCCGATAATGGCTTAAACGCGTTGTTGATAATAAAGATAATCGGAAAAATCGATACGACCGCGAACAAAGTCAATATCAATAGATTGTTATAATCGAATCCGGTCAGCCGGCTTAGCCTCTTGACCCTTAGTTTCTTCGGCATCAGTTGTCATCCTCATTCCCGAGCACGAGCCAGGTTAGTCTAGTGAATGAATAAGCTGCCACAAGCAGCATAAAGGTAAGCGCCGTTGCATAGCCAAGCTCGTATCGTATGAACCCGTAATCATCAATATGGTTTTGAATCAGCTGGCCGGCATAATTCGGCGTCGGGTTTTGCCCTGAGAGTTGGACGCCGATCTGCCCTGCATTCAAGGCTCCGACAATCGACATCACCGCAGCGAACAGCATTTGCGGCTTCATGGAAGGCAGCGTAATATACCACAGCTCCTGCAGCTTATTTTTGATTCCATCGATTTTGCCGGCTTCATACAAGGTCGGGTCCACATTTTGCAGACCGGCGAACAGAGACAGGAAGCCGACTCCCATGCTGCCCCAAATCGTAACGAAGATCATTATGCCAAGCAGATAGCTTGCGCTTTGCGTCCACGCGATTGGCTGTGAAATCAGGCCAAGATTGATGAGCGCATTGTTCAGATAGCCGAGACGGTCTCCGCTGAACAGGACGACCCATACGGTGGAGATCAATACGCCGCCCGCGATTGACGGCGTGTAGATCGCCATGACATAGACCTTCTTCAGCCGCTTCGGCAGCTGACTGATCAGCCATGCGAGCAAAAACTGCATCGCATAGCCGATCGGCCCGACAAACACCGCAAATTTGAACGTATTCGGAATGACGTATTTCATCAGCACCGAATCGCGCGTCAGCATAATTTTGAAATTGAGCAAACCCACGAATTTCGGAGGCTGAATGGAATTGAAGGATGTAAAGGACAATAGCGCAGCCGTAAATACGGGAACTACGATAAAGACGATAAAACAAATCATAAATGGAGCAAGAAATAAATAGGCGGTTCTGCTTCGTTTCAGCTCATTCCATATGTGCGTGCTTCTGCTCACTCTCGTTCCCTCTCTCATCGCTTATCGCCGAACTCCTGCTGCTTTACGTCCATTTCCGCCTGTATGTCCCTAGCAGCCAATTCCATCTGCTGCCTGTAATTTTTCTTGTCGATGACCGTGCTTGTCCATGCATTCCATAGCGATCTCGGCGTCATATAGGAGCCTCCGAGCACGTACGGAATTGGCTTGTACCAATTCAGCTGCTCACTGAGAGTCCGCTTGACGTCCTTGCTCCAGAAGTTCTGCTGCGCAATGACGTTCGGGTTCGGTGAATACCACATAAATTCTGGCCCGAAATAATTGCTGAGATCGTTGGCGAAATTCGTCTGCGTCTTCGTCGAGAGCCACCACTGCGTGAACTGCCACGCTTTATCCTGTCTCTCCTGATTTGACTTGAACAACATGACGCCGTTCTGCGTGCCCGCTTCCCAGCGCTGTATATTGCCGCTGCTATCCTTCGTCCCTGGTGCAAGCGTTATATTCCACAACCCCGAAATGTCAGGCGCACTCAGCTTGAACAAGATATATTGGTCGATGCCTGCAATGCCGACCGGAGCATCGCCCAGGCGGAAATGCTGATAGAAATTAGCCATCTGCTGCGGCATGCCGTACTTGATATACAGGTCCGTCCAGAACTGGAATGCCTTGAAGCCCTCCGGTGTCGTGAACGCCACTTTCTTGCCGTCCTCCGAATACGTCGGCACGTCATGCTGGGCGAAGAACGTTTGGAAATCGCCGTACGGATAGAAAAAGTTATAATTCTGCTGCTCTAGCGTCGCAATGTCCTTAACGACGTCATCCCAATCCTGCGGGACGGAGATATTAAGCCGCTTCAGCACATCCTCTCTGTAGTAGAGGACATTATAGATAACTTCCTCCGGCAGGCCGTAGTAGCCGCCCTTGAAGCTATAGGGGAGCATCGCGCCAGGCACGACGCCCGCCTTCAAATCGCCGAAGCCCTGAAGCTGATCGAGTCTCACCAGCGCATCCCGCTCTGCAAACGCATAGGCCGTGTAAGCATCGACGCCCGTCGCTACGTCGGGCTGCTTGCCTGCCGCATTCGCGAGCACCAGCAGATTGCCGCCCGGCGGGCAATAATTGACATTGATCTTAATACCGGTCATCGGCGTAAAATATTCGTTGGCGTAATCCTGCATTAGATTGACGTAGTTCTTATTGCGCTGTACCCACACTTGAATCGTATCTGCATCATTGGATTTTACGGCAGTGCCGCCGCCCGCAAACGAAGCGAAGAACTGTTTCACGTAGTATATCAGTTTGTGGAAAAAGCCCACTTTAATGCTCGGGAAAGCCGCATTCTTGCTCTTGATCGTTACGCTGTCAAGCGTAAGCGGCTGCTTGCTCAGCTTATTCGCCCAGTCTGTGACGCTTGTATAGATGGCGCTTAAGGCGTCATCCCGCTTCGGAATGTCATCCACGCGCTGCGACAATTTGTCCAAATCTCTTGCTGCCGTCAGCAATTCCCCATAGGCGCTCGTTTTGACGCCCGTCAAGCGGCTAACTGCTTCAGCCTGCTTCCGGAGCGTGTCCGAATACAATTTCAGATCAGCGTCAATGCCGGGAATGTACTGCTTCAGATTCCAGATCCGATAGACGTCCACGTTGTTCACGCCAACGATGCTCTGCACCTTCAGGTCCAGTTCCCGCAACCCGCGGACAGTGTCCTGAAGCTCCTGCTGCACATTGCGGTAAGGCGCATTCGTTACCGTCAGACGCAGCGTATGTGTGCCTTGGGTCAGATAGAAATCATATGGCTTATCGCCGCCCAGCACCTTCGACCGCCACGAAGCGCCGTAGGGGAAGCTGACGTCCAGCAGCTCCTGAAAAGGCGTCCTGCCGTCGATAGCGATGGTGCGGTACGAGCTGATGTCGGCATTGATGTTCTGTGCATATTTAAGCGCAATATTGTAGATGCCGTCCTGCGGAACATCGAATTTCCACTCGATCCAGTCATGCGCGCTCGACCAGTTTTCGCCGCCTACGGCGTTGAACAGGCGCTTCCCGTTCTGCTGCGGTGTCAAGCCCGGCTGCGCGATATTCAATAGCTGAATGTTCGTGCCCGACTGAGCGGCTGTATTCTCTGCTTCCAGCTTGCTCACGAAAGCATCATCTCCAGAAGCAGCCGGCAAGCGATGCTGATAGGCATCGTAATCTTCTAGCTTCTCGGGAGACTGTACGACAAGCTTGCCTATCGCCAGCTTGCCGTTTAAGCCCGTAAGCGTCAGGCGATTGTCGCCTTGCTTCAGGTAGAACTTCAGCGGCTCGGCGTTACCGCCGTTCCGGTCCGACAGCGGCATCAGCGTCCACTGCTTCACTTCGTTGAACTTCGGATGGATATTGTTCCCTCCGTCATCCAGCGGGAACGGATACCGGTCCTTCTCGTACCTCCGTTCAAACAAGAAGTTACCGCTCTCGGCAAAGGGCAGGCTTCCGTTGACAAGAAGCCCCCGTTCGACCGGCTGCTGCACAGGGTCAATTGAATAATATTCCACGGCGATTTCATACAGGCCGCCGGCTGGGACGCGGGCAATGTAGTTCAGCTGCCCGCTGTCGTTATTCCAGATCACCGCGCCCTGCTTGCCGCCTACCGCTCCGACGCTGATATCCGCATCACCGGACTTCGCCGTGAAATCCGCTGCTGCGATTTCAAGCCGGATGCCATCTGCGTCCTTGACCTGCGATTTGCTCCAGCTCTCCTCTACATCTGCATAATGCCGGATGATCGCGTCCTCCGCCGCATAGCCATTCATCGCAAGGGAGAGGAACAGGATGAATGAAAAGCCGCCTGCGAAGAACGGCCGTAGCTGCTTCATGATGCCCCTGCTTGACAACACATTTTCACCTTCCTCAAAGAATTCGACTTGCTTGGCATCAGAGCTTATGAAATACGGTGCTCCGAATGCAGGTCAAAACATAAAAAGCGGTCCATCTCAAGCGAAACAAGCACTTCCATGCCGTTCTGGTGCCTTTCTCTCGCATCGACGCGCACGATCACCTCGTCGCCGCCGAATCGTACGTATACATACCTATCCGCACCGACCAGCTCCGCTCCTTCGATTGTGCCTCTGAAGGACGGACCGGCAACATCGCCGCCGTCATACGGTTTAATGGTCATATTCTCCGGCCGAATGCCGCCATACACGTCTTTATATTTGAGGTCGATCCTGCCGGCCGTGTCCGCCGGCACTTCGAGAGCAAACCGGTCATGCGCGAACAGCAGCCTCCCGTCTTGGCGGACCAGCTTCCCTTTAATGAAATTCATTGGCGGCGAGCCGATGAAGCCGGCTACGAAGCGGTTCGCAGGGTAGTTGTAAATGTTCTCGGGCGTGTCGACCTGCTGGATGACACCGCCGTTCATAACGACGATCCGATCGCCCATCGTCATCGCTTCGATCTGGTCGTGCGTCACATAGATCGTAGTAACGCCCAGCTCCCGCTGCAGCTTAATGAGCTCCATTCTCATGCGGACGCGCATCTTGGCATCCAGATTGGATAGGGGCTCGTCCATGAGGAAGATTTTCGGGTCGCGGACGATCGCTCTCCCGAGAGCGACGCGCTGCCGTTGGCCCCCGGAAATTTGCCCTGGCAGGCGGTCCAGCAAATGCTCGATTTGCAGCTTCTTCGCTTTATTTTTGACCGACTCGTTAATCTCGAACTTCTCCATCTTCTTCAGCCGCAGGCTGAATGCCATGTTCTCGAACAGGGATAAATTGGGATAGAGGGCGTAGTTCTGAAAAACCATCGCAATATTGCGGTTTTTGGGCGGCAAGTTATTGACGATCTGGTCATCGATATAAATTTCGCCTTTCGAGATGCTCTCAAGGCCGGCGATCATTCGCAGAGTTGTCGTTTTTCCGCAGCCGGAGGGACCGACGAACACGATAAATTCAGAATCATCGATCTCCAAATTGAAGTCATGGACTGCCGGAGCTACATCCTTGGCATTCGGGTACATCTTGAATAAGCCTCGTATCGATACTTTTGCCATATGCGCATTCTCCCTCTGTTTATCAATCCTGTAGTGTGTGCAAACAGAATATCTCCCAAGGATAGGAACCTACCGGTTGGCCCAGCTTGAACAGCTTGACGGCAGTAAGTCCCTATGCTTGACAGAAATTGCGATCAACGCTCATCTATGCCCGGCGGATATGGCGGTAAACCGAATACAAGGACTGCCTATACCGCGATAGAAAGTCCTTGTATGCTCGGTTCTTTGTTATGCGATTGCGCTTACCACGCCGGAGGGTTGTCCAGCACTTTATTCGCGTTCACCTTGTTATCGTATTCCTTGAGTGCGTCAACGAGCTGCTTCTTCCCGCTGTTCACCTCTTGCGTTAGCTTGAGCAGGTCAGGCGTCACGTAAGAGTTGTTCGTATTTTGGGATGCGCTTTCAAAGCCGTCGTACAGCGTTTGGAACTCTTCGTTCAGGCTGTACTTCGTCGAGAACGGCGGCATGCCATAACCGTAGTAGTCATTGCCAAGCGTCATCGAGAACGAGTAGCGGTTCTCGTCATACTTGAACGGGAATACTTTATCGCCCGAATCCGGGTTCGTCGTATAAGCGTTATTACGGAATTCCTGACTTGTCATGAATTTCAGAACGTCCCATGCAAGGTCTTTGTTCTTGCTGCCTTTATAGATGGAGTATCCGATTTCGTCAATCAGCGTTCCGCGGCCGCCTGGACCGGACGGCACATTATAAACGCCGACTTTGAACGGATAGGATTTGGATGCCTGATCATAAGGAACTGCCCACGAACTCGCTACGAACATTGCGGACACGCCTTTCTCCCAGTCCACGTCCCAGATCGAAGTATCCAATCCCATCGCTTTCTTCTGATCCTCGGAGAGGGTTGCCGCATAGTTATTGCCGTACACTTCCAGATACTTCTCGATAGCCGTAATCGCGTTAGGGTCCTCAGCCATGTTGGACACCTTCTTGCCGTCTACCTCCTTGTAGCCTTTGACGCCATAGGCTTGAAGGAAGAAATTCAGCATCCGCGGATAATCTTCCACATCAATGTTCCGTGCAAGTCCTGCGGTCATGTTCTTCGGATCGCTCTTGTTCGTCAGCTTGTGCGCCGCGCTCATGAAATCGTCGATCGTCCAGTCGTTCGTCGGATAAGGCACGTTCGCTTTGTCGAACAAATCAAGGTTGGCGATGATAGCAACCGGCATCGGATCGAAAGGAATGCCGTATGTCACGCCGTCCACTTTATGCTGCTCAAGCAGAGAAGGGATGAAGCTGTTTTTGTAGTCTGGATCTTTATCCAGATAGCTGTCGAGCGGTTCTACGTACTGGTTCTTGTTGAGCGTTTGCAGAATGCCCGGAACCGGACCTTCCCAGAAGAAAATATCAGGTAAATCGCCGCTCGCCAGCCCTTTTGTAATGTCCTTCCAATCTTTGTCCGGCTGCACGTTCAGCACAACGTTCGGGAACTCGTTATGGATGTACTCGTAGAAAGGGTCACCCGGCTTGCCGCCAACGCCTTCCCCTGCGCGCATCCAAATGTTAAGCGTACCTTTCAGTTCTTTTCTATGCGCAGCTTCCTCAGCGCTTACAGTTGTCGCCGAGTCGCCATTGTTCGCCGCCGCATTTGTTGCGGACGCATTGTTTGATGTCGAATCATCGCTCGCTGCATTGTTCGCCGCGTCGTTTGCCGCGTTATTCGCTGCATTGCTAGCCACATTGTTGGCCGCATTGTTCGAGTTTGAAGAATCGTTGCCGGATGAACAAGCAGTCAGAAAGATCGACAGGATAAAGATTATAGCTACTACAAGAAAAACAGCTTGTTTTTTCATGCCTTCTTTTCCCCCATTATGAGTGATGGTTGCTTCTGGTCGCAGCTCTGCCTTGATGTCTTATTCCTACTGTACGATTACATGACGATACCTCCGGGCGGCACCTCCTTGTATCAATCTCATCCGCAATTACAAGCTGACAATGCTTCCGTAGCCTTCAAACGGATAATCGATGACGATCCGGCCTGCCTCGCAATCGCCGATACCGCTGTACAGATCCGCCTTACCGTCAGCTCTCATTTCGATACCGGACGTAAACGCGCAATCGACAAGATCAGGCTTCTTCGCAGGACCCGAAGGATAGCTCGAACGCGTTCCGATCAGCTTGATATCCCTAGCCTCGTGCATGACCGGGTCGAATACGAAGGAGAAGTTCATGTAAGTCAGGATCAGCTCGCCTTGCTCGTCGACCCATTTGTACGATTTGTGGCCGATGACGCCGATCATGCCGCTATCCAGCAGATAAGCCTGGTTGCAGCCGCCCCACTCATCATTATCGAAAAGCCCTGGAATATATGAAGCGTTTTCAATCACTTCAGCGGTCAAATCCTCAAGCCGTTCGATAATCGCAAAGCCAACGATCGATTCGCTGCCGTACTGCTTCCGCACTTCCTCGTTTCTTGGCCGCGAGAAGACGCCGATTCGGCCGTCCGCCAACTCCACGAGACGGATATCCTTCATATAATCCGGGCCTGTTGTATAGTAGTACATGTCATGAATGTCCGTTCCCTTATAGAAGTAACCGTAAAACGTGTCGATTTTTCCTTGCCGGTAGCGCACATGCGTACCGCCTAGAACGAGCTGACCTGCGATCTTGCTGACATAAGGATCTTCCAGCTGATAAATCATGGAGTCCGGAACAAGCGTCCATTCATCCGTTCCCGTCTGCTCGAACAGCCTTACCCAGGAACGCGCCCATTCGCTTCTTCTTTCAACACGTCCGAAAATATATCGTTTCCCTTGCCATTCAAACGGGATCGAAGGGTTATAGACGTCATAGCCATCGACACCGTCAAACGTTAGTTTAACGCTTTCATAAATCGGCTTCGTAAGTTCAAATTCCGTTCTTTGGTCAATAACAGATGCCTTCATTGTGCCACCCCTTCTAAAGCCGCAGTAAATTTAATAGATTACAAACGCACCATGATTATACATCCGTAACGTTACTAAGACAATATGTTATTTACTTTTTAACTAACACTGTCTTTACAAAACTGTATTTCCAACAGATTTCTATCCATTTATACTCGTTTTTCGATAAAAATCACAAATTGGCGCAGTTTCCCCTGTATTCCATCATTATCACTCGGTTTCAGTTTCGCTTCCTCATGACTTATATTAATATTGTAACGTTACAAATTTCAGCTAATAAACGATAACCCCTTTGGCCACATTCATACCTTCATATGAGGCCATCACGGCAGGCACCTGATCCAGCTCAAAGCGATGGCTGACCAGCCCTTCAACCTCCACTACTTTCCTGCGTATCAATGCAATGGCCTCTTCGTGCGTATGCGGATTGATAAACGAGCCCATCAGCTTCAGCTCCTTCGTAAAAAGGAGATAAGGCGAAACGGAAATTTCAGCACTCGGAGCAGCAACGCCGAACAGCAGCACCTGGCCGCCCTTGCTTGCAGCCTGAACCGCAAACTCCATGGAATCCTTGCGGCCAACGCATTCGACAACGATGTCCGCTCGGTCATACCAGCTCGCCTTCTCTTCCTCATTCTGCGGAGAGAACACCTCGCTCGCGCCGAGCCTGAGCAGGCTTTGGCGCTTTGCCTCGACAGGCTCGCATACCGCCACTTCTTTGACCGCACGGCTGCACATGAGCTGCAGAAACAACTGACCAATAAAGCCTCCCCCGATGATGAGAACGCTGTGGATCGGACGAATATCGAGTTTTTTGCAGCCGTGCAGCACACAGCCGAGCGGCTCTACCAGTGCGCCTTCCACATCGCTCAGCTCGTCCGGGAGCTGATAACAATTGGACGCAGGCACGTTGCAGTATTGCCCCATTCCGCCCCCTCTGGTAACACCTACCGCCTGCAAATGATCACACAGCTGCACTGCACCGCTGCGGCAATAAACGCAATTACCGCAGTACATATTCGGATCGACAGAAACACGGTCGCCCTGCTTCAGCGACTTTACAGCGGAGCCGATTTCTACGACTACACCCGACAATTCGTGGCCGAGCACGAGCGGAGGCTGCACCGCAGCGGATCCCGGCTGCCCGTGATAAATATGCTGGTCGGTTCCGCAGATCCCGCAAGCCGCCACCTGAATCCGCACTTCCTCAGGCTGAAGCGGCGATAGCTCCTGAGGCTCGATTGAAATATGATGCTTACCATGAAACACAGCAGCTTTCATCGCTCTGCCACTCCTTTGCACATGTCCAATTTGCTGCTACCACTCCGCTTCAATCATCTCATAATGAAGAAACGGATCCTTAATTGTCAGACACTGTGCTTCAACGTCGCTAATTCCGGCGTACAGCTCAGCAGTGCCGTCCTCGCGCCGCACAAGCCCGCCGCTAAACACGACGTCGACAAGCCGCTCCAGCTTCGCTTCACCGGGCAAGAACCGGCTGCGCACCGCAATGAGCTCGATGTCCGTAAACCGTCCCGTGTACGGATCGATGACAAATGCCATCGGGTAGTAATGCACGTCTCCCGCAGCATCGAAGCAGGAAATGTGGCCGAGCACCCCGAGCAGGCCGCCTGCCAACGGGTGAAGCTCGTTCGCGCCTCCCCATTCTTCATCGATAAACTGTCCCTCTAAGAGAGGAGCTTCCTCAACCCGCTCAACCATCAGCATTTCTAGCGAAGAGACGCGCGTAAAGCCGATTTTGCCCCTGCCGCCCTTCTCGCCTTGCGGCCTCGTCAGCACAGCAATATCACCTCCGCGAAGTTCGGCGATTCGTAAATCCTTCATGCCGTCCGGACCGGTAAAGAATGGCTTCAGCTCACGCAGCCGATCCCCTTTATACATGACAGTCCTCCACGCGAGACCTCCCTCATGAACAGGATGCGGAAAGATCTGCACGCCGCCGACGACGATTTCGTTCCCGATTCGCGTATAGAATGGGTCCTGCAGCTCCAGTCTCGGCAGATCCGGACTTGGCGACCACACGCCGCCTTGCTCCATGAAGAAGAGCACATGCGAATGCTCGCTGTCTCTCGGCTCGACGCGGCCGGCGATGACCAGTTCCCCCTCATCTTCAAAGGGAGCGGTAATATTGTACACATCACAATCGCCTATGCCGGCGAACTTCAGTTTCACAGGGCTTTCGGCAAGCCTGTTTTGCGACCGATAGGAATCCAGAAGCTGCGAGCAGGCTCTTACTTCACCCTTTGTTATTTTCATTATCATCACGCACTCCTTTACTAGGCACCTTACCGAAAATCTCTTTTCCCAACATAGCGTTAACGCCCGATTTGACAGACGTTCACTTCCATTCCTCCTTAAGGTATAATTTGATACGACGCAAACATGAAAGGAACGATATGCTTGGCGAACCAGAAGGTTACTATGCAAGTCATTGCAGACGCCTTGAATATTTCTAAAAACTCCGTATCTCAGGCGCTTTCCGGCAAGGACGGAGTGAGCGAAGAGACACGGCAGTTAATTATCCAAACCGCCAAGCGGTTCGGGTATACATACGCCCAGCCTTACAAGAACAAGGCCGATGGACCGCTTCGCAGCATCGCTCTGCTTGCTTCAGAGTATGCCTTCTCCCAGAGAAGCTTCTTCGGCGAAATTTATTTGGCCATCGAAAGGGAATGCTCCAAGCACGGATTGACGATGCACATTCAACCTGTCGATTCCACGATGTGCAGTGAACTGACATTGCCGCCAATCCTGCAAAACGAAAGCGTCCAAGGCATCCTGATACTCTCCCACATCAGCAACGACTACATTAATAAAGTGCTGGAAACCGGCATTCCTACCGTGCTGATCGATCATCATCACCCGCGTATACAAACGGACTGCGTGCTCACGAACAACCGTTTCGGAAGCTTCGAAGCCGTTCAATACTTAATCTGCCTCGGCTGCCGAAGTATCGGGTTTGTGGGCAACATTTCCTTCTCGCCCAGCTACTACGAACGATTGCAAGGTTACTTGTGGGCGCTGGAGGATGCCATGCTGCCCGTCGAACCGAAATGGATATTGAACGATATAGCTGAAGATGCGGGAAAGATCATCGAACGACTGTCCGGCATGGAAGCGCAGCCCGATGCCTGGTTTTGCGCGAACGACGCCCTCGGTTTCCTGTTAACCTCTTCCCTGCAGCAGCTTGGGCTCAGAATTCCCGACGAGATTTCGATTTGCAGCTTTGATAACGGCCAGCTGTCGCAAATTACGATACCCGCGACAACGACAGTCGATATCGACTTGAAAAACTATGGCAAACGGGCGCTCGAACAGCTGCTCTGGCGGATGAACCATCAAGCGGAGCCGTTTATGGAAATTTTGCTGCCGACCAAGCTGATTGTCCGGCATTCAACAAGAGCGCCGCAGTGAAGCCTTAGAAGCTGTCTACTCCCCAGAACAATACGTCGGATCTCGGAACGTCACCGAACTGCGGGGCAGCGAGCAGCTCGAGCAGCTGCTCGGTGTTCTCAATCTCGCGCCCATTTACGTTTAGTGGCTTCATCAAACGGTACATAATGTAGCTTTGCTCCTCAAAACGATTCGGCGCAAGCCGCGAAGGAATCAAGCTGTCGAACCGCACCTCCAGCTCTAGGCGCCCGGTCAGGGCGACAAGCCTGGCAGCAACGTTGTCGAAAATACCTTCATGTGCGGGCTGGACGCAAAATTCACCAATGTCCAGACCGCCGTTCCTATATGTAAAGCCGACGTAGCCGATCACAGCTCCAGCACCATCTTCTATGACCCACACATTCGCGCCTTCGAACTTCACCCAGTACCGCCAATAAAAATCATCGTTTCGGGCAAACGGGCCGTTGAAACGGCTTGAAAAGCCGGTGTAAACTCCTTTGAGCGCAGGCAGATCCTGCTCGAGATCAGCCGGCCGCAGGCTATACGCCCATTTATCGATACCTGCTTCTGCTGTAGAAATTTGAGTGTATGTCCGAACATTTCTCCAGCCGAGCTTGTCGTACATCCTTTCCGTACCGCGCAGCATCGAAATGTCGATCTCCCGCTCCTCCATCCGTTTAACGGCGCGCTCCATTAAGCGGTAGGAAATCCCCTGCCCCCGGTATTCCTGGACTGTGCCAAAATCTCCGATTCCGCTAATCGTAAATTCATCGCCGAAGAAGTAGCCGGTTCTGTTAAACAGTTTCAGCGCGCTAATAATCCGCCCGTTATCAACGGCTGCAATAATGTCCGCCGAATCGCTGTCCGGGTCCATATAATGGTGATTCACGAACAGTCCTCTAAGCTCGCAATCAGCAGCTCCCCCGAATACGCAGGCGCAATGGTCGAACCAGGCATCCAGCTCGGCGGGCTGCAGCGAACGATATTCTATCAATTATGCCGTCTCCTTTCTTGGCGAGAAATCCGGGTCCCAATCCGGCTTGCGCGAGCCAAACCACTCATGAATAGACAGCACAATAAGATTCCAGCCGAACACGCGATGCGGCGCAGACTGCTTCGGGTCTCCCGTAAGGGACAAATACTCCCGGCTAAGCGGCTGGTCCGCGTCGAAATTCAGCTCGGCCTCGCACCGCTTGTTCATAATTTCGTCCGCTTTCGTCCAGCCATGATATTTCCCTGCGGCGAGCACAATATATTGCTTTCGCAGCCAACTCGCTCCGTTCGCATAGATGCCGTACGGCCAGAAGTGTCCTCCGTTGAACGGATTCACATCCTTCGTGAACCTTGTCCCATCCACCTTGCATAAATTCGGCATCAATCCTTCGGGAGATACCGGATATTTCTCCAGCGTATCGATAACCATCTGACTGTCCAGCATCGGACGGTCAAACAAATAAGCACTTAAAAATTCCGGCTCCAAATCAATATTCGCGATGATCCCTGCCGCCTCTCCGTGCTTGCCTAGCTGGTTGTCCGGGAAGTTATGCACGAATTTGCCGTCCGAGCCGTATTCCGCATAATAGCCCCGGTATGCCTCAACAGCCGATTGGATATACGCGTCTGCGACCGGAATGCCGAGCTTCTGCGCAGCCATTAAAGCTACCGCATAATAGCCCTGACTCGAAGCGAATCTGCATTTGTGGTTCTGCCACATAATGTCCATAGCTGACTGCGGGTTATTCGTCACAATAACGCCGTCACCGTCAGGGTCGAACTTGCCCGTAATCAAATCAAAACTTTGCTTCACCTTTTCCATATCAGGCGCAATGCCGAAGCGCTTCTGGTTCAAATAGCTCCAAATCAAATAAATGTAGGACATCTCGTTATCCGTATGCTCGATGCTTCCGTGGTAACCCGTTATAATATTGTCGACCTCATGGCGCTCATTCATCGTCTCGCCGATTCTCCGCAATATATTTTCGTTAAGAAACGCATCTTTGGAGCCGTTCAGCATCCAGAATACGTCCCGGAAGTACATCTCGAAATAAAACGTGCTCGGCACAACCAATGGCTCATCGACGCCAGGCTCCGTTACCCAGGTGAGCATCTTAAAATCGGCGTACAGCACCTTCTCCAGATCGCTTCCTTGAAAGCCGAGACCCTCCGCGAGCTTAAGTTGGCTGTGAAGCCGTACATCTCGCGGCGTTGCGTCGCACTGCTCGGCAAATATGAAGGCCGTCCGCACCATGTCTTCGCCTTGGCGCAGCTCGTGCCAAGGTACAGTCTCGGGAGCGGATTCGAATATGCGCACCTCGCGGCTGTCAAGACCACTCGACTCATCTACGAAGAAGGAGTAGTGTCCATCCTCGTGCAGCTCGCCGGTACGTCCGACATAAGATTGCCAATTCTCTCTGCCGCCCGCGAACAAATTATCATCGTCAAGTTTGCTCAGCGAATTGCCGTCGCAATCGCATAGAACGACCGTTCCCACTCCCTGTCCGCGCCATTCCATCGCAATCGCATAACGGTACCCTCGCCTGCCTAAAAATGCGTAGCGTCCGTTGCCTCCGTTCTCGTATGGAATGCGCGCATGACCGTAGCTTTCGCCCAAGGCAAGCGTTACATGGTGCCGCCCTTCCGCGCGCTCCTGCAAAGTAGCCGTGCGCAGAATGGCCGGGTCTGTCACTTGAATGGCGGCCGTATTGCCGCGGCTCGTCCTGCGCCAAGCGAGACGGCTCCACTTGTTACTCCAGCCGGAGTCCGTCAGAAGACCGACCATCAGGCCGTCTTCGCTGACAAACCCCGCCGCCGGATACACATCCTCGGCCAATATGCCGTATGCGGGACCGCCATGATGTTCGTTATGATCGAATGACCAATAAGATCGCGGCGTCCGCGCCGGCTCGAGCGAGTTGCGCATAGCGACGTACAAACGCGGGATATCGTTCTGATGCAGTCGAACCGTCTTCTTAATGACCCGGTCCGTCACTTGCTCGTAATGCACGGTTACACCCAAATCAGCGCTGAAGCGGTTAAGCCGCATTTTGCCGCGAAGCAGCAGGCCGCCTTCGGTTTCAACTGCCTCCTCCGCCCGCCAGCAGTGAATTTCCTCACGATCGGCGCGATCACCGTTCTCTAGCAGGAGGCTCAGCTCGCCGCTGTTATTATGTCGAGCCAATGTTTTGCCGTCGTGCATAATTTCCGTATAAAAGCCACTGCTCGCATTGCCGCTTGCTCGAAATGAAATCATTGTTTCCATCCAGCCTCCTGATTCGGGAACCATTTATAATGGCAGGTCCACTTATTTGTAACGTTACAAAGATAATTACTTCATTAATTACTTACATTATTAATTTAACGATACTGAAAAGTCAATCGAAATTTAAGCGTTTCCAAAACGAATTCTGGAGTAAATCCTTCCGAGAGTCCTATTATTTTAATTACAGGAACAGAGAAACGGTCCCTTCCTGGCCACAAATTACATTACAAATTTATATTTGTTAGTTACATTCGTTGACTTTTTACTTAAAAGTTAATTATATTGAAAGAAACATTATGCACTCTGCTTACGTCAGGAGCACCCTATGAAAAAACAAAAAGTAACATTGGAAACAATCGCGAACGAAATCGGCACCACGAAAGTATCTGTCTTCAAAGCGTTAAAAAACCAGCCTGGCGTTAGCGAGGAGCTGCGAAAACGAGTCCTCCAGGTTTCCCGCGAGCTCGGCTATGTCGCAAAAGCCGCCAGCAATACCTACACGAGTATTAAGCTCGGCTTTCTAGTTGCGAAGCGTTTTTTCCTCGATACGGACAATTTCTACACGAACATCTACTATCATTTAAGCCGCGAGTGCGCAGCTCACAATATCAACATCTCGCTGTATATTCTTACTTCCGATGAAGAGGAGAATTGCGAGCTTCCTATTACATTGCAGCAGGATCAAAACGCTCTTGACGGCTTCTTCATTGCCGGACAGCTTCCTAGCAGGTATATGCTGAACGCAGTGCTGAAATCGAAGCTTCCCGTGGTCGCCATTGATTTTTACGATGTCGATCTGCAGATCGATTCGATCGTAACCGACAACTTTTTATCCGGCACCATGGTCACACAATATCTAATCGATATGGGGCACCGGGATATCGGCTTTGTCGGCGACCCTCATTACACGACGAACGTGCTGGACCGCTTCTGTGGCTACAATAAAGCTCTCATCCAGAATCAGCTTGCCTTCAACAAAGATTGGCACTTAATCAACAACGATAGACTGGGCAAATACACAATCGACTACTCGCTCCCGGACAAGCTGCCGACCGCCTTCGTCTGCCATTGCGACATGGCTGCCCATAACCTGCTGTTGAAGCTTCAATCGAAAGGAATTGTCGTTCCTGACCAGGTTTCACTTATCAGCTTCGACAACACCGAGCTGAGTCAGAATATTAGCCCCAGCCTGACGACGATCAACATCAGCAAGACGGACATCTCCTTGAAGGCGTTCAAGCGCATGCTGCATCGCATCAAACAACCAAGCATGGAGCCGCAGACCGATCTCATTAACAATTGGCTCGTCAGGCGCGATTCTGTGAAGCGAATCGCTGCTGAGCAATTAAGCATAAGGTAAGACACGTTATGGAGGGCGACCGACCTCCATTTTCTTATATCGAGAAGCTGAAAACACAAAAAAAGGGTTCCCTCGCAAGGGAACCCTCCGTAAACTTCTATTACGCCTCCTGCACGCGCGAACGTCCGCGGCGCTGCAGCAGGTAGCCGATGCCCATCACGAGCAGGCCGCACACGAACGGGAACAACGCGTCTACCCATTCGCCGGCGTTATGCAGAAACTTCTTGAGCGTGTCATTGTCCTCGAGCATCTCGCCTGCGGTGTAGCCGAGAATGCCGGCGCCGATGTAGATGACGATCGGGAACTTGTGAAGCAGCGCCATAATGAGCTGGCTGCCCCAGACGATGACCGGAATGCTGAGCGCAACGCCGAGCGACATCAGCCAGATATTGTTGTTCGCAATCGCTGCGATCGCAAGCACATTATCGAGACTCATGACGAAGTCGGCGGTGACGATGATGCGGATCGCCTTCCAGATGGACTGCGCGCCATCGATATTTTTGCTGTCGCCTTCGTCCTTCAGCAGTTGAATCGCAACCCAGAACAGCAGCAGCGCTCCTGCGATCTGAATGAACGGAATTTTAAGCAAATAAACGGCTACGACCGTTAAAATAATCCTCAGAACAACAGCAGCAAGCGCTCCCCACCACACCGCTTTCTTCCGATGCGTCAGCGGCAAATTGCGGCTTGCCATGGCGATGACGACAGCGTTATCGCCGCTAAGCACAATATTGACTAGCATGATTTCTGCCAGCAATACGAGTAATTCCATGATTCACACCTCAAACAGTCTGTCACAAGAGTAAACGGCTGCCGCCGTCCCTAAGGCAAAAGCTTACGTTTCGCGGAGACATACAGAAATTCATACAAGTGAAGCATATAAATTCTAGAATGTTAGTAATAGCCCATTATCGCATAGATCGAATGGGATTGTCTATGTGCATGAGACTGCTGCTTGAAGCGTATAGCCACAGCCTTATCCACAGTTTTGTACACAAGTCATCCACAGAACGTGCATAATCTGTGGACAACAAGCGCACCACACACCCACCTACCGCCGAGAACTACAACCTCCGCCTGGAGAAGCCGCTGCGGCAATACCTCCAGCTGAAGCATTCGCTGTCGACGGCTCATCATCATCGAAATCCTCGAGCTCATCCAGTTCCAGTTCTTCATGCTCCTCATGCTCGCCCTGCGAATGCCGGTACAGCTCCTCGTAGTACCCGCCAAGCGCAAGCAGCTGGCGATGAGTCCCTTCTTCTACAATTTCGCCCTGACGCATCACAATAATACGGTCCGCATTCATAATCGTGGACAGCCTATGCGCAATGACGAGCGTCGTCCGCCCTTCGGAGACGACCGCAAGCGCCCGCTGGATGAGCTGCTCCGAGTGAGAATCGAGGTTCGCCGTCGCTTCGTCGAGGATGAGGATTTTCGGCTGGAATACGATGATTCTGGCAAAAGAAATGAGCTGCCGCTCGCCCGCAGACAAGCCGCTTCCCCGCTCCGACAGCACCGTATCGTACCCGTCTTTCATCCGCATCACGAGCGTATCGGCCCCAACCATGCGGCAAGCTTTCATGACGCGCTCGCGGGAAATCGTCTCATCGAACAGCCGGACATTGTCGATAATGCTGCCCGAGTACAGATACGGCTCCTGCTGCACAAGCCCAATCAGCCGGTGGAGCGTATGCTGCGGGATGTTCCGCACGTCCGTCCCGTCGATCGAGACGCTCCCTTGCTGCACATCGTAGAAGCGGCACAGCAAGCTGATGAGCGAGCTTTTGCCCGCGCCGGTCGTACCGACGATGCCGATCATTTCGCCAGCCTTCACATGCAGATCGAGGTGGTGGATAACCGGAACGCCGTCGCTGTATGCGAACTTCACACGGTCAAAATCAATCTTCCCTCTCACCTGCGAAGCATCAACCTCGCGCGCTCCCTTCGCATCCTGCACCTCGGGATTCGTCTCGAAGATCGACCAAATCCGGTTCATCGATACCGTCGCGGACTGGAGCGTATTCCACTGCTGCGTAATGCTGTTGATCGGCTGGAAGAACTGCCGGATGTACGTGATGAACGCGAACAGTACGCCAAAAGGAATCATATGTCCCAGCACCGCGTTGCCGCCGAGCCACGTGACGAAGGCGACCGACAAATTGCCGAGCATATCGAAGGAACGGTTGAACAGGACGTTCGTGCGAATCTCGCGCATGTTCGATTTGAAATAGGTCTGATTACGGTCATCGAACTGCCGCTGCTGCTCCTTCTCCTGATGAAACACTTGAATGATGCGCATGCCGGACAAGTTCTCCGCGACGAATGCTACGAGCCGCGATAGATTCGTTCTCGTAATCTGATAGGTCATGCGCATATAAGAGCGGAACGAGATCGCGATTAATGCGATAATCGGGATCAAAATCAAGCAGTACAGCGTCAGCCGCACATCCAGGTGAAACATCAGCGCGATAATGAACACCAGCGTCAGCCCGTCGCGAAGCACGCTCAGCAGCACTTGGCTGAAGAAGGAGTTCAATGTCTCCGTGTCGCTCGACACATGCGTAATCAAGCTGCCGCTTGGCACGCGGTCGAAGTACGACATCGATTGCCTCGTGATATGGCGGAAGAGCTGTTTGCGAATGGCGGCGACGATGCTTTGGCCGGCATTTTGCAGGAAGTTGTTCTGCAAGTAGGTGAAGACGAATCCGCACACCGATAACAGCAAGTAAATACCGGCAATGACAAGAAGCGTACTCGCACTCTTATCGCCCTTCATCAGGTGATCGTCGATCGCGACCTTAACCAAGTAAGGCTGCAGCAGATCTGCCGTAATCGCGACGATAATACAGCCGAACACCGCAAGGAACGTCTTCGTATGCGGCTTGGCGTAAGACATGAGACCTTTGTAAGCGACTTTGTTGCTCGCATTGTAATCGACCGTTTTAGCCAACGCTGCTTCCCTCCTCCTGAATGGCATGGAGCATCGCATAGATGCCCTCCTGCGCAAGCAGTGTCTCGTGCGTGCCGCGCTGCACGATACGGCCTTCATCCAGCACGATGATTTCGTCGGCATGCTTCAGCGCACTGATGCGGTGCGCGATAATAATCGTCGTCTTGTCTTCCCGCACGCGGCGGATCGTATCGATAATGACCGTTTCCGTGACGGCGTCCACCGCGCTCACGCTGTCATCCAGAATGAGAATCGGCGCTTCCATCATCATCCCGCGCGCGAGCGCAGTCCGTTGACGCTGACCGCCGGATAGCGTGACGCCGCGCTCCCCGAGCTTCGTATCGAAGCCGTCGGGAAAGCCCATAATGCTCTCGTGTATTTGCGCCTCGTGAGCAGCCTTCTCCACAAGCGCCAGATCGGCGGTCCGCCGGTAGAACGCGATATTGTCTCGGATCGTCGTGCTGAACAGGAACCCGTCCTGCGGCACGTATGCGATGCCGGCGCGCAAGCTTTCGAGCGAAATATCGCTCACAACTCTGCCGTCGATTTCGACCGCCCCTGCAGGAGGATCGTAGACGCGGAGCAGCAGCTTCACGAGCGTTGTTTTGCCAGAGCCGGTTCGCCCTACGATGCCGAGCGTCTTGCCCGGTTCGAGGCGAAGCGAAATATGCTGCAGCGCTTCTTTCGGTGAATCCGGATATGTGAAGGAGAGATCATTCACAGTAAGTACGGCATTCTGCCAATCCACGTCTGCCGCGAGTTCCTTCTCGACAATTTCCGGCTGCTTCGCCAGCAAATCATTTAGCCGCTCGAGCGATGCACGGGAGCGCTGAATCGTATTGATGACGTTGCCGATCGCCTGCAAGGGGTTAACCATCATCCGAACATACAGCGTCAGCGCAACGAAGTTACCGAGCGACAGCCGCCCGGACAACGCCATGTAACCGCCGAATGCGAGCGTCACGACTAGCGATAAGGCGCCAAGAAACGGTATCAGCGCTTGAAAATAAGACGAGATCCGCACCAGCCGAAGCTGATTGTCTTTGATCCGGTCAACCGTACGACCGAATCTTAGATTCATAATGTCTTCGACGGCGAACTTCTTCGTAACGCGAATGCCGCCGAATTGCTCCTCCGCTGATTCCGTCATCGCGCCGAGCGACTCCTGCACATCCTTGGAACGGCTGCGGATCGTAGGGCCGATGCGCACCACAATCCACGGAATGAAGAGCAGTGGAGAAATACAGATCAGAATTAAATACCAAGGAATAGCGCTAAGCAGCATGACCGCAATGGCGGAGAAGATCAGCATCGTCGCGTTCGCCGTCTGGTTGACGCCCATCGCGATCGACTCGCGAACGGTGGTCACATCGTTCATCACATAGCTCAGCAGCTTGCCGACCCCGTTCTTGGAGTAGAACTGCTCGCCGAGCTTGGTGAAATGACCGAACAGCCGCTGCCGAGTAAACTTCTCGAACGTCCTGCCGACGTACATGATGTGGAACTGCCCGATGCCGCCGAGTATCCCGTATGCGAGACCGATCAGGAGAAGCGCTAGACTGGCATCGAGTACGGTTTCCTTCGTCAGTCCGCCCTTCTGCAGCTCATCTGTGAAGTTGCCAAGCACCTTCGGATAATAGGATTGAAATAAGTTCGCTGCGATTGTAAACGTAATGCCTGATGCGTAAATGTACCATTTGTCCCGGATATACGACGTTAATAGGCCCCTGCCACTGCCCAACTGGATCGCCCCTCTCAGATATCCAATATTTGCATATATACACACAGCGAGATACAAGCGGATTTCTTCCAAAATCAACCTGTACCGCGCTAATTGCATTTACCGTTCACACTTGAGATTAACGATTCTCACACAACTACTATACGACAAAATGGACCTCGATGCCCGATGGATCATGCGTAATAAGCGTACCGCCCTGCGTGCGTAGCGGAACGCTGGCAGCCTGTAAACGTGCAAAAACGGCCATTTGAGCCGTTTCGGAAGGCAGTACGATTTGGTAATAATCGAGTCCCGGCGCGTTCGCCGGAGTCAAAGGTGCGCCGATGCCGGCCCATATATTGAGGCCGATGTGATGGTGGTAGCCGCCAGCCGAGATAAAGAGCGCCGAATCGCGCATAGAAGCGACGATGTCAAAACCAAGCACGTCGATGTAGAAATGCTCGGTCGTCGGCAGTTCCGTCACATGAAGATGAATATGCCCGACGGTCGTGCCTGCAGGAAGGCCGTTCCAAGGCGAGTCACCTGCTTCTGCCAGCAAGCCCTCTTGATCGATTGGATCGAGGCCCATTTGCACATGACCTTGCTCATCCCACTTCCAAGAACTGCGCGGACGATCGCGGTAAATCTCGATGCCGTTGTTATCCGGATCGGCGATATAGAGCGCTTCGCTGACAAGATGATCCGAGTGCCCGATATGAATGCCGGTACCCTGCAGATGGCGCAGCGATAGGCCAAGCGACTTCCGGTCCGGCACAAGCAGCGCAAAATGGTATAAGCCCGCGCCAGAGCGGCGCGGACGCGGCATTGCACCCGGAATTTCACGCAGCTGTAGAAGCGGCTGGCTCGCGTCAGGCACGCCGAGCGCCGCTGTCCCTTCCTGCCGGTCGATGAGCTGAAGCCCGACGATCTCGCAATAAAAGCGGATCGATCTCTCCAAGTCACTTACCCGCAGCTGCACAAGCCCAATCCGAGTTTCAGCTGCTATAGCTGCTGCTGATGACATTTTCCGCCACCTCCCACTATGTTATAGATAGTCGGCAACGATGGCTTTAATGCGATCAAGTCCAGCCCACATATCGCCAGGTCCGTCATAAATGAGTACGATGGCGCCGTTAAACTCGGCAGCACGAACGGTATTTAAACATTTTATAAATTCGTCATGGTCAGGGTAGCCCTGATCGTCATATTGCGCTTTGGCATGTACGGACACGCTGCGCGGGAGCGTGAGCGGGAACTCGTCATATTTGGCCTTGAACTTGAAATTGCCGAAGTCTGTGATGAAGTCCGCATTGTTGCCGACAAGGTCAAGCAGCTTCACGCAGGATGCGCCTGTCGAAGTGAGCGACTTGAAGTTCTCCGAGATGATGCGTACGTTCTTGCTCTGCGACTGCGAGTACTCGCTAAGCCGGTTGAGCGCATCTGCGGATAGACGGATAGCTTCTTCGTTATCCGGAGCCTCTTCGCCAGCAACAATACGGATTTGTTTCGCGCCGGCAAGCGATGCGATGTCGATCCACTGCTGCATGCAGCGAATGTCCGCTTCGCGGCGTTCTTCATCCGCGTTCGTCAGATCGCCGTAATCGAGCAGGAGCGTATCGAACTTGATGCCCGCTGATTGGAATGCTTCCTTCAGCTCCTGCAGGTAAGCCGGTTCTGTAGAAGGAAAGTGAAAGTGACATACTTCCGCCGCCTGGTACCCTCTTCTTGCCAGCTCCGCAGGCAATTCAAGCAGTGTCAGCACCTGCGGCTGTTCCGTCACATGCGTCTCGTGCTGTTTCGCCTCCGCGTTCCATGCTGTAAAGCGCAGCGGGCCAAGCAGGCGATGCAAACTCCACGTACTAATGGACAAATAAGACATTGATAAGCCCTCCTCGTTCTGAATGAAAGCGGTATACAGGAAATGTCCTTATGGTATCACATTCCAGTTCATTTACCAATTTCAAGAAAGCGACATGAAGGGTAATATTTTCACAAAAAGCATCCTGGTATATAATACGGTTGACTAGCACACTTAAAGCGGAAAACGAGAGAAATCAAGAGATTGCGCTTCACTTGAGATAGCTACGATAGGAGAACTGATATGGATATTATTCAAATCCCAATTCATTTGATCGATGAGGACGAGGACCAGCCGCGTTACCAGTTCGACGAGGAAGCACTGCAGGAGCTGGCGAAGAGCATTGAAGAGATCGGCTTGCTCTCGCCGATTAAAGTGCGGACGACGGCGGGCGGACGCTATAAAATCATTTACGGCAACCGGCGCTACAAAGCGAGCATGATGCTCGGCAAGCCGTCGATGCCCTGCATCGTGTCGAGCGCGACCGATGAGATGGAAATTTATTTGGAGCAGATCGCGGAGAACTTGACGCGTGAGGGCTTCTCGCCGATCGAGGAAGCGGAAGCGTTTCATAAGCTGATGCATGAATCGAAGTTCAACAGCTCGCTGAAGTTTCTCGCGAGCAAGCTTGGCAAGCCGGAGAGCTATATCAAGAACAAGTGCGAGCTGCTCAAGTTCGGCAATTCGGTGCGGAAGCTGATCGTGAGCGGCACGGAAATCCGCGAAGGCAAGCTGACCGAGGATCAGCTGCTGCCGATCAAGGATTTGCCGATCGAGCATCGCGATCCGCTCGCGCATATTATTGCGCGCGATGCGCTGCCCGTCAGCGATGTGAAGAAGATCGCGAAGCTGTTCAAGGACAAGGAGATTTCCTCGGGCACGAAGGACAAGCTGCTGTACAAGAACGGGTACGAGCTGCTGCAAACCTGGTCCACGGTGCAGCAAAATAAAGCGGAACGCGAGCGGGCCGCGGAGCAGAAGGCGGAGCAAGCCGAGCGCGCAGCCGCGGCGAAGGCGGAGAAGGCGCGGCTCGCGGCGGAAGCCGCGGAGCGCGAAGCAGCCGCGGGGGCGGCGAGCGCGAGTGCGAGCGTGAGCGCGGGCGGTGCTGGTGTGAGCGGCGTTGGCGCGGGCGTGATTGGCGAGGGTGCGGGCGGCGTTGGCGGAGCGCTTAGCGCGCGAGCGGGCGCCGCGCTGGAAGCCGCGGTGGCTGGCGTGCTGACGACGCAAGCGGAGCGCTCGGCCGCCGGCGTGCTCGCCGAGCTGCAGCAGCTGCTGAGCGCCCTGCCGGTTCTGTCGGCGGCGCCTGCCGAGCTGCTCGCTGGTATCACGGACGCAGGCGAGCTGCAAGCCGTGATCGGGAGCATCGACCAGCTGCTGAGTGCGCTGGAGCTGCGGTCTTCAGAGCTTCAGGCCGTCCGCGACCTTGCTGAAACACGTGTAAACTAATCATTTTTTTAGTGAAATCTGGTGAACTTCTCCCGGATTCACAATCGAGCCTTCTGCTGTATTACTATAAGCAGGAGGTTTTTTGTTTGACAGACTTTGCGCGAGAAAGTGAAGGTGTTTACGTATGAGAGTTGTGATTCTAGGCGGTACCGGCAACATTAGTACAAGCATTGTTCGTCTATTGGTGGCTCAGGGACACGAGGTCACTTGCTATAACCGCGGTCAAAGTGGAAGCGATCTCCCTGCGGGCGTTCGTGTTATTAACGGGGATCGCAAAGATCGTGAAACGTTCGAGCAAACGATGCAGCAGGAGCAGTTTGATGCAGCCATCGATATGATCAGCTTCGACAAGGAAGATGCGGCAAGCAGCCTGCGTGCGTTCCGCGGCGTGAAGCATTTTGTCCAATGCTCTACCGTGTGTACATATGGCGTCGATTACGACTGGATGCCAGTGACGGAGGATCACCCGCTTCGACCAATCAGCGGTTACGGCCGCGGCAAGGCGGAGGCGGACCAGCTGCTGCTGGAAGCATACTACCGCGAAGGCTTCCCGGTTACGATTCTGAAGCCATCGACAACGTACGGTCCGCAAAGCGGCATCCTGCGTCAAGTCGCTTGGGACTTCACATGGATCGATCGCATTCTGAAGGGCAAGCCGCTGCTCATCTGCGGCGACGGCAAGGCGCTCCATTCCTTCATGCACGTTGACGATGCGGCAAAAGCATTCGCCGGCGTTCTCGGCAAAGCGCACTGCATCGGCCAAACGTACAACGTCGTTCCGCGCAGCTTCACGACATGGGAGCAGCACCACAAGCTCGCGATGAAGGTGCTGGGCCGGGAAGTCGAGCTCGTTGGCGTGTCGCTGGATACGCTCAACTCGATCGATGCAGGCCGCTTCGGCATTTGCAATGAGATTTTTGCGCATAACGTGTACTACAGCTCGGAGCGCCTGATGCGCGATGTGCCTGAATTCGTGCCGACAATCTCGCTCGAGGAAGGTATGATCGAGGTGTTCGAAGCGATGAAGCAAGGCGACCGCATCCCGAACTCCGACAACGAGACATGGGAAGACGAAATCATCGAAGCGCACCACCGCGCGTTCGCTTCTCTCGCTTCCGCTGCCAAAGCATAATATAGAAAAGGACGAAGCCTGGGCTTCGTCCCTTTTTTGTTGGGGGAGTGGCGCCAAGTGCTGGCTGCCACTGTGCTAGCCAATTCGACCTACGAGAGAGGCTTTTTCCTCTCTCAGTCCGACGATACCCCACTTTCGCGCGATGAGAGAGGGTTTTCCCGCTTTCAGACCACTAACCACCGCTCCAACTACCCAATTCGACCTGCGAGAGAGGCTTTTCCCTCTCTCAGCCCGACTTGCCCCCACTTTCGCGCGATGAGAGAGGCTTTTCCCGCTTTCAGACCACTAATTACTGCTCTAACTACCCATTTCGCCCTACGAGAGAGGCTTTTCCCTCTCTCAGCCCGACTTGCCCCCACTTTCGCCCTGAGAGAGAGGGTTTTCCCGCTTTCAACTTTCTACATGGGAGAGGAAGCTTGCTCCAAACTCCAGGTTACTTGGGGGACGACGCTGAGAGATCCACTTTGGCTCACTCACCCACCATTCCGTACAATTCTGCCGCTGAGAGTCCGTATTTGGCTCTCTCAGCATTCCAAACTAACTAGTTACTCCCAACTCCGGCGCCGAGAGATCCACTTCAGCTCTCTCACCCACCATTCGGCGCATTTCTAACCCTGAGAGATCCCACGTAGCTCTCTCAGCATTCCAAACTAACGAGTTACTCGCAACTCTGACGCTGAGAGATCCATTTGGGCACTCACACCTACCATTCGGCGCATCTCTGCCGCTGAGAGTCCCTATTTGGCTCTCTCAGCTTTCAAAACCAACCAGTTACTCGCAATTCCGGCGCCGAGAGGTCCATTTTGCCACTCTCACCCACCAGCCTCACTCTCCCCGCCGCCACAAACACTACAACAGCAGCCGATCCAGCCCGATCGCGCTGATGAGCATGCGCTCCTTCTTGCTGCCGAGCAGCTGCTGGGTCCAGTCGACGAAGCCGCCGTCGCCGATGAAATGCTCGCGGCCGGCGATGGTCGTCATAATCGTGAACTGCAAGCCGAGATAGTAGGCGTTGTCCTTCGGCGGCACAACCTTCACAACCAGCTCCGGCGCACGTTCGCCCAAGAACTGAACTGTCCGCTCGATCAGCCCCTCGCCGTCCTTATACCCGCCGCGGCCGCTAATTAGCACCTCGATCTCGGCACCGAATTGTTCGCCGAACATGTCGCGGTACATCGAGACATGCTCCCATACCGCTTCTTTCTCGAACCCGTACGAGCCGCTGTCCCTGCCCGCCGTCACCATCGCGTACAGCGCAAAATGCGTTAGAAATCCCGGCAGGTCCGGGAACTTCTGCGCTCTGACATGGCGATGCGTCGTGGACAGCCTGACCGGCTCGGGATGATTGCGCAGCGCGCCGGACTGCACGCCGTCGGCAATATGCAGCGCGAGCAGATTGGTCACATCGGCGACGACTTCGGTGCCGCGAAGAGCGGAGATGATCTTGTTCTGGTCGGCCTTCGCCACGACCGAACAAGAGCCGAGCGGCGCGACCGGCGACAGCTGCACCGGCGCATAGCCACGCTCCTGCGCGATCGCGAGCAGCGCAAGCTCCAGCCGCTTGAGCGCAAGAGAATCGACAACCGCCGGCTTCACGAAGCGGTTCTCCCGGTAGCTGCGCAGCAGCTCGCTCGGCCGCTTATCCGCCGCACGCCGGCGAAACACCTCCAGCATGAGCGTATTGAAATCCGCTCCGGACAGCTCCTCTGCCAGCAGCGCCACCAGCTCCCGGTGCCCAAGCTCAAGCAGAATGCGGTTCAACTCCCCGCGTCCCTGATCCTCCACGCCATCAATCCCCTTCTCCATCGCGACCATCCCCCTCGATTATTTCTCTCACTTTATCACAAATCGCCCGCCAGCGGCTCGCGAACAACAAGAAAATCCCCGCCGCTCAAATGAGCAGGCAGGGATTCTGCAAATCCGCATTGCTACCAACTCTGCTGCCAACTAGCTGTCGCGTCCAAAAACGTTCCGAATCGCCTCCAGATACCTCATCCCATGAACCGTATCCGGCTCGAGATAGCCGCCTTCCGTCCACTCGTTCCACGCATAAATCGTGAACATGCGCAGAGCGAGATCGGACGTGTCGAGGTATTCCTTTATCTGCCTTAGCATCTCCTCGAACGCCTCCGGCGTATTGCCCGTCAACACCGGCGAATATGGATACTCCCCCTTCACATAAGGCTGATCCCAGCTGCAGCGCGGGCTCGGGTCCCATCCCATCGTTGCGTTCGGATAATACGGCACATCGAACGTATCGCGAAACCGCGGCCATCGCCGCATCGCCTCTTCCGCGCACTCCACATAAGGCGCAGAGGGGAACGCGTCCGGCTCCGCATGATGAATCCACACATACGACGTCACGCTGTCGATGCCGAGCTCGGCAACCAGCGCATTAGTGTCGGCCCCGATGACCTCTCGATGCTGATCGTTCAGCCCCCACTCGACGAGATTCAAGTGCAGCTCCCCGCAGCCAGCCTCCCGCGTCTTCTTACGGAATGACTCCAGCGCCGCCTTCGTCGCTTCAATGCTGCCGAGACCTTTGATCAACGTGTGGCATTCATAGATGGAGAAGTAGAGCTTGCCATCTATCCGCAGGAAGTTAGGCTCATTAAAATATTTGATGATTAAATAATCCGTCATCGCATCAAACCGCTCGCGCGACACCTCGTTATGGTTCGCCCACATGATGCCGAAGCGCAGCCGATTCCGGTTGTTCGCCTGCAGGAACCCGTCCTCAAGCGCCCGATGCAGGAACGGTCCCTCGCCGCCTCCAAGATCCCAATACCAATCATAGAGAAAAGAAGTGATGCCATGATCAGCTGCGGCAGCAATCTGCTTCTCCGATACGGCGGGATCGGACTCGTCCAGCTCGCCCCAGAGCGGCACCTTCGGCTGCTCATGCCCTGGGAAGCGCGGCTTGGCGTCACGCAGCGACGGCCATTCCGTCCAGCCCTCTCCTTTTACCGCTTCATTCTTCGGATCGGGATGCCACTGGGGAAAATAATACACCGCCACTTCATAAGCCCTATTCGGCTCGCTCACATTCATCATCTCCTCATCATCCTACTGACTAACCTTTCACAGCCCCGGCCGTCAGCCCCCGAAGCATATACTTCTGCGTGAATGCAAACAGCACGATGAGCGGCAGAACCGCGAGCACGCTTACGGCGAATACAGGACCGTAGTTCACCGACTGCTTGTTGAACATGAACTGCACAATTTGCGGCATCAGCGTCATTCGGTTCGGGTTGTTCAAGAAGATCAGCGGTGTCAGAAAATCATTCCAAACCCCGTACACGTTCGTCACAATAAACGTCCCCGTCGCCGGCAGCAGCAGCGGGAAAATGATCAGCCAGTACAGACGCAGCGGCCCGCAGCCATCGAGGTTTGCCGACTCCTCCAGCTCGCGCGGAATCGATTTCGTGAACGCCGCATAGAGGAACGAGGCGAACGGGATGAAGCCAGCCGTGTAGATGAGCACGAGCAGCGTCCGTGTATTCATCAGGTGGATGTCGACCGCCATCCTGAAGAGCGGAATGAGCGAGCCCACCCCTGGGATGATCATACCGGACAGGAAGAACAGGTATGCGAACCGGAACAGCCGCTCCGTCCGACGTGACAGCACGTAGCCGGCCATCGATGCCACAAATATAGTCAGCAGCAGAGCGCCCGCCGTAATGAGCACCGTGTTCGACAGTCCCTGGAAGAAGTCCATATCGCGGAAAGCCGACTTATAGTAATCCAGATACAAGCTATGCGGCAGCTCGAAAGGCTTGAAGAAGTAGCGCGGCTCCTTGAAGCTCATCTCCAGGAGGAAGACGACCGGGAATAGAAAAGCGAGCGCAGCGAGAAAAAGAATTCCTTCGAGCAGCAGTGACGGACGTTTGTTTAATCCCATTACAGCTCGACCTCCCTTCTGCGCGTGATGCCGAGCTGGATTACCGTGACGATAATGATAAAGAGCGTCAGCACGATACTGCCAGCAGTTGCGTAGCCGTAGCTTTGGTTCTTGAACGCCGCGTTGTAAACGGCGAGGAACAGCGTATACGAGGATGAGCCCGGCCCGCCGTTCGTAAGCAGGAATGGCAGATCGAACAGGCGAAGCGCGCCGACGATCGTGAGGAAGAGCACAATCGTCACCGAAGGCATCAGCATCGGGAACGTCACATGGCGGAACAGCGCGAACCCTTTCGCCCCCTCAATATCCGCCGCCTCATAGATATCGGTCGGAATAGCTTGCAGCCCGGCGAGATAGATCATGGCGCAGTAGCCGATCGCCTGCCACTGCGTCAGCAGAATAATCGTTGGAAACGAGGTGTACACCGTACCCAGCCAGTCCTGAAGACGAGCTTCGCCAATGATATGCGTGAGAATGCCGTTCGCGAATCCGTCGAACTTCAGAATCTCGCCCCAGACGACGGAGGTGACGACAAGGCTGATAATGACAGGAAGATAGAACGACGTGCGCAGGAAGCCGCGCGTCCGGAATTTGCGGTTTAGCAGCACCGCCAGCAGCAGCGCGAGCGGATTTTGCACGACGAGGCCGAAGACAACCATTTTCAGCGTGTTTTTCATCCCATCGAGCATTTGCACATCTTGAAAGAGATAGCGGTAGTTATCGAACCCGATATACCGCGGCGCTTTAATTCCGTTCCATTCCGTGAAGGAGTAGTAGATACTCTGCAGGAACGGATAGAAGAAGAACATGCCGAATATCGCAAAAGCCGGCAAAAGAAACAGACAGGCGATCCAATATTGCTTGCGGCTCAAACTCACTCTCGTCACCTACCTTCGTTCATAAAACACGTTCAGCCGCAAATGCTGCGGCTGAACGTGAACTCGTTATGTGGCGGCGTTATTCCGCCGGAGGCGATACCGTTGCTTTGTCTTTATCGAAGCTGGCTTGCGCCGGCTTCAGATCGTCCGCATTAAATTTGACGCCGGAAACAACCTTTGTAAGCAAGTCAAGCATGTTGGTAGCCGCACTCGCTGGGATAAAATTCGTCAAGTTCGATGTGACGACCGTGCTGTTATCCACCGCTGCCTGAACGTCGTTCATAACCGGATCGTCATATTGTACGGTTACGTCTGTGAAGGAAGTCAGTGCGCCGTCGCCTTTCATGAACGGGCTTATAATGTCCGCAGAAGTAATCAAGTTCACAAGATCCTTGGACTCCTGCATGAGCTCTGTCTTCGCATTTACACCAAGCGCCTCGTTACTGCCCAGACCCATTGCTACTTTGCCATCGTCATTGGCGAGAGGGAAGTAACCGATATCGAACTTCTCGAAGCCGCCTTTGTTGATATTGTCGGCGTTCGCGCCTGGCATCCACGGACCTTGAACGATCATCGCCGCTTCGCCGGATGCAAACATTTGACCCGATTGCGGCCAGTCGATGCTGATCGCGTTCTTATTGAAGTAGCCCTTCGACTTCATCTGCTCGAAGTTCTGATACACCTTCTGAATGAGCGCGTCGTCATTAATCTTCTGTTCTCCGCTGTAAACCTTCTGGCCAAGTGTCGGATCGTTCAGCTGGTACGAATTCAGCCAGTTGAAGTAGAACAGACTGGCTGTCCATTGGTCTTTAAAGCCGAGCGTAATCGGCGTTTTGCCAGAAGTCTTGATTTTCTCGGCAGCATCCATGAGCTCTTGTGTCGTCTTCGGCGCCTGAATGCCGAGATCGGAGAAGATCTTCTTGTTATACCAGACGCCGCCGCCGATGGAGAGCCCCATTGGCACACCGAACGTTTTGCCGTCGGCATGCGTTTGGAAGTCTTTCTGGCCGCCCGTATTGAGACGCGCTACCCAAGGCTCCGCGGACAGATCCTGCAGGTTGCCGGATTTTGCAAAATCAACCCCTTGGTAGAACACGACATCCGGTGCGGAGCCCGATGCGAACTGCGCCTTCAGCTTATCGAAGTAAGTCGCGCCGAGCACGACGTCCCACTGAATCTTCGCCTTCGGATACAGCTTCGCGTATGCGGTTTCGACGTCCTTCTTGAACTGAACCATGTATGGACGGTCATCGAGGAACCAAGCGCCGACGCGGATAGTGAACTCCTTGTCATTGCCCGCTGCCGCGGCATTCGAACCGGAGTTATCCGTCGATGCGTTCGAGCTGGTATCGTCCGTAGCAGCTGCGTTGTTGCCGCTGCTGTTCGTGCTGGAGTTGCTGCTCGTATTCGTACTCGTGTCTGAAGATGAGTTGCCCTGGTTATTCCCGTTGTTCGAGCCGCCGCACGCCGACACCGCAGTCGTCAGCAGCAGTACACTGGCAAGCGCTGATAATCCTTTGAGCTTCATTGCCACAACACCCTCTTTTCTCGTCTCTAGTTTCACTCACAAGTTAAGTGTAGCGCTTACATAAATCCGAGAGGATAGCTGCATTTTACCGTTTCTGTGTTGGAATTGACGAACTTGATGCGGGGTGTTGCGAACGGTTCGGCCGTAGCGGGAGGATTGTCCACCTTCTGCGCAGCTGAGAGAGGGGTTCCCTCTCTCAGCTCGACTTTGGCTGGTTCCGTGCGCCGAGAGAGGCTTTTCTCGCTTACAGCCAACCAATATATGTAGAGAATCCCACACACCATCCAGTTACATGTTAGGCACGATACCGAAAGCACACCTATGTGCTCGCACTCACCATTTCGCCCGTATCTGATGCTGAGAGATCCCAATTTGCTCTCTCACCCACCATTTCACGCGTATCTGACGCTGAGAGATCCCAATTTGCTCTCTCAGCCTTCCAAACCAGCCAGTTACCCGCCACCATGATGCTGAGAGATCCCAATTTGCTCCCTCAGCCACCATTTCACGCGTATCTAATGCTGAGAGATCCCAATTTGCTCTCTCAGCCTTCCAAACCAGCCAGTTACCTGCCACCATGATGCTGAGAGATCCTAATTTACTCTCTCACCCACCATTTCACGCGTATCTAATGCGGAGAGATCCCAGTTTGCTCTCTCAGCTTCCAAACCAGCCAGTTACCCGCCACCATGATGCTGAGAGATCCCAATTTGCTCTCTCACCCACCATTTCACGCGTTTCTGGCAACGAGAGAGCTTAATTTGCTCTCTCAGCTCCTCAAACCAGCCAGCTCCAACTCCTACTCCTACTCGCCGGCCCCGCTTCCGCCTCTAACCTGTGCCCGGTACGCGCTTGGCGAGAGGCCGACTTTCTTCTTGAACATGAAGCTGAAATGCGCCGTATCCTTGAAGCCGACCGCGTACGCCACCTCGTAGCTCTTCAAGTCCTCGCGCAGCAACTTGTTCTTCGCCGCCTCGATGCGGTAATCCCACAGCATGTCCGTGAAATTGTATCCGGTCTCCTTCTTGATGAGCCGGCTGAGATAGGAGTAGTTCACGTTCAGCTTCTGCGCGACCGATTGCAGCGTCAGATCCTCTGTGAACCGCTCGCGGATCAGCTTCCGCACGCCTGCGATGACTTGCAGCGGCGAGTCCTGCAGCTCCTGACGCATGAGCTCCTGGTACGCAATGAGCTGCTTCTCCAGCTCCTTCATAATGTCGGTCAGCAGCACCGCATGGATCAGCTTCTCGCGGATATCGACGCTCATGCCGTGCGACGGCTTGATGCCGAAGTCCGCCAGCGCCGCTTCCGCCTTCTCGATGACGCCGAGCGCGTAGTGCTGCATATCCTTCTTGCTCGCGCCGACTGAGAGCATGCTGCGGTACGAGTCCTTGAGCAGAGCCCGAATGGGCTCGTGGTCTGCCTGACGCAGCGCATCGGCGATCTGGCCGAGCGAGGCATCCGTTTGCTTCTCCTTCTCGGACAGGAACGATTCCAGCGCATCGTAAGCGACGACCGAATTCTTGCCGAGCAGCATCCGGTACTCCATACATTTCTTCACCTGCCCGAGCGCCTCCGGCAGCTGGCAGTACGAGCTGAAGCTTTGGCTGATGCCGACAGACAGCGACAGCTCGCGCGCAATTTTAACGCCGCCTTCGGCGGCGAGCTCCTTGGCGAACGCCAGCAGCTGCTCGCGCCCAGCGGCTGCAGCGCCTTCACGCAGCGGCACGAACAAATAAATGCCGCTGGCGGACGACGCCGTCCGCCCCTGCAGGCCGCTCCGGGCTGCGGCCGCTTCGATCTGTCCGCGTGCATGCGCCGCCGCGAACGGGAAGTGCTCGCCCTCGGCTGCGCGCGGGGCATCGAGCTCCGCGTACAGCAGCGCGAAGCTGCCGTCGCGCAGTCCTTGCGCCTGCAGCCACTCCTGCTTGTACGCGCTGCTCTGCCTCTCGTTCGCCAGCAGCTCAAAGAACTGATCATGCTCGCGCCAACCTGCGAGCAGCGGCTCATGCACCCGGAGCGTCGCAACGGTGCGCGTCAGCTCCTCCGGCAGAAACGGCTTCGTCAGGAAGTCCGACACGCCGAGCTTCACCGCCTGCCGCGCATAATCGAACTCATGATAGGCCGTCAGGAAGATAATCGGCATATCCGAATGCCGCTGCCGCACCCGCTCCGCAAACGTCAGGCCGTCCATCACCGGCATGCGAATATCGGTAATAATAACGTCCGGCAGCGCTCCCTGCTGCAGCAAACCAAGCGCATCCTCGCCATTCGCCGCCGTCCATGCCACCTCGCAGCCGATTTCCCGCCAACCGCTCATCGAGGCGAGAAACTCGCGAATTTCGCGTTCATCATCTACAATCATCAGGCGCATGCGTTGTTCAGCCTCCCTCATTCTCTTGAAAGATCTGTATCGGCATAAGTACTTTCGTAATGGTCGTAAATTCGCGGTGACTGAGGGTGACTCCGTACGTGTTGCCGTAATGAAGCCGCAGTCTGGCATTCGCATTCTCAAGCCCGCTTCCAAGCCCCTTCGAATGGCGATAGCCACTCGCTTGCCCTGCTGCCGTCTCATGCAAGGAGCTTCCTGCGAGCGAGCTATTCTCGATCTCGATGACGAGCTCGTACTGCTCTTCCTTTACCGTAATGGCGATGCTTCCGCCTTCCGGCAGACTATCGATGCCATGTACGACCGCATTCTCGACAAGCGGCTGCAGCAGCAGCTTCGGCACCGCGATTTGGCGGTACATATCCGGCAGGTCAATCGTATAGGACAGCCGATCGCCGTAACGATAGCGGTGAATCTCGAGGTATTTGCGGACGAATTCCATCTCTGTTGCCAAAGCGACAAACGCGTTGCCAGGGGTAATCGAGAAACGGAATATTCCTGATAAGTGCTGCACCATCTGCGGAATATGCTTTGCCTTCTCCGGCGTGTGCGACATGATGCTGATATACTCCATCGTGTTATAGAGGAAATGAGGATTAATGTACATGCGGATTGCTTTCAACTCGGCTTCGCGAATCATAAGCTCGTTCTTGTAGTTCGTCTCGATGAGGTGGCTCGTCCGGGCGACGAGGCTGTTGAAGCTGTTGCAGAGCATCGCGACTTCGTCCTTCGACGTAATGCCGCTTATGAGCTGATATTCCTCCCGCTCCGCTGCCCGCATAAGGCGCGTTAGCCGCTGAATGGGGATCGTAATCCGGCGCAAAATGACATACGTCACAATCGTGATCGCCAGCCAAGCGGCCAGCGTTACGCCGATGGAGAATAGTGCCTGCTTCTGCACGAGCCCGCCTGTGCCCGGGTTCGCGAACAGCACATATTGAAACTCCGAGTAGCGCGACTTCTGCCGGACGACAAGATCGCTGAGCGGACCGCGAATGTCGAGCAGATGACCGATCTGGCTGAGCTTGGATGAGGTCATGATCTGGTTGTCGGTATTCGTAATATAGAACGTGCCAGGGTTATAGTCGGCGAAGAGCTTCTGCACTTTGGCGGCATCCAGCGTGATAATGAGGCGGCCAATCTCCGAATCGACGGAGGGACGCTGGCCCTCGTCGAAGATTTTGACCACGCAGGCCATCCGCCCATCGTCGTTGAAGAACGCCCATTCCGGCATCCGGTCGAATTCGAACGGCATTTTCCAGAAGGCGTCTTTGTACAGAAGCCGCTTATCCGGGTCGGTGCTGTACAGGACATGGGTTTTATCTAGCACATAGATGGTGCCGACGAAGTCGCCGATCTTAAGCCGTGCAGTCGCAAGCTCCGACTGGAGCAGCTGGGCTACGGAACCGTTCAGCGCGTCGTTCACCTGGCCCTTCTTCGCATTGCGGAACATCGCTTGGATGAACACATTTTCGCTAATAGGGAGCATCTGGCTCTTCACGGCATACAATACTTCGTCGAACGTCTGGGCGGAACGGGACAAGCCTTGCTGTGCTTCTTCTGCGGCTTTCTTCTCAATAAGGTGGCTGGAGCGGATGTAGAAGGTGGAGCTGACGATGATTAACGGAATTAACGTCAGGAGCGAGTAAATGATGAGCATCTTATAAAACAACCTGGAGCGAATGGGATCAAGCAAATGCGTGGTCAGCCATTTCATAGAGCACGTCTCCTATTCGGTTATTAGGCTGCTTAAATAGTGAGGTTCGCCTCTATTATCTAATAAACGCCGAGATATGCAATAGTCCGTGCAAACAAAATAAGCCCGCAGCGCGTAACGCCGCAGGCTCTTCATATCCTAGTCGATAAAGTTCTAATCCAGAACGCCGGTATTCAAGATCGTCACCTTGATCTTCGGGTTGATCGTAAGCTTCGGGTAAGCCTCGCTCCAGTTCATCCCTTTGAACAGGTTCGGATGATAGGCTGCAAGCTCATGTCCCAGTTGAAAATAATCGCAGTTCGCTTTCTGCATCGTCGCAATGATTTTCTCCGCCTCCTTCGTAAGCTTCTCGCTGAGCTGCTTCTCGATTTTCTTCAGCACTGAAGTCGTATGCGTGACATAAGGCCCGCTTTCAATCAACTTGGCATCCAGCCGCAGCGAAATGTCCATTTCGCGAAGACCCTTATTATCATAGATGGCGTGATAGTCATTCTTGCTGTTCCGAATCCGAATCGTGTATTCTTCACCGTTAAACTTTCTGGTAATAGCCTGGGTTCTGCTAGGAGTTCCAGCCATTAGGCAGGACAGCAGGGTTTGTTTAATATCCAAATTCATGCCCGTGTACTTCCCGTCATGAAACAAGGCGACTCCCGCAAGCCGAGCTCCTTCCTGATCCGGCACAAATCGATTAAGCGCAAAATCGCTGATATAATCCGTTCCCCCAAGGATATAGCGAAGCAGCTTATTCGTCGGGATGTCCCCCCGCTCCCTCTCACTGGCTAATATGCCGGTCAGGAAATCCGAAGTCGTCTGGTCCTTGATCCTCTTCTTGGACAATAGCTGCGAGAGATCGCCGTCGTAAACCGCAAGGCTGGCATACAGCGGGTTGGATACGAACTGGCCCACGGAATCCAAATATTTCAGCGGCTCATCTTTCGCAAAGCGTGTGCCTATCAGATACAGCCTTGTTTCCTGAACCGTTAATGATCCGGGTATCGAGCTATTGGCCACAAGCACCGAAGCGTACAAGCTGTCACCTGGTTGTTCTATATAAACGCTGGACGGTTTGCCACCGCCTTGACTCGCCTCCCTGAGCGAGGAGATGACATAGCCTACCTTGAGCTTCTTGCTGTCACCCACATAATCGATGCCGACAATATCGACAAACAGCTGGTCCTTGAGCCTAAGCTGATCCCAGCAGCCTGTAAGCAGCAGACACATCATCAGCGCTGCAAATCCTCTCTTCACGCCCTGTTCCTCCCTGCGCCGCGAAGCCCGGAAATGATAAGCAGGACGGCTGGCACAGCAATGATCATAAAGACTGAGCCAATATCCTGCAGGTCAGAGAAATTTATAATCGTACTCCGTTTCTTGAAGAAAAGGCTGCCGATGAAGGCTAAACCGACCATCGCCCAGACCCATATCTGATGCTTGCCTAATCCTTTGCTGCGAAGATGTACGAAGGCTTTGGCCGACAAGAAGAAATAGATATAGGCGGTGTCCGAAACGATAAAAACATAGAAGATCAAAAACATGACGTCCAAACTCTGGAGCACCTCAAGCTGATAATATTTCAGGATGAAAACAATAGGCTCCGGAATATGTTTTAGCTGCTTCAAGCTAAACATCGTCGAGCAAATCAGGCAGCTTAGGACATAGTAGAGGATCGCAGTCATGTTAGCGAACGTCATAATAAGAAGCAGCCTATTCTTGCTCTTGGCCTTTACATAAGGAAAGGCGTACAGCAGCAAATCATAGCCCACATATCCGCTGAAAGCGTAATAGATCCCCTTCACGACTGGATTCCAGCCGCCCGACAGAACGGGCAGCAAATTTTTCACATCGGGCCCGTACAGCCAACAGCCGGCAATCAGAAGAATAGCGATAACGGAAAGGATTAGGTAGGATTGTGCGATATACGCAATCCTCCTCAGCGATAATGACGCCGCATAACCGCATGCGATGAAGATCATCAGAGTAATAATCCAACCCGGCGTATATACGAACAGCCACCGATTCAGCACATCGGTATAATTCAGGATCAGCATAAGCCCGGAAATCGCGTAATAGCAGCCGTACATGAGATTGACGAACGCTCCCACTGGTCTCCCGACAATTTGAGGGACATAAGCAAAGCAATTCCGCGACGGATATCGGCTGCCAAGCCACCAGATGAGCATAATTCCAGCTTGCGCGCACAGCCCGCTGAGGAATACGGAGAGCCACATGTCATGTCCGGCTATATCGGCTTCAACGTGCGGCAATGACATCACCTCGAGGCCTAGCTGCGTCATAAAGATGAGCACGAACAGTTGTCTGCCTGTGATTGCGTCTTCCTTCATCGTTTCCATCCCCTTGGATTCCGCATCCTCGTTCTGTTGCTTGGCGCCGTTGCTTTCGGCCGCTTAGTCAAGGACCACGTCGGAGCGCGGAATAGCGTATCCTTGGCATCGCTTAGAGAGAAAGGCGGCTTATAATAAGACAGCCCGAGCGTATTGATTGAGCATAGATGGGTGCAAATTATCATGAAGAAGAATGCAAGACCGAACAAGCCGAATACTGCGGAGATCAGAAGCGCTGGATAACTTAACAACCGTGCGGCGCCGCTCATCTCGTATGAAGGCATGACAAAAGAGGCTAGACCCGTTAGTGCAGCGGTAATCACCATCGTATTGGAAACGAGGTTCGATTGGACAACAACAGTACCAACGACGATACCGCCAACGACGCCGATCGTTTGGCCGACGGGGCTTGCCAGCCGGATCGTCGCTTCCCGTAAAATTTCAAGCAGGAGCATCATCGACAATGCCTCGACAAACGGCGGGAACGTCACATATTTGAGCGAGCTTTGGAGCGTATTGACAAAATTGATCGGCAGCATCTGCGGGTTAAAGCTTGAAACCGTGACATACAAGGCTGGAAGGCCCATGGCAATAAAAAAGCAGCAAAGGCGCAAAACCCGAAAGATCGAGCCGAGCAGCCAGCCATTCTGATAATCATCCTCGCTTTGAAAGAATGACCAGAACGAGACCGGCAATATAACGACATCCGGAGAACCGGCCGTTGCCACGACCACTTTGCCTTCCATTAGATTGGCACGTGCACGATCAGGTCGTTCTGTGGTGAGCGTCTGTGGGAAGAAAGCGTACTTATTCTCTTTAATCAGCTCATCGATTTCTCCGGGCGCGTCAATATAATCGATATCGATGCTGCGCAAGCGTCGGTCCACCTCCTCGACGCTTGCCATATCCGCAATCGTCTTGATGTACATCATGGCAACCTTGGTCTGCGAAAGCCGCCCGATCGTGTATGTTTTGACAACAAAGTCCGTTGAGTTGATCAGCTTTCGCATCAAATTGAGATTCGTATCCAGATTTTCAATGAACGCTTCATTCGCACCGCGCAGCACTCGCTCGTTGGTCGGAATGTTGATGGAGCGCTCCTTCTTCACATCTGTGCCCAGGAGGTGCAGCTTCGCCTCTCCGCTGCGCTGCAGCACGGTTTTGCCATACATTATCGCATGTACAGCTTCTTGGAAGCTTGCGGTTTCCGTGTAGTCGAGAATCGAGACGACGTCATGGACAGGGTCGTGAGGACGGGACAGCAGCGGCTTCAAGACGTAGTTCTGAACGAGCTCGGAATCAATTAACGTGTCAAAATAAAACAGCCGATACTCCGTTCCGTCGAGATTTAGCGGCTTCACCCGGAAGTCGCTCTGATCCGCGAACTGTTCCTGGAAGTACCGCTCCGTCTCTTTCAACGATGTGCTCAGTTTCACACGCATCCCCTCCTTCGTTAAAGATGGCCTTATTTTACCCGTCCATTGGTAAAAGTATGTAATAAAGGCAGCGACCTGTTGTGGTCACTGCCTTTTATGGTCACTGTTCTCCAGCGCTAACGGAGCCAGAAGTCGCTATTCAGCCGACATTTTCAAATGCTAACAGTCATCCCGGCTTGATGCTCGAATTCCGAACGACCAGCCTAGGTATCAGCTTGTTCTCTTCCTCATCCCTCGGATTCCCTAACAGCCGATCCATCAGCACCTGTGCCGATCTTCTGCCGATTTCCTCCTGGACGAGTGATACCGAAGTCAGCTTCGGATAGACGCGGGATGCGATGTCCAGGTTATCCATGCCGACGATAGCGATATCTTCGGGGATGCGAAGCGCCGCCTCCTCGCATGCTTTCATGACGCCGATCGCCATCAGATCGTTCGACGCGACGATCGCTTCGGGCAGCTCCGGCCGCCCTAGCATGGCTTTTGCCGTCAAGTACCCGCCGTTCTCCGTATAATCGGACTCCGCCACGAAGCTCGAAATAACAGGCAGTCCTGCTTTATCCATCGCGTCCAGAAAACCTTCCAAACGCTGCTGGCCCGTCTGCTCGCTGCTGTTGCCGCCGATGTAGCCGATCCTCCGGACCCCTTGCGAGATCAGATGCTCCGTACCGATTTTGATGCCGAGGTACGTATCGGTGTACACATAATCAAACCGATCTCCGCCACCCGGCGACACGAATTTATTCGTCAACACGACCGGCGATTGCACGGAATTAATGGCGCTGATATTCTCTTCGTTGAAGTTGAAGGAGACCATGATCATGCCGTCGGCGACCTTCTCCCTCAAGTTCTGAATCGCCTTCAGCTCTTCCTTCAAGCTGTGCTTCGTATAGATGAGGATCAGCAGGTAGCCATGCTCCTCCAGCACCTGATTGATGCCATTAATCATGTCGAAGTAGAACGGATTGCAAATATCGGGAACGGCGAAAATAATTTTTCTCGTCTGCCGCAGCTTCAGGATTTGAGCCGCACTGTCCGGGGCATAGTTCATTTCTTTCGCGGCGGCCAGAATGCGGCTCTTCGTCTTTTGGCCGCAATAGCCTTTGCCGGACAACGCCCTGGACACGGTAGAGGGAGATACGCCGACCCGTTCTGCAATATGGTATATGGTATTGTTATCCATAAACTTTCATCCCCTCCCCCAAACCGGAACCGAATCAATAAAATACTCTATCAAATAAAAATATCAAATTGAACCGTTACACTGCAATGTAAAAATTCAAGTTAATTAACGATTATTCAATTAAATAATCGCTATTGATTTAAATAACTTCCCGCGCGTCGTTATCAGGCAGCTTCGGGAATGGGGCATGCGGCTCTGCTTGATACCAGAATGCCGTCGATGCTCCACCGGATCGCCCGGATCAACCTTCATCAGAGCGATGGAGTGCTCCGCGTTACGATCGAGCGGAAACAACTGCAGGATATCATCCAGCAGTTCCGGCAGCGAATGCCCATCGCAGCGGATTAACCGCTGCGCATGGCTTGCCGCAGGGAAGTTCCCGTCCGCAAGCGCCAGCTCGTCTCCATGTCCCATTTCCATCAATATTTTGATCAACTCTGGCGATATACGCTTCGAAATTCCAATCAGCATGCGATCCAAGGCCTCCTACTCTCTCTCTAGCGGACTAGCAATGCAATGAATGCAACTGCTACTGCTACTGCTCGTTCTCGCCAATCGTCTGCCGATCCGGCGACGAGTAGACGATAATCATCCGGCACGGCTCCCATGTCGTGACCGTTGCATTGTGCGGCACGCCGCGAGGGATGCGCAGCATCATGCCCGGCTCCAGATGGATCATCTCATCGCCGAGCGAATGATCGCACTCGCCCGACAGCACGAAGATATACTTCTCGCAGTTCGGGTGAATATGCCGCGGATTCGTTTTGCCCGCTTCGATATACACCATGCCGAACGTCATCTCGCAGTCCGGATCGATATTTTGACCGCAGAGCCATTGGATCTTTCCCCAGTCCATGTCGAGCACATGCTTCGCTTCTCTTAAATCCGATACCGTTGCCATCTCATAACCGCCTCTCTTCCCAGCTAGCCGTTGATCAGGCCGATTTGCCCTTCGGGCGTGCTGCGGTAGCATTCGAACAGCTTCAAGATTTCCTTCGCGTTGTCCAGCGAGCCTTTCTCCGGCGCGGTCCCCGCAAGCACGCATTCACAGAAGTAGAGCACCTCCGGCACATAGCCCAAGTAGAAAATATTCTTGTTATACAGCTGCCCCAGCGAAAACTCCGGCTCCCACACAAGCGGCGCTTCTTCATCCTTGACCAGGAAGGATGCGGATCTGCCGTAGGCTGGACGCTCGGCACGTCGGTAATAGCTCACCTTCACGCCGTTATCCACCACGACGTTAGCGCCTTCGCCGATAACTTCAAGCCGCTCTAGCGGGCCGCTGCCGGAAATGCCTGCCGTCAGGTGCAAGGTCCCGACCGCACCGGACATAAACTTGATGGACGTTACGCTGCCCCCGTTGAACGGCTCGCGCTCATACGAGGAATGGCGGATAGGTCCCATCAGATAGTTAATAATCGAAGCCGGGTGAAAAATATGGTCAAGCATCCATTTCATCCGGTTCAAGTCCCCGCGCTCCCCGAACTCGGGAAGGTCTTGCGGATACCGGACATAGATCGATGCGGGTCTTCCGAATTCAGGGCTCTCGATGATTTGCTTCGCTTTCGCGATCGCGGGGAAGAAGATTTTCTTCAGACCTGTCATGACGAACCGGTCATGCTCCCGGCTCAGCCCGGTTAAAGCATCGATTTCCTCCACGCTCGCCGCTGTCGGCTTCTCCATCCATACATGTGCGCCTGCTTTCAGTGCATCCGCCGCAAGATCGGTTGCCTGTACTCTTCCATCCGGATGATAGGCAGTGACGATGAAGACGACATCCGGCTTCTCCTCGCGAAGCATCTCCAGATGGTCGGTGTAATAGCGCGAAGCGCCAAACTGCCGTGCGTACGCGGATGCGCGGTCGCCGTCGACATCGCAGATCGCCGCCAAATCAACAGGCGCATACTGGAAGGTCGGATAGATGTTGCGGAAGGAATGCCCGCCCGCGCCGATGAAGCAGGCTTTGAGCCTTCGTTCGTACTCGAAGTTGTACTTTACGAAAGACATAGATAGGAATCCTCGCTCTCTTCGATCCGCGCATTAACGGATTTTGATTTGAACCTTGAGCAGCTCCGGATCCTTCGGCTTCGCGAGGAACGCAGGTGTTTCTTCCAGCGTGATGACCTTCGAGACGAGCGGTTCGAGCGCAATGCGGCCTTCCTTCACCCAGTCGAAAGCGGTGAGGAACGTGTAGTTGATCGCCATCGAGCCGAGAATCGTCCAATCCTTGTGGTAGATATCGAACGGGTTCACCCGGATTGAGGCATCCTTCGGCGTGACTCCGAATTGCAGATAGGTCGCCGTCTTGCCGAGGTAGGCGAACGCCTTCTCGATGACCGCCGGGATACCTGTCGCATCGACGACAACGTCAAAGGTCCGACCCGCAAGGCGCGATTGCTCGTTCACGAACACCGCTTCGGTTGCGCCGAGTGCAAGAGCCAGCTCCAGCTTGCGGCTCGATACGTCCACGACCGTCAAGCTCGAAGCGCCTAGACGTGACAAGGATTGCACCAGCTGCAGCCCCATCGCGCCCGCGCCGAAGAGCAGCACGGATTGTCCGGCTCTCATCTGCAGCCGGTTCATCGCGTGCACGACGCACGCCATCGGCTCGACGAAAGCAGCCGTCTCGAACGACATGTCGTCCGGAATCTTGACGACGTTGCGAGCAGGTACCGCTACATACTCCGCCATGCTGCCGTCTACGGTGTTGCCAAGCGCGCCCCAGTTCTCGCACTGATTGCCGCGGTTCGTCAGGCAGTAGCGGCATTTGCCGCAGAACAGCGACGGATCTGCCGTTACGCGATCGCCGATTGCGAAGCCTTCGACGCCTGCGCCAAGCTCGTGAATGACGCCGGAGAATTCATGCCCCGGAATGATCGGATACGGCGACAGAAACTCGCCTTCGAAGATATGAAAGTCTGTACCGCAGATGCCGACTTGAACGACCTCAATGACGACTTCCCCCGGCTTCGGCGCCGGGTACGGCACCTCTTTGACAACTGCCACATGCGGTTGTTCCATGACTAATGCTTTCATTAGAAATCTCCTTTCAATTAAGTTTTTGCCAACGCTCCCGAGGGGGCGGAGCCCCCTTGGAAAGCGAAGGTTTTGCCACTAAGGTTTCTGGATCACGGAGCGCAGCACCGACATTTCGAATGAGAACGACTTTGGTCAAAGACCACGGGAGTGCTCATCGAAACTGTCGGGACGGAGCGAAGCACGATCCATTAACCGCACTTGGCACATTAAACCGGAGTGCATTAATTTTTAGCTACGCTAAAGTCATCCGCTTGCAGCCAAGTATCACCGTCGGCCCATAAACCGGCGTATATCTCAACACTATGGTTGTTGCCGGAATTGAATGTCACCGTTTGCTGCGTATAGCTGCCGAGCGGGGTCGTCATATGGACCTCGTTCAGAACCGGACCGCCTCCGATCGCTCTCGCGCCGAAGTAGCCGTTATTCATGTTCGTCGAGGTTTTCACCCATCCCGTCAGCGTGTAGCTCGTATTCGGCACGACGCTGATTTCTTGCTTAACCGCGTTCCAGCCTGACGTATTTCTGACCCAGCTATTGTTCGCGCCGGAATGAGCGAAGCCGAGACCATGGTCAACGCCGGCATTGCCGTCGGCATACCATGGCGAAGTGAGGCTGTTCGTAGGCTGATTCTCGAAGCCAGCCTGACTGACCGCATTGTTGGTCTTCGTAAGGCTGACGTCGTCCATCTGAATCCACATATCCGCCGTCGCCCACAGACCGCAGTAAATTTCGGCAAAGGAATTGTTGCCCGAATTGAAATTAACGGTCAATTGCGTGTACGTGCCAAGCGAAGTGAAATGCGTCTCGCCCATGATCGGTCCGCCGCCAGGAACTCTAGCTCCGAACAAACCGTCGTTATTGTTGGCAGACGTCTTGATCCAGCCCGTCAGCGTGTAATTCGTATTCGGCTGTACGGCAATTTTCTGGATCAAAGCATTCCAGCCCGTGTTATTGCGCACGAAGCCGTTATCCTGTCCCGAGTGCGCGCTGCCGAGATTGCGGTCGATGCCGCCATTGCCCGTTGTGTACCAAGGCGCCATGACAGGCGTCGCATCCTGCGTCTCGAAGCCCGGCTCGGATACCAGGTTGTCGCCGAAGGAATCCGCATTCAGCGTCGCCTTCATGAGGAACGTGTTGTACGGCGTCCACTGCGACATCACGAAATACATGTCGCTGCTGTTCGTGCTCCACGGATGGATGAAGGCATTGTACAGACCCGGGAAGTCCGCGCCTTTGGCGAGAATCTTCTCCCCGCTCCATGGTCCGGTAAGCGAACCGGCATCCCTCATGACGACAGCCTGCCGATCCTCATTCAAGTACGTCATAATGAAACGGTTGTAGAACGTGTTATACACGACGGATAATTCACCTGCTGAGCCGACTGCGACAGGCGATGCCAAGCCGCGGTCCGCGACCCAGCCGTTGCCGTCCCAGTAGCGCCAATCGCCGATGTTCAGCATGTTGTTCTGAGGAACGCGGGATAGATAGACATTGCCGAATCGGCCGTTCGGCGTCGAGTACATGTAGACGAAGCCGCCGTCCTTCACGAACGCGCCCATCTGGAAGTTATCCGAATAGCTCGCATTGTTCATCCATTTGGCCGTCGATGACTTCGTCCAGTTCTGGCCGTTATCGTCCGAGTAAGCAAGGCCGGAGTAGTTCGTAATCCATTGACCCGCATTGCCCCAATGGCGCACGGACATGTAATGAATGTAGTGGCGCGTTCCGATCGTGACGCCTGCCGTAGGGATGACGGTCATCTCGTCGTTGTCGATCTTCTTGGAAGCCAGGAGCTCTTTGGCGTGACCCGGTGTATCCTGAATCATGGTCGAGAAGGTGAGACCGTCGGCGAGATTCGTATCCGACGACTTCGCGAGCACGTTGCTGCGCCAGCCGCTGCCTCCTCCGCCGTTGCCGGACCAGCCGGGGCCGAACGTGTCGCCGAAGAGCGCGAAGATTTCGCCGCCGCCTTTGTCCCACATGATGCCAAGGTCGGTGCCTTCCACTTGATAGTTGGAAGCGGTCTGGTTCGGATTCGGAATCGTCTCGCCGGCTGGCGTTGCTCCCGTTACCCTCGCGATCTTGACTGTTCCTGAAGGTGTAATCGCTCCGGCTGTTCCGGAGAAGCAGGTTGAGGCGACCATGACGGCTGCCCCGAGCAAGTAAAGGGCTTTCTTCTTCTGGTACATGTTTACATCCACCCTCCTATGAATAGTGAGTTAATGATGCAGACTGTACGAATCCCTCCTCGTTCCCGATTGACGCCTCGCTTAGATGAGCTCTATCATCGCGACGCATCTGGCCGGAATATGTAACTTGACCTCGCCGAGCCCGGTTACGTCTAGGTCAAGCTGTTCCGCATGCTCCCCCGGTCCATAGAATCGGACCGTCACGCTTCCTTGCACCCGCTCCGCCCCTGGCAGCTCAGGCGCTAGCTTCATATTCACTTCCTGAGCGGATTCGCTGACATTAGCGAAGAACAATCCGGTGCTCTCGTCCTTGTAGGACCACGCAGAATGAATGACCGCATCCACTTCAATTACGCCGGCATTGTTGTATTCAGGCGTGTCTTTGCCGTGATTATAATGGAACCAATCCAACTGGATTCGTGTGCTTTCGAATTCAAGCGGCCGCAGCATCCGGCCGTACGCCCAATAGTTGTTCGCTGCGCCTATGCGGAGCTTCGCATACGCTCCCAGGTAAGCGGCGCGCTGCGTGGAGAACGCATATCCGCGCGCTTCGAACGGGTAATAGTGCTCCTCGGCTGCATTTTCCAAGCCGCCCAGCGATTCCATCGGGCTGTACTCGTAGTTCAGCTCGTACAGGCCGCCCCACAGGTACGTCCGGGCTACGGTGAAGAAATACAGCTGCCCGATCTCCTCCGTGAGCTTGCCCCAGCCGTCCATACGGACTGCGCCATATTCTTGATACACATAGGCGAACATCGGAATGAGCTCCGCATCGCCGGACTTCAATAGATCCCGCAGCGGCCATAGCTCCAGCGGAGCCGCGGGTTGACCGCCCGCACGCGCCTGATAATAATCGATCAGGCCGAGCATCGTTTCGTTCATCATTTCGGTGCCCATCGGCACGTAACGGCCAGCGACTTCAGCCATTGCTGCCTTCGTATCGGCATAGTTCCGGCGGTAAGCTTCTTCAATCATTCGGCCAGCGCCAACCGGATGGCCATGTGAATCGTCCATGCAAATCTTGAGGATGTTGTTCGCGGAGATGTCGTAGTAGATCGCGTCGACATCGTTTACCCGCTGCAGCTCCGCATCGCGCCGCACATGGAAGTCATGCGCGTACGGGTGAGCCGGACATAGGAATGGGAATCGGTAAGCATCGATGCTCTTCTTGTTGTCGGGGAATTTCTGTGCAGCAGCCTTGCCTAACTCGCCGTCTGCACCTTCGAAGTGATAGAGATAGTCGAACTCGAATGGCGCATATTTATCGCCAATCTCCTTCATATAAGCGAGATTCGCTTCATTGAAGCATGTCGGGAACCAGTCGTCGAAACCGCCGGGAACACCCTTATAGAACGTCTGCGGCGCATTCGTCCAGTCCGGTCCAAGCACATGAAACATAGGCGTTCCGATGGTTTCATGATAAGCCGCAAGCCAAGCCGTGCGGTCGGAGCCTGCATTGATGCCGAACGTCGAGACACCCATCTCCTTGTGCAGCCATTCATATGCAGCCGCTTCAGGACGATCGGCAAGCTTGCCTCCAGCACACCAAAGCTGCTTCTCCGCCCAACCTTTATACAGGTCCGCTGCTTCGTACCAATCGCGGCCTTCCGTCGGCTCGATCCGAATCGGATAAGGAGGATAGATTCCTTTACCCGGACCCATGTCGAGACAGCCGTGAATGAAGGACGCTTCAAGCAAGCCGTTGTCATTCTTATAGAAGTTCAGCCATTTCGGATGCGCGTCCCCGTCTACAGCCGTAAAGTACAAGCCGCCTTGATTCAAGCCATAGTAAGTAAAGAACTGCATGGAAGCGCCGGAGAAGCTTTCCGGATACGGCATATACCGCAGCCCCTTGCCCCCGGCTTCAAAATGCTTCATCGGGTTATGTACCTTCACACCCGTTGCGAACGAGTGCGCCACATAATCGTTCAGGCCGTCTTCGGTGATCGCCTTGAAATCGGGTAGAATCGGATACTCCAAGCTGAGCAGCCGCACCGTGGACCCATTGTCTGCCGAACAGCGAAACGCAGGTCCGCCGGCTCCTTCCGCTAGCGTAATCTCGGCGCGTACCGAAACCCCGCTCTCCGTCTGCCATGAGAGGTAAGCGAGCTGGCCGCCAGCCTCGGATTGCTCCAAAGAGAAGCTGAACGAGGCGAAATTCCCGCTCGCGCCTTCGTCCGTCTCGAGCCGGAAAGCATCGTTGCCGCCTTCGCCGGCTATATAGTCGATCCCGAGAACCGTGTCGCGCAGAGCGCGAACCGCTCCGGTTTCCTCGCTCAGCTCCAGGCGTATTCTCTCGTTTTCAAGTACGATCATGCGAAAGACCCTCCTATTTCAAACCGGATATTTTGATACCCGAAATGATATACTTCTGGAAAATCAGGAACAGCACAATGGTCGGCAGCGCGGACAGCGTCGAGCCGGCCATCAGCATGCCCATCTCCGAGGTGCGCTCGGAACGGAATGTTGCGAGGTACTGCATAATTTGGTACAGATCCGGATTCGTAATCGTCATCGTCGGCCAGACGAACGAGTTCCAGTAACCGAGATACGAGCCGATCCCTACAATAACGAACACCGGGTACGACATCGGCAGAAATATGCTGGTGAAAATACGAATTCTGCCTGCTCCGTCAATCAGCGCCGCTTCTTCAAGCGCGAGCGGAATGTTCAGATAGAACTGGCGAATGAAGAACATCGCGCCTGCAGAAGCAATGCCCGGCAGGATGAGTACCCCGAACGTATCGAGCATCCCGAGCTTGTTCACGACGATAAAGGAAGTGAGCAGAATCGCCATGCCTGGGATGAACATCGTAATGATGACATAGAGCCACATGATCGATTTAAAGCGGAATTCCAGTCTCGCGAAGACATAAGCTGCAGCCGAGTTGACCAGCAAGCTCAGCACCGCAAACACGACTGCTCCGCCGAAGGTCGTCAGCATCGCCTTCTGGAACGCGGTATCCTTCAAAATATCGACGTAGTTCGTAATGAGCCACTGCTTCGGAAAGAACCGAAACGGGGTGGACAGCACCTCGGTCTTCTCCTTGAATCCTGCGATGATGACCCAAGCAAGTGGAAACAAGGCCAGAATGGTGAAGAACGCGGCAATGGCGGTCATCACTGTTTTTTGAAGCGTTAGTTTGGCTTGCATATCCTTGACTCCTCTCCCGGCTCTTTAACCGTCGATTGCTTTCTCCGAGTTCAGCACTTTAAAAATAATGGCCGAAATACTGCCCAGCACCACAAACAGCAGCAGCGATGCAGCAATCGAGTTGCCGACCATGACGTCGTTGCGGAAGTGGTTCAGAATGTACAAGTTCGGCGTGGTCGTCTTATCCAGCGGACCGCCGCCTGTCATAACAAGCGACAGCTCATACTGCGAGATGCTCGCCGTGAAGCCGGTAACCGTTAAGTACAGGACGATATTCTTCATCAGCGGCACCGTGATGAACCACATTTTCTGCCATGTGCCTGCGCCTTCCAGATCAGCTGCTTCATAGTAGCTTTCCGGAATGTCATGCAAGCCTGCAAGCATAATTAACGTCGTTAAGCCGAAGCCCAGCCAGATTGCCGGTACGGCAATACTCGGCAGCGCCGTCTTCACGTCAGCCAGCCAAGCGCGCGGCTCGGCTCCGAACCAGCCAAGGATGTAGTTCGCGAGACCGCCCATGTAGTCATAGATAAACACGAAGATAATCGAAGCGACGATACCAGAGATAATCGTAGGAATGTAGATCGAGGTCTTCACGAAGCTTGCGCCCCGGCTCTTCATCCCTTTAATGATGTTAGCGAATAGGAACGAGATCACCATCGATGCCGGAACGACCATCAACGTGAACTTGATGCCGACCCAAACGGCGTTCAGGAACAAATCGTCCTCCAGGACGAATTTGAAATTGTCGAAGCCAACAAAAACAGAAGGCTGATAGAAGCTCCAGTTATAGAAGCTGACCTTCAGCGAGTAGATGAATGGAATGACGACGAAGATCGTCAACAGGATTACGATAGGAGCTAGAAGTAGATAGGCAACGCCATTGTCTTGCCGATAATTTTTCTTGAACATAAGCCGCTCACCGCCGCCTCAATGTTTAGGAGTAAAAGGGACCGGGGGCTTGCCCGCCGCCCCCGGAATTCTTCATTATGGTTACTGTGCTGCCGCTTGCTTCGGATTCGTGCCGGCAAGCTTCGATTTTGCAATAAAGTCGTTGATGTCCTTCTCTGCTTTCTCAAGCGCCTTCTCGGGATCTGTACCCTTCATAGCGGATTCGATCGCTGTCGATACGGCCATGGAGACATCCCATGGATAGATAGGCTCTGCTTTGGAGAATGGAATCACTTTCTCCGCGATCAGTGCACGCCATGGATCCTGCGATGCAGCCGGATCGGCTTTCATTGCTTCGTCAACCGATTTACGCGGCGAGAACTTCGAGAATTGCGCTGTTTTGAAGAAGTCGATCATGACGTTCGGGTCTCCGCCGAGCAGGTAGCTGATGAACGCTGCCGACTCTTTCGGATGCTTGGATTTGCCGTCTACGACAAGGGACCAGCCGCCGAGCGTTGCTGTTGTCGTCGATGGATCGCCGTTCTGCGAAGGCATTGGCGCTACGCCGATTTTGTCCAGCATGTTCTTAAAGTCGTTGCGGTATTGGCCGATTGCCCACGAACCGCTAATTTCCTGCGCCACTTTGCCTTGACCGAACGGAGATGCATCTGCGTAGCCTGCGAGTGCCTGCTTCGGCATAATGCCTGCTTTGTACGCGTCCGCGTAGAAGTTGATAACCGCTCTGTAGCCGTCGTTATTGATATCTGCTTTGGACCAGTCGTCCGTCAGTGCCAGGTGACCAGCCGCGCCGTATTGCAGGCCCCATGAGGACCATCCGAGATCCCCTGCGGTTTGACCTGTTGCCAGACCGAAGATGCCTTTCTGCGTCAGCTTCTTGCCGTTGTCGATCAGCTCTTGCCAAGTCGTTGGCGGCTTCTCTGGATCAAGGCCGGCTGCTGTATACAGGTCCTTCCGGTAGTACAGAACTGCCGAAGGCTCAACGAGCATCGGATACGCGTAGTACTTGTCGCCAACCGATACGAAATCTTTGATATTGTCGTAGAGATCGTCGTATTGAGCGCCGTCGATCAGATCATTCAGCGGTTGAATTTGCGAAAGCTTCGCAGCGTTCGCGATTCCGCCGTAGTTCATGGTGTAGAAGTCCGGCGCCTTGCCAGCTGCTTGAGCAGCCTTCAGCTTCTGTGCCCAAGCGTCGCCTGGCACGATTTGGAGCTTCACTTCGATTTGATCTTGGGATTTGTTGAACTCGGCAACCCACTTCTTGAACCAGTTGTCTGTCGTCTCTTCGAACTTGTTCGCCCAGAATTCAACCGTTACTTTCTCCGCAGGCGCCGCCGTATTGCCGCCGTTATTCGCAGCTGCGTTCGAGTCCGTGCTGTTGCTGCTGCTGTTATCAGCCGCTGCATTGGACGTGCTGTTATTTGTGCTGTTCGAGCTGTTGGAAGTGTTCGAGCTGTCATTGCTGCTGCCACAAGCTGTCAAAGCGATCGAGGATACTAACATAACAGAAAGCAGTGCCGTACTGATTTTCATTTTCCCCTGTTTTGGCTGCATGCTTTAAAGCCTCCCTTTTTGTGAGAAGAAACTTACTTTGCCGCTTACCGACAGCTCCGCCGTTCCTTCTTTGGACATGCTATTTAAACGCTTCATGCGCTTAAACCATATGGTAGAACTCGAATGTGAATCCGCTTTCATTTCTGCAAAGATGCCTTAAACCAGAAGACGTTGTACGGATCCCAGAGCGAGAGGGTAAAATAAATCGTCTTCCCGTCGTTCTCCGTATATCGCTCGTTCATGAACGGACCATACAATCCCGGCTGCTCGGAAGCGGTCACGAGATCGATCGGGTCGCCCCATGGCCCCCATGGCGCCAGCCCTTCCCGAATAACAACACCTTCGCCTTCCTTGAGATACGTCATCAGCCATCTGTTCAGATAGCTGTTCCATACCACGGACAGCTCGCCGACGGTGTCATCGACAACCGTCTTCGCTTCTTCCAGCTTCGTGCTCCAAATCGGTGCACCATCCGCATCCTTGCCGGCGTAGTACCGGTAATCCGCGAAATTCTCGATATTCGATTCATCCACCTTCATCAGCTGCACGCCGCCGAAACGCCCGGAAGGAATGCACCAGAAGTAGATTTCCGCATGATCTTTGTCGGTTTGAACTTTATAAGGGCTGACCTGGATGAAGTTGCTCCCGCCCGGCCACTTCAGCTGATCAAGCAGCTGCCAATTCTGACCGTTATCCGTCGACTTGGCTACGCTTGAATAGTTCGCATCCCACTTGCCGGGATCGCCCCAGTGGTTGACCGACATATAGTACAGGTACATTGCGCCGTTCGCGGCTAACCCGTAAGTCGGTATTTTGGTCATCTCGTCAAAATCGACCTTGGCCGAAGGCAGCAGCTCCGCAGCGAGACCGGTATCATCGGCAATCATGCCGTCCAGCTTAATGCCGTCCGACGGGTCCTTATCCGTCGTATAGCCGATCGTATTGGAGCGCCAGAAGCTGCCGCCTCCTCCGATCTGATCCGCAGCGCGCTCGCCGAACGTATCGCCGAAGACGAAATACGTCTTGTCTCCGGCGTTGAACATCGATCCGAGATCCGTACCGTAAACCGCGTATTGATCCGTCTTGTTCGGCGAGTCGGCGCCTGTAATTTGCGAGACTTGCTGCAGATCCGTTATCCCCTTCAGGATGAAGGACTTGCCGCCTTCATCCAGCACCTTGTTCGACTTCTCTCCTGATGTACATCCAGCCGCTGCCATCACGATGAGAAGGACGGCTGCTGCCGCGCTAAACGTTGATTTGGCTTTGGTTCGGCGCATCATGGATTCGAGTGGCCGAAGATTTTCGCCAGACTATCCGGATCGAACGGCTTCGTATCTGGCAGCGGCAATCGTTTATCGACCTTCGGCAGCGCCTGGAATGGGCGATGCGGCTCCTGCTGATACCAGTAAGCTGTCGACGAAACGTCGTCGCTGCGATGATTGTTATGTCCATGCTCGATCGTCACTTTGATGCTCTTATCGAACATGATCGGATCGAGAATGTGATAGCGGTAGGTGGAGATTTTGCCGCTCCAGTTCGGTCCGCCGCCGAGGATGATGCCGTGATAAGGCGTGCACACTTCCTGCTGCGGGCACCATGCCGTATTGAAGTAGTCTTCCATTCCTGTTCCGTGCAGCGTCGGCGGCCATGGTTCTCCATCGATGAAGATCATGTCATCGCCTTCGCCGTACCAGTTCCACTCGCTTGTGTCGCGAAGATTATGTATGTTGAAGTTACAGCCGATATAGTGGCCTTTGCCTTCGGCTTCGAGAATGACGTAGTTGCCGTCTCCCGTCGTGTTCTTGCCGCCGAACTCGAAGTACGCATTGTCGACGCTACCATCCGGAATGCCGTCCGTCGGATTCTCTCGGTTCCACTGTGCATGGAATCTTAGTTCGTTCTCCGGCAGCTTGTCGTACTCTTCGTAATCCACGTAGAAGTAGAATTTAATCGGGTGATCCGCTTCGCTCTCGATTTGAATTCTGGCATCGATTGCATAAGGCATCCGGAAAAAGGAATTGAACGCCTTTCCGTCCTCTGGGCTCATCATCAGCGCAGCAGATGTATAATTGCGAGTAATGCCGTGGCCCATACCGAAGAAGTCACCGATCGGCGCTTCCACGCTTGGTTCTGTTTCCCCGTCCCAGAACATGCGCATCACGATCTTGCGCGGCAGGAACGCTTCTTCCACCGGCGCGTCCGGCGCCATCGTCATCCAGATGTGCGTAATCGCTCCGGCACCTTTGATATGGCAGATGTCGGTTACGTCGCCAGGCTTGATCGTAAAGAAGTCTTTGTTGCCGCCAGTACGGTCATAGCTGGATTCCCGCTTGCGTCTACCTGTTCTTACTTGGCTGAGAGAAATAAGGCTTTGATGCACGTCCATGCTGAGCACTCCTTCGTAAAATGAATAGTAGTAAAACATGGAACCGATTGCACACGAGAGTAAAGTTGAATCCATTTCCTATGTAAATAAACCAATATAAGCGCTTTCAACCTTCCAAATGTGTGCAATCGATTCCACAAGATCGCATAACTCATTATTGCTCTTCGTACAATGATGACGGAATTTGATTAGCCGAATCGATTGATCTCGTTGTAGAACAGCTCTAGCTGCGCGTTGCTTTGCGTTTCGTCCTTACGAATGCGGCGCAGCAAAATCTCTCCTGCCTTCTGCCCCATCTCGTACGGCCGCTGATCCATGTAATATAATCCCGGGTTCTTCAGCAGAGCTCCTGCCTCCACCTCGCCGAACGAGGCTACCGCGATATCATCCGGAATTCTGAGCCCGCTTCTTACGATCTCGAGCAGTACCCCTAGGCTCATCCTGTTGTTCAAGGAGACAATTGCCGTCGGTCGCTCTTCCTCGCTTAGGAATTTGCGGACAGCCCGAATGCCATCCTCGATGGAGAAGTCTTTGCCGTTGAACACGAGCGGATTCGTATCAAGTCCGAATTCCTTCATCGCCTTCAGCACGCCGGCATAACGTTCACGTCCGGTGCTTACGCGGCTAGGACCGTTGACCACGCCGATTCTGACGTGTCCTGCTTCCAGCAGCTTGCGCGTCAGTCGGCTCGCTCCGTCGATATTGTCTTCTGCGACCAGGTCCAGCTTGCTTCCCGCTTCCTTCGACTTCAGCTTCCGGTCGATGAGCACGATTGGCATGCCGGAATCGGAGAGCCTCTCCAGAATCGCATCATTATCGCCGGATGTTGCAAGTACAATCGCATCGACCCGCTTCTCCTGCATCAACTGGAGCAGCTTCTTCTCCTTCTCCGGGTTCTCGTCCGAGCTGCAGAAGATGAGCTGAAAGCCTTCTTGGCCAACTACATCCTCAACGCCTCTGGAGATGCCCATGAAATAAGGGTTGGAAATATCGGGAACGATGACGCCGATCATAAACGTTTTGTCCTGTTTCAGACTTCTGGCGATGGCACTTGGCTGGTAATTCAAGCGGTTCACGACATCCAGCACCCGGCTCTTAACCTCGTCGCTAACAAACCCGCTGTCGTTGAGAACACGAGAAACGGTTGCCGTAGAAACTTCCGCTTCCAGCGCTACTTGCTTGATCGTTGCTTTGGACAAAACATCTCACCTCGACTTGCCATCCCTGATTGAAAGCGTTTCATGTATACGATTACGTAAACGATTACATGATCATCGTAATGGATGAGCGGCATTTTCGTCAACAGTTTTTTTGGCAATTTGTGTGCGATTTTTTCAGGACTCTATTCCTAGACGAAGAGCAGTGACCTGGGGTCACTGCTCTTATTAATCTAGTCGCTCGTCAATGCCGCTCGCGGTTACGGTTAACTGCACGCTGAAGCCGCGTCTACACTGCTTGCCCGACGCCATCTCCATGCGCCGCAATGGGCCGCGACGCACCAAGCCGCGCCCCGCTCCCGCAGCTAACGGACTCAGGAGCTGCTATTTCCTGAAAGCACAGGTTTCTGTGCGCTAACGGACTCCACAGACGTTATTCCAGGGAAACGAGCCCTCCGGTGCAGTAAAAGTGGCAAATATCGACTCTGGTGTCCGTTGCATTTTTTCGGGGGCTATTTTCGACGGAATAAAGTCATTTCGGTCCGTTAAACTCTCCTCTATCTTCCTTACCCACAATCCGTCCTCATCAGCGAGAAGCGTTTGCCAACCTAACTCTCTCGCAGGCGCTAGATTGCCCTCCGAATCATCAACGAATAAAATGCGCTCATGCGACTTCAGGTTGGTTTGTACGATTTCATAGATTTGAGCAACTGGTTTACAGAACCCCGACTGGCTCGAGATCGTGATACTTGCTACAAAAGGTTTGATTGGCTCTAGCACCGGTAATAGCCACTCATGGCGGTGGTTGCTCAGCAGATGGATATCGGCAGCTTCGCTCCATACTGGTATACGGTCAAAAGCAGGTAATACACGAAGATGTTTTACCATTAGAGCACGCCCATCCTCAATCGCTAATTGAGGGCAGTACCTATTCATCCACCGCCAAAATGCATCCTCCCCAACTTGCCCAGACCACAGTGTATCACGCAGTTCTTGCTTGAATCCCCCTTTTAGTTCCTTATAGGGGACCGCAGCGATATCAGCAATCTCCCTCCATAACTCTGGCAGATTCGTAACGATGACACCGCCCGCATCCAGCACCAATTGCAATCTACTCATACACTCAACTCTCCTCTTTTCATACACCCCACCTCACGCCAGCACCTGACTAAACTGCATCTGATACAGCTTCGCATACAACCCGCCGCGTTCCAGCAGCTTGGCATGGGTGCCTTCCTCAGCGATGCCTTGCTCCGAGAGGACGATGATGCGATGCGCGTTTCGGATCGTAGACAGCCTGTGCGCGATGACGAAGGTCGTGCGGTTCTTCGCCAGATGCTCGAAGCTCTCCTGCACCACCCGCTCGCTCTCGTTATCGAGCGCGGAGGTCGCCTCATCGAAGATGAGAATCGCCGGATCTCGCAAGAAGACCCGCGCAATGCTGAGCCGCTGCCGCTGCCCGCCCGATAACTTTACGCCGCGCTGCCCGACATAGGCATCGTATCCGCCAGGAAGCTCCATTATAAAATCATGCGCGTTCGCTTGCTTCGCAGCCTCCACAATCTCTGCATCCGTCGCGTCAGGCTTGCCGTATCGGATATTCTCCTTAATCGTCCCCGCGAACAAATAGACATCCTGCTGCACAATTCCGATGTTCGCGCGCAGCGACCTCAGCTTCAACTGACGGATATCCACGTCATCTATGAGAATCGCGCCTTCGCTCACCTCATAGAATCGCGGAATCAAGCTGCATAGCGTCGTTTTGCCGACTCCGGATGGTCCGACCAGCGCCACGTACTCCCCCGGATTAGCCGTCAATTGAATGCGGTTCAATATACAATCCGACTCTCGCTCATACTGGAAGCCGACGCCTCGGAACTCTACTTTCCCTTTAACCTCGCTTATCTCGACCGCATCCGGAGCATCCGTAATGTCCGACTTCACCGCCATCGTTTCCATGAAGCGTTCAAACCCGGCGATGCCATTTTGCAGATTTTGCGTGAAATTAATGAGCCTTCTCACCGGATCTACCAGCATGGCGATGTAGAGCAGGAAGGTAATGAGCTCGTTAAGCTGCAGCCTGTGATTACCGATCAGGACTGCGCCTACAATGACTACCGCGATGTGGATGAAAGAAATAAACCCCGTTAATCCATTGAAAAATAAAGCCTCCACAAAGTAACCCTGCCTGCGGCTCTCCAGAAACCGGGCATTGCTGCGTCTGAATTTGCTCATTTCCACCGACTCGTTGGCGAACGATTGCACCACTCGAATACCGGACAGGCTGTCCTCGAGCTGCTCATTCACTTCAGCAATCCGCTCCTTGTTCTTCTTCAGCGCACCTTTCATCTTCATGCTGAAATGATAGGCGAACAGAATCATCACGGGCAGGATAAGGAAAATCGTAAGCGTAAGCGTCCCGTTGATGTTCACTAAGATGATAAAAGAGCCAACAATTCGGACCAGCGAGATCATGATATCTTCCGGCCCGTGATGAGCAAGCTCGGAGATGTCGAATAGATCATTCGTCGTTCGCGACATCAGCTGGCCCGTGCGCGTGTTGTCATAGTAGCGGAATGATAGCTTCTGAAGATGCGAGAACAGATCGTTTCGCATATCCGATTCGATTCTCGCCCCCATGACATGTCCATAGTAATCCGTATAAAAGCTGCTCACATACTCCACGACCATTAACAGCAGGAACATCCCCGCCATCTGTACAATCATATCGGTGGCGACACCTTCGTCGCTAATTGCATATTCGGTTATCCGGTTCACCAGCAGCGGGAAGGCGAGCACTGCAGCCGAAGCCAGCGATGCGAAGAAGAGATCCGCAATGAGCGCCTTCTTATAAGGCTTGTAATACGCCACAAACTTTCTGAATGGGTCCAAAAACATTCCTCCACTTTAGATGTTTTAGCAGTCTAGTGTCCTTATTCATGGCGATCACAACGTTTCTCATCGGTATCACTCCTATAATTAATATGGTGAAGTTGCAGCCTTGACGGCCTAGGCCTAACAGATAGGTATTCGCAGAGGAAGGCAATTACTCCTCGTCAGCGCGGTGTTCTTTTTCTTCTATAATCGATTTATCCCGTTCTCGATGGCTTGCTGGTAGGAAGGATGCTCCTTCGACTTGGCCGCGTAAATGACGAGCGCATTGCCGATTTCGTAGGTGATCGGGATGTTCGTCACTTGCATTTCTATCATCACATGGTTGTATTGCTGCGCCCCTTTCACCCGTGCCTCTACCGTTGGGAAGATATAAAAGTACACGAATTCCGGGTCACTCTGATCCGTCTGATCTTCCGCTTCAATGGCGTAAACTTCAGGTATAACTTGCTCGAGCTGCATCGGATTCCCGGTTATCCCGTATGGGACGAGCTTCACATGCTGATCTTCGATGGCTTTCACAATCATCTCAGTCGTGAACGGACTTAGCTCTGTCCCGAGGTCAACACTCATCGGAACACTTGCCATGTTGCGCGGGTCGTTGAACGTGGTGCTGGCGACAATCGCCCCTGCTGCGCTGTGCGCCTCTATCCCATATGGAGCGTCTGACGTCTTCGGCAGCTCTGCGAACCATATTCGCTGCCCATCCTCGATCTCCACAACCTTCGCCTCGTAGGTTCCCGGATTAGTGCCGCCTGCCGTCACGATTATGCTGGTGATGGACGAATTCATCAGCTGGCCGAATACAATCGGGAAGGGACCGCGAATACCTTCAAACCTCGGCATGCTCATATAATTGAATGCTTCTTTCTTGTTCATGGGATGACCTACCCCATACATACCGCCCATGACCCATTTCCAGCCGAGCCATGTTCTGCGTACGAACTCAACCCCGAGATCCGTTCCGTCACCCTTCACAAAATCGCGTTTTATAAAAAGCAGCATCCCCCCATCAATTGCCTCTTGATGAACAACCCGCATGGAAGTGTATCCCCGGAATTTCATGACTGCTTCTTCCGGCGTCTTGCCAATCGGAATTTTCACTGTGCCTGTGATCCCAGCTGCCCGTGAGTATCGCCAGTCCGCGAATCCGCCAGGGGTATCGTAGGCATAAGCACAAGCAGCCAACAGAACAATGAAAACCGCTGCTGCCGCGGACCAGACTAGCCATGGCCTGAGCTTACGTCTGCTTGAATCGGCTTCCTCAGGTGCCGCATGCTGCTGAATCGCGGCAATCTGTTGTTCCGAAGGCTCCCGACTCTCGCGCCAAGGACGCTGCTTCAGCCGATCGAACAGAGGATCCGCTTGACGCATCTCATCATCTGAACGCTTTATCGTCATCGATCTGTCCCTCCTTCATTCGCTTCGCCAGCTTCGCTCTCGCGCGGGCAAGCCGGGATTTCACGGTACCTTCGGCAATCCCAAGCAGCTCAGCGAGCTCCTTGTACGACAGCTCATAATGCGCGTACAGAATAATGGCTTCACGGTCGCTTCTAGGAAGCTCAAGCACATTCGACCAGATCTCGTCCGTGAAGCTGGCGGTCAAATAATCGTCTTCCGCTGACGCCGACCGCTTCGTGTCCTCAAAGAGCCCGATCAGCGTCACTTTGCGAAGAAAAGCGGATTTGCTGTAGTTAAACGCCGTATTGCGGGCGATTTTGAACAGCCAGCTCTTGATCGAGCACTGTCCGCGAAACGAGTCAATTGAGCGGAACGCCCGAATGAACGTCTCCTGTGCTATGTCCTCAGCCACGTGCTCCCGGCGGGTCAGAAAGTAGGCGTACTGCCACACATCATGCCAATATTGACGGGCAAGCCTATCCATCTCAGGCTGATCGAGCTTCGTAATATGTTTAAGATAGTCATCCTCCACGCAGCCGCTCCCCCCTCTCTCCACTAATCAGACAACTGAAATGGATAAAAGTTCCCTTTTTCGAGAAAAAAATAAAAGGACTGCCTCGAGAGGCAATCCTTGATGAAGGTCGTAATGAAGTTCGAGTTAGCCTCTAGTGCGACTTCTCGGGCATTCGGCATCAGCATAAGTGCCAAAATACACTTATTTTGTTCGAATGGCGCTTGAGGTACGAAATAAGTGCATATGTGCACTTATACCGGTGGATTTCCGCTGGATGAGGTAGATTCGCGCTAAATAACTGCATTTTTGCGCTTATTTGCTGGAATCGAGCCACATCGAGCCAAATAGATGTATTTTTGCACTTATTGCGGTTGAGGGTTATACGTCCTTAACTGAAAATTATTATCAATTGGAAGCGAAAACGGGTTGACAAAAGTCAAAATGAGAACTATTATCAGTTTATAATAATTATAAATTAATATTAATTCTCCAGGAGGAACACACATCATGTCACTAATCGGAAAAGAAGTACTCCCATTCAAAGCGCAAGCCTTTCAAAACGGTCATTTCATCGAAGTAACGGAAGCTAATCTCAAAGGACAATGGAGCGTTGTATGCTTCTATCCAGCTGATTTCACGTTCGTCTGCCCAACGGAGCTTGGCGACTTGCAGGATCAATACGCAGCTTTGAAAACACTTGGCGTAGAAGTTTACTCCGTATCGACGGATACGCACTTTACCCATAAAGCATGGCACAGCCAATCGGATACAATCGGCAAAATCGAATACATCATGATCGGAGATCCATCACATACGATTTCCCGCAATTTCGACGTACTTATTGAAGAAGAGGGTCTGGCTGACCGCGGTACATTCATCATCGATCCGGACGGCGTCGTTCAAACAATTGAGATTACGGCAGGCGGTATCGGCCGCGATGCGAGCACGCTCGTGAACAAAATCAAAGCAGCTCAATACGTTCGCAACAATCCAGGCGAGGTATGCCCTGCAAAATGGCAGGAAGGCGCTGCAACGCTTAAACCGAGCCTCGATCTCGTCGGCAAGATTTAAGGGGGGGGATGAATATGGTATTAGATCAGGAAATTAAGGCACAATTAAACCAATACCTTGGCTTGATGGAAGGCGATGTGCTGATCAAGGTCAGCGCAGGCGATGATCAAGTATCGCAAGAGATGCTTGCTTTGACGGACGCGATTGCGAGCATGACTTCCCGGATTCGAATCGAGAAAGCGGATTTGCCGAGAACGCCAAGCTTCAGCGTGAGCCGTCCGGGCGAAGATACGGGTATCGTGTTCGCGGGCGTACCGCTCGGACACGAGTTCACATCCTTGATTCTAGCCCTGCTCCAAGTCAGCGGAAGAGCCCCTAAGGTTGAGCAAGAAGTAATCGATCGGATCAAGAACGTCCAAGGCGAATACCGCTTCGAGACGTATATCAGCTTAAGCTGCCATAACTGCCCGGATGTCGTGCAGGCGCTGAACCTGATGAGCGTCCTTAATCCAGGCATTTCGCATACGATGATCGACGGCGCCGCGTTCAAAGCTGAAGTGGAAAGCAAGAACATTATGGCTGTTCCGTCCGTTTTCTTGAACGGTGAATTTTTCAGCGGGGGCCGCATGACCATCGATGAGATTTTGGACAAAATAGGCATGAAGCGTGATGACTCGGCGCTGTTCAACAAGGAGCCTTTCGACGTGCTCGTTGTAGGCGGCGGACCTGCAGGCGCAAGTGCGGCTATCTACGCAGCGCGCAAAGGTATTCGTACCGGTATCGTAGCGGACCGTTTCGGCGGTCAAGTTGTCGATACGCTTGGCATTGAGAACTTCATCGGCGTGAAATATACGGAAGGTCCGAAACTCGCGGCAAGTCTCGAGGAGCATGTGAAGGAGTACAACGTCGATATCATGAAGCTGCAGCGCGCGAAACGCCTCGAGAAGGCGGGCGAGCTTGTTGAAGTGGAGCTTGAGAACGGCGCTGTGCTGAAGAGCAAGACCGTTATTCTGTCCACAGGTGCGCGTTGGCGCAATATCGACGTTCCCGGCGAAGAGGAGTTCAAGAACAAAGGCGTTGCTTATTGCCCGCATTGCGATGGTCCTCTATACGCAGGCAAGCGCGTTGCCGTTGTCGGCGGAGGCAACTCCGGCGTCGAAGCAGCGATCGATCTCGCAGGCATTGCGAGCCATGTTACCCTTCTATCTTCTTCGGAATTGAAGGCAGACGCGGTGCTTCAGAACCGTCTGTACAGCCTTTCGAACGTTACGGTGCTCAAGAACGTGCAAACGAAAGAAGTTACAGGAACGGACAAAGTGAACGGCATTTCCTACATTGACCGTGAGACAGGTGCCGAGAAGCATGTCGAGCTGGAAGGCGTGTTCGTTCAAATCGGACTCATTCCGAATACCGAATGGCTAGGCAGTAATATCGAGCGTTCAAGCGCAGGCGAAATCCTCGTGGATAAGCGCGGTGCGACCAGCTTGCCAGGCGTGTTTGCCGGCGGCGATTGCACGGACAGCCCTTTCAATCAGATCGTGATCTCAATGGGCTCAGGCGCAACGGCAGCACTGAGTGCATTTGATTACCTCATTCGAAATTAATAGCCGATTTCAAAGTAAATCCCGCTGAGGAAGCAGCTTGGGTGCGAGTTACCTCAACTTATAATGGATAAAGAGTCAATTTCATAAGTCTATGATCGCTAGGTAGCACTCACTCAAAACCCAAGGATTTTTAAAAAAATCAGGCTGCACAGCGTGTCCTTCTCAATTCTTGGTTCAGTTTATCAAGGGCGAACTTGCATAATGTATAGGTCAGACAAGTAAGGTCCATCTCAACGAAGGCCCGCTTTTTGCGTTTGCGCGTTCCCGTTAGTCCAAAGTAGCTTTTTAAATAGGCAAATACACGCTCGACAGCTGTGCGACGTGAATACAGTGTTGCAAACTTGCTGCTGCCGCGAGCCGGGACCGTGTATTT
>NZ_QTTN01000034.1 GCF_003386535.1 Paenibacillus taihuensis
ACATCCCCGTTTCAGATCTCAGCTTCTTATTAAAACACAAAACCCGCAAGATGGACACTTTTTTCAAAGTGTCCATCTTGCGGGTCACAGTTCAGTCTGAACTGGCGGGGCCGCTTTCTGTAACGCTGTATACTTGTGAAAGAGTTAAGCTTTAATGTTGTCTGCCTTCTCTTCCTTCTTCTCCACGACTGGCGCCGGTGCTGCTTGTACAGCTGCGCTTGCGGATACGACGTTGTTGATTGCGCTGCGATCAAACGTAATCTTCGTTGCGTCGTTTACGCGCAACACAACCGTGTCGTCGGTAAGCTCAAGAATCGTACCGTGCATGCCGCCGATCGTGACGATCTTGTCGCCTTTCTTGATCCCGCTAAGCATGAGGTTACGCTGCTTCGACTTACGCTGCTGCGGGCGAATGAGCAAGAAGTAGAATACCGCAAACATAAGTACAAATGGAAGTATCGATGCTGCTCCTGACATAATAGATTCACCTCTTTCCTCAAATTAAAAGCCTTTACTATTCTCGTTCAAGCCGTAAGTTTCAAAAAATTCGTTACGGAAATCAAGCAATCTGTCTTCCATAATCGCTTTGCGCACATTACGCATAAGCTCCAGCAGGAAGTGCAGGTTGTGAATCGTCGTAAGCCGGATGCCGAACGTCTCATCAGCCTTGATCAGATGGCGGATATACGCACGCGAATAGTTCGTACACGTATAACAGCTGCACTCCGGATCGAGCGGGCCGAAATCATCGGCAAACTTGGCATTACGGATAACGAGCCGGCCTTGGCTAGTCATCGTTGTACCGTTACGGGCAATACGAGTTGGCAGTACGCAGTCGAACATGTCGACACCGCGAATCGCGCCGTCAAGCAATGCGTCTGGCGAACCGACGCCCATCAGATATCGCGGCTTATTCGTAGGGAGAAGCGGAACCGTACAATCAAGCACATTGTACATCAGATCCTTCGGTTCTCCGACACTTAATCCACCAATAGCATACCCCGGGAAATCCATGGAAGTCAACTCTAGCGCGCTCTGGCGGCGCAGGTCCTCGTACATGCCGCCTTGGACAATGGCGAACAATGCTTGGGTCTCTGGGCGGGCATGTGCAGCAAGGCAGCGTTCCGCCCAGCGAGTTGTCCGCTCCAGCGATTTCTTCACATAATCGTACTCAGCGGGATATGGCGCGCATTCATCGAATGCCATCATGATGTCGGAGCCGAGCGCATTCTGAATCTCCATCGCCTTCTCCGGGGAGATGAACAGCTTGTCCCCGTTCAGATGGTTGCGGAACTCGACGCCTTCTTCATTGATTTTGCGCATGTTGCTAAGGCTGAACACTTGGAAGCCGCCGCTGTCCGTCAGAATAGGACGGTCCCAGTTCATGAACTTATGGAGCCCGCCAGCTTGGCGGACGATTTCATGACCCGGGCGGATGAACAGATGGTATGTATTGCTGAGAATGATATGCGCATCAAGCGTCTTCAGTTCTTCCGGGCTTACCGTCTTCACCGTTGCCTGCGTGCCGACCGGCATGAAGGTTGGTGTTTCGATGACGCCGTGAGGCGTATGCACGCGGCCAAGTCGTGCTCCGGTTTGTTTACATGTTTTAATTAATTCATAGGTGATTGCCACTGCAGCACGTCCTCTTTCTATTCCTAGTAAATAAACATGGCGTCGCCGAAGCTGAAGAACCGGTATTCCTGTTCGATCGCTTCCTTGTACGCATTCATCACAGCTGAACGTCCGGCCAGCGCGCTTACGAGCATCACGAGCGTCGACTTTGGCAGATGGAAGTTCGTCAGCAGTGCATTCACAAGCTTAAATTCATAGCCCGGGAAAATAAAAATGTCGGTCCAGCCGCTGCATGCCCGTATGTCTTCATACGTAAAACGGGATGCAACGGTTTCAAGAGTTCGGCAAGAAGTTGTACCAACGGCAACAATTCGTCCGCCCCGCGCCTTCGCATCACGCAGCATCGCGGCTGTCTCTTCGCTTAGCTCATAGTACTCGGAGTGCATCGTATGCTCTTCCACGGTGTCGACGGACATCGGACGGAACGTTCCGAGGCCGACATGCAGCGTGATATAACCGATCTGCACGCCTTTTGCTTGAAGCTGCGCTAGAAACTCTTTGGTGAAATGAAGCCCCGCCGTCGGTGCGGCCGCAGAACCTTCATGCTTCGCGTACACCGTCTGATAACGCTCACGGTCATCCAGCCGCTCCTTGATATAAGGCGGCAGCGGCATCTCGCCAAGGCGATCCAGCAGCTCATTGAAAATGCCTTCATAGTGGAACTCGATCTCGCGTCCACCCATCTCGCCTTCTGCAACGACAGTCGCCCGAAGGAGCGGCTCGCCATTCCCATCGTCGCCGAAGGAGAGCTGCGCGCCAACCTTCAGCCGTTTGCCTGGCTTTGCGAGTGTCTCCCAGCGGTCGCCCTCAAGTTGTTTGAGGAGCAATAGCTCTACCTTTGCTCCTGTGTCCGACTTCACACCCATCAACCTCGCCGGCATGACCCGCGTATCGTTCAAAATTAACGTATCTCCTGCTTGCAGCATTTCTGCAAGATACGGAAACGTATGGTGCCCGGCTTCGCCAGTCGCCCTGCTCAACGTGAGCAGCCGTGAAGCTGTTCGATCCGCAAGCGGCGTCTGAGCAATTAACTGCTCTGGCAATTCAAAATCAAAGTCATTTACATTCATAGGTTATTGTCATTCCTTAACGATCTGCACGTCTTTATAGTAGTATTGCATTATATATTTATAGTCATACCCAAGCTCTGCCAATCCGCGAGCTCCGTACTGTGACAGACCGACGCCATGGCCATTGCCTCCGCCTTCGAAGCGGAAGCCCGGCTCCTTCGTCGCAGCCCGAACTTGTCCATCTCCACTCAGGATAAAATAGTTCGGCTCCTTCAATTCTCGTGCCGAGCCGTCTCCCCCTTGGATATAAACAGAACCGCCGTCCGCAGGAAGATTGCGTACGGAATCATCTGCCCCCGACATCGTCACTCTCGCCGTCTCGTCGATCGTGAACAATGTGCTCGGCAAGCCGCCGAATGCAGAACGGAATCCGTCCGGGTTCTTCACTTGCAGCTTCTGCCCGTTGACCATAATTTCAGTCGGTCTGCCGGAAGGTCCGCGCTGGCTGACTTCAAGCGTCGATATCTTCCCGCTGATCGCCTTCTGAAGCTTCCCTTGCGTAAACCCGAGCAATGTATCGGCCGAGTACGTACCGCGCACCCACGACATCTCATTAGACTGCGTCACCTTGTCCAACTGAACAACCAGCGAGCCGCTGTTGACCGAATCTACGATGGGCACGTCGTCTTGAATGAGCGGGATTGGACGGACCTTCGAACCGTCTGACTTGACGCGCAGCAGAGGTTGCCCGCTCGCCGAGAATTGGTCAGTCGTATCAAGCAGATCCTCACGCATATAACCGACAGAACCGTCCGGTGTTACGATGCGATACCACTTGTAGAGCCCCTTCTCCGAAACTTCATCCGGACTTGTGACGCTCTTCAAGTAAGCAACATCGCTTCCCCAAATTTCTTTGGAATCCGCCGTAACGCCTCCTGCGCTTGAGGAAAATACCGTCTCGATCAGCTTCCCATTATACATCGCCACTTCGCCGTTTGTCGCATCAACCGCAGCGATCGTCGTCGGCTTCTCGGAGCCGATGCCCCCATAAGCCTGACTTAGTGTCGTATCGACGACATGCGCGATTTGAAATCCGAACCCTTGATAAAGGGCATATGTACGCGCCGCAATCGCTTGCGATTTCAGCGCTTCTGCCGGCCAGGACGCAGGCATCTCTGCACCGACTACAGCATAGACGTACTGCTCGAATGGCAGCTCATTAATAACAGCGAGCTTGTTGTTCAGCCCGCTCACCTCGAAGCTCCCCCGATAGCTGCGATTATATCGCTCGGTTAGCTTAATGCCCGTTGCCCCTGTTGTGGAAACCCACAGCTTCGCGCCTGCAGCAGGAACCGAATAGAGTGCAACCGGAGGCTTGGAGGCCGACTCAGCTGTCGTGTAATCGTCACGGATCAGCGAATAGATCGATGCTGCATCTGTCACACGCAGTGCCAGAGCGGGGTTCGCTTGCAGCGCCCCTGCCTTCGCCTTGCTAAGCGCCGTCTGGTCGCTTTCGGCACCGATCAGTACCGTGTACACTGCAGCTGCGCTGCCTGTCTGTTTCAATGCTGCATAAGCCTCGGCGCCGCTCGCGCTAAGCGCTCCAGCCGCTTTTACCGCATCGCTCTTCGACGCGTACGTCATACCGGTCTCCAGATGCAGCGGACCGATCAAGCTGGCGTTGCTTGATTTGCCGGCATAGCTGGCGACTGTTGCGTCTTTGAGCCAGCGGTCAGCCGCCGACTTCGCTTCCGCCGCCGTCCCGTAGGAGCCTTCAAGGATCTGATAGACTTTGCCTCTCGGATCACTTGACGCCGTCATCATGCCCGACCCGCCCATAGCCTTCAGCCGCTTGATCAGAGCAAGCGCCGTCTGGTAATTCGTCGTCTCCAGCAGCATTGGCTTGTAATCATCCATCGTGAATCGGATCATCTCGCCGCTCGCTGTTTCGAACATTGGTATGACGCCTGACGGCAGCCTCAGACCAACCTGCAGTGCCGCTGCTGAACTGAACGAAGCTGCAGCGGTATTCAGCTTGTACTTGCTCGTATCGAGGAATATCCCAACGCGTATCGTATCCAGATGAGGTACAGCCGCTCCGTTAGATGGGAGCGCCGTCCACACGGAAAGTCCAATTACACCAGCCAAAATCGCGGTAACCGTTCGCATCGTCTTCGGCATCGGAAACTGCATTCGTGCCGGCTCCTTCGTCTCGTTCGTATGAACGTTAACGCCATTCATCGGCCTCATTATCCTCCTCGCACTTAATCCTTTCGCGGCAGCGAACAAGCCCCTTCATGGCAGCTTTGGTCCGCTTTGCCGAACCATTCATAGCGTCTTGCTGCAATAATCCGGTACAAGCCATCAGCAGCAATGCGCAGGCCTGGTACACGGTACAGCCACGCCAGCCATCGCAGCCCTCTCGTCGTTCGCAGAATACGGACAATGCCTGCCGCTCCGGCATGCAGCGTCCCATTCATCTCTACGACATGAATCTTCGTTAGCAGCTGTTCGGTTGAAACATGATCAAGACCAGGAACCGTCTCATACGTCTCTTCCAGCGCTTGCACGGCGATAAAACGAATGGTCGCGCTAGACTGCAGCTCCTTCAAGCGCTTCACACTTGCCAAACATAAATTGCATTCTCCGTCATACAGGACAATCAGCTTCTCGCGACTTCGCTCCTCCGACTGTTTCTGTTCTCGGGCCATTAGAGGATGACGCCTCCTTCATCGGTATCGCTTTCCTGCTCCGCAGCGCCGCCTTTCTCTTCCGGAACGGGCAGCCCGAGATGCCGGTAAGCAAGGGGCGTCACCATCCGGCCGCGCGGTGTGCGCTGCAGGAAACCGATTTGCATCAAATACGGTTCATACACATCTTCAATCGTCTGGCCTTCTTCACCGATCGTCGCCGCGATCGTATCGAGCCCTACAGGTCCGCCGCGATAGATCGTAATCATCGCGCGGAGCATCTTATGGTCGATGCTGTCGAGGCCGAGCGGATCGACTTGAATGAGGCTCAGAGCGGATCGCGCCAATTCATGCGTCACAATGCCGTCGCCCCGGACTTGCGCGAAATCACGCACCCGCTTGAGCAGACGGTTCGCAATCCGCGGCGTTCCGCGGGAACGCATCGCAATCTCTTGCGCAGCTTCACCGATAATGCTCACGCCGAGAATTTCCGACGCACGCGAGACGATAAATGCCAGCTCATCGACCGTGTAGAACTCGAGCCGGCTTACAACGCCGAAACGGTCGCGAAGCGGAGCCGACAAGAGGCCTGCCCGCGTCGTCGCCCCGATCAGCGTGAACGGCGGCAAGTCGAGGCGAACCGATCTTGCGCTCGGGCCTTTGCCGATCATAATATCAAGCGCGAAGTCCTCCATCGCCGGATAGAGCACTTCCTCTACCGTACGGTGGAGTCGGTGAATCTCGTCGATGAACAGCACATCGCCTTCCTGCAGGTTCGTCAGCAGCGCGGCAAGATCGCCTGGGCGCTCAATTGCCGGTCCGCTCGTCGTACGCAGATTAACGCCAAGCTCGTTGGCGATGATATTCGAGAGCGTCGTCTTGCCAAGCCCCGGCGGCCCGTACAATAGCACGTGATCCAGCGCTTCCTTGCGCAGCTTCGCCGCTTCGATAAAGACTTTCAAATTCTCTTTCACTTGCGATTGGCCGATATACTCAGACAAATAGCGGGGACGTAAACTAAACTCCACCGCTTGATCTTCCATCATGAGGTTGGCGGAAATTATCCGATCGTCCATTTACGCTTACCTCCTTCAATCAGCCTTTGAACAGCTGCTGCAATGCCCGCTTCATGAGCGCATCAACGGTTTCATTCGGCACTTCGGTCTGCTTCATGCTCTGCCATGCGCGGTCAAGCTCTGCCGCGGTATAACCAAGCGCCATGAGCGCTTCACGCGCCTCTCGCCATACTTCTCCGCCTTCGAACAGCGTGCCGCTTGTGCCCGCATCATCAAGCGAGACGGCTGCTGCCGCGAAGCTGAATCCGCCTGGAATATGATCGAGCTTATCCTTCAGATCAAGCACCATCCGCTGCGCGGTCTTCTTGCCAATGCCCGGCAGCTTCGTAAGGAACGTCAAGTTCTCTTGCTGAATCGCCGCTGCAATCGTCTCCGGCTTGCCGCCTGCGAGAATGCCGAGCGCAACGCGCGGACCGATGCCCGAAACGTCAAGCAGCTTGCGGAACATCGCCTGCTCCTCGCGGTTCGAGAAGCCGAACAGCAGATTCGCATCCTCACGCACATGGTGATGCGTGTATATCGTAACCACATCTTCGCTCTTCACAAAAGCATACGGATTCGGCGTAAACACCTGATAGCCGATATCACGCACATCTACGACGACATATTCCGTATCCAAATGGACGACACGGCCGCGAATATAATCGATCATCCTCGGTTCACCTCGTTTATTTTATGTGTCAGAACCGACGAATGGGCATGGCAAATCGCCACCGCGAGCGCATCCGCAACGTCATCAGGCTTCGGAATGGCGGACAGCTTCAGGAACATCTTCACCATCTCTTGCACCTGACGCTTCTCGGCTTTGCCGTAGCCGACAATAGCTTGTTTCACCTGCAGCGGCGTATATTCCGTCACCGGCAGTCCGCGCTGCGCAGCGGCAAGAATCATGACGCCGCGTGCCTGACCGACCGAGAATGCTGTCGTGACGTTCTTGTTGAAGAACAGCTTCTCCACCGCAACGGTGTCAGGTTTGTAACGATCAATAAGTGCGCAGGTTGATTCGTAAACCTGCTTGAGCCGCTCCTCTTGAGGCGTATGCGCCTCCGTCTGAATGCAGCCGTATTGAACGGGAACGAGCTTGCTCCCGATTTTGTCAATAAATCCGAAACCGACAATCGCAATCCCCGGATCGATACCTAATACGCGCAAATCTACTCTCTCCCCAGGCCAACTTCATCCTTCTATCAAAAATTGGCTTCCCCCCATTATATCAAATGATGAGCAGTATGAGAACACGCGTTTTGTCCCCCGAATCGGCGGCAGGCAATCGAGTAGGAGGGGGCTGCTAGCCCCCGACCTCTCACACCACCGTACGTACGGTCCCGTATACGGCGGTTCGTCAAACTTGCCCAACCATGACCACACCATGACCACATGGTTGATGGGAGGAGTGGCGGTTCATGCCGGAGCCGATTAAGCCCACTTTTATGAGCCGTTCGGGCTTCACCCTTCTTTCTCATAACGTGTTCCAAATTTGGAATTCTGCTCTTGAACACCTGCTCACGAAATCCCCGCTTATTTCCACTGTCTGACGTTCGGTCCTTCCGTATTTCTACGTACTATGACCTCTGCTGACTTCTGCCAGTGTAGTCTTGCCTTCCGACAAGGGTTATTCCGAAGGAACACTTGGGCCTTCTTCACTTTCTGACAGATCTCCCCGGGTAAGAGCGATAACTTTCATTCCATGTACCCGCCCAATTTACTGCTGTATCCCTTGGCTGTATGGGGCTTTGTCTTGTCTTGGAGACTCGCCCAGATACAACAGCCTCACCTTGGGTTCGTGGTCCTCGGGTCGGAACTTTGCCGCCGGCTTCCTTCAGATCCCACCTCACGGTCGGCACCCTTGCCTTAGGCTAACGGTTGGTACAGCCAACCTCCGTTCAGGACTTTCACCTTAGAGTTATCGCCCATGCCGGGCGCACAAGAAGAAGGACGGACCGGGTTACCGGACCGTCCTTCTAGCTGTTTGCTCTGGTCAAAACGACCGTTTCATCACTTTCTCGACCTTCTCATTGCGGTCGAGCGCATAATCGCTGAACGTTGAAATCACACTGTTGAACTCATCTTTATCCGTGATGCGGATGCCGTTCATGAGCTGGTCAATCCGCTCCTTAGGCAGGCTGCTCTCCATGTAGTGAACATCGAGCTGGAAGAAGGTACGCATCACCTTCTTCTCCTTCGGCGAGCCGTCGAACAGCGTCAAATTCCCCGCCTTATCGAGGCTGATATAACCGTTGCGCTTGCAGGATTCGGATAAATCGTCGATGCGCTGTTCCATGACAACTGCACCGTCCGCATGCATGACCGCATTCCACTCCGGATGCTGCGAAAGCATGCGGAGCGCGGCTTTGGCACTCATTTTGCCGAGCGTTTTCATCTCGTCACCGCATAAGTAGATCATACGCAGCCTCACATTGACCTGTTCGGACTGCCCCGATAGTGTCTCGATGACACTGTTAGGAGCGTCATTCTGAGGCTGAGGCTTGTCCGGTTCAGCAGCAGCTGCACTGCCGCCCGTATAGCTGCTGATTAGTATCAATACGGCAGCGATTATACTGCCAAGCTGCCATATCGGGCGGCGGGAACGGCGCAGTTTCTGTTTTATTTTTTTCCACAGGCTGAATTCCATGTTGGGAACTCCCCTTTTTACCTTTTTTGCTAGTTTTTCATTAGCGCTGGAGAAATATGCATGGATTTCTTATAAAGTTATCCCCTTGCCAAAAAGCCCCGGCTTGCGCTCGGCATACGAGATGCCAATCGCTAACGCGGGGCTGTTTGATTATTGCTGGAGTCGATTATTGATTAATCCATGGAAAGCTTCCGCGGCGTTTCGGTTTTGTCGTGCGCACGGTACGGATGACTGGCTTTTTCTTGCGAGCCACTTTCGCTTTCGGCGCATTCAACTCGATGTTCTCTTCATCAACAAGCTCTTCTTCGTCTTCGCGGCAGCCGCAGTTGCCATTCTTATCGTTTGCGCCTGCGACGATTGGCGACACTTGACCGTTTCCCATGTAAGTGTAGCCTTGCGGTCCCATGTTTGCTGGCGATACCATCGAAGGGTCATAGCCGTAGCCATAGCCGCCTTGCGGGCCAACGTTAGCCGGGGATACCATCGAAGGGTCAAATCCGTAGCCATAACCGCCGTGTGGTCCCATTTCTGCTGGCGACACCATCGTTGGGTTGAAGCCATAACCGCCCTGTGGTCCCATCTCCGCTGGCGATACCATCCACGGGTTGAAGCCGTAACCGCCTTGTGGTCCCATTTCTGCTGGCGATACCATCGAAGGGTTAAAGCCGTAGCCGCCTTGTGGTCCCATCTCTGCTGGCGATACCATCGAAGGGTTGAAGCCGTAACCGCCTTGTGGTCCCATCTCTGCTGGCGATACCATCGAAGGGTTATAGCCGTAACCGCCTTGTGGTCCCATCTCTGCTGGCGATACCATCGAAGGGTTATAACCATAGCTTGGCGCGCCCCATGGCAATGTCATTGGAGGACCCCATTCCGGCCCTTCTTGTGCAGGGCTAACTGCAGTCGGTCCCATGTCGAAGCCATAGCTGCCCCCTGTTGATGCTGGGGACACTGCCGTCGGGAAGCCGTAGCCGCCTCCTGTCGATGCTGGCGATACCGCTGCCATGTTCATGCCGTAGCCGCCTGTCATCGCTGGCGACACCGCTGCCATGTTCATGCCGTAGCCGCCTGTCATTTCCGGCGACACAACGGTCGGATTGCTGAAGCCATAGCCATGCTTCATCGGTCCTTGCGATGCCGGCGATACCGCTTCAGGCATCTTCGGCATATCATAAAGCGACATCACTTCTGTTGCAGGCACGCCATACTGCTTAAACAGGTCAACATGCTGCTGCGCTTGGTATACTGGATATTTCTTCTCCACTACCGGCATTGGAGCTGGTAGCGGTGTAGGTACTGGTTCAGGAATCGGCATCGGAGTCGGTTCAACTGCTTCCGGAAGCACTTCTGGAATTGGCATTGGCATTGTGCTTGGCTTTTGGCCAGTTGGCTTCTTGCCTGTCGGGATCTTGCTCATCAAGCCTTGAACGCCTTGCATAACCGAGCTTGGCGACAGATGATGGTGGTGGCCTGTGCCTTTACCGTTGTTCTCGCTCATCTCATGCATCATCATACCCGAAGAGCCCGGCGTCGGAATGTTCACGATCTCGCCTGTGAGCAGTACGTTCGGATTTTTAAGCTGCGGATTCGCTTTGATCATATCGCCGAGCGGAACGCCCCACGCCTTCGACAGCTTCCACAACGTGTCCCCTTGCTGCACAACATGCTGGTGCATGATGTCCATTTGGCCGTTATGATGATTCGAGCCAGTAGGGACTTTCACTTTCATGCCGATGTCGATTTGGTCCGGATTCGTGATCTCCGGGTTAAGCTTAATGATTTCTTCCAGCGATACATTGTACTTCTGTGCAATTAGGTATAAGGTATCGCCTTTTTTTACAATATGGATTTTCACCCGCTGAAACCTCCTGTCACGTTCATGCGCCTTACCCGAAAGACGCGGCAAACGCCCGTTATCAATCCCTACATCCTATGCATCAGCTAGGCGAGTGTCACCCATCCACATAAAAAAAAGTTGAAGTCCTGTTGGCCTCTAAGCCTCACAGAACTTCAACTTTCCGTTAATTTGCCGCTATTCGTATACTTTCACGCCATCCACTTCAACTGTTTTACGGAATTCGCCAAGCAGATGAGTCGTAATCGGGCCGGCTTTGCCGCCGCCGATCGTACGTCCGTCCACTTCGCGAACCGCGATAACTTCCGCTGCTGTACCTGTGAAGAAGACTTCATCTGCTACGTAAACATCATGCAGTGTGAACGGCTCTTCCTTCAGCGAGTAGCCCAGCTTCTCGCAAAGCTCGATAATCGTAGCCCGCGTAATACCTTCTAGCGCGCCTACGTAGCACGGTGGTGTATATACGACGCCACGCTTGATAATGAAGATATTATCGCTGGAGCCTTCCGCAACATAACCTTGGGAGTTCAGCATAATCGCTTCGCCGACACCTGCAAGGTTCGCCTGGATTTTTACGAGAATGTTATTCAAGTAGTTCAGCGATTTGATCTTCGGATTCAGTGCATCCGGGATGTTGCGGCGCTGCGATACCGATACCGATACGAGACCGTCGCGGTAAGCTTCTTCCGGATAGATGGCAAGCTGTTCTACGATGATGATGACCCATGCTTTCGGGCAGCGCTTCGGATCAAGACCCAGGTTACCAGGACCGCGGGATACGACCAAGCGGATGTAGCCATCGCGCAGAGCGTTCTTACGGATCGTCTCGATCAACGCTTGCTCCATTTCATCGTATGCCAGCGGGATGTCCAGCATGATGGATTTTGCCGAGTCATAGAGACGGTCCAGATGTTCTTTGCATTTGAAGATGTTGCCGCCGTAAATACGGATTCCTTCAAAAATACCGTCGCCATAAAGAAAACCATGGTCAAATACGGAAATTTTCGCGTCTTCTTTGCTTACATATTCACCGTTTAAATAAATGACTTGCTCTGCCATGACTGCTCATGCACCTCCGGAATATTTGGTTCACCTATACGTTAACGACTGCTGCGACTCTTACTTCAAGCCCCCGCTGTTTCGTATTTAAAGCTAGGATAGCTTCCTAATACACGAACCTGACAACCGATTGCTTCGATTTCAGCAATTGCCGACGGAAGCAGCACAGTATCAAGCGACATCTCGATGTCGATAAGAAAATAATAATTGCCGAGCTTCTTCTTCGTCGGACGCGATTCGATCCGCGACAAGTTGATTCGGCGCCAGGAGAATGCCGAGAGCACCTGATGAAGGGCACCCGGGTAGTCTTCAGGCATCGTAATCAGAATGCTCGTCTTATGAGCTGCTGATTCGCGAACTGTGAATGGTTTATCGCCGACAAGCAAGAATCTCGTGAAGTTGTTGTCGTGATCGGTCACGGCGGTCTCTAGAACGGACAAACCATTGTCCGCTGCTGCGGTCACTTGGCCAATCGCTGCCCAGCCAAGGCCTGGATTGTCTCTTACAATTCGAACGGCTTCCGATGTACTGCCGACATGCTCAAGCTCTGCGTGTGGAAGATGACGCTTCAAATATTGCGTACATTGCGCCATCGCTACAGGGTGGCTCATTACTTTCGTAATCCGCCCGTAAGCAAGCCCTCCAGCATCATCGAGCAATTCGGTGGATGAACCGATCAAGTTCTGAATGGATGGATACACCCACTCCGCTTGAATCGGCAAGTTCACCTCATCTACGAGCCAATCGGTATGTAAGCTCACCGAGCCGTCAATTGTATTCTCAATCGGAATGATGGCGTAGTCGGTTCTACCTTCCGCAGTCGATAGAAACACATCTGCAATCATTCGATGGTACGTATAGTTGATATCATCATTATGCGCACCGAACAAATATTTGGCCGCCTCGTCTGAGGTGGAGCCTTTCGTCAAACATGCTACGCTTATCATGCCCTGACTTCTCCTTTAACCCGTTCCATGAACGATTGTCCACTCGGCTCTCGTACAATTGTGAGCTCCGGTCCCTGGCTGCATGGCTCAAGCCACATCGTCTCTGCTTTAATGCCATGCCCCTTCAGCGTGTCGACCAAGAATACTTCAAGATCCGCCTTCCGCGTGCTGCTGCGTTTCACAAGCGTCAGCAGCGTCGGCCCCGCTCCGCTAAGCGCAACCCCCAGCGCGCCATGCTCAGTGGCACGCTCAAGAATCTCCGCCATACCCGGCACGAGCGCCGCCCGGTAGGGCTGATGGAGCCGATCCCGCATCGCATGCGGGATCAAATCGAGATTGCCGCTCGCGAGAGCTGCCACTAGCAGCGAGCTGCTCGCCAAGTTGAAGACGGCATCCTTCATCGGAACTTGCGTCGGGAGCGCATGCCGCGCCTTCTCTGTCGCGAGCTCGAATGCCGGAATCGCAACGAGCACCTCCAGATCAGCAGGCGGATTAATGGTCACCTTCTCCGCACGGTTGCCGTCCCAAGATGCAACGACGATACCGCCGAACAGCGATGCGCCAACATTATCCGGATGGCCTTCGAGCTCAGTCGAGAGCTGGAACAGCTCGTCCTGGCTCAGCGGGCTGCCGATCAGGGCATTCGCGGCAACGAGGCCGCCAATAATAGCGGATGCGCTGCTGCCAAGCCCTCTCGTCAGCGGAATTTCAATATACATATCGATGGCGAGCTCAGGCACGGATACGCCTGCTCTGTCGAACACAAGCTGCGCCACTTTGAATATCAGGTTCGATTTATCAACGGGGATACCGTTCAGTCCATCTCCGTGCAGGTTGATAACGGTCTGGCCATCCTGGGGAATTGCCATCTCGATCCAAGCATATAGTGACAACGCCATGCCAAGCGCGTCAAAGCCAGGACCTAGATTCGCCGTGCTGGCCGGGACCTTCACCATTACCCGGCGGTTCATCACTTTGCAGCTCCTTCAAGCTGGCGGATGGCATTCATAACCGCTTCTTCCGTATCTTCAACGACGATCGGCTCGGCTTGTACGCTCTTGATCGCTATGTTCGGATCTTTCAAGCCGTGACCAGTAAGAACGCAAACCACAGTCTCGCCGCCTTGGAACTTGCCTTCGCGCTTCAGCTTGAGTACACCAGCGATCGATGCTGCAGATGCCGGCTCAGCGAAGATGCCTTCGCGGCTAGCGATTAGCTTGTACGCGTGCAGAATCTCTTCGTCTGTTACATAGTTGATTTGACCTTCGGACTCTTCCGCCGCAGCAACCGCTGTTTTCCAGCTAGCTGGGTTACCGATACGGATCGCCGTTGCAATGGTTTCAGGCTCAGCGATTGGCTCGCCCTTCACGATTGCCATTGCGCCTTCCGCTTCGAAGCCGACCATCTTCGGCAGCTTCGCGATCCGACCATGCGCATGAAGCTCCTTGAAGCCTTTCCAGTATGCCGAGATATTGCCCGCGTTGCCCACTGGAATTGCCAAGTAGTCAGGCGCTTCGCCGTTCAGTTGATCAACGACCTCGAACGCCGCCGTTTTCTGGCCTTCAATCCGGTACGGGTTAACAGAGTTCACGAGTGTAATCGGGTGCTTCGCCGTAATTTCACGAACGATTTCGAGTGCACGGTCGAAGTTGCCGTTGATCGCGATCACTTTCGCGCCATAGATAACCGCTTGAGCAAGCTTGCCCAGCGCAATGTTATTATTCGGGATGAGAACGATACAGTTCAGTCCGCCGCGAGCCGCGTATGCCGCTGCAGCTGCCGAAGTGTTGCCAGTCGATGCGCACATAATCGTTGTGCTGCCTTCCTCCATGGCTTTGGCAACAGCCATTACCATACCGCGGTCTTTGAACGAGCCTGTCGGGTTCAAGCCTTCATACTTGAAGAACAGGTTCAGCCCAAGCTCCTTGGACAAGTTCTCTGCGCGAACGAGCGGCGTATTGCCTTCTTGCAGTGTGAGCATCGGAGTTTTGTCCGTAACAGGCAAATATTCTTTGTACGTTTCAATCAAGCCAAGGTATCTCATTGTAGGTAATGCTCCTTTATGTCCATGTAATTAGTTAGCATTCAAGTCTTAAGCCTTCGATCCTTCTATCCTTCGTTCCTTTTAGCCATCTAGCCTTCTACGCGATAAACGCTCTTGATCGTCTTCACGACTTCCATATCCTCGAGCGAGTTCAGCACTTTCTTCATGGATGCTTTGTTCGCATCATGCGTAATGATGATGATTTCTGCTTCCGGATTGCTTGGGTTCGGCTGCTGCAGCACAGACTCCAGGCTGACTTCGAACTCGGCAAATGCTTGCGTAATCCGCGCCAGTACACCCGCACGGTCTGCAACATGAAGCAGCAAGTAGTACTTCGAAGCGATTTGCTCGTCAGTCTTCAGCTTCTTCTCTTTATACGCGATTTTCTCTTGCTTGCCGTTCACGCCGAGCTTGAGGTTCTTCACGACTGCTACAAGGTCTGCCACGACCGAAGTTGCCGTCGGCAGCTCGCCTGCGCCTGGACCGTAGAACATCGTCTCGCCCACTGCTTCGCCATATACATAAACTGCGTTAAATACGCCGTTAACCGAAGCGATCGGGTGCGAACGCTTCACCATCGTAGGCTGAACGCTTACGCTGATATAGTCATCTTGACGCTCTGCGATACCGAGAAGCTTCACTTCATAGCCCAGACGCTTCGCGTACAAGATATCTTCACGGGAAATCGCCGAAATCCCTTTTACATCGACATCTTCAAGCGCGACGTTGGCACGGAAGCCAAGCGTTGCGAGAATCGTCATTTTGCGAGCTGCGTCAAGACCTTCCACGTCCGATGTTGGATCTGCCTCTGCGTAGCCAAGCGCTTGCGCTTCCTTCAACACTTCGCTATAGTCTGCGCCTTCTTGGCTCATCTTCGTCAGAATGTAGTTCGTCGTACCGTTGACGATACCCATAATCTTCATGATACGGTCAGAAGAGAAGCCTTCAATCAGCGTACGGATAATCGGGATACCGCCGGCTACGGAAGCTTCATACAGCACATCGCAGCCATGCTCCTGTGCTTTAGACAGAATTTCAGGGCCATGCAGCGCCATCAAATCTTTGTTGGCTGTAACGATATGTTTGCCGCGAGAAAGCGCCTCAAGGATGTAGCTGCGCGTCAGTTCAATGCCGCCCATTACTTCTACGATGACGTCAATCTCCGGATTATGAATGATTTCCCATACATCGTCTGTCAGCTTATGCTGATCGATGCTGATCGAACGAGCTTTGTCCTTATTCTGAACGAGTATCTTCTCAATGACGATTGGGGAGCCGACTTGGCTTTCCAAATCGCTTTGATGCTTCTCCACGATGCGAACAACACCTGTTCCCACTGTTCCAAGGCCAAGCAATCCTACTTTAATCGGTTTCATTCCAGTTCCTCCACGTATGAAAATTTCTGTTTATCCCTGACCAATAATCGACGCCTTGCGGACGCCGTCATGCTTACGAATGTCATCCATCATTTCGGACATCGGCTTCGTCATCAATGACGTTTCGACCGAAATAATGACACTGGCTAATCCTTGCAGCGGAATCGTCTGATGGATCGTCAGCACATTGCCTTCGGAGCTGGCTACGAGACCGAGCACTTTGGACAAAACGCCTGAGCGATGATCCAGATCCATGGAGATCGTAACGATTGCTTCTCGCTGCAGCTGGTTCTGCGTATAAACGCCGTCTTTGTACTTGTAGAAAGCGCTTCGGCTTAAGCCCACCCGCTCTGCTGCTTCATGAACGGTAGCCGCTTCCCCGCGACGGAGCATTTCCTTAACCTGAATCGTCTTGACGATCGCTTCAGGCAACATATCCTCACGGACGACAAAATATCGTTCCTCCACTCGCCGTCCTCCTACAAAAGACATCTGTTCTTCCATAGAGGACATTATATCGAATATCGGCGAATGCGGCAATAGAAAATGTGCCATCCACAACATTTCTATTATACCTGAATGTTCCTGCATGCGTAATGAAAGAAAAGCTCCTTCAGCAAGCAAGCCTGCAGATTAAACTGCAAACTTGGCCAAAGGAGCCTTGAATCTGTTATTCGTGCTGTTATTCGTGATAATAGAAGTCGCTTCCCTCGAAGAACTCGAATGAAAAGTCGCCGATCCGAACAATATCGCCGTCCTTCGCACCAATCTTACGCAGCGCTGCATCGACACCCATCTGCCGCATCGTCCGTGCAAAACGCATGATGGCATCATAGGAGTTGTTCAAGTTGACGCGCTTCATGAACTTCTCGATATAAGCACTCTCGACATAGAAGCCTTCGTTCTCCTTGCCAACCTTGAACGAACGATCCTCCGCCGCATCGAGCGTATATACTTTACGTTCCGCAACATCCTTCACTTCTTCGATGGTCCGTGTCTCTGGAACCGTCTCAAGAAGATCTGCCGCTTTGTACAGCAGCTCCTGAACGCCTTGCTTCGTCAGCGAAGACATCGCAACGATCTTGTGATTCTCCGCAAGACCCGCTGCTTCCAGCTGTTCCTTGAACAGCGCAAGCTGCTCCTCCGACTCCGGCATGTCCATCTTGTTCGCTACGATGATTTGCGGTCGTTCAGCCAGGAGCGGATTGTACAGCTTCAGCTCCTGATTGATCTTCACCCAATCCTCGTATGGATCGCGGCCTTCGGAGCCGGACATATCAAGCACGTGCAGGATGATGCGCGTACGTTCAACGTGACGCAAGAAATCGTGTCCGAGACCAACGCCTTCGTGCGCGCCTTCGATGAGACCTGGCAAATCCGCCATGACGAAGCTGCGGCCATCACCGACATCAACGACGCCAAGGTTCGGCGTAATGGTTGTGAAGTGATACGCACCGATCTTCGGCGTTGCTGCCGATACGACAGACAGCAGCGTCGACTTGCCTACGCTCGGGAAGCCGACAAGTCCGACGTCAGCCATTACCTTCAGCTCAAGCGTAATCCAGCGCTCTTCGCCTTCTTCGCCGTTCTCGGCAAAGTCTGGCGCAGGGTTCGCCGCCGTCGCGAACCGGCAGTTGCCGCGTCCGCCGCGTCCGCCTTTCGCAACGATGATCTCCGAACCGTGCTGCGTCATATCCGCCAAAATCTCTTCCGTATCGGAATCCAAAATTACGGTTCCAGGCGGAATCCGAATGATCGTATTCTCAGCGTTCGCACCGTGCATCGACTTCACTTTGCCGCGCTCGCCCTTCTCGCCTTTAAAGTGCTTCTGGTAACGGAAATCCATCAACGTACGAAGCCCTTCGTCTACACGAAAGATCACGTGTCCGCCTTTGCCTCCGTCACCGCCGGCAGGACCGCCGTTCGGCACGTATTTCTCGCGACGATACGACACGATTCCGTTGCCGCCGTCGCCGCCTTTTACAAAAATTTTCGCCTTATCGACAAACATGTGTCAGCCTCCGTTTAGTTCCCAAGCTGCGCCTGCAGCCTCATGTATCCGCTGTCTAGTTCGCTCTCCGCCAGCTGCAGCGGCGATCCTTCCAGCGCTTTGTTGCATTGTGTTCTCCAATTGTCTATTTCGCCTATAGCTGTATCACAGCTGAACGTCACAAGAAGCTTCCGGTCTTCTTCCAACAAGTCGATGCACAGCGTAGCTGCATCGCCCAAACCCGGTTGCACCGTATACCGATAGGCATTAATCACTTCAATAATCGTCTTCGCACAGGCTTCCCCGTCCACATTCAGATCCGCCAGATTTAATTCCCCGTCAATATCCCAATCGATGACTAATGAGTGCGTTAACGTGCGAAAGGATTGAATAAATAAGACGAGCGACGGAATGCCAAGCTTCGCGATCTTGCTCTCCGTCATCATTCTTTCTCTTATCTGTTCCACGTACTGAACGGTTCTATCCGTCTTGTTCATTCGAATATAGCCATAAATCACCTGGAGATCATTCATCCAGTCGTGACGATGATGATTGAGCGTGCGAATTGCGATCTGCTGAATGTCAGCACTCGCCGATTCGATCCGCGATTCATATGCTTTGCGCTCCGTCCAAATCCAGTAAACCGAAGCAAGTGTAAGCCAGACTACGAACACAGCCAGCAGCCACAGCTGTGACGGCCAGATAATAACTGCAGCCGCAGGCACCACAATCGATGCAGCCGCCAGTTGTTTGGTGGGTTCGATCCGATTCATTCACCGAGCCTACTTTCCTATTCTTTCCTAGCTTAAACAGTATAGCACAAGCTGTCCCTTTTTGCCGTCTCCTGCGGTCTAAAAAATTTCGAGCTGTTTCGCCAAGAAAGACCATCAAAAAAAGAAAACCCCGGCCTGCAAGCAGACCAGGGAGAACTCTCTTATTCTGCTGCCGCTACAGGAGCAGCTGCAACCGGGTAGACGCTAACTTTCTTGCGATCGCGTCCCCAACGCTCAAACTTCACAACGCCTTCCACTTTCGCGAAGAGTGTGTCGTCTTTACCGATACCAACGTTGTTGCCCGGGTGAACTTTCGTTCCGCGTTGACGAACGAGGATGCTGCCCGCTGTTACCGTTTGGCCGTCAGCACGCTTTGCACCAAGACGTTTCGATTGGCTGTCACGTCCGTTCTTCGTGGAACCTACACCTTTCTTCGAAGCGAAAAGCTGGAGATTCAGTTTCAACATGGATGTTCCCTCCTTTATTCCCGAAATTGTTGACGAATATCAACATACTTACCGTACGAGGCTGCAATTGAATTCAGCATCACGATCATCCCTTCGAGCAGCAGCTGCGCCTTCTCGTCCGAGGCTGCGTCAGCTGTAACCGGAATATCCGAACGGAGCCAGCCGCTCTTCATGGAAGCTGGCAGCTCAATACCCGCCAGCTCCTCAATCGCGTTCACCGTACCGACCGATACAGCCGATACGCCGGCGCAGACAATGTCCTTGCCGGGCTTCGCAAACTTGGCATGTCCTTCAATTGCAAACGATACGATCCGTGCATTAGCAGCCGATTGGCGCTCAATCGTGACCGTGATCATAATGGAACCTCTTACGCTTGGATCTTGCCAATCGTTACTTTGGAGTACGGTTGACGGTGACCTTGCTTACGGCGGTAGTTTTTCTTCGCTTTGTATTTATAAACGATGATTTTTTGTCCTCTGCCATGTTTCTCAACAGTTGCTGTTACAGTAGCGCCGGAAACAACCGGAGTTCCTGTTACGAGCTCTGCACCTTTGGAAACAGCCAGTACGCGGTCGAAAGTTACCTCTTGACCTTCGAACTGTTCTAATCTCTCGATGAAAAGAACGTCGCCCTCTTGTACTTTATACTGTTTACCACCAGTTTCAATAATCGCGAACATATGTGTTGCACCTCCTTGTATCGAAGACTCGCCTGATGCAGGTGTCGGCTCGAGCCATGAGCTCAAACTGAGCTTATGTACCTGTTCTGTGCGGTACATGCGAGTAAAAGCCGAGCTTTCACAGGCACCAAAAAATAATATCACATTTAGCTGGTCTGTAGCAATCTTTTTCATAAATTATTTTACAATACGTTAGTTCATCGACTATACCATCTCTATAAAACTCTCATATGTTGACGTATACGTATCTATCAATGGCAGCTGCTAGATACCTATAAATGCCAAGGGAGGCGAATGAGATGCTCGTTCTGTTCATCATTGCGCTTGCAGGAGCTGGTGTTTTCTATATGCTTACGCCGACTACCGCCGCCAAACAGGAAGTTGTGATTCATGGAAGCACGGAGCTCGAGCTTAGTCAAAAGCTGCACGAAAGTCCAGTTCTCACCAAACCGCAGCTGTAATTACGACTGCAAACGACCAGATAGGGGTGATAACAAACCATGTACGGTACATTAGCGAATACGGTGACCATCTTCGCCTTCGTCATGACCGTTATCCTCATTCTGTGGCGGCCGAAAGAGATCAATGAAGCGATTCCTTCTACAATCGGCGCAGTGCTTGTCGTGCTCAGCGGGACGGTCTCCTTCTCCGACTTCATGGAGATCACCGAAACGGTCAGCGGCGCAGCGATTACCATTATGGCAACAATCGTCATGGCGGTCGTTTTAGAGAGCTTCGGCTTTTTTATTTGGGCCGCGGAAGGACTAGCCGCTCGGGCGAAAGGCTCCGGCATTCGTCTGTTCTGGTATGTGAACCTGCTTTGCTTCTTAATGACGCTGTTCTTCAACAATGACGGCAGCATCCTCATCACAACACCGATACTGCTTATTTTGCTGCAAAACTTAGGGCTTAAACCGCATCAGAAAATCCCTTATCTGCTCTCGGGCGCCCTCGTCGCGACTGCGTCCAGCGCTCCAATCGGCGTCAGCAACATCGTCAACTTAATCGCGCTGAAAATGGTCCATATGAGCTTGTACATGAACACGCTGATGATGTTTGTTCCTGCCACGCTTGGCCTGCTTTTCATGGTGCTGCTGCTGTTCCTGGTTAACTATCGTGCACTGCCGAAGCGTCTCCCGGCGATGCCGCGAGTGCACAGCAGAGGCAGACTCCACCTTCCAGGCGAGCATCCGTTGAAACAGCCGCAGCAAGCAACCGTTCCGATATTAAGTACGATGTCGGGCGATGCTCGGAACCGATTTATGCAGAAGGTGCTGCTGTTTGTGTTCGTTGTCCGTATCAGCTTGTTCATCGCTTCGTACTACGGCATTCCGATCGCATACGTGTCGGTGCTCGGATCCCTTATTCTGCTCGGCTGGCGCTGGTATTACTTACGAATTACTCCTGCCGACATGCTTCGCAAAACACCTTGGCACATCCTCGTATTCGCACTTGGCATGTACGTTATTATTTTCGGCATCCATAACATCGGCTTCACGAATTGGCTGGTCCATTTCTTTGAACCGGTTGTGAGCGGCAGCTTGCTTAATGCCAGCCTTGTCATTGGCGCTATTCAAAGCGTGATGTCCACTCTGTTCAATAACCATCCAGCGCTGATGATTGGAACGCTCACCTTAACATCGATGCATCTCGATCCGCTCACGCTGAAGATTGCCTACCTTGCGAATGTCATCGGCAGTGATATTGGCTCTCTCCTGCTGCCAATCGGCACGCTGGCTTCACTCATCTGGCTCCACATTCTGCGCAAGAACAAAGTCAAGCTCAAATGGACGGACTATACGAAAGTAACGATTCTCGTCATTCCGCCCACCGTGTTGTTTACGCTCGTCGTGCTTTATTATTGGGTTAGCTGGCTTTTCTGATTGGCTTATGTAAAAGAGCAATCAGCTGCCGCCCGAATAACTGCTCTGCTCGCGCACTTTCTTCCTCGTCATCTCGAGGAGTCCGAGCCTCGTCCAGCCTACGACTTGGCATTTGGTCCGGTCGGATCGGACGAGGCGCTCGAGCAGCTGCATCACCTGGTCACGATGCTCTTCTTTGTCCATATCGATAAAATCGACAATAATAATGCCGCCGACATCGCGAATGCGCAGCAATCTTGCGATTTGCTCAGCCGCCTCCAGGTTCGTACGAAAAACGGTATCTTCCAGATCGCTTGTCCCTACAAATTTGCCCGTATTCACATCAATAACGGTTAACGCTTCGGTCTGATCCCAGACCAGATAGCCGCCGCTCTTCAAACGGTAACGCCGCTCGAACGCTTCGTGCAGCTGCTCACGAATCCGGTACTGATGGAATAGTGAAGCGGCGTTGCCATGCTTCTCAAACTGCCTCAGCTTTGGCAGCATCGCCTTCGCCATCTGATGCATCATTGCCTCGGTCTGCTCATACGCAGCAAGGTCGTCGATCCAAACCTCGTCTATCGCAGACGTGAGCAAATCGCGCACGAGCCGATGTACGAGATCTGCCTCGCGGTGCAGCAATGCTGGTGCTGCAGCCTTATGAGCTGCCCCGTCAATTCGCTGCCACACTTCACGCAGAAACTGGACGTCATTCGCGAGAGAATCGCTGCACTCTCCTTCGGCCGCGGTTCTCATAATGACGCCTTCCTCGGCTTGCCTAATCTGCTCGCCGATGACGCGAAGCCGATGACGCTCCGATTCCGTGGATACTTTCTTCGATACCCCTACATAATCGGCAATCGGCATATAAACGAGGAAACGCCCCGGCAACGAGAAATGAGTCGTCACCCGCGCTCCTTTACCGCCAAGCGGCTCCTTGATCACTTGTACCGTAATCTCTTGACCGACACGAAGAAGCTGATTAATCTGCGGCTTCTCTTTGCTCTGCTTCTCGAGATGCGGATGCAGCACATCATCAATATAGAGAAATGCATTCTTCGGGAGTCCAATATCGACGAACGCCGCTTGCATGCCCGGCAGCACATTCACAACCTTGGCTTTATAGATGCTGCCGACGAGCTGCCCCGCATTCTCGCTCTTTTCCATATAAAATTCAAACAGCCGCTCTTGATCGACCACTGCGATCTGCAGCGACTCTTTCTGTTTCTGTACCAGCATTCGTTTCATAGGAACGACCTCCTTGAGTCAGTCGTCTGAACTGATACTTTATTTTACATGAAAAGCTCGAGCACTGCACGGTCTGGTCTTCCATCCGCCAAAAATCCGTTCACAAGCCGCTGTTCAGGGAGCACACCGATGACGTCGCCTTTCTCCTCCATGACAACGATGAGGTGATAGCTGTCCCGCTTGAACAAACGAAGCGCTGCGAGAATGGTGTATCCCTTCGGAATGACAATCGGAAGTGCCCAGACGCCGCGGGCGATGGAGCGTGAGGATGAGCCCGCGCGGTTTGCAAGAAATCGAATGAACAGAAACGGAATGTTCCGATAAGATGTCCAGTTCGACAGCAGCAGGAATATACCTACGGCGATCAAATTCATATGCAGATGGATGGCATTGCCGCTCATAATCGCTGGGAAGATCGCATAGCAGACCATGAGCGCACTGAAGAGAAGGCTGATGCGCGCGCCCCAGACGAGTGTGCTGTGAAACGTTAGTGTCCGGCTAAACGCCGCCTGCATCAGCTTGCCCCCGTCGAGCGGCAAAATCGGCAGCAGATTGAACAGGCCGATCATCATGTTCGCTTGGCACACATAGTTCGCCCACTCGTGGCTCCACAGGCCGAAATGGCCGAGCAGGTAGGCGATGCCGGCCATCCAAACATTTTGCAATGGTCCGGCAATGGCGACGATCGCTTCTTCTTTCGCCGGAAGTCCGCTCCCGTCCTCAACCTCTGCGACGCCGCCGAAAGGCAGCAGCTTGATCTCGCGCACATTCCAGCCGAAACCCTTCGCTGTGATGACATGCCCAAGCTCATGCACGAGCACGATGACAAACAAGGTTAGCAGCTCTATGAAATAACCCGTAACCACCGACGCCAGCATGACGAGCACAAATAGAGGATGAACGGACCACCGAATGCCTCCAAACTTAATCAAGCGGAACGACGTCAGCGGGATTGACGTACTTGCCTTTCTCCTTCACCGCGAAATACAGCATCGTTTGCTGCCCCTCCTGAGCTGCCGGGAGCTGACCGAGCTTCGTACCCGCTTCAAGCCAATCATTAACAGCGACCTTCACATCGCCGAGATGTCCATATAGGGTAACACGGTTGTTCGCATGCTGGATGACAACGGTCTCGCCGGTTTCATCGTCATTCGTGACATTGATGACTCTGCCTGTCTCTGCAGCAAGCACCTCTTGCGACGGCTGACCGGCAATCTCTACACCACTTAACGTTTCGGCGAAGGACCTGACGACACTGCCATTGATGAGCGGCGCTACGATGGGCAGCTCCACGGATCCTCCCGTGAGCTGCGTTTCCGGATTATCATGACTTCCGAATAGCGGTATGAAGGATGGTGCACCGGCAAACATGTCTTTGTACCATGCAGCAGCGGCATCGAAATTAATCTCATCGGTTAATGCAGCGGTGACGACATCCTGCCCCTTCTTCGCGATCGGCATATCCATCTTGAATACGGCGAAGACGATGACGAACAGAGCGACAGAGATTGCCGTCTGAACAAAGAGACCGCGGACGATAAATGAAAACCGCTGCGGCGATGGCGGAGGCGTTGGACCGCCCGCCTTGCCATTCCGGTCGTATTTGCTCGGCAGCGGCGCGATACGCCATCCGGCGCTTTCCCACGGATTCGGATTCGCTTTCCACAGCCGTTCCGGATCGTCATATTCACTTTGCGGCTGTTGCACAGCTGGTGCGAGTTCGTGCTGCGGCGGCAGCTGTTGATGCTGCTGATTCGAATTCGGATGGTGAATCAGCTGGTTTTGCTGATGCTGCTGTGACGGCCCAGGCAGCGCCTTCTGCTGCTTCGATGATGGCAAATTCTGCAGCGGCTCAGCATCGCGGTTCTCCTCCAATATCCGTCTGATCCGCTCCGCTCTGCGCTCGCGGATACTTGTTTTCGTATCCATAGCTATCCCTCCAACATTTGCAGCTTGTACGCTTATGTATATGAAGGGGCATGTACAGTTATGTTGGAGCTTGACCGCAGCTACTCGCAGAACGAAATAAAAACCGCCTTGCGCATGAACGCAAGGCGGCGGGCAGTTAAGCAGCCATTTGATATTTCTCTTGATGTGCTTTGACGCTGAAGACAAGACCGATGCATAGCATATTGAGCAGCAGCGAGGTACCGCCATAGCTGATGAACGGAAGCGTAATACCGGTAATCGGCATTAGGCCGATCATCATGCCGATGTTCTGGAAGACTTGAAAGACGTACATCGAGACGATCCCGATGATGATAAAAGAGCCCTTCAAGTCATAGCATTGGAACGCGATTATGATCATCCTGTATATCAGCAAGAAGTAGAGCATGAGCACGACGGCGGCCCCTTGGAAGCCAAATTCCTCGCCGATGACGACGAAGATCGCATCCGAGTACGGATACGGAATGAACTTCCGGTTCTTCGACTCGCCTTTCATATAACCGTCGCCGGTAAGCCCGCCGGAGCCGATGGCGATCTTCGCCTTGCTCACTTGGTAAATCTCTTTCTCCGATGCGCTTTCAGGATCAATGAAGGCGTTAATCCGCTCGTACCAGTGCAGCTTATGTTTCTCGACCAAGTAATCATGAATCTGCGTATTATAGGTATTGAACAAGAAAACAAACAATACAAGCCCGCCTGCAATGATCGAGACGCCGAGCAAAACATGAGAATATCGGACATTGCCAATCCACAGCATGCCCAGGACGATAACCAAGTAGATGATCGCATTACCAAGGTCAGGCTGAATCATGACGAGCATGAACGGCAAGATCGAGAACGCGGCAATGACAAGCAGATCTTGCCTTACCCGTAGCGGATCCCCCTGCCTTCTGCCCATCAAGAACGCGACTGTCAGGATCAGAATGATCTTGACCATCTCAGCAGGCTGGAACTGCAGACCGCCAGGAAGCATAAACCAACTCTTCGCACCGTTGATCTCCGGAGCGGTCAAGTAGACCACGACGAGCAGAATAATGCCGATCGCATACAATACCCACCAGGCTCGTAAGAATAGACGGTAATCGAAGAACGTCGAAAAGAGTGCGACAGCGAATCCCAAACCGTAGAAAATAACCGTCTTCACGTCATAGTTCGCGTAATCGGGGTTGCCGTAAGTGGCGCTGCGGACAAGAAGCGTACTGACCACCATCAAGGCAAGCAGGATGAGAATCATGCCGAGGTCCACTTTTTTTAGTTTATTTAGCACTGCTTAATCATCCTATTCCAAGGAACTTGCGAAACCGCTTCATCACGCCGGACTTCTCCTCCAGCGGCATAAGCGGAACCATATCGCCAAGCATCCGCCGCGCAATGTTGCGATAAGCGATCGCCGCGCGCGAGGACGGATCCATAACCGTTGGTTCGCCTGCATTTGCGGAGCGGATCACCTTCTCATCATCCGGCACGATGCCTAGCAAATCAATGGCTAATACTTGGCAGATCTCGTCGATATCAAGCATTTCGCCGCTGCGAACCATGTTCGCGCGGATGCGGTTAATGACGAGTCTCGCAGGGATTTGTGTCTGCTCGAGAAGCCCGATGACACGGTCCGCGTCGCGAACGGCCGCATTCTCCGGCGTCGTCACGACAATCGCCCGGTCTGCGCCTGCAACCGCGTTGCGGAAGCCTTGCTCGATGCCTGCAGGACAATCGATAATGACATAATCGAATTCCTTCTTGAGTTCGAGCACCATTTCTTTCACTTGCTCCGGCGACACATCCGATTTATCCTTCGTTTGCGCGGCAGGAAGCATATATAACTCATCGAAGCGTTTGTCCTTCACCAGTGCTTGATTGAGTCGGCAGCGGCCTTCCGCTACGTCGATCAGGTCATAAATGATCCGATTCTCAAGCCCCATTACAACGTCCAAATTGCGGAGGCCGATATCGGTATCCACCATACATACTTTTTTCCCCAGCAATGCAAGCGCAGTGCCGATATTGGCAGATGTCGTCGTCTTGCCGACGCCGCCTTTGCCAGAAGTTACTACTATCGCTTCTCCCATGATCAACACTCCCCGCTTACTACTTAAGCTCTAAACAATACAGGCAGCTTGCGCAAACGCTGCAGCTGCGTCATTTTGTCAATCTTCATAGCGCCTTCGCTTAAGTACGCGAACTCCATTGCCGCATCACCCGTCATCCATTCGTCCGGCGGACGGCTGATGACACCGCTGATTCGCAGCTGTGTCGGCTTCAGCAGCGAGGCTGCGATGATTGCCTCTTCATTCCCCTTATAGCCTGCATGCGCCAAACCGCGCAATGCGCCAAGCACATAGATGTCTCCAGTGCACAAAAGCGTACCGCCTGGATTCAAGTCGCCCATGAGCAGCAGATTGCCGTCATGCTCAAGCGTCTGTCCAGAGCGAACGATACCTGTCAGCACTTTCAAATTGTTGCCGTCCTCAAGCTGTGAAACAATTGGCGGCTCGCTCTCAATAGACTGCACGAGCAAATTCCCCTGCTGCCGAATGAGCGATCGCAACTGTTCCTTCTCATCTTCACTTACTTGGCGGGTGCCGAGCTTCACTTGTACGTGAACGATTGGACCTGACAGCAGCTGTTGATGCGATTTTTCCAACTTGAATTGCAGCTCATCCAGCAGCGAGGAAAATTCGCAATGATCGTCAAGAAGAAAGATGAGACCTTCTTTGACGCCTTTTATGGTTATATGCTGCTTCTCGGTCACGCTCGTCCCACCCCTTCTCTATACGATTCTTTGAACACGGTACGGATTCCTGCCTGGCCGGCACGTCAACTTTCGTCAACTTTCTTCTTCTTCCTTCTTCGCAACAAAGCTGCCCTCAAACCATCTGCGCGCAGGCACGTAGATTGCTAGTGAGAACAGCAGCTGTAGAAACAAGCTCGGAATCATATGCTGATACAACGCCCACTCGAACGTCTCGTTCGTCAACCGGAATACACGATAGATCATATAAACGATGGCATCACAGACAAGTGTCGACAAGCCGATCATCGTCAGCGCCATCAGAAGCGTGCTCTTTCGACGCTCCATCATCAGTGCCGTCATATAACCGACAAGTCCCATCGTAAAGGAATGGACGCCTATGATGCGTCCGTAAAATGCCAGATCCTGCAGCAAGCCGAAGGCCATGCCAAGGATCAAGGCGGAATGCCGGCCACGGTAGAGCGAGGCAAAGAGGACAAAAGCGAGCGTAAAATGCGGAATAATCCGATCTACCATGCTGCTTGGCACGAGCCAATAGAACAAGGTGCCTTCGACGAGGAAGAACAGCAGCATTACACCAATGATGCGCTGCATGCTCATTGCTCGCTCTCCTCTGTTTCAACAGGCTGTACGACAAACACTTCTGTCAAATGGTCAAAATCTGCAGCCGGCGTAATTGTCGCTGTATAGGTAAGACCAAAGTCACCAACCTGGCTCGATTCCACCGTTCCGATAACCATACCGCGCGGGAAGACGTTGCCAAGTCCCGATGTGATGATCGTATCGCCCTTCTTAAGCGGATCATGCTCGGAAATTTTGGACATGTAGAGCTTGCCTGTCTCTGCATCAAACGTATCGACGATACCGAATGAATCGAGCTCCTTGCCAAGAACAGTGGCCGCGATTCCCTTCGAATCCGGCGACGTCGGGCTCATCTTCGTCAGCGGCATAACCGATGAGAAGAACGGTTCTACCCTCGTAATGCGTCCGACCAAGCCCTTGTCGGTTACGACAACCATATTCAGCTTAATGCCGTCCTTCGAACCAAGGTTAATGCGAATGGTATCATCGTAAGGATCCTGGCTGACCGCCACGACCTGTGCAATCAAATAATTGTAATCGTAAAGCTTCTTCTGCCGTTCTGTGAAGTTCAGCTTCTCCTGAAGACGTTTGTTCTCCCGGTCAATCATATTAAATTTGATGCTGTCTCTGGCATACGCCGCAGCTGCAATGCGAAGCTCTTCATTCTCCTTGTAGATATTGTGCAAGTTCGACAAATCTTGAAACAAGCCCGCTACATAACCAGCGGGCCTGTACAACCATTGCTGCACAAATGAGGTGGAATCGAGCGCAAAGTTCTCCGGCCAAGTCAGCTTCTTCCGATCCGTGATCGAGAAGCCCATTACCGCAACGAACAAAATAAATACAATCATCAAGACGAACATTCGTCTGTTGCGCATCCAATTAAACAACTTCTTTACACCTGCCCATTCCGCGCTGAATGCTGAACGCACCTGAAGGTTCGTTCACACCAATCAGCCATTGCTCATCCGTTTTCCCCATCTATACACACGCCGGATTTTATCGTTTGGAACGGGAAACCGGGCCTCCGCGTGTTTTGAACATATCAATATTATCGAGCGCGCGGCCTGTACCGATGGCAACGCAGTCAAGCGGATTCTCCGCAACGATAACCGGCATGCCAGTCTCGCGGGACAGCAGCTTGTCCAGATTCTTAAGGAGCGCGCCGCCGCCTGTAAGGACGATACCGCGGTCCATAATATCCGCAGACAGCTCCGGCGGACATTTCTCGAGTGTAATCTTAACGGCTTCGACAATTGCGTTCACCGTATCCGACAGCGCATCGCAAATTTCTTCGGACGAAATCGGAAGCGTCTTCGGCAAGCCTGTCACCAAGTCGCGGCCGCGAATTTCGATCGTTTCCGTGCGCTCCAAGATGAGTGCAGAGCCGATCTCCATCTTCAGCTGTTCCGAAGTACGTTCACCGATCATCAGGTTGTACATGCGCTTGATGTACTGCATAATCGCTTCGTCCATTTCGTCACCGGCAATCCGGATCGAACGGCTCGTTACGATACCGCCGAGCGAGATAACTGCAACTTCAGTCGTACCGCCGCCGATATCAACAACCATGCTGCCTGTCGGCTCCCAAACCGGCAAGTCCGCACCGATTGCTGCCGCGAAAGGCTCTTCAATCGTGAACGCTTCGCGTGCACCCGCTTGCTCCGTCGCGTCTTTAACCGCGCGCTGCTCAACTGCAGTGATGCCCGATGGCACGCACACCATGACATTCGGATGGCGCGCGAACAACCCGCGCTGCTTCTGCGCTTGGCGGATAAAGTATTTGATCATCGTCGAAGTGGTGTCGAAGTCAGCGATAACGCCATCCTTCATCGGACGAATCGCACGGATGTTGCCCGGTGTACGGCCAATCATCTTCTTCGCTTGCTCGCCGACAGCTTCGATCGTTTTTGTATCAGTACGCAGAGCAACCACGGACGGCTCTCTTACGACAATCCCTTTTCCTTTTAGATAGACGAGTGTGTTAGCTGTGCCAAGGTCAATTCCTAGATCTTTCGTTCCAAACATGTTTGTATACTTCCTTTCTGCTTTCAGACAATCCCTCTTATTATATTACATGTGACCTCGCTCCTTCAAACTTATAAAGCGATTGTCACCTATTACCAAGTGATCGAGAACATCAATACCTACAAGCTCGCCCGCATCGATCAGACGCTTCGTAAGCGCTATATCTTCGGGACTCGGCGTTGGGTCGCCGCTTGGATGGTTATGTACGCAAATCAGCGAAGCGCTGCTGCACTTGATAGCCGCCCGAAATACTTCGCGCGGATGCACTAAGGTCGCATTGAGGGTGCCGACGGATAATGTTTCTTTTAAAATAACCTGATTCTTCGTATTTAAAAACAAGCAGACAAAATGCTCTTGTTTCAAATAGCGAAGTTCCTCCATTAATAAGTTCGCAGCATCGGCCGGTTTTCGTATGGTCGGAAGCTCGCCTTGCTGGCTTCTAGCAATCCGGCGCCCGAGCTCGATGCCTGCCCGAAGCTGAATCGCCTTTGCCGTCCCAATACCGCGTATCTTCGTCATCTCCGCTATGCTCATATCCACCAAGCCGCGCAAATCGCCGCATTCATTCAATATCCGCGAGGCGAGCAGAACGGCAGATTCCCGTTTCGTACCCGTTCGCAGCAGAATGGCCAGCAATTCCGAATGGCTAAGCGCCTCAGCCCCCGATGACATCAATCGCTCCCGAGGTCTATCGCTGTTCGGTACATCCTTCAATATAAATGACTTTGCTTCCACAGACATCCCTGCCTTTGCGAGAATCGTCTAAGCTGCTTAAATCACGTTGATGCCGAATTCGTCTAGCATGTCTGACAGGAGTGATAACGGAAGTCCGACCACGTTAAAATAACAGCCGTCAATCCGTTCCACGATCGTTGCGCCTAGCCCTTGAATACCATAGCTGCCCGCTTTATCGAGCGGCTCTCCGGAATCGACGTAGCGCTGAATCCGCTCATCGCCGAGCTTCTTCATCGTTACGCGCGTCATTCGGTGATGCACGAGCTCTCTACCGGTTCCCGGCTCAATAACGGCAACGCCGGTGTAGACCTCGTGCTCCCGTCCCTCGAGTGCTGTCAGCGTCCGGATGGCGTCGTTCTTGTCCACTGGCTTGCCAAGTACTTTGCTGTCCAGTACCACGATCGTGTCCGCACCGAGAATAAGCGAGCTATTCACAGCTTCACTGCTTAGCAGCTCACAGGTCGCTCTCGCCTTGCGCAGCCCGAGCTGCTCCACGATCATCGCTGGCGGCCAATGCTGCGGCGTGCTTTCATCCGCATCGCTGGACAAAATGAGAACCGGCAAGGAAAGGCCGAGTGACGCGACCAGTTCCTGCCGGCGGGGAGAAGATGAAGCCAGCACAAGCTGGCGGATTGTTGAAGAAGATGTAGAGGAAGATCTCACGTTCATGGTGGCGCTCCTTACGCATACTTAATAACCATTTAGAGCTTGCGGTAAACCCAAATCGCCGCAATAAGTCCAGCGATGCTAAGCAGGCTAATATCAATCCGAAGTGAGAAATTGTAACTGATCACGAGCAAATCCGCTGCCGGCGCCCATTTAATCGTTGTTGTCTTGGTGAGGAACGAAAGTCCTGGTACTTCAGACAGCCACCTCGAAATCAGTGCGCCTGTCAATAATCCAATGAGTAAAAATAGTAATAATACCCAGAAATTTTTCTTCATGTTGTTACGTCCCTCGCCATAATTTGACACGTACACTTTATTATACGCGCCAGTGGGACGCTTTACAATGCATCCATGGAAGCAAACCAACCTTTCTGTGTGAAGACGGCTTCCATCAGTGCCTTTTGCATCGACCACAAGTAAGCTTCGGACGGTTTCTTCACATAAGCATCAGCAGCGACCGCCGCCGTATTGATCGATTGGACCAGCTTTAACAACGCAGTTTTGTTCACTTTATCCGTCATTCCTGCTTCCATGAGCGAAGCGGATTGAGTCCAAGTCTCGTGAAGCTCTTTCCAGTCCTTCTGTGCAAAGCCGCCCAGGCCGCTGCTGCTGCCGCTTAGCTGCTCCAAAGTCAGCGAATCCAGCTTCGACATCAGGTCATTCGTCTGCGAGAAGAACGATTCAACGACAGAGCTGTCACCTTTGAAAGGGATCGAGGAAACCGGAGGCAAATCGATCTGTTTCACATAGACATCCATGCCCGTTAGAAGCTGGCCCAGCAGCTGGGCATTGTCTTTGTCCGATGACATGCCCACATAGACACGATAGTCCTCGCTCGAGCTCAACGAGGCTGCTGCAAGCCCCTTCTCATCCAGCTCGCTCACCGCTGCATCTAGACCTTCCTTATTGCTGAAGACGCCATATTGAAGCATATAGTACGATGCCGCAGGCACCTTTACTTGTACCATCGCAGATTGCGCATCGGTTTGACCGCTGCTGGTGTTATTCGTCGCGGTACCGGTCGTGCCTTTATTGTTCGAGTTTGCCGCTGTAGCATCCTTACCGGAGTTTGCAGCTTTGTCCGTGCCACTTGCAGCCGCATCTGTGCTCGTGTCTGACGAAGGGTTAGTGGTCACTGGCGCCGCATCATTGCCCGTCGCGCCTCCACCGCTCGTAAACAGCGTAAGCACAAAATAGCCAAAGAGCGCACCTGTTGCTATCGCGCCGGTGACCGAAGCAAAAACCTTAAACCATGACGGCCCTTTGCCTGGACGCCCAGCTGTACCAGGCAGAAAAGCGCCATAAGGGGATTTTGCTGCACGGTTATTACTGCCTGCACGGCGATAACGGTCTTCTTCCTCGACGTCTATGATCGGGTACATATCGATGATCTGAGGAGGCTGCGCCGGTTTCTTGATAGGCGCTTCTTCGTATTCATCACCTAGCAGAATCGGTTCGAGCACATCCGTCTCTGGATAGGGATGTATTGGGGTATGGGATGACTGCTGACGATCTGCGTGGAGCCGATGCTGGTGGTGATTTTGGTAGAATGGATCGGCAGCTTCTAGATCCTGCTCCGCTTGGCGTGGGTTCTGCTTCTGCGGCTGGGATGGTGTCTGCGATTGCTTTTGTTTTTGCTTCGGAATTTGACCGTCTGCTTCGCGAATAAGCTGCTCGAGCGCGTGGGCATCATTTTGAAAAGGGCTATTCCATGTACCTATATCAGATGTGAATTTAAGCTCCTCTTGAAAATAAGGTACGGCATTCGCGGAGTTGCCCTGCTGCTGCTTCTCCTCCTGCTTCGGCTCCATCCGTGCTCCGCTGCTTGAATCGAAACGATACGTAATGCGTCCTTTATTGTTCATCGCTCTCTCTCCTTGTCCAACATACTCTAGTACGATTCTATGAAAAAGTTGAGAGAATTATGCGCTGCTTTTTGATATTGGGAGAGGCTGCGTGAATTCGAATACCCATTCCTTGACAGGAATATTCCTTGTGAGGTATATTCGATTCATGAATTCGACTATGAATGCTCTTGCTGAGCCAAACCGATTACGTATTGTCGAACTTCTGCGTGACGGCCCTCTTACTGTGGGTGAAATCGCCGAACGGCTCGAATTGAACCAGCCGCAAGTATCCAAACATCTGCGCGTGCTTCTTGAAGCAGGACTCGTCGAGGTGCATCCAATCGCTAACCGACGGATCTACAAGCTTGGGACAAAGCCGCTTCAGGAGCTGGATGACTGGGTCAGTTCATTCCGCCGCTTCTGGGACGGGAAGTTCGATGATTTGGACCATTATTTGCGCAAGCTGCAGGCGAAAGAACCGAACCAAGAAGAGTAGGAGGATAGGAAGAAATCAACCCATATCGTAGATATGAAGCTGAGAATCGGCTGTCCGATTCTCGGCTTTTTTTGCATATATGGGGGAAAAGAAAGAGAATACTCTATCGTCAACAGCCGCGACGGATTGCTGGATTTTCACCAATGCAGCTACCTGGAGTACTCTCTTTCACTCATATTGCCGTTTTCCCGCCAATGTAGGTACCTGGAGTACTCTCCTTCACTCATATTGCCGATTTCCCGGCAAAGTAGGTACCTGGAGTACTCTCTTTTCCTCGTGTAGTCCATCAAATCAGCTATCTCCCCTCATTCTCCTCACTTTCACCCCAAGTAGTCCACCAAACCAGCTACACAACACAAAAAAGCTGAGAAATCGGAAACCCGAATCTCAGCTTTTTAACCCTACGTAGTAGTCTCGCCACTAAACCGTAACTCCGCCGCTTCTCTGTCACTCCAACGTTAGACCATTCGGGTGTCCAGAGGGACGAGTCCCTCGGAGTCCCTCCTCTGGAGGGATTTAGGGAGGGGAATTCGATTTAGGGGGGGACTCGGTTTATGGTAGTTGAAGTTGGATTTTAAATGATGGGAGAGTCCGGGAGAGCCTACGCCTTCCCGCGGAGCGTCTTCGCCAGAGCATCCGCAACCTTCCAAATATCTCCAGCACCCATCGTAATAACAAGATCACCCGGTTTCACTTGATCCGTCAACACCGCGAGCACTTCTTCTTTGGTCGGGTAGTATGACGTATTCGCGTTGCTGTTCTTGATGATCATGTCCACGAGCTTCTTGGAGTGAACGCCCTCGATTTGCTGCTCGCCTGCAGGCGAGTAAATATCCGTGATAAGCACCTCATCCGCTTCGGAGAACGCACGGCTGAACTGCTCCAGCAAAAAGAACGTGCGCGTATACCGCTGCGGCTGGAACACCGCAACGATCCGTTTGCCCGTCGATTTGGCAGCGCTGATCGTCGCCTGAATCTCCGTAGGATGATGTGCATAGTCGTCGATAACGAGAATATCGTTTACTTCGCCAAGCACCTGAAATCTGCGCTTCGCGCCGCGGAAATCAACGATCGCCTCCGCAATCGCCTCGAACGATACGCCCGCTTCGAGACATGTAATGACCGTAGCCATCGCATTGTACACGTTATGTCGCCCTGGAACGGACAGCTCAATGCGGCCAAGCAGCTGGCCATGGCGTGTCATATCGAACGACGCTTTGCGGTCGCCCAGCGTAATATTGGTCGCACGGTAAATCGCCTCATGGTCAATGCCGTACGACAGTACGCCTTCTTGGCCGAGAGGTCCTGCAATCAATTCCGGAAGCATAGCTTGCATGTTCTCATCGTCGGCACAGACGATCGCTTTGCCGCCATCCTTCACTTGGCTTAGAAACTGCACGTAAGCCGCTTTCAATTTATTGAAATCACCGTCGTAGTTCTCGAGATGATCAGGTTCGATATTCGTCACGATGGCAATTGCAGGATGGTACTGCAGGAACGAACCGTCGCTCTCATCTGCTTCCGCAACGACATAATCGCCCTTGCCGGCTTTAGCGTTCGTGCCGACATTGACGATTTCACCGCCAATGATATAAGTCGGATCGAGCTGGCACGTTTCCATAACCAGAGCGATCATCGAGGACGTCGTTGTCTTGCCGTGCGCGCCGGCGACAGCGACTCCTTTGCCGTTATTCATTAATCTAGCAAGCATTTGAGCGCGGTGAAGAATCGGAATGTTCAGCTCTTCCGCAGCGACGCGCTCGACGTTATCACGAGACAGCGCCGTCGAGTATACGACCAAATCCGCTCCTTTGACATGCTCCGGCTCATGGCCGATGTAAATTCGCGCCCCTTTGGCTGCAAGCTTCTCCGTAAGCTCCTGCCGGGCAACGTCCGAGCCTGTCACTTTATAGCCCATCTCCAACATGACGCGGGCGATGGCGCTCATGCCGTAACCGCCAATACCGATGAAATGAACGTGTTCTGCCGTGTTCAAAGACGGTTCACCAACCTTTTTCAGAATCCTTATTGTAGAGCAATTGGGAGCGGACGTCTGCAATTAAGTAGAGCGTTCCGGTAGCAACCGCCAAATCCGCTTCATTCGCCAAACCTTGCAGTCTCTTAAGCGCCTGCTTCCAATCCGGTTCAACGATGAGCTCAAAAGGACGGTCGACTGTTTCACGAATCTCGCTGATGAGCTCAGCCAGTTCCGCCGCAGGCATCGCCTTGCGGAAGTTTGGCTCAGTCACGATGAGCGTATCCACTAGAGGTAGTATATGCCGCAATGTGTCACGATGATTCTTATTAGCAAGCATCCCCATCATGAGATGCAGCCGATCATACGAATACGTGTCACGCAGTGCCGCCGCTAATGTTTCCGCGCCCTCTGGGTTATGCGCGCCGTCGATGAGCAGCCTTGGTGGCTGCTGGATCATCTCAAGGCGTCCCGGCCACGCTGCTGTGCGAAGTCCTTCACGAAGATCATCATCTTCGATAATGGCTGCATAATATTGCCGCATCACCTCGAGCGTCATAACGGCAACTGCCGCATTCGTCCGTTGATGAGCGCCATTCAGCGTAATGGTCAGCGAATCAATCGAGCGGAACAAGCCGTCAAAACGGAACGTCTGCTCATTTTCCGCCACATCCAGCGCTGTTTCGTGAAACTGGTCTCCCAGTAAATAAAGCGAACTGCGTTTCTCCTTCGCAGTTGAAGTAATGACTTCAACCACTTCCGGTTGTGTTACTGCGCTGACGACTGGAACGCCGGCCTTAATGATGCCCGCCTTCTCAGTTGCGACAGCTTTGATCGTATCACCAAGAAGGTCCATATGGTCATGGCCAACGTTCGTAATAACCGATACAATCGGGGTCACGATATTCGTTACATCCAGACGACCGCCAAGCCCTGTTTCCCACACGACAAAATCAGGATAGGACACTGTGCCGTAATACAGAATCGCCAGCGCCGTCGACACTTCAAACATCGATGGCGAGCCGAGCTCCGACTGTGCAATCTCCTCGACGTGGGGCTTCAGCTTGTTAGCCAGCATAAGCAGCGTTTCTTCCGGAATGTCCGCATCGTTATACTTGAAGCGATTCGTAAACTTCGTTATGTAAGGGGACGTGAACGTCCCTACATCGTAGCCGCAGCGCAGCAGCACGCTGGTCAAATAAGCGCAAACCGAGCCTTTGCCATTCGTGCCTGCCACATGAATAAATTTAAGCCGGCGTTCCGGGTGATTGAAAATTTCCATCAGCTTCTCGATCCGATCCATACCGGGGCGAATGCCGAATGGAACAAGCCCTTCAATCCACGCTCTTGCTTCCTCGTAGCTCGCAAGCGGCGCCGAAAACTGTTGTTCAGTCATTATGAATTCCTTCTTCCTTCTTCCTTCGTCCATCTGCAAGCGAAGGCTTGCAGCTGCTAGCAGCAAAGCGGAAAGGGCTAGATAGCCCTAGCCCTTCAGCTCTTCAATACGCGCAAGCACTTTCTCGCGTTTCTCTGCGTAGTCCGCCATTTTCGCGCGTTCTTCCTCAATGACCTTCGCCGGCGCTTTCGCTACGAAGCCAACATTACCCAGCTTCTTCTCCACACGCTCCACTTCGCTCGTCAGATGCGCAACCTCTTTGTTCAAGCGAGCAATCTCTTGCTCGATATCAATGAGGCCGGCAAGCGGCAAGTACATTTGAGCGCCTGTAACGATTGCAGCCATCGCTTTGTCCGGAGCTGCGAGCGACTCGCTGATCTCAAGCTTCGACGTGCCGCAGAAGCGGATAATGAACTCTTCGTTGCGCGTCAAGATCGCAGCTTCAGCCGCGCTCGAAGGCTTCACGAGCAGCTCGACTTTCTTGCTCATCGGTACATTAACCTCAGCACGGATGTTTCGAACCGCACGGATCATTTCCATCAGCAGCTCCATCTCGGCAACCGCTTCTGGCGCTTCCAGTGCTGGATCGTAAACCGGCCAAGGAGCGAGCGTAATCGTCTCGCCTTCATGCGGCAAGTGTTGCCATATTTCCTCGCTGATAAACGGCATGAACGGGTGAATGAGACGCTGTGTACGGTCGAGAACGTAAGCGAGAACGGATTGCGTCGCGCGCTTCGCTTCTGCGTCTTGGCCATTCAAGTTCAGCTTCGCGAACTCGATGTACCAATCGCACAGATCATCCCAGATGAAGTTGTACAGAACGCGGCCTGTTTCGCCAAAATCATAGCTGTCAATCAGACGCGTTACATCCGCAACTGCAGCATTCAGACGGTGCAGAATCCAGCGGTCAGCTGTTCCCAGCTTCACATTGATGTCGATGTCCGCAGCGGTAACGCCCTCGAGGTTCATAAGCGCGAAACGCGAAGCGTTCCAGATCTTATTCGCGAAGTTACGCGCTTGTTCAACGCGCTCCCAACGGAAACGAAGATCCTGGCCTGGCGTGCTGCTTGTCGAGATCATGAAGCGCATTGCATCAGCGCCATACTTCTCGATAACTTCGAGCGGATCAACGCCGTTGCCGAGCGATTTGGACATTTTCTTGCCATTCTCGTCACGAACGAGACCGTGAATAAGAACATCCTTGAACGGCTTCTCATCTGTAAATTCAAGCGCGGTAAAGATCATCCGAGCAACCCAGAAGTAAATAATATCGTAACCCGTTACTAGAACATTCGTCGGGTAGAACCGTTTTAAGTCGTCAGACTGCTCAGGCCAGCCAAGTGTCGAGAACGGCCAGAGCGCCGAGCTGAACCAAGTATCGAGAACGTCTTCGTCTTGACGAAGCGATTCGCTGCCGCAAGAGGAGCAGGATGTTTGATCTTCCCGTGCAACATGCATCGCGCCGCAAGAGTCGCAGTACCATGCCGGAATGCGGTGTCCCCACCACAGCTGACGGGAGATACACCAGTCGCGAACATTTTCGATCCATTGCAGATAGATTTTCTCGAAACGGTCCGGAACGAAGTTAACGCCTTTGCCGTTGTTCTGAGCTTCAATTGCAGCTTCAGCGAGCGGCTTCATCTCAACGAACCATTGTGTCGACAAGTATGGCTCAACAACCGCGCCGCTGCGCTCGCTGTGGCCAACTTGGTGAACGTGATCTTCAATCTTGATGCAAACGCCTTGTTCCTGCAGATCTGCAACGATACGCTTACGGCAGTCCGCACGGTCGATGCCGTTGTATGGACCTGCTTCCGCATTCATCGTACCGCTCTCGTCCATAACGACGATTTGCGGCAGGTTGTGGCGAAGGCCTACTTCGAAGTCGTTCGGGTCGTGCGCCGGCGTTATTTTGACCGCACCGGAACCGAACTCTTTCTCTACGTATTCGTCAGCGATGATCGGAATCTCTCTGCCGATGATAGGAAGAACGATCAGCTCGCCGATGAGGTGCTTGTAGCGCTCGTCTTCCGGATGTACCGCAACCGCCGTATCGCCGAGCATCGTCTCCGGACGCGTCGTAGCAACCGTAATGAAGCCGGAACCGTTCTTCAGCGGATATTGGAGGTGGTACAAATGACCGTTAACTTCTTTATGCTCAACTTCGATATCGGAGAGCGCTGTGCGCGCAGCCGGATCCCAGTTGATGATTTTTTTGCCGCGGTAGATCAGGCCCTTCTCATAGAGGCGAACGAACACTTCGCGAACCGCTGCGGACAGACCTTCATCGAGCGTAAAACGTTCACGCGAGTAGTCGAGCGAGAAGCCCATCTTGGCCCACTGATCACGAATCGTTTCATTGTACAGCTCTTTCCATTCCCAAACCTTCTCCAGGAACTTCTCGCGGCCGAGGTCGTAGCGGGATACGCCTTCCTCGCGCAGCTTCTGCTCAACCTTCGTCTGTGTTGCGATACCAGCATGGTCACTGCCTGGCAGCCACAGCGCATCATAACCTTGCATCCGTTTCGTGCGGATCATAATATCCTGCAGTGTAAAATCGAGCGCGTGCCCGATATGCAGCATACCAGTTACGTTCGGAGGTGGAATTACAATGGTATACGGCTCCGCTTCCGGGCGTTTGCCTGCTTCAAAAAATTTGCCATCCATCCAATAAGGATACCATTTGGACTCGGCTGCCTTCGGATCATACGTCGTCGGCATCTCTGTCATTCCTTGTTTCTGTGACATCACGAACTCCTCGCTTCCAATATATTTCAAATGATCAATAAACGGGTTGAACGCAAAAAAACCTCTCGTCCTTATAGCAAAGGACGAAAGGTTCTAATCTTCCGCGGTACCACCTTTGTTCCGAACTAGCCATGCACAGGCTTCATTCGACAACTTTATCACAGATAACGGCTGCAACCGGCTCGAACTAACGTTTTTAGTACCGTTTCATTCCAGCAACTCCGGGGCGACCTGCCAGCATTCATCACCTGCAGAACCTCTCAGCTAATTGGTCCCGCTCTCTGAAGGCATTCCTGCTGCTCTTCCCCATCAACGTCATTATAATAAGAGTATAACCCTATTTTTTCTATCATACACGTTCTTAATTGTCCACGTCAATCCCGCAGCCGCCTACACATTCTGACATTTGGAGATAAAAGGAAAAAAGCCTCTGAGCAGACCCGCTGGTGGTCTTTCGGAGGCTCTTTAAGTATGGTTGGGCTGGCATTACGGAATGTAAAGCACTTGGCCTTCGCTGACGCTCTGATCCGAAAGCCGGTTATAGAGCGCAATCTCGCGGGGTTGAAGCTGATAACGCCCTGCGATAACGTCGAGCGTCTCCTCGCGCTGCACGATACAGATACGAACTTTGCGGAACGACTGATCTTCGCCGGATCGGCCGAAGAACAGGTTCTTCCATTCGATATCATCGCCGCTCGTTTTGCGCGCTTCCTTCGCCGCTTTCTCAGCTGATTCCTCCGCAGCCGCTCGTGCTTCCTGCTCCCTGCGGCTTGATTGCAGCAAGGATCTGAAGTTGACGCTAGGCTGTGCAGCCTCTGCTTCTTCCTCAGCCGGCTTGCTTGCGAGAGCAACCTTCATCGGCTTAGGTGCTGCCGGTTCGATCTCTGATGCCGAAATATCGCCGAACCGCTGCGCAGCTGGCTCTTCTGCAATCGAAGCAGACGGCTGTCGTCCTATCGATACAGAGTCCTCCGCAGCATTGGCGATGAACGAATTTTCCTCCGGTTGCTGCGCGGAAAGAGCCGCTTCAATCGCTTCATCCGACACTTCCGGCTCAGCTGCTTGAAGTGCCAACTCCGCTTCACGAGCTTCAGCATCCGCTTGCTGCTGTCTCACTATTGCAGCCGCGCGAGCGATCTCTTCCTGCTCGAAAGCCGCCTGCGCCGCTTGAGCCGCTGCATCGCGCTGCGCCTCTTCACGGATGAGCGCATCGCCATAGGAAGGCGAGCTCCCCGCTGTCTCCCAGCCTTCATTACGGACCGCCTGCGGCTGCGCATAACCCGTCTGCTGCTCGAATAACGTCTCGTAATTCGGCACCTCCACCGGTTCTCTTTTGTGTACAACCGTAAAAGGCTCTTCCCGCTGCCATTCCTCCTGCGGGCTTGACTGGCCGAGCTCGATACCTTTCAGCGACAGCACACCCGTGATATTGAGCGTTCGTGTCGACAGCAAGTCGACGTCGAAGTTATCAATCTCCACGGAGATGTCATCCAGCCGGTGGATGCGATTCATAGGAAGCGTAATTTCTACAGGAATCCAGTGTTCAAGCGATTGTTCTGCTAAAGGCTCATCCTGAGCGCGGTAGATCCCGGTCAGGAGCAAATGACCTTTCAACAACACCTGCTCGTCTTGCTGAACAATTCCGATACGAGGAACAAGCTCGATTTCTTCCAGCTCGTCGATCGCCGCTACTTCATCAGGCAAGTGAACCCGTTCATAAATGTCAAATCGTAAACCGTTTGACTGATTGGGCACGGTTGTCGTCCTCCTTTCCCCTCTCACCAAAGCTTGGTTACAGCTTTCTTCCCTATTTATCTATATGGCAAGGGGGAGGTAGGCATGACTACGATTTTCACAGCAAGGCGTAGCGTTCTCGCACTTCTTGGAACCAACTCGGTTCATCCGCATGCACGGTCATCGTATCGAAGCTCCACGGATGAACGAAAGTTAACTGCTCGCCCCGCAGCGCTTGATGGCGAAGTTTGGCGTCGCTTCCTCCGTACAACGTATCGCCGACGAGCGGGTGGCCAAGATGGCTCATATGAACACGGATTTGATGCGTTCTGCCTGTCTCGAGCCATAGGCGAACGAGTGTCGCACGGCGGTATGAGGCAATCACTTCGTAGTGCGTAACGGCATGATCGCCAGAGCCGGCTGGCGTTACCCGTCTGCGCGCGCTGTGATGGCGATCTTTGCTGATCGGCGCATCTATCGTCCCTTTGGCTTTGCGAAGCACGCCTTGGACGAGGGCAACATACTGCCTGCCGATCGTCTTCTCGCGCATCGCCTCGTCTAATCGAAGCTGCGCCAGCTCATTGCGCGCATAGAGCACCGGACCCGACGTATCATCGTCCAATCGGTGAATATGCTTCGCGAGCTGATGCTCACCTCGCTCGATTCCAGCGAGAGCGGCTGCTTCATCAAGTGTTCCGCGCTGGCCAGGAGCATTCGGATGAACCGGCATGCCTGCTGGCTTGTCCATGACGAGGCACCAGTCGTCTTGATAGAGCACATTCGCTTGTGACAACGATGGCAATTGCTTAGAACCTGCCGCTACTTCACGCTGCTGCATCGCCATCCGATAAACCGCATCCTTCGCCGGATCTGCAGGGATGAAGGTGCGAAGCCGGATTGTTTTCCCATCCATCTGAATACCGCCTACCGAGAATAGACGATTGATATAACGTTCCGGAAACAAACCAAGGGCCAGCAGCCATTGCCGCACATGGTGCGGATGACTCCCGGCCTCTATCTGCTGAACGCCGGCAAGGGCAGCCCGGCTCGCCAGCGCATTCGCTGACAAGCTGAGCCACTCCCCGCTTCGTTCATAATTTAATGCGTTTTGACGGTCAACCACGGTTGATCAGCTCCTATTAAAGACGGCGAAGCGCCTCGTCATGTGCCTCGATCGTTGCATCGATTGCCGCTTCGTCATGCACGCCAGAGACGAACATGCCTTCGAACTGGGATGGCGCAACGCTGACACCAAGATCAAGCATCGATGCAAAATACACTTTGAACCGCTCGAGATCCGCTGTCTTCGCTGTATCGTAGTTGATGACATGCTTGTCCGTGAAGAATGGACACACCATCGAGCCGACACGGTTAATCGTTGCCGGCACGCCATGCTTCGCCGCATTCGCCTCGAAGCCGCGCTGCAAACGAACGCTCATCCGCTCAAGCTGCTCGTACGTTTCCGGCTTAAGCAGGCTAAGTGTCGTATAACCGGCAGCCATCGCCAGCGGGTTACCGGACAATGTACCTGCTTGATAGATCGGGCCGCTCGGCGCCATCATTTCCATAATCTCGCGTTTGCCGCCGTACGCGCCAACTGGCAAACCGCCGCCGATTACTTTACCCATACAAGTGAGGTCCGGAGTAATGCCGTACAAGCCTTGCGCACAGTTGTAGTGAACGCGGAAGCCTGTCATGACTTCGTCGAAAATAAGCAAGCTGCCGTATTGCGTCGTAATATCGCGCAGACCTTGCAGGAAGCCTGGCAGCGGCGGAACCACGCCCATATTACCTGCAACCGGCTCGACGATAATACATGCGATCTGCTCGCCGTAGTGCTCGAACGCCATCTTCACAGAGTTCAAATCGTTATAAGGAACGGTAATCGTGTGCGATGCAACGCTCTCAGGCACGCCAGGGCTGTCAGGCAAGCCGAGCGTAGCTACACCCGAGCCTGCTTTGATGAGCAAGCTGTCGGCATGACCGTGGTATGAGCCTTCGAACTTGAGGATCTTGCTGCGCTTCGTGTAGCCGCGTGCAAGACGCAGCGCACTCATCGTTGCTTCCGTGCCGGAGTTTACCATGCGGACGACTTCAACCGATGGCACACGTTCGCAGACGAGTTCTGCCATCAAAGTTTCGAGCTCAGTCGGAGCGCCGAAGCTTGTCCCTTTCTCCGCCGTCTTCTTGATCGCTTCAATAACCTCTGGATGCGCGTGGCCCATAATGAGCGGTCCCCACGAACCGACATAGTCGATATAGCTGTTGCCATCGATGTCGTAGACGCGGTAGCCTTCGCCGCGCTCCATATATACCGGTGTTAGACCGACAGATTTGAATGCGCGAACCGGAGAGTTAACGCCGCCGGGAATAACGGTTTTCGCTTTGGCGAACGCAGCTTTGGAACGATCATCCGACCTTTTCTGATTATTTACATTCATTTGTGACACCTGCCTGTTAAATAGTGACATTCCTATGTTACACTTCTGTAGAGATCGTACAGGCCGCTATATGTATGGAGAAGCCTGGTAATTCAGATGGAGAGGCTGATTGCATTGATCGAACTATTGAAGAAAGTACAGCTATTTGAAAGCCTGAGCAACGAACAGCTCCATCACATTTTGTCGATTGCGAACAAACAAACATTCCCACCCGGAATCGTACTGTTTCAGGAAAATGATCCGGGATCCGCCTTCTATATTTTGCTCAAGGGTTCCGTGAAAATATATACGCGCAGCACATCAGGCGAGGAAAAAGTGCTGTCGCTCATCCAAGCTGGCGAAAGCTTCGGCGAATTGTCGCTCCTTGATGGCAGACCGCGCTCGGCCTCCGCTCAGACGCTTGAATCGACGAGCTTGCTCGTGATCGCAGGCCATACATTCCACGACCTGCTGCGCAATCAATTCGAGATTACGCGTCATATCATGGCAGAGCTGTGCCGCAGACTGCGCGACACGAATCAGCATGTCTATGACCTGACTTTCGTCGATGCCCGCACCCGCGTGCTCAAGAACGTCATTCTGCTCGCGAACCGCCATGGCTCGCGTTCCGGCAACGTCATCTCCATCAAAGTCGCGCTGAACTATGACGAGCTTGCCCAGATGGCAGGCGTTACGAAGCAGGCATTATCTCAAGTGCTTCGTGATCTTGAAGATCGCCATATACTCACATTCGGACTAAATGAATATAAGCTCGACCTTGCCCGCCTGAACGGCTAGTCCGTTCAGGCTTTTTACTGTCTGTCCCTGTCCGTCCGTAAGGCCGACTATTCGCCGCGCAGCCAACGAGCAACATCAAGCGCATGGTACGTAATAATGATATCCGCGCCTGCACGCTTCATCCCCGTCAACGTCTCCAGCACAACCGCACGCTCATCGATCCAGCCGTTAGCCGCAGCGGCTTTCACCATAGAGTACTCCGCACTAACGTTGTAAGCAACAACCGGCAGGTCAAAAGTCTCCTTCAGCATCCGTACGACGTCGAGATAAGCAAGCGCAGGCTTCACCATCAGCATGTCCGCGCCCTCGATGACATCCGATTCCGCTTCACGCAGCGCTTCACGCGCATTCGCTGGGTCCATCTGGTACGTCTTGCGATCTCCGAACTGTGGCGCGGAGTGCGCCGCATCGCGGAAAGGCCCGTAGAAAGCAGAAGCGTATTTAACCGAGTACGACATGATCGGCACCGACTCGAAACCAGCTGCGTCCAGACCTTCACGGATCGCGCCAACGAAGCCGTCCATCATGTTGGAAGGCGCGATAATATCTGCGCCCGCTTCTGCTTGCGATACAGCTGTCTTCACGAGCAGCTCCAGCGAAGAATCATTATCCACAACCGCGTTTCCTGTGCGCGGGTCGTGGTGAATCATGCCGCAGTGACCGTGATCGGTAAATTGGCAAAGGCAAGTATCTGCAACGATAAGCAGTTCAGGCGCCCATTCTTTGATTGCGCGCGTTGCCTCTTGCACGATACCGTTATGATCGTAAGCAGACGTGCCGACTGCATCCTTCGTTGCCGGAACGCCGAACAGCAGGATTGCTTTGACGCCGCTTGCCACAACGTTATCGATCTCTTGCTTGAGCAGGTCCATCGACAGATGATACACGCCTGGCATCGATGCGATTTCTTCTTTAATGCCTGTTCCGACTGTAACGAATAGCGGATAGATCAAGTCATCCACGGTTAATTGAGTTTCGCGCACCAAGCTGCGAAGCCCAGCGGAGCCGCGCAATCTGCGGTTTCTTGTAATTGGAAATGCCATGTTAGTATGCTCCCTTCACCTTGCGATGCGTTGCAATTGCATCAATAAGTCCATCTATGGTAGCCTCTTCAGGCTGAATTGTGACCGTAAGTCCTGCCTCGGCAGCGGTTTGTGCCGTTACTGGGCCGATACATGCAATATCTATGCCTTGCAGCAGCTCTATAGGCTGTTCAACGCCCATGCGTCGCAGCACTTCAAGCAAGTTCGTGACTGTCGAGGAGCTTGCGAACGTAATGACGTTCACTTTGCGCTTCAGCAGCAGCTCGAGTGTCTCTTCGTCTTGATCTTCCGCAAGTACCGTCTCGTACACGTCGATCTCGACAGGCGTAAGCCCTCGTGCCTTCAGCTCGCGCGGCAGCACTTCGCGCGCAAGATCGCCCCGCGGCAGCAGCACGCGCTGCCCTTCAAGCAACTGCCCTTCCAAGCTATCCAGCAGGTTATCCGCTTGGAACTTCACGGGCAGCACATCGACCAGCAATCCGCGTTGCTCCAGCGCTTCTGCCGTCTTCGGACCGACCGCGGCAATACGCGCGCGGTGGAACTGGCGAATATCGATGCGCAGCTTGCTCAGCCAGCCGAAGAAATAATCGACGCCGTTGACGCTCGTGAACATGAGCCAGTCATACTGCTCCGCCGCTTGCAGCGCGGCTGCAATCTCCGCTGCCGCCTCAGCCCCGGCAGGCTCCCTCGTCTCGATAACCGGGAATTCGCATGGCTCGCCGCCAAGCTCTTCAATCTGCTCGACAAGGTCGCTGCTTTGCGCGCGCGCGCGCGTCACTAGCACGCGCGTGCCAAAGAGCGGCTTACGCTCGTACCACATGAGCTTCTCGCGTTGACGCACAACATCGCCGACGACGATCACCGCCGGCGGCTTGAAATCCGCCGCTTGCACGATCGCTTCGATCGTCGCAAGCGTCCCTGTGATCGTCTGCTGCTCCACGCGGGTTCCCCAGCGGACAAGCGCCACCGGCGTATCCGCAGGCTTGCCGTGCTTGATCAACTGCTCGGCGATGTACCCGATTTTCGCTACGCCCATAAGGAAGACGAGCGTACCGGTCGCAAGCGTCACTTTGTCCCAGTGAATCGAATTATCGAGCTTATCCGGACTTTCGTGGCCGGTAATGATGGAGAAAGATGAAGCCAAGTCGCGATGCGTAACCGGGATGCCCGCATAAGCAGGAACGGCGATCGCAGAGGTAATGCCAGGCACGATTTCGTACTCGACGCTGTTCTGCTGAAGCAGCTCCGCTTCTTCGCCGACGCGTCCGAATACGGTCGGATCGCCGCCTTTTAGACGAGTGACAACCTTGCCTTGCATAGCGAGATCCGCAAGCAGCTGGTTAATCTCTTCTTGTTTCATCGTATGACGATCAGGGAGCTTGCCGACGTAGATCTTCTCGGCACCCGGCTTCAGATATTTCAATAATCGCGGGCTAGCGAGCCGGTCATAGACCACAACATCGCAAGCTGCTATGCATTCTTTTCCACGAATCGTGATGAGCTTTGGATCGCCTGGACCCGCTCCTACGAGATAGACCTTCCCCTTGCCATTTCCCTGCAGCACAATAGCTCATCCCCTAACTTCAGCTAGTATACGGTCCGCTCCTCTTGCTTTAAGCAGCGCTGCAGCTTCAATGCCAAGCGCTACTGGGTCATTGCCTTTCAAGGTTTCTTTCAGAAGAACAGTGCCATCCGCCGAACCGACGATACCTGTCAATTCGAGCAGCGCGGAGCCATCTTCTGCTTCGCCCACGATCGTTGCGTGCGCGCCGATCGGAATTTGGCAGCCGCCGTTCAGCGCGCCAAGGAAACTGCGTTCCGCCGACACGGCAAGCGCCGTAAGCGGATCGTTCAGCAGCGCGAGCAGCTCGCGCACCTGTGCGTCGTCCTCGCGGCACTCGATGCCGAGTGCGCCCTGACCAACAGCCGGAACGCATAGCTCTTCCGAGAGGTAGGACGAAATCTTGCCGTCCCAGCTCATCCGGTGCAGCCCTGCAGCCGCGAGCACAATCGCATCGAAGCCCTCTGTCTCCAGCTTCTTGATGCGGGAATCAATGTTGCCGCGAAGCGACTCGATCTGCAGGTCAGGACGCGCATATTTCAATTGGCTGGAGCGGCGCAGACTGCTCGTGCCGACCTTCGCGCCCTGCGGCAGCTCTTCAAGCGACAAGCCGTTCGCCGAGATCAGGCAGTCGCGCGGATCGACGCGCTTCGGAACCGCACCGTTCATAAGCCCCTCTGGCAGCTCGTAAGGCATATCCTTCATGCTGTGAACGGCAAGATCAATCTCCCCGTCGAACAGCGCCTGCTCGATTTCTTTGACGAACAGCCCTTTCCCGCCGACTTTGGACAACGTCACATCGAGAATGCGGTCGCCTTTCGTCACAATTTTGCGAATTTCAAAATCATACGGCAGCCCGTGCTCCGCACAAATCGCTTTCAGCTGATCAATGACTTGGCCTGTTTGCGTCAAGGCCAAAGCGCTTTGGCGTGTTCCAACAACGATCACGCGGCGTCCATCCACAATATATGGCATGTTATTGTCTCCTCTCGGCTGCCTGCTGCAGCCTGTTCATCCACTCATCTATTGGTTCATTGCGGTCCAAGCCATACGCTGTCTCAGCCTCGGCTTGTGCTTCAACTAGCTCCTCCGCAGCTTGCCGCAATAGAATCGTTCGCCTTGCTTCATCTTTCACATGGGCTTGTACATGCACACGAAGCAGCCTAAGTCGTTCGACCAGCTCCTGATAGGCTGGCCCATATTGCTCCGCCAATCGCCGCCTCAATCGTGCAGTCAGCGCCGGACTTGCGCCGCCTGTCGTCACGGTGAGCAGCAGCTCGCCTTGCCTAACCGTTGCGGGCGTAACGAAGTCTCCCGTCTCACCGGCATCCGCAACATTAACAAGCACACCTTCACGTTCGCCAAAAACTGCAATTCTCTCATTCACTTCCCGCGAGTCGGTCGCTGCGAATAGAAGAAAAGCCCCGTGCAGGTCTTGTTCCTTGTATTCCCGCTGCACAAGGCCGATACACTCAGCATTCGCGAGCACTTTCAGCTCTTCAGTTATAATAGGTGCGATAACGACGACTTCGTCCGCCCCGCCTTCCAGCAGGCCGCGCACCTTGCGTACGGCAACTGCTCCGCCGCCAACGACGACGCAGCGCCGGCCTTTAAGCTTCACCATCATCGGATAATAATCTCTCATAGCTTACGGCGATGCGCCCCTTTCGCTACCTCTACGACCAGCTGTGAAAATTCGAAGCTTGATTCATAAACACATTGAGCAGCAGAACGCCGTAGCTGATCAGATTGAGTCTGGCAAACTTCCAGCCAGCGCCGTCAAACCACCGATGCCTGAGCACATTCCAAATATAGATCGCAAGCGCGACGAATGACGTCAGCACCTTCGGGTCAATCAACAAGCTATAACGGCTTTCAACGAGAATCGATGCTACCGCAACCGCAAGCGATAGCATGAGCAGCGGCGTACCAACGAGCGCTACCCGGAACATGAACCGATCCGCTACATCGAGACTCGGCATCCGTTGCATCTGCTTCGTCCACTGTTTACCTTTTAACCTTCTGAACAAGAACATATACATGCCTGAGAAAATAGCACTTAGCGTAAACGCCGTATACGCTAGAATCATGAGAATGACATGCAGGACCAGCATCTCATGCGCCAGCTCCCATCTCTCGAGCGAAGCGCCGGAACCGATGCCGAATAAATTGATCGTTATGACCGCGAAGCCGATAACATTGACGAAGAAAACGATAAGCTCCATTCGAAAAAAACGGCTCATCACTAAAGAAACCGTGATAAGCAGCCAAGAGAAGAGGAGCAAATATTCAAACAATGACAAGAAGGTCATGTCCAGGTGCGATATGATTCGATGAATAATGAAGCCCGTTTGCAGCACCCAGACGAAAATAAGCAGCCCTGTTCCCAATTGTTTCGCTTGCCGATTTCGATCCACGAAATCGGAGAAGTAAAACAGAAGGCTCAGGGCATAAACATACAGCATTCCATCATAAAACCAGTTTTGGGTAACCATAGGCGCCTCCGCAAACTTAGAACAACTTATCTAGTAATCGCCGCTATTGCTCCTGTGCCAAGCGAAGGCAGCATATCTTTGGCAGCAGCTTTGATTTCGCTTTGCACGGCAGCCTGCTGCTGCTTAGCTTTGTTCTCGGTTTGTTCTAGCGTATCTTCGAGTGCGAATAATTTCACGAACATGTCCATCGCTTCGTCAGCCTTCTTCTCGCCGGCCATCTCTTTAATACGAAGGATCGGATCATGCATCATCTGATTCACGATGCTCTTGGTTAGCTTCTGAATGATTTTGAGCTCCCGCTCGCCAAGATCAGGCAGCTTGTTCGCCAAGCTGTCCATCGTCTCCGCATGGATATCAGCGGCTTTCGTCTGCAGCGCACGAATGAGCGGTGCCACGCCAAGCGTCTTATACCATGTGCGATAAGCATCAAGCTCAGCTTGAATAAGTACTTCAATCTTCGCAGCCTCTTGACGGCGCTGCTCCATATTGCTCTCTACGATCCCTTCGAGATCGTCGATATCATACAGGAACACGTTTTCGACCGACGCGATCGCCGGGTCGAGGTCACGCGGAACGGCAATATCGATCATGAACAGCGGACGCGATTTGCGTTTCTGCATCGCAGCAGCCACTTGTTCACGCATAATGACATATCCGTCGGAGCCCGTCGAGCTGATGACGATATCCGTCTCATGCAGACGCGAGATCGCATCTGTCATCGAGAGCGGCGTTCCGTTAAATTTATCTGCAAGCTGTACGGCACGGTCATACGTGCGGTTTACGACAAAGACGCGGCTTGCGCCATTCGCATACAGATGCTTCGCAGTAAGCTCGCTCATTTTGCCGGCACCTACAATCATAATCGTCTTCCCGCCGAATTGGCCGAAAATCCGTTTGCCAAGCTCGACTGCCGCATAGCTGACCGAAACGGCAGCTTCACCGATTGCTGTATCGGAGTGCGCCTTCTTCGCAAGCGTGACAGCTTGCTTGAAGATCGAGTTGAACAACGTGCCTGTTGTTTTATGTTCTTGCGCAAGCGCAAAAGCATCCTTCACTTGACCTAAAATTTGCGTCTCGCCAATAACCATGGAATCAAGGCCGCAAGTAACGCGGAACAGATGATCGATCGCTTTCTCATCTTCATACATATATAAATCCGAGGTAAACTGCTGTCTCGGCGTATTAAACCATTTCTCCATAAAGCTGCGAATGTAATGGCCGCAAAGTGTAGGGCGATCAACAACAGCGTATAGCTCTGTCCGGTTACAGGTCCCTACGATGACACATTCCATAATGCTCTTCGTTTGTTTCAGCTGCTTCAAAGCATCTGGCAAATCTCGCTCAGCGAATGTAAACCGTTCCCGTACTTCAACAGGAGCCGTCCGGTAATTCAATCCGACAACGATAATGTGCATGCGCGTTCACCTGCCCTTCGACATCATTTTTCATCAATTAGTATAGCACAGTAAGGCGAGCTATACCCCTGCAATTATGAAAATTATTTGAAAATCCTAATGGTTGCGCGGGAATAAAAAAAGACTGCGGATTTCTCCACAGTCTCTTTACTATCCGATCAAAGAAATGCTACACAAGCTCTACTTGCTTCATGTCAGCTTCAACGACTTGCAGCTCACCCATACCGCGAACAAGCTTCTTAGCGTGCATTACTTTTGGTTTCAATACAGACATCATGTAGTCGATCGCAAGCTGCGGATCAACTGTTTCTCCACATGTATAACAATCAAGAGCAGCGAAACCTCTCTCAGGATACGTGTGAATGGAAAGATGACTTTCTGACAGCAGTACGAGCACAGTTGCACCTTGTGGTTCAAATTGTTTTGCCTGCACAGAAAGTACGGTTGCACCGCACGCTTCAGCAGCTTCTACCATTTGGGCTTGTAAAAATTCCGCGTTGTTGAGCAGGTCAAAATCTACACCCCAAGTGTCAACAGCAACGTGTCTTCCGAAAGTTGAGTATTCCATCTTTCGGTTCCCCCTTCCTAGGAATAAAATGTTTTGTAATTTCATCCGCTAGGACCTACGTCATTCACTGCCCGAGGGACTTTCCGCTCGCAACATTACCATGTCCTGAGTGAATCCTGGTTCCTAATTGTCTTTGCAACGAAAATAAAAATAACATCTATCACCCAGAAATGCAACAGTTTTTTTTGGAATATTTTTTTGGACCATGCTGCGCAAATTCCACTTTTCAACGTATGTTCGAACTGGACTTTTTGTGTGCGCCCTTACTCGTCCAAGCGCAATAAAAAAAGCCGCATTTCTGCGGCTTTCAGAGGTTCAATTATGAATTGTTTTTTAAGCTTCGAGCTTAAACAAATTGCGCGAATATAGAGCTAGGCGTTCATCGATAATAGCGATTTGTTCTTTATCTTTGCATTGATTCCGCAAATCGAGCAGCTGGTTGATCGCGCCGCGCGCGACTTCGATCTCCTTCTCCACATCCATAATACGAAACGCTGCTTCGAGCTGGCCAACCGTGTCTTTGAATTCAAAGACGACTCTTGATTCACCACCGCGAATTTCGACAATTTTGCGAACAGTACCTTCAGTATAATGATAGGTCATCGTGTAGTTCGGATAAATACGGTTAACGATTGCATCGCCGCGGAATACGGATACCGCTTTGCGCATTGCGTTCGTAAGCTTCGGATGCATAATGCGGCAGGATAGCTCGCATTCGAACCGATCTTGGTCACGCTCGAAAGTAAGGCGGACTTCTTCTTGTCCTGCGTCGTCCTCGAGAACCACCTCGTGATTGCCGTTATCCAGCACCCTCACTTGTTGTTTAATGTGCTGGTCTTCAAAAAACCGGACAAATCCCGCCATCTCTTCAGCCGTTAATTGCAGAGAAGCTTTGACATACTCTGTGGCTATCCGCTGAGCCATAAAAATCTCCTCAATTCTTTAAAGTAACGCATTTGTAAATCTTCTTGCTTACCTATATTATACCTGATCGATTTGCTTTATTCCTGCGCGCCAGCCGCGATATTCTCGCATATTTCTGAATAATCAAGGAGATTTTACGAAGAGTCCACGATTTTATGCGTTATCCTCACTTTTCGAGTGAAACTTCTGCGGTTTCTTCTGCTTCTTCGGCTTCATGCGCTTCTGCGGCTTCTGCCTTCGCTTCCTCGATTGTCGTGTTTATTAAGGCCCACAGCTCGTCGCGGCCAAGTCCAGTCTCTGAGGAGAAGAGTACATGGCGGTCTGCCGGATGGAAACCGAGCGATGTCTTAATCATCTTCACATGCTTATCCCACTTGCTTCTAGGGATCTTATCCGCCTTCGTCGTTACGACGCAGACGGGAATTTCATAATGCTTCAGCCAGTCGTACATGAGAATGTCGTCCTTGGACGGCTCGTGACGGATATCAATGATGAGCAGCACCATGCGAAGCGGTTCGCGGTCGTTCAAGAACGTCTCGATCATTTGACCGAACTGTTGGCGCTGCACTTTCGATACTTTGGCATAACCATAACCGGGAAAATCGACGAGATAGACCTGGTCGTTCACACGGTAATAGTTAAGCTGTTGGGTTTTGCCTGGCTGCGCGCTTGTTCGCGCGAGGCCTTTGCGGTTAATCATCCGGTTAATGAGCGATGATTTGCCGACATTGGAACGCCCTGCCAGAGCGAACTCCGGCAAGGCATCCACAGGGTATTGATCAGGCCTTACGGCACTGATGACGAATTCAACGTTAGTAATTTTCACTTAGGGTAACCTGCTTTCTTCAAACGAAACGGTTGCTCTCACTGATGAAGGACAGATCCAGCTTCCGTTTCCACATGATGCGCCTGATGCACAGGCGTCTCTGCCTTCGCTTCATGAAGCGCGTGCTTAAGCACTTCGTCCATCGAGCTGACAGGGACAAATTCCAGATCGTTCTTCACGCTGTCCGGGATGTCGCGCAGGTCACGCTCATTCTCCTTCGGCATTAGCACTTTCCGGATGCCGGCGCGGTGCGCGGCTAGCGATTTCTCCTTCAGCCCGCCAATTGGAAGCACGCGGCCGCGAAGCGTAATCTCGCCAGTCATCGCCACTTCCTTATTCACATACCGATTGGTCAGTGCAGAGATGAGGGCTGTCGCCATCGTAATGCCTGCAGAAGGACCGTCCTTCGGAATCGCGCCTTCCGGAATGTGAATATGAATATCGTACTTCTCATGGAATTTCGGGTCGATGCCGAGCTCTTCCGCACGTGAGCGCGTATAGCTGAACGCCGCTTGTGCCGATTCCTTCATAACATCGCCGAGCTTACCGGTTAACGTCAGCTTGCCGCTGCCTGGCAGCACCGTCACCTCGATGACAAGCGTATCGCCGCCGACTTCAGTCCATGCCAAACCGGTAACCGCCCCGATCTGATCTTCCGCCTCCGCCATGCCATAGCGGAACTTCGATGGTCCGAGCCATTCCTTCACTCGGGCAGAATCGACGTCAATCGAACTTGTATCTGTATCCGTTACGATCGCCTTTGCAGCCTTCCGGCAAAGCGCCGCGATCTGCTGCTCCAAGTTCCGTACACCAGACTCCCGTGTATACTCGCGGATAACTTGCAGCAGGCTGTCCTCGCTAATGTTCACCTGCTCATCGGACAGACCATGCTCGCGCTTTTGCTTCGGCAGCAAGTAACGATTCGCAATTTGCAGCTTCTCAAGCTCCGTGTAGCCCGGAATGTACAGCACTTCCATCCGGTCGAGCAGCGGTCTTGGAATGTTGTGAATGACGTTCGCTGTCGTTACGAACATGACATTGGATAGATCGAACGGCACTTCGATGAAGTGGTCGCTGAATGTGCTGTTCTGCTCTGGATCGAGCACTTCGAGCAGCGCCGAAGCCGGGTCGCCCCGGAAGTCCTGCGCCATCTTATCGATCTCATCCAGCAGGAACACCGGATTGAGCGAGCCCGCTGTCTTCATGCCTTGAATGATACGGCCGGGCATTGCGCCGACATAGGTCCGGCGGTGACCGCGAATCTCGGCTTCATCCCGAACGCCGCCGAGCGAAATTCGGACGAACTCGCGATTAAGCGACTTGGCAATGGAACGGGCAATCGATGTTTTACCGACACCCGGAGGGCCGACGAGACACAGAATCGGGCCTTTCATCTTCTTCACGAGCTGCTGAACCGCCAAGTATTCCAGTACGCGCTCTTTCGGTTTTTCCAGACCGTAATGATCCTCATTCAGAATCGTTTCCGCATGGTTCACATCGAGGTCGTCCTCGGTCTTCTTGTTCCAAGGCAAGGAGAGTAGCCAATCAATATAATTGCGGATGACACCGCCCTCTGCGGACGTCGATGGCATCTTCTCGAGCCGGTCGATTTCTTTCTCGACCTTCTCTTTCACTTTATCCGGAATGCCGGATTCGGCCATTTGCGTACGAAGCTCTTCCGCTTCGCCGGCACGGCCTTCCTTCTCGCCGAGCTCCTTCTGGATCGCCTTCATCTGCTCGCGCAAATAATATTCCTTCTGCGTCTTCTCCATCTGCTTCTTGACGCGCTGGCTGATCTTACGTTCGAGCTCAAGCACCTCGCGCTCATTGTTCAGAATGTCGAGCAGACGTTCTAGCCGCTCGCGCACATCAATCGTCTCGAGGATATCCTGCTTATCCTTGATCTTCAGCGACAAATGACTGGAGATCACATCGGCCAAGCGGCCTGGCTCATCGATGTCCGATACCGCCGCAAGCGTCTCCGGCGTCACCTTCTTGGACAAGTTGATATAATGCTCGAACTGATTGAGCACTGTCCGCATGAGCGCATCGATCTCCGGATCGGTCGATTCCGACTCCGGCAGCTCCTTGATCGACACTTCGTAAAATTCATCATTCGGCACGTAATCCACAATCTCGGCACGAACGACGCCTTCCACGAGCACACGAATCGTACCGTTTGGCAGCTTGAGCATCTGTCGTACCCGCGCTACCGTGCCCACTCGGAAAATATCTTCTTGGGTCGGCTCTTCAATATTCACTTCTGACTGCGAACATAGCAAAATCATATGATCGTCCAGCATTGCGCGATCGAGCGCGCGTACTGATTTCTCCCTGCCTACATCCAGATGAAGTACCATGCTGGGGTATACAAGCAGCCCCCGTAGCGGCAGCAGGGGCAGACGACGACCTTTCCATTTAGCAGGTCCCATTCCAGCACCTCCGTCTATGAAGCTTCTCATCGAACTTTCAAAGGCCGATGGGTATCGGCCTTTTTATATGAGCTTTTATCCATTTTATCACTGAGCGGAATCCGCCTGCAAATAAGGGAGGCCTGTTGCGATAAAAACATCAGCAGCCGGCGATGGCGCGGCAGCCGGAACAGCCGACTCTTCCGCCCCAAACACATGCTTGAACACCTCTTCGACATGGTCGACCGGGATCACTTGCACCCCTTGCAGCTCGGCAAAAATCGCCTGCCAGTTCTCGCGCGGAATGATGACCGTATCCGCACCAGCCTGGAACGCCGCTTCAACCTTGGCAAGCACGCCGCCTACCGGCTTCACATTGCCATGAATGCTCATCTCGCCTGTCATGGCGAGCTTATTGCTAATCGGCACTCCTCTGATGGCCGAGGCGATTGCAGTTGCCATCGCAATACCTGCAGATGGTCCGTCAATCGGCGTGCCGCCCGGAAAATTAATATGTAAATCGTAGTTTTCCGGCTTCATCCCCATACGGCGCAGCACGGTCAGCACGTTCTCAATCGAGCCCTTCGCCATGCTTTTGCGGCGAAGCGTGCGGCTGCTGCCCCCGCCAAGCTCTTCTTCATCCACGACGCCGGTAATCGTGTATACCCCTTTGCCTGCTCTTGCTCCAATCGCGCTTACTTCGATCTCAAGCAGCGTACCCATATTCGGTCCGTACACAGCCAGTCCGTTCACGAAACCGATCTGCGGTGCCGTTGGCACTTTGCGGTCCGGGCGCGGCGGAATCTGACTGCTGTTCACGACCCACTCGATATCGGCCGCGTTGATTGTCTCACGCTTCTCGGACAGCGCAAGTCCTGCAGCCAGCTGAATAATATTGACGGCTTCGCGCCCGTTCGTCGCATAGCGAGTGATCACGTCAATGGCCTCTTGGGATGGAGGCATGCCAATCTTCTTCAGCGCATTCTCGGCAATTTGCGATATTTCATCCGGCAGCAGCGGACGGAAATAAATTTCCATACATCTGGACCGCAGCGCAGGCGGGAGCTCTTGCGGCGAACGCGTCGTTGCACCAACGAGGCGGAAATCAGCCGGCAAGCCATTTTGAAAAATATCGTGAATATACATCGGAATGCTGTTGTCCTCGGAATTGTAATAGGCGCTCTCGAGGTACACCTTGCGGTCTTCAAGTACTTTTAACAACTTATTCATTTGAATCGGATGCAATTCACCAATTTCATCAATAAACAGCATGCCGCCATGCGCCTTCGTTACTGCGCCCGGCTTCGGCTGCGGAATGCCCGCAACGCCCATCGCGCCGGCTCCTTGATAGATCGGATCATGCACCGATCCGATGAGCGGATCTGCAATACCGCGTTCGTCGAAACGAGCGGTTGTCGCATCGATCTCCGTAAACTTCGCATCCTGCTGAAAAGGTGATGCTGGATTCTTCTTCGCTTCCTCCAGCACAACGCGCGCAGCTGCAGTCTTACCAACACCCGGCGGTCCATAAATAATGACATGCTGCGGATTCGCACTGCACATCGCCGCCTTCAGCGCGCGCAGTCCATCCCGCTGCCCGACAATGTCGTTAATCGTCTGCGGCCGCGTCTTCTCCGACAATGGCTTGGTAAGCGAGACAGAACGCAGCTTGCGCAGCTTATCCATCTCCTTGCGCGACTCACGGTCTACGGCCGTCCGGTTCGTCTTCTGATTGCGAAGCAGGTTCCAGAAATACAGGCCGATGACAATAGCAAAAAACACTTGAATAAACATCAAAATCAAACTTAAGTTACTCATAACGATTACTCCTCTCTAAAAGAAAGAAACGGCTTTTACGCCGCCGCTTCCCCTTTACGAAAAAAATCCGGCTGTAAGGGGCTCATACTGTTCAGTATTGCCCCCCGCCGGATGGAATAATCGCTCTATTCACGTAAAGTTTGCTGCTTATGCCGATGGCACATGCGGCAGATGCTGTTTGCGTCCCGGAATTTCTCCCGTTGCTTCAAACACGCGGACGATCTCGTCAATTTCCTTCTTCAGCTCGGAGAGCAGCTCTGCTTCAGGCACTTTACGAATCATCTCTCCGTAACGGAACAACATGCCTTCGCCGCGAGCTCCCGCAATACCGATATCCGCTTCACGCGCTTCGCCTGGGCCGTTAACGGCACAGCCAAGCACGGATACTTTGATCGGCACTTTGATTTTGCTGATATAGTCTTCAACCTCGTTAGCGATCGAGAACAGATCAATATCAAGACGTCCGCATGTCGGGCAAGATACGAGCGTCGCTGCGTTTGTAATCAGTCCAAACGTTTTCAGCAGCTCACGCGCGACCTTCACTTCTTCAACAGGGTCCGCACTCAAGCTAATCCGAACCGTGTTGCCGATTCCCATTGACAGCAATGCGCCGATACCAGCGGAGCTCTTGATCGTACCCGTATGCAGCGTTCCCGCTTCCGTAATACCGAGGTGCAGCGGGTATTTAATCACTTCTGCCGCCATCCGATACGCTGCAATTGCCATCGGCACGTCGGATGCCTTCAGCGATACGATAATGTCGTGGAAATCCAACTCTTCAAGAATGCCAATGTGGAACAAGGCGCTCTCCACCATCGCTTCCGGCGTAGGATAGCCGTACTTCTCAAGCAGATGGTTCTCCAGCGAGCCGGCATTTACGCCGATTCGGATCGGAATGTTCTTCTCTTTACACGCTTTAACGACCGCTTCAACTTTCTCTCTGCGGCCGATATTGCCTGGATTGATTCGAACTTTATCAACGCCGTTCTCAATTGCTGCAAGCGCCAGACGGTAATCAAAATGAATATCCGCAACGAGCGGAATATGAATGCGTTTTTTAATTTCCTTGATTGCTTCGGCAGCTTCCTTGTTATTGACCGTTACCCGGACAATTTGGCAGCCCGCCTCTTCCAAGCGCAGAATCTCAGCGACCGTCGCTTCAACGTCCGCCGTCTTGGTCGTACACATACTTTGAATGATGACTTCATCGCTGCCGCCAATCGTAAGCGGACCGACTTTGACCGGCACCGTATCTTTACGCAAATACATCAGGTAACCTCTCCCCATCAAGTGTAAACGGCAGCCGCCGTCCGACCTTCGGAGGCAAAGCTAACGTTTCACGGTGAAATATAAGCGTAAGTAATAAGGTGAAACTTATACTTTCTTATATTTAAACGTCAAAGTCCACCTCTGCAGCCGCCCTTAAACTGGCAGGCGACTACAGAGGTGGAAACATTTGAGGTGTTATTTATTGGATCAGGCGCTTTCTTCCTTCTTCTTGCCTTTCTTGGAAACAAGCTCCGGCATGATCCGGTCTTGAACGACCTTCTCTGTAATGGTGCAGCTGCTTACATCGTCACGCGAAGGCACTTCATACATCACGTCGAGCATGAGTCCTTCGATGATTGCACGCAAGCCGCGGGCGCCAGTATTGCGCTTAATCGCTTCTTTGGCGATGGCATCAAGCGCGCCGGCCTCGAATTCGAGCTTCACGTTATCCATCTCAAGCAGCTTCTGATACTGCTTCACGAGCGCATTCTTCGGCTCGGAGAGGATACGTACAAGTGCGCCCTCATCAAGCGGCTCAAGCGTCGAGATAACCGGCAGACGGCCTACAAATTCAGGAATCAAACCGAATTTGAGCAAGTCTTCCGGCAGTACCATCGACAAGTACTCGCCCGCTTTCAGATCCTTCTGACCTTCTCCGCCTGCATTAAAGCCGATCACTTTCTTACCGATTCGGCGCTTAATGAGCTGCTCCAGTCCGTCAAATGCGCCGCCGCAGATGAACAGAATGTTCGTCGTGTCAATCTGGATAAATTCTTGATGCGGGTGTTTACGTCCGCCTTGCGGTGGAACGGAAGCAACCGTGCCTTCAAGAATCTTCAGAAGCGCTTGCTGCACGCCTTCACCGGATACGTCACGTGTAATGGACGGGTTCTCGGATTTGCGCGCTACTTTATCGATCTCATCGATGTAGATAATGCCGCGTTCAGCTTTCTCTACATCGTAATCTGCCGCTTGGATTAGCTTCAGCAAAATATTCTCAACGTCTTCACCGACATAGCCGGCTTCCGTAAGTGAAGTTGCATCTGCAATCGCGAAGGGTACGTTCAAAATCTTCGCCATGGTTTGTGCAAGAAGCGTCTTACCTGAACCCGTAGGACCTACGAGCAGGATGTTCGACTTCTGCAGTTCAACGTCCTCAAGCTTACTCTGCGAGTTGACGCGCTTGTAGTGGTTATAAACCGCCACAGACAACGACTTCTTCGCTTGCTCTTGGCCGATAACGTATTGATCGAGAATCGCACGAATATCGCGCGGCTTCGGAATGTCCTTCAGGTCAAGCTCTTCTTCGTGACCGAGCTCCTCCTCAACGATTTCCGTACATAGCTCGATACATTCATCACATATATAGACGCCGGGTCCGGCGACAAGCTTACGCACTTGATCCTGCGATTTGCCGCAGAACGAACATTTCAGCTGGCCTTTTTCATCGTTGAATTTAAACATGAGTTTTCACCCCTTCTTGTTGGTTCGCCGTAAATTACAGAGACGTTACGACTTTATCGATCAAGCCGTAGTTCAACGCCTCTTCCGCGCTCATGAAGTTGTCGCGATCCGTGTCGCGATCGATACGCTCATAAGTCTGGCCCGTGCGATCCACATAAATTTGATTCAGCTTCTGCTTCGTCTTCAAAATCCAATCTGCATGGATCTTGATGTCCGACGCTTGGCCGCGTACGCCGCCAAGCGGCTGGTGAATCATAACTTCAGCGTTTGGAAGCGCGAAGCGCTTACCTTTTGCTCCTGCCGTAAGCAGCAGAGAGCCCATGCTTGCAGCTAGACCGACGCAAATCGTCGATACATCCGGCTTAATAAACTGCATCGTATCAAAAATACCCATCCCTGCGGTGACGGAACCGCCTGGCGAGTTAATGTACAGATGAATGTCCTTCTCCGGATCATCGGCTGCAAGGAACAGCAGCTGCGCGATGACGGCATTGGCTACATCGTCGTCGATCGCACTTCCTAGAAAAATAATCCGATCCTTCAATAAGCGGGAGTAAATATCGTAAGAACGTTCTCCCCGATTCGTTTGTTCAACGACCATAGGCACCAGATTCATGCGACCAACCTTCTTTCGTTTTCAATTGTCTTACCTCATCCATTTTAACATGTTCCGGATGCAATGTCATTTTTCTAAGTACCACCCTTATGGGGTGCGTGTAACTACATATGTACGTTGCTGGCTCCTGCCGCATGCCAAAAAGCTGCGAGAGGATAAAATAAGGCACGTATGTACGTGCCTTATCGGTTCATTGTTTTATTAAGCTACTGCAGTTTTGCTGTTTTCAAGCAAGAACTTGATTGTTTTGCGAAGTACAAGATCTTCTTTGATGTTGTCGAGGTTGCCGTTCGCTTCGAAGATCGAGCGAAGCTCTTCAACCGAGCGGTTGTACTGCTTGGACAGATTCTCAAGCTCTTCGTTCAGATCCGCTTCGTCCGAAACGATGCCTTCGTTCTTCGCGATTTGCTCAAGAACGAGGTTGTTGCGAACGCGTTTCACAGCGTCTTCACGCATTTGACCGCGCAGTGCAGCTTCGTCTTGACCGGAGAACTGGTAGTACAGCTCCAGGTTCATACCTTGCATGCGAAGACGGTTCTCGAAGTCGCGAAGCATGAACGATGTTTCGGATTCGATCATTGCTTCTGGGATGTCGATTACTGCAGCTTCAGCCGCTTTTTCAACTACAGCTGCTTCACGAGCAGATTCGTTGTCTTTCGATTTTCGCTCAGCAAGCTTCGCTTTCAGATCTTGCTTGTACTCTTCAAGCGTATCGAATTCGCTAACGTCTTTTGCGAACTCATCGTCAAGAGCCGGAAGGTTCTTGCGCTTGATTTCATGCAGTTTCACTTTGAATGTTGCTGGCTTGCCAGCAAGGTGCTCTGCGTGGTATTGCTCTGGGAACGATACTTCAACATCCTTGAAGTCGCCAGTTGCCATGCCGACTACTTGATCTTCGAAGCCTGGGATGAATTGGCCGGAACCAAGCTCCAGGGAGTGGCGCTCTGCTTTACCGCCTTCGAATGCTTCGCCGTCTACGTAGCCGTCGAAGTCGATTACTGCGATGTCGCCCTTCTCTGCTGCGCCTTCTTCGATAACAGTCAGCTCAGCGTGACGCTGTTGCAGACGGTTCAGTTCAGCCGCAATTTCTTCTTCAGTAACTTCTGCATCTGCAGCCGGTACTTCAAGACCTTTGTACTCGCCAAGCTCAACTTCAGGCTTCACAGTTACTTTAGCCGTGAACTTGAATGTTTGGCCTTTGCCGAATTGTTGAACATCGATGTCAGGACGATCTACTGGGAAAATACCAGTTTCTTTCACAGCTGCTGCATACGTATCAGGAAGCAGGATGTCGATTGCATCTTGATACAGGCTTTCGATACCGAAACGGGATTCGAAAATCGCCCGCGGTACTTTACCTTTACGGAAGCCCGGCATGTTTACTTTTTGAACCACTTTCTTGAATGCCTTGTCGAGTGCTTCGGTAACTTGTCCAGCATCAACCTCTACGTTGATGGAGACAAGATTCTTGTCTATTTTTTCCCAAGTTGCTGTCATGTTATGCTTTCCCCTCCAAATTAAATAACACATCAATCTGTGTCAGATCCCATACCGTAATAAACCATTCTATTATACTCAACAATTTGAGTAAGATCAAGACTGGCCCCCGTGCTCGTTTTTAAATTGTACAATTTGGCGCAGCGATCGGCAAGCCTGTTCGTAACGGAATCGCAATGCGTCTGTAATCCCATAGGCTTCCCTTACTTCGTCGTCATCCGCTCTTCCATATAACGACAGCTCGAGCACTTGATGGAGCGCCGCGGCGTAGCAATCCACCGTCTCATCGTCGTCATTCTGCAAGCGCGTATAGGCCGATGTGCCATAAAGACATTGCAGACACTCTTTCCACAGCTCACGGGCAAAATGAGGCAGCGATGCGTCCACCACTTCTGTTACCGATTCTACCCGTTCTACGACCCTTATAACCACTGGCGGAAAATCCTCCATCGAAAGCGGCGTCGCTTCGATGTCGAGCTCTACCGTTTCTCCGAATCGCTCGAGCTGGATTATTCCAGCCGCGCCAAGCTTCTTCAGCGATTGCAGCGCTTTGAACTGCAGCGCCGGATGTACATCGGCACTGGTCAACCACGTCACAATGGTCTGCTCGACGAGCGGATGCTGCAAATAAGCGGCACGCTCCAGCGCCAAAATCTGCTGATCCGCCACCGGATGATGCTGCATGATGTAGAGCACCTGCTGCACGAAGGCATCGTCGTATTCGCCGGAGCTCAGTGCATCACGCCGCAGCGACTCTTCGTCCAGGTCTTCGTCGTTCCCGTTTGCCAGCGTATGTATTCCGTTCCCAGTCACTTCATGGCCAGGAAATGCAACATCCAGCCATGTTAGTAAGTTGCTCCATTCCTCATAATGACGCTTCTCTTCTCCTTGGCAGTTCAGCAGGAAACGAAGAAGCTCCTTCGCTTCGCCGTATCGCTCAGATTCGAGCATGCGCGTCAGCTGATTCTGGTATTGATCGAGCATACTGGGAAAAAGATAGACGTTCTCTTTGTTGTCACCTTGCGTATTAGTGGGAGTTGTAATAAAATCACCGCCTTGTTCGAGACTGATTATATCACCCCTTACTGTTTATTTCCATTTGGCCGTGATCCAGTTTGTCCCATGCGGCAAAAAGCCTCATATGCGCTCCTGCTTCACGCCTATGAGGCCCTGTATGGCATAGTTCCTATGCCCTATCAGTTATCTTCCATGTCAGCAAGAACCGCTCCTTCAATATCGTGAAAAGGGAACCACTCGCCGTCCACCATAAACCGGCCGCCGAACTGATCGACCCGCTCCACAACGCCTTCGATGCGCGTCTCTTCGAACGGATCGAACATGCGGATCGTAATGAGCTTGTGCAGCTGCAGCGAGGCGCTGAACGCCATGGCGATGTCCGCCCACTCCGCTTCGTCGATATGTTTGCGTTCCCGGCGCCGCAGCTCCCGCTGATGTTCATTTTGCGCCAATTTATGCTCGGGCAGCATCATCCGGCTGTCCTCCCACAGCCAGTTGCCGCCTGCTGTCAGCTTCTTGGAATCGCCCATCCCTCATACGCCTCCATTATTTGTAATGTCCGCCAATCTTCATGGCCCGGTCCTGCGCTTGCCCCGCAGCCGTCTTGGAAACGGCGCGCATAATAACGGCATCGCCATACTTATCCTTCAGCCGATCCATCGCCGCTTCGAGCGCGCCAAGCCGCTCGCGGTTGTCATCCATCACGAGCTGGTATTGGTCGTCCGTTTGAAAGCCTGTCACCGATATGCCGACGCGCCGCACCGGAAGCCCATCCCAGTGCCGGTCGAACAACGACATCGCGTTGTAATATAGATCATTCGTCACATGCGACGGATACGGCAGCGTCATCTGCCGGCTGAAGCCTGTCGGGCGGTCGAAATCCGCCCCTTGGCAGCCGACCGACAGCGTCCGCCCCATCTTGCCGATCGAGCGGCAGCGGCGCGCCACGAGCTCGCACAGCTCAAGGACGATGACCTTGAGCTCATCGCGTGTCCCGTAGTCGCGCGGCAGCGTCATCATATGGCCGACCGACTTCTCGCCCATATGCGTCCCCGGCTTCACCGGAGAGTCGTCGATGCCGTTGGCGATCCGCCAGCACACCTCCGCCTGAACGTCGCTGTTCTTGCCGAAGCGCTGACGCATTCGCTGCTTGAGCTGCGCGAGCGGCGTCTGCGCCAGATCGCCGATCGTGCGGATGCCCATCCGCTCGAAATGCGCCGTCATGCGGCTGCCGACCATGAACATCTTGTTGACGGGCAGCCGCCACAGCGAATCCGCCAGCCGCTCCCGTTCGAGCACGTAGATGCCGGATTCGTTCTTCTTGGCGAAATTGTCGCATGCCTGCTTCGCCAGCACCTTCGAGTCGGAAATGCCGAATCGCGTATGCACGCCGATCGCTTCCTTCACGTGAAGCTGGATCATCCGCGCGAGCGCCTCGGGATCGCCGCCGTACAAGTGCAGCGAGCCTGTTACATCGATGAACTGCTCATCGATGGAATAAGCCTCAACGAGGTCGCTGTAGCTCTCGTAAATCTCGGAAATGCGCATGCTATAGTCGATGTAGCGCTGCATCGAAGGCTTAATAATGACGAGGTCCCTGCACTTGGAGAGCGCCTCGCCGAGACGCTCCGCCGTCGTAACGCCCTTCGCCTTCGCAAGCGGGCACGCAGCCAGGATGATGCCGGAGCGGCGCTCCGGATCGCCCGCCACGGCGACCGGCTTCCCTTCCAGCTCCGGATTGAGCGCCTTCTCCACGCTGGCGTAGAAGCTCTGGCAGTCCACCAGGAAGATGGTTCTTGATTTACCCGGCACGATGCTTCACCGGATCCACTGCCAATATCCCTTCTATGCGAAAAACGCGCGGCGCACCCGCCGCCATACAATGCGCCCGGACGAAAGCTCCGTTAACCGCATGCACCTTAATCCGCCGCTTGCTCAGCTTGCCTGCGCGATCTTCATAAATGATATCAACGACACACCCGACATACTTTGCTATTCGCATGGTGCCATCGCCCCCCTAATAATACGAACGTATATTCTCATTATATGACGAGAATGCATGTTCGTATACAAACTTTTATTTCCAGATGATGGGGCGGCAATTTTTTTCAAAATAGAACTTGCCATTTCCAAAAGCTACATGCTATAATAAGTCTCGTTGTCCCAGTAGCTCAGTTGGATAGAGCACACGCCTTCTAAGCGTGTTGTCGGGGGTTCGAATCCCTCCTGGGACGCCATCTTTAAACAATCGATAAATGACAAAGCCTCGAAGCCCTTGATTTCATTGGGATTCGAGGCTTTTTTGGTTTTTCCCCCGTGTAAAACCCATCCTTTATAGGCACCCTATCATTATGAAAGGAGTGCAATGCATCAAATGACAACACAGCAAAAAGGGCAAACGAAGCCAAGCTCGTTCCCGCCGCAGCACCAGAATCAGCAGCCCGGCATCGAGAGCGAGATGACGCCGAGGCCGATGTTTGATTGTCCGAACTATAAGCCAGCAGGCAAGCTGGCAGGCAAGGTTGCCCTTATAACAGGCGGTGACAGCGGCATCGGCCGAGCTGTCTCGCTTATTTATGCGAAGGAAGGCGCCGACGTAGCGATTGTATATTTGAGCGAGGACGGCGACGCGAGCGAGATCAAATCGCGCATCGAAGCGCTGGGCAGGCGCTGCATTACGATTGCCGGCGATATCGGGAACCCTGAGTTTTGCAAAAAGGCGGTCTACGACACCACGTCGCAGCTCGGGGACTTAAATATCGTCGTCAACAATGCGGCGGAGCAGCATCCGCAGGAGAGCATTGAGCTTATAACGCCGCAGCAGCTGGAACGCACGTTCAAGACGAACGTCTTCGGCATGTTCTATATCACGCAAGCCGCAATGCCGCATCTGAAGTCAGGCGCTGTCATCATTAACACGACATCCATCACGGCGTACTTAGGAAGCAAGGATCTGCTCGACTACTCGTCGACGAAAGGCGCGCAGGTTGCATTCACCCGATCCTTGTCGGCGAATTTGGCGAGCCAAGGTATTCGTGTGAACGCCGTTGCGCCTGGCCCGATCTGGACGCCGCTCATCCCATCCACCTTCGACGAGCAGAAGGTCGCCAAGTTCGGCGCAGACACCCCGATGAAGCGCGCCGGTCAGCCGGAGGAGCTCGCCCCTGCCTACGTCTATCTGGCGTGCGAGGATTCGTCCTATATGAGCGGCCAGGTACTGCATGTGAACGGCGGAGAGATCGTGAACGGATAAGGGCAAGAGAACGCGTAACTATTCGCCCTTAAATTGGATTTATCCAACATAGAAAGGCCAAATCAGCAGAAATTGCAAGTTATAATGGAAAAATCCACTCAGTTCTGCCTAAAACAAGCCGTTGGAGTCCTTTTGGCCGAAAATGAGTGGAAATATCCAATATAGCCACAAAAAAGCTGTTGTTTCGTTCAAAATGAGTGGATTTATCCAACATAGCGCACTGCGAGCCGTATGCGGACAAGGACATCCAAGCGAGCAAGGCGCTACCAATGCAAAAAACCAGCCCATTAGGCCAATGTCATTAAGTTAAGGTGTTGAACCAAATATCTATGCAAAGGAGCAGGTTATCGAAAGATAGCCTGCTCCTTTTTTGCGTGAAAAAGAGTAAAAGAACTTGACAAGCAGTTGAAAATGTGTGGCGAAGCCCCTTGAAAAAACGAGGAGGTTTCGCCCATGAATACGTACGCGAATTCACTAAAACAAAAGCTGACATCCCTTATTCAAGAAATGTCAGCCGCACCAGCACTGTATGTCAAAAACCCCGAAAAAGACTTTACGCGAAAGAAAAAGTTACCCTTTGAAACGGTTATGCAGCTCCTGATCTCAATGGGCGGAAACAGCCTATACAAGGAGCTCTTGG
>NZ_QTTN01000035.1 GCF_003386535.1 Paenibacillus taihuensis
TTTCCCAACTCGACCATGCAGCCAAGTTGCATATCCGGTATTAGCATTCGTTTCCGAATGTTATCCCGGTCTCACAGGCAGGTTGCCTACGTGTTACTCACCCGTCCGCCGCTAACCTTACCCGAAGGTAAGATCCGCTCGACTTGCATGTATTAGGCACGCCGCCAGCGTTCGTCCTGAGCCAGGATCAAACTCTCCATAAAGGCGAAATGGCGGAGCCATTTGCGCTAAATGAATTCGCTTGTTAGCTCATTCAAAAAACTAGCTTAATTGTATGACCTTTTGACAGGTCGCTCATTGTTCAGTTTTCAAGGAACAAATTGTTTCTTTTTACTCTCGTGCGCCGTATGTCTCAGCGGCGACTTGATTAATATATCACACCGTTAATAAACAATGCAACCCTTTTTTTCATTTTTTTTATTCACATGTGAATTGACCTTTAAATCAGCGGTATGAGCGCATATTGAGCGCGTAACGGGACAGCTCTTTCGGGGAGGCGATACGGGCATACATCCGAAAAATCACTTTATAACGTTTAGCAATCGCGGTCTTAATATCACCGTCTAGCCGGGAATCGTTCAAGTCGAGTAGCATTTCGTCGAGTTCTTTGCGGAGTACATAGTCTAGTTCTTTACATTCTTTGTCGTTGAACAATATTCCAAGCATAACCGATTGCGGCCTCCTTCTTTAAACTAGCCGATACAAAACGGCGGTCTCGCATGACACGAAACCGCCGCTTTATTGTTATGCACAAAAATTGGTAATTTTATTACTTTCCTAATAACCAGACTGTAACTGTACTTTCAATTAACGCTGCAAAGGCAAGCATGACAGTTAGTAAAACCATGACCGGAAGTGTTCGCATGACGAAACGTTCGAGCTCCTGCGACCAACCTGGTCTTCTCGTTAGCAGCGCGCCGATGCCTTGGAGCATGATTTTGCCAAACCGCAGTCCATATGCGCATGCAATTACAATCGCGGCAAGCTCGATGATGCCGTGAGGAAGCAGCCCTTTAAAGACGATGGTAAATAACGTGTCTCCGCCCTGCTCCGCTGACTTATGAACCAAATAACCGATCATCATCCCGTTGATCGCCAAGAAGATGATGGGTACTATGCCGAAGATAGCTCCTATGTACATGACCAGAATGGCTTTAATGACGTTATTAAAGAAAATAAACACCATTAAGAATAATGTCGGGTGGCTGCTGGAATCGATATTTTGCGCGACGTTACGAAGTCCGCTCATCTGTCCTTGAATAAAGGCCTCGAGGTCCGGATTCGTAGCTCCAACAACCATGCCTGCGAGCAGAAAGATCGTACTGAATGCAATATAATGCCGCATCATCTTCAGATGGCGGAATATTTCCTTGGGAGAGAACATAAGTGCAAGCACCTCTTTAAGCAGTTTTTGGGCCGAGCTGTAATAAGTTGATGGTACGAGCATATCTTGTACTAGAACAAGCCTAATTAGAGGGGAGTGTACGAAAATAATGAACATGTTTTATGTAATGAACGGACGAAAGCTGAAACGTTATTTTCTAATGACAGTCGGGATTATCTTTGCTGCCGGCGTAATTTACGCAGAGAAGGACAATATTACGGTGTTTGCCCCGGACCAGCCCGCGGCGATCTACAGTGTTCCGACGGATAAGAAAGTGGTTGCGCTGACGTTCGATATTAGCTGGGGTGAAAAGCGTACGGAGCCGATTCTCGAGGTGCTGAAGGAAAAAGGGGTTAAGAACGTTACCTTCTTCCTCTCCTCCCCTTGGAGCCAGTCCCATCCGGATATTGTGAAGAAGATCGTCGATGCAGGGTATGAAATCGGAAGCCACGGCCATAAGCATGGCAATTATAGCACGTTCAGCGATGAGGAAATTCGCACTCAAATCGAAACGGCACAAAACATCCTTACACAGGTAACCGGCAAAACTCCGTCCCTGATTCGCATGCCTAATGGCGATTTTGACAAAAGGGTCCTTCGTATTGCGGAACAAATGAACTATAAAGTCATTCAGTGGGATACAGATTCGCTCGATTGGATGAACATTGGCACGGAGAAAATCATTAACCGCGTTGTGAGCAAGGCTCATCCGGGCGATATCATTCTCATGCATGCAAGCGACTCCGTAAAACAAACGCATGAAGCGCTGCCGGCCATCATTGACCAGCTGCGCAGCAAAGGCTATGAGTTTGTGACGGTGTCCGAGCTGATCGCGCAAACGGAGCTGCAGGGCAAAACGGTGCAGGATAAAGCAACGATGTTCCATCAGCAGCTCGACGCTTCAGCAGAAAATTAATGTTATGAACTAGACGGCCGGTTTCGCATTCGATGCGGAATCGGCTGTTTGCTCTTTGCGGACAAGACGGTGCAGCAGCAGGATTTGATAAGCGTTGCAAGCGAACATCGGAACAATCATGAAGAACATGGCATTAACGTTCGCTCCATCGCCCTGCAGCGCTTTCCACGACTCAATAACGGTAACGACCACTTGCAGGAACAGCGTAGGAATAAACGCATTGTTGTTCGTAAGTTTTGATTTGTAATATGCCACTCCATATGCGGCAATTGCTAGTCCTAGCGGCAGTACCCAGAAAATCCAACTATTTAAGGACGCGCGATCCTGATACAGCAAATAACCGATGCCTCCGAGGGCAAATAATACAGTGTAAGCTTGCAGCGCATTCCAGAGGTAGCCTTTGCGCAGAACGCTCAGGGCGATGTAATTCAGCGTCAAGTAAGAAAAGAAGCCCATTTGGCTGAATGCACCGAACAGCAGGCCGACGAGCGCCATCATGCCTGCATTAAAGCCTGCCGCTTCCACGCCGACAAAGCCGAACGAGCGGTCCGTCCACTGCATCATGCTGCCAACAATAGTTGTAACGACAGCGCCGACTGCCATTGTGCTCCAGAATAAGAAAAACCATTTTCGAATATTCACGTTAATTCAGCTCCTAAACAATTTGTGCGGGCAAGTATTATGCCGTTTAAACGGCTTATTTTTCAATCAAGTTTAATCATCCTTCATTGTACCACGCCACTTGCAAAAAGCTATGTCTCGTCCATGATAATCCGATGAACATTGTCGCATACTACAGCTAGAAAAAAGCCGTATTTTCAGAAGGGAGACAGTGCCAATATGCTCAAACGTTTGTCATGGGTAGGTGCCATCGCCATTATCGCATCACTATTGTCCGGCTGCGGGTCTGAGCCGACCAGCGCGTCCAGTGAGCCGATTAGTTATAAGGATATGAAATCGATGGTCATCGACATTCTTAAAACCGAGGATGCCCAAAAGGCGCTTCAGGAATCGGCCTCAGCAACTATAGGCAACAACGGTACCGGTGCACGAATTCTGTCCGTACAAGATCAGGAACAAATGCGGATGGCTGTAAAAGAAACGCTCGTATCACCGGAGTACAATAAAACGATCGAGAAATTGATGACAGATCCCCGCTTCGCTGGCGAGTTTGCGAAGGCAGTCAATAAGCAGAACAAGCAAATTCATAAGGATTTGCTGAAGGATCCGACTTATCAGAAGGATCTTATGCAAGTGATGAAGAGCCCTGAAATGGATAAAATGATTCTGGAAGTGCTGCAAAGCACGCAATATCGCAAGCAGGTCATGTCGATCATGCAGGAATCGATGCAAAGCCCGCTCTACCGCTTAGAAATTCTCGATCTGCTTAAAAAAGCCGTTCAAGAAGAACTTAAGCCGAAGCCTGATGAAAAAGTGACAAAGCAAAAGGATAGCGGCGGCGGTGAGGGTGACAGCGGCGGTGATAGTGGCGGCGACAGCGGCGGCGATGGTATGGGTGACTCCGGCGGCGGCGGTTGATCCAATTCGAAAGTTATACAGGATAAGTGGATAAGTCGTGGATAAGGGAACTGGATAAGAGACAGTGGTTAAGCGGCAGTGGATATACACAGGTGGATAAGTAATTGAATAAAGAAAAGCCAACATCTTATGCACAATTGTGCAGGATGTTGGCTTTTTTAGTTGATGAAGGTGACGTGAAGGGTTAAGAGTGCAGTGCGTGTAGTGCAAAGGCGTGTAAGCAGTCCAGTGAGTTGTGGCTTACGCTTCACACTTCGCGATAACAGAGTCAGCCACTTCCAAGTAGATGCGGCCCGTGTCTGTATCGGCTTTATATACGCATGGTGCAAAATCCGGCTCGGTCGCGAGGTTGTCCGGCGCGCCAAGCGGAATTTGGGCAAGCAGATCCGCGTTCAGCGACTCCGCCAGTCTCGCGCCGCCGCCGCGGCCAAACACGTACTCGTGCTCCCCGTCCTTGCTGATGTAGTACGACATATTCTCAACGATACCGATAATTTCATGTTCGGTCTTGATTGCCATTGCGCCTGCTCGTGCAGCAACGAAGGCAGCTGTCGCATGCGGCGTCGTAACGATGATTTCCTTGCTCTGCGGAATCATCTGATGAACATCTAGCGCCACGTCGCCTGTGCCTGGCGGCAGGTCAAGCAGCAGGTAGTCCAGCTCGCCCCACTCGATCTCCGCGAAGAAATTGCGGAGCATCTTGCCGAGCATTGGACCACGCCATACGATCGGCGCATTGTCTTCAACGAAGAAGCCCATCGACATCACTTTGACCCCGAATTTCTCAATCGGGATTACGCGTTCGTTCACGACCTCTGGGCGCTCCTCGATGCCCATCATATCGGGCACGCTGAAGCCGTAGATGTCGGCGTCGATAATGCCCACACGCTTGCCCCTGCGGGCTAAGGCGACCGCGAGATTGACGGTCACCGTGGACTTGCCGACGCCGCCCTTGCCGCTGGCGACGGCGATGAAGTGCGTCCCGCTGCTACCGCCGAGCAGCGGATTCGCCTCAAGGCCGGCCCCGTGACCACGTACGGGGCCCGCGCCGCCTGCCGCGCCTGCGGCGGAAGCGCCCGCAGCTGCTGCTGCGCCTGCGCTGCCGGCCGCCTGCGGCGCGGCCTCGCCGGACCGAAACCGGCAGTGCACGGTTTCGGCGCCGGCTGCGGTCAGCGCTTCGCGCAGAGCAGCCTCAAGCGCGCTCTCCGCGCTCGCGGCCGCACCGATGACCGTCATCGATACGTGACGGTCCTTCACTACAACATCGCGGAAGGTAATCTGCGTGCCTTCCGCTTTATAAGGAGCCGCCACTGATTCGGCGGCTTCAATTACATTCTCACGGGTCAACATGTATATTCGTCTCCTCTTGTCCCTGATTTCAACATTAGTGCATATATGCTGTAAGTACTTGCTCTTATTATAACAAGACAATGCCCGCCTTCCAACCTCAGCACCGAATAAGCGAAGCCTTAAGCTCGTCTATCCTTTAGGCGCAGCTCCCCACTTCTCGCCCGCTGTGAAGCGCAGAACGCCTTGATAGATCGATGCTGCCACCTTCTTCTGATACTCGGCATCTGCCAGCCTGGAAGCCTCGCCTGGGTTCGATAAGAAGCCCACCTCAACGAGCGCGGTTGGTACATCTTGCATAGCCTTCAAGAGGTAGACGGTATTCACTGTGGCCGCAAGGCGATCCGTGTTGGCGAGATTTCGCCGTATTTCATCTTGAATTAGTGATGCGAGGACGGCGTTCTCCGGCATATTCGGATAGAAGAATGTCTGTGCGCCGGACCATTTAGGCGAAGGTATACTGTTCATGTGAATGCTCAGCAGCAGGCTTGCATGGTTGTCCTTCACGAATTGTGCCCGTTTCACCAAGTCCTGCGTTTTACGCTGGCTGATCTTCGAGGTTCCCTTGTCAGCAAGGTCGTAATCACCTTCTCGGGTCATCACGACAATTGCGCCGGCCTCCTGCAGATAATCCCGAAGCTGAAGAGCAATCGCGAGGTTCAAGTCCTTCTCCACAAGCCCCTGATTGCTAACCGCTCCTCCGTCCACTCCGCCGTGTCCCGCATCGATGGCGATCACTTTGCCGGATAGCGGCAGCGTCCAATACGTCCAGGTACGCGTAGCCGGCACTTCCTGCGTCAACAGGATCACGGTTAGCAGAACAGCGATGACACCTAGCGTAATGCGGACCGCGCCTCGATAGGTAATCCAGATGACGAAGCGTTTCCGAACTTTGGTCATACAAAAAGCCACCCCAATCTCCATCCGATGATCATGCACAGAAGTTGTCCTGTGCTTCTTTATCATCCTATGGGACGAGGTGGCTTGTTATGCTCTTAATTCACAGGCTGTTCAGCCATACCTTCGATAAGAATCTTGGCCACTTCCGGACGGGAGAATTCTGGCGGAGGGCATACGCCATCGCGCAGCAGCGCACGAACCTTCGTACCGGACAATGTCAAATGATCCTCTTTGCCGTGCGGGCAAGTTTTGCTCGATGCCATGTTGCCGCACTTCGTGCAGAAGAAGCTGTGTTCAAAATAAAGCGGCTGGATACCGAGATCGTCCGCCGGGAACGAACGAAGCAGCTCTTGCGCTTCATACGTACCGTAGTAATCACCTACACCAGCATGGTCACGTCCAACGATGAAGTGCGTGCAGCCGTAGTTTTTGCGAACCATCGCATGGAAGATCGCTTCACGCGGGCCAGCATAACGCATTGCTGCCGGGAATACGCCAAGGAACGTACGATCCGCTGGGTAGTAGTTCTCGAGCAGCGCGATGTAGCTCTTCATCCGAACGTTCGCTGGAACATCATCGGACTTCGTTTCGCCAACAAGCGGGTTCAAGAAGAGTGCATCTACAATTTCCATTGCACACTTCTGGATATATTCATGAGCACGGTGAACCGGATTACGTGTTTGGAAGCCAACAACTGAGCGCCAGCCCTTCTCCGCGAAGATCCGTCTTGTTTCAGCCGGGTCAAAATAAAACTCGTTGAATTTCTCCGGCACAGGACGGTTCAGTACAGTAATCGAACCCCCTACGTACGTAGAAGGACGAGCGTAGAGCTTCGCTACGCCTGGGTGTGCAACATCGTCTGTCTTGAACACATTCACAGCTTCGTGCTTCTGATCAACGTTATAGATGCTCTCGATCTCGATAACGGCATATACCGTATTATCTTCACCAATAAGCGCTGCACGCTGGCCTGTGGACAGTTCAGCTGCCTTCGCTTCTTCAACGGCAAGTGTAATTGGGATACTCCATACTGTGCCGTCTGCAAGCCGCATACGCTCAACAACCGAGCGATAGTCCGCTTCATTAAGGAATCCTGTAAGCGGCGAGAACGCGCCTACGCCGATCAAATCCAAATCGGAAATAGTCCAATTGTTAATGATGATGGATGGTAACGATGCCGCTTCTGGTAAGAGCGCTTCGCGTTCAGCGCCTGTTGCGATTCGGTTGACGAGTACGCCGCCATGCGGCTTAATGCTGGTCATGTATGGGAAACTCCTCTGCTTATTAATTAATTATTTTATTTATGCAATCCGCACTCTGTTTTCTCTTGACCGGACCAACGTCCTGCACGAGGATCTTCACCTGGCATAACTTGGCGTGTGCAGTATTCGCAGCCGATACTCGGATAGTTGTTGTCGTGTAGCGGATTGTAGTAAACATTGTTCTCACGGATATAGTTCCAAACATCCTCGGAAGTCCAGTTCGCGATCGGATTGAATTTTACCAATCCGAACTTCGTGTCGTACTCGATCTTCTTCGCATTAGCACGAGTCGGCGCTTGGTCACGGCGAATGCCTGTGATCCATGCTTCGTACTTGGACAGGATTTGTGTAAGTGGATCTACCTTACGAATGTTACAGCATTGAGTTGCATCCGACTTCCACAGCTCTTCGCCGAATTGGACAGCTTGCTCCTCAGGCGTAATGGCTGGCTTCACTTGAACGAACTTCAGGTTGTAGATCTCTTCCATCTTGTCGCGTGTCTCATACGTTTCTTTAAAGTGGAAGTCCGTATCCAGATAGAAAATATCTGTCTTCGGGCTAATCTTCTGCAGCATATCGACAAGCACGACATCTTCCGCGCCAAAACTGCATGCAAATGTGATGTTCGGGAATGTTTCTACCGCGAACTTCAGGATTTCTTGCGGCGTTGCGTTTTCCAGTAGTTCTGCCTGCTCTTTGATGAGCGCTTCTTTTTCAAACAGATTCATGGTGATGCCCTCCATATCTTAATTCCTAGTAAATCAATCTACATTAAATTATACGTCCATTCTGGAAATTGTTCAATGCTTATAAATATGTATATAAATGAAAAATGCCCTCTCTGCTTGAACAGAGAAGGCATTTGATGAAAAATATTAACGTTTCGAGAATTGTGGTGCACGACGAGCTGCTTTAAGACCGTATTTCTTACGTTCTTTCATACGTGGGTCACGAGTCAAGAAGCCAGCACGTTTCAGAGCTGGACGGAATTCAGGGTCTGCTTTGAGCAATGCACGGGAAATACCGTGACGGATTGCGCCAGCTTGGCCGGAGATACCGCCGCCGTGTGCGATTACCAAGATATCGTATTTGCTTGTAGTCTCAGTAAGAGCAAGCGGTTGTTTAACGATCAGCTTCAGTGTTTCCAAACCGAAGTAGTCATTAAGATCACGTTTGTTGATAATGATTCGTCCTTCACCCGGCACGAGACGTACACGTGCTACAGAGTGTTTACGACGACCGGTTCCATAGTATTGAACTTGTGCCATGAAACTGACCTCCCTCTAATTAACCGCGAAGTTCGTAAACTTCTGGATTTTGTGCTTGATGCGGGTGTTCCGATCCTGCATATACTTTGAGTTTAAGCTTCATTTTGTCGCCAAGGCGATTTTTAGGAAGCATGCCGTGGATAGCTTGTTCCAGAACGTATTCTGGCTTGTTCTTGATCATGTCTTGGGCTGGAGTAACTTTCAAACCGCCTTGGTACATGGAGTGACGGTAGTACATTTTGTTTTGCAATTTCTTGCCTGTCAGGTGGATCTTTTCAGCGTTGATGACAACTACGAAGTCACCCGTGTCAACGTGAGGTGTAAATTGTGGTTTGTGTTTGCCGCGGATCAGGGCTGCAGCTTCGCTCGCAAGGCGGCCAAGCGTTTTGCCTTCTGCGTCAATGACGTACCATTTGCGTTCAACTTCATTTGGCTTAGCCATATAGGTAGTGCGCATGGATGTTCCTCCTTCTTCATTTCAAACAATCGGTTCATTTATGTTGTTATGTGACCTTTAAAGATGATGCTGAATCGACCATCGGTCTCCTCGAGCCAATCATCCGTAAACGGCTCGATTAATCGTCAAAATACTGATGTTACGCGGCGATCTCAGTCGGGGCTGTGGGAGAGCCACTAAGAAAGCACAAGTTATATTCTACTACAACGAATAGGCAAGTGCAAGTGATTTCTTTGGATACGATGCATGTGAAGAGTTGGAAATACTCATCAATCGTCGTACTCCACTTCCCACAACATAAGTCCGTGAGCCATAGCCGTAGGTCCAGCTTTAGTGCGGTCCTTGGCAGCTAGAATGCGGACAACATCATCTACATTCCACTTGCCTTCTCCAACTCGCAGAAGCGTTCCTACAATGATTCTTACCATGTTGTAAAGGAAACCATCCCCCGTAATGAAGAGATCAAGCTTCCCTTCGCTCTCGTCCAAACGTGCGCTGATCACTGTCCGCGTATGGGTTCGTTTGGTCGATCGCTGCGATGCGAATGATGTGAAGTCATGCTGGCCTACCAGCTTCGCAAGCGCAGCTCTCATCTCGGGCAGACGAAGAGGCATGGGATAATGAAATCGATAATACCGTTCAAAAATATCCGCAAACTTGTTCGTATCGATGGAATACCGATACGTCTTCCGTTTGGCGCTGTAACTGGCATGAAAATCAAGGGGCACTTCATCCGCTCTCAGTACCGAAATATCATCCGGAAGTCTGGAATTGAGCGCCAATGCCCAGCGATGCACGGGTATTGGTGATGAAGTCAGGAAGTTGATGACTTGTCCACGTGCGTGAACGCCAGCATCTGTTCTTCCTGACGCAGTAATATTTACTTTCTCCCCCGTTAGCACGACAATTGCCTGCTCTAAGACATCTTGAACCGTGTTACCGATCGGTTGTGTCTGAAAGCCGTGGTAGGACGTTCCTACATAGCTGATGACCATCCGAATGTTCCTCATCCCAAGTCTCCTTTCACCGGTGCTCCTAAGGGCAACAAAAAAAGGTGGCCGCAAGGTCCACCCTTCGTTTGCTACGCGCGGTCTACCAGTTCCAAGTAAACCATAGGCGCCGCGTCACCGCGACGAGGTCCTAGCTTCAAGATACGCGTATAGCCGCCTGGACGCTCCGAGTAACGAGTTGCCAGTTCTGAGAACAATTTTTGGATTGCATCTTGCTCACCTGCAGCAAGAGACTCACGGCGAACGAAAGCTGCAACTTGACGACGCGCGTGAAGATCACCGCGTTTAGCAAGCGTGATCAGCTTCTCAGCGATTGGACGAAGTTCTTTCGCTTTCGCCTCAGTCGTTTGAATACGCTCATACAAGAACAAGTCAGTAACGAGATCGCGGAACAATGCTTTCCGGGAGCTAGCGTCACGGCTCAATTTTGAATATGCCATTCGAATTTCCCCTCCTTAAAACAGTCTATAGACCTCTAGTCTGTGCTGCTTTCTATTCTTCCATGCGGAGGCCAAGACCAAGTTCTTCAAGCTTCTCTTGAACTTCTTCCAAAGACTTGCGTCCGAGGTTACGGACTTTCATCATGTCTTCTTCCGTCTTCGTGATCAGCTCTTGAACGGTGTTGATACCTGCACGTTTGAGACAGTTATAAGAACGCACGGACAGATCGAGTTCTTCGATCGTCATCTCGAGCACTTTCTCTTTCTTGTCTTCTTCTTTTTCAACCATGATCTCAGCATCTTTCGCTTCGTCAGTCAGACCAACGAACAGATCCAGATGCTCAGTCAAAATTTTGGCGCCGAGGCTGACTGCCTCTTCCGGACGAATGCTTCCGTCAGTCCAAACTTCAAGTGTGAGCTTATCGTAGTTAGTCACTTGACCAACACGTGTATTCTCAATCGAGTAGTTTACACGAGTAATCGGCGTGTAGATCGAATCAACAGGGATAACGCCGATAGGCTGATCTTCCCGTTTGTTGCGATCTGCTTGCACATAACCGCGTCCGCGGTTAGCAAATACTCGCATGTGAAGACGTGCACCGGAGGCCAGCGTCGCGATATGAAGATCAGGGCTTAAAATCTCGACATCGCTGTCTGCGCGAATATCGCCAGCCGTAACGTTGCCTTCACCTTCCGCATCAATTTCCAATACCTTCTCTTCGTCGGAATGGATTTTTAGCGAGAGGCCTTTGAGATTCAGGATGATTTCAGTAACATCTTCCATCACACCTGGAACCGTAGAGAACTCATGAAGAACACCATCGATTTGAACAGATGTTACCGCTGCGCCAGGCAGCGACGACAACAGAATTCTACGAAGGGAATTCCCAAGCGTTGCTCCGTATCCACGTTCAAGCGGTTCAACGACGAACCGTCCGTAAGTGCCATCCTCATTCAGTTCTACGGTTTCGATTTTCGGCTTTTCGATCTCAATCACTAATAGAACCCTCCCTCAAAACGTCGCTCCGTTACCATTATCGCGATTGTAAGTCAAATCATGTAGTATGGCAAACCTTCACAACCATTATTCACAAGTTGGATTAATTTGATACCACAAAATTTGGACTATACGCGACGACGTTTTGGCGGGCGGCATCCGTTATGTGGAACCGGAGTTACGTCTTTAATAAGGTTAACTTCCAGACCAGTTGCTTGAAGCGAACGAATTGCTGCTTCACGACCAGCGCCTGGGCCTTTAACCATTACCTCGACCGTTTTCATACCGTGTTCCATTGCCGCTTTAGCTGCGGATTCAGCAGCCATTTGAGCTGCATAAGGCGTGCTCTTACGGGAACCTTTAAAGCCGAGGTTACCCGAGCTTGCCCAAGAAATCGCGTTTCCGTGCGGATCTGTAATCGTTACGATCGTATTATTGAATGTCGAGCGGATGTGCGCTACGCCAGAATCAATATTTTTACGGTCACGACGTTTCGTACGCACCACTTTTTTTGGTTTAGCCATTATCGGTTATCCCTCCTTCTTATTTCTTCTTGTTCGCTACAGTCCGGCGAGGACCTTTACGCGTACGAGCATTTGTTTTAGTCCGTTGACCACGAACCGGAAGACCACGACGGTGACGAACACCACGGTAGCAACCGATTTCGATCAGACGTTTGATGTTAAGCGAGATCTCACGACGAAGGTCGCCTTCAACTTTAACAGTCTTGTCGATTGTTTCACGAAGTTGGCTAACTTCATCTTCAGTCAGATCGCGAACGCGAGTATTTTCGCTAATACCAGTCGTTTCCAGGATCTTGTTAGCAGTTGTTCTGCCGATACCGAAGATGTACGTTAGAGCGATGACAACGCGCTTATCACGCGGTAAGTCTACACCAGCAATACGTGCCATGTACCGTTATTCCTCCTTTATCCTTGTTTTTGTTTGTGTTTCGGATTTTCACAAATAACCATAACATTGCCTTTGCGGCGAATGACTTTACATTTCTCGCAAATCGGCTTGACCGAAGGTCTTACCTTCATTGTGATTACCTCCCGATATCTTTCGTGGGCAGGCGCCTTAAGCGACTACTTCCGATAGGTAATGCGTCCTCTTGACAAATCATAAGGTGACAACTGAATGACTACTTTATCTCCTGTCAGAATACGGATGAAATGCATTCTGAGCTTGCCCGATACGTGAGCGAGAATCTGGTGTCCGTTCTCCAGTTCCACCTTGAACATGGCGTTAGGTAGTGGTTCAATAACCGTACCTTCGACTTCAATGACGTCTTCTTTAGCCAAAGTCAGTCTCCTTTCCCTTGCAGAGCCTTCTGAATAGCATAACGCAATTTTGCGTTTGTTACACGGCCGGTTTCCCGCATGCTGTCAGCCACTTCTGGACTGACGACCGGTTGCATCAGAAGATGCAGTACGTTCTTCTTCTTCGATTGATCGAAGCGCCGCTTGTCGCCGTCTGCTACAAGAACAAAACGTTCATCCAGAACCTGAATGATAACGGCATATGAGCCTGCGTCTTTCCCCCGAAGCACCTTCACAAGTCGACCGATCTCCGGCATATATTCCAATGCGCTCAACCTGCCTGCTCCCTGGATAGGGTTAATATTTCGCAGCCATCTTCAGTTACAGCCACCGTATGCTCGAAGTGAGCACACCATGAACCGTCTTCCGTAACGACTGTCCAATTATCCTCCAGAGTACGCACATATCGCTCACCGATGTTGACCATCGGCTCAATCGCCAGAACCATTCCTGGTTTAAGACGAGGTCCGCGATCGGGTAATCCGTAGTTCGGAATTTCAGGTTCTTCATGGAGGTCTGCACCAATACCATGACCGACAAACTCACGAACAACAGATAAACCAGCAGCTTCGATCACTTGTTGAATCGCATGCGAGATGGTAAACAAACGAACATCCGGCTTCACGAGTGCGAGTCCTGCATACAGTGACTGTTCTGTAATGTCGAGCAGCCGCTTTGACTCTTCACTTATCTCGCCCACACCATAGGTCCATGCCGAATCGCCATGATACCCTTTGTACTGTGCGCCGATATCAATACTGATGACGTCGCCGTCGTTCAGTTTGCGTGGTCCAGGAATGCCGTGTACCAGCTCATTGTTTACAGAAGCGCAGATGCTGGCAGGAAATTGATTGTACCCTTTGAAAGAAGGTATGGCGTCCTGACTGCGAATGTACGATTCAGCAATTTCGTCCAATTCCTTGGTGGTTACACCTGGGCGAATCGCTTGTTTAAGCAATCGATGCGTTTCCGCAACAATTTGACCAGCTCTTCTCATATATTGCAATTCCGAATCGGATTTGCATATGATCATTCCGCTGTTCCCCGTAGGCAGCTTACGATCTCAGCCGTAACTTCGTCGATTTCCCTCTCGCCGTCTACTTCACACAAAACGCCTTTGTTCGAGTAGTACTCGAGCAATGGAGCCGTTTTGGAGATGTATTCGTCAAGACGCGTGCCTACTTTTGCTTCCGTATCGTCTGACCGCTGATACAGCTCGCCGCCGCATTTATCACAAACGCCTTCTTGCTTCGGCGGGTTGAACATAACATGGTACGTGGAGCCGCATGATTTACAAATGCGACGACCGGTCAGACGCGCAAGCAGTAGACCGCGGTCAACCTTGAGGTTAACGACGTGATCGATACTGCGTCCCATTTCAGCCAACATCCCGTCCAGCGCCTCAGCTTGCTGAAGCGTGCGTGGAAAACCGTCAAGCAGGAAGCCTATGTTGCAATCCTCTTGCGCAAGGCGGTCACGAACGATGCCGTTCGTAATTTCATCGGGAACAAGAAGACCTTGATCCACGAATTCTTTCGCCTTCACACCAAGTGGAGTGCCTTGCTTCATTGCCAAACGGAAAGCATCGCCAGTGGAGATATGCGGTACTTTGAAAGTATCCACAATACGTTCCGCCTGTGTGCCTTTACCTGCGCCTGGAGGGCCCATGAATAAGATGTTCATTAGCGTGTTCCTCGCTTTAAACATAATAGGCTCGGCCGGGTCCCGCCACATGCTACATGCGCGGAAGCCCGCTAGCGAACCTATAGTTATTTATTGATAAACCCTTTGTAGTGGCGCTTGATCAATTGCGTCTCGATCTGCTTCATCGTATCCAATGCAACACCGATAACGATTAGCAGCGATGTACCGCCCAGCTTAACGTCACGAGGCAGATCTGCGAGCGTACCGAACAGAACCGGCAGGATCGAGATAAGCGACAAGAAAATCGCACCGCTGAGCGTGATACGCGACATGACGCGTGTAATGTAAGAGGATGTTGGTTTACCTGGGCGAATACCTGGGATATAACCGCCATTCTTCTTCATTTGATCAGCCATCTGCACCGGATTGATTTGCACGAACGTGTAGAAGAACGTGAAAGCTACAATCAGAATTACATACAACACCATACCAAGCGGTTTGTCGTAAGGCATGTGTTCTTGAACCCATCTTGCCCAAGAGTGTGTCGACCAGAAGTTCGCGATCGTGATCGGGAACATCAGCAGCGACACAGCGAAGATTACCGGAATAACCCCTGCGCCGTTAACTTTGAGCGGAATGTGTGTCGATTGACCACCGTACATTTTCCGACCAACTACGCGTTTAGCGTATTGAACCGGAATTTTACGAATCCCTTGTTGAACGAAGATAACCCCGACTACGATTGCAATGATTGCAATAATAATCGCAACTACCTTAATGATGTTGAGGAAGAGCGAACCTTGCACATCCACGAACTCTTGTTGGTAAATCGAACGCGCATGTGAAGGAATTCTTGCTACGATACCGGCGAAGATCAGGACCGAAATCCCGTTACCGATGCCTTTCTCTGTGATTTGCTCTCCGAGCCACATGAGGAAGGCAGTTCCTGCCGTAAGGATTATCGCAATCATAATATAATCCGTATACGTCGCATTAGGAATCATATCGAGCGAGTAGAGCCGATTGAAACCGATCGCTGTACCGAAACCTTGGACAAGACCAAGAATAACGGTACCGTAACGAGTAATTTGAGCAAGCTTACGTTTTCCGTTCTCGCCTTCTTTCGCCCATTCAGCGAATTTAGGAATTACGTCCATCGACAACAATTGTACGATGATCGATGAGGTGATGTAAGGCATGATCCCGATCGCGAAAATCGAGAACTGGAACAGTGCCCCACCGGAGAACGTATTAAGCAAACCAAACAACTCAGAACCGGCCTGATCCGTTTGCGTAAATACATCTTTATCTACACCAGGAACCGGGATAAAAGAACCGATTCGGTAAACGAGCAAGATGAACAAAGTGAACAGGATCCGCTTGCGAAGGTCTTCCACTTTCCAAATGTTGGACACGGTCTTGAACAATTAGATCACCTCGGTTTTACCGCCGGCAGCCTGGATTTTCTCTACCGCAGATTGAGAGAACTTGCTTGCTTTTACCGTAAGCTGAACAGTGATTTCGCCGTTACCCAAGATTTTGATTCCGCTCTGTGGGTTTTTAACGATACCTTGCTCAAGCAGTAGCTCAGGAGTTACTTCTGTGCCAGCTGCAAAGCCGTTCAACTCATCGATGTTCACAATCGCATACTCTTTACGGAATGGGTTGTTGAAGCCGCGTTTAGGCAGACGACGGTACAATGGGTTTTGACCGCCCTCGAACCCTGGGCGAACGCCACCACCGGAACGAGCATTTTGACCTTTGTGACCGCGACCGGCAGTCTTACCGTTTCCGCTACCGATACCACGGCCTTTACGGAAACCTTCTTTACGAGAACCCGGTGCTGGTGAAAGTTCATGCAATTTCATCGTGCGTTGCACCTCCTTAATGTTTTGTGTTGTCTTCCGACATCACTTGTTGTTGCTATATTACTTCGCCCTGAATGGCGATTAACCTTGTACTTCTTCCACTTTAACCAAGTGGCTGACATGAGTAATCATGCCACGGATAGCTGGGCTGTCGCTGTGGACAACCGATTGACGAATTTTGCGAAGACCGAGCGTAGCAACAGTCGCACGCTGTTTCTCGTTACGACCGATCAGGCTGCGAACGAGGGTGATTTGCAATTTTGCCATCGTATTCTCCTCCTTAGCCCAAAAGCTCTTTAACTGTTTTGCCACGAAGTTTAGCAACATCTTCGGCACGTTTCAGACGGGAAAGTCCTTCTAGTGTCGCGTTAACCATATTCATGGAGTTTGAAGAGCCAAGCGATTTAGTCAGAATGTCACCTACACCTGCAAGCTCAAGAACGGCACGAACCGGGCCGCCTGCAATTACTCCAGTACCTTCAGATGCTGGCTTCAAAAGAACGCGGCCAGCGCCGAAGTGACCAAGTACTTGGTGAGGAATTGTTGTTTTCACGAGTGGAACATGAATCAGGTTTTTCTTAGCGTCTTCAATACCTTTGCGGATTGCATCAGGTACTTCGCCAGCTTTACCGATTCCTGCGCCAACGTATCCTTTACCGTCGCCTACAACTACCAGCGCGCTGAAGCTGAAACGGCGTCCGCCTTTTACTACTTTCGCTACACGGTTGATTTGAACTACTTTTTCAGTAAGTTCCAATGCATTTGGATCTATACGCAAGTCGAGTTACCTCCTTCATAAGTATTGTCGATTAGAATTCAAGACCTGCTTCACGAGCTGCATCAGCCAGTGCTTGAATTCTTCCGTGGTACAAATATCCGCCGCGATCAAATACGACTTGGTCATAGCCTTTCGCTTTAGCGCGAGCAGCAATTACTTCACCGATTTTGCGAGCAGCCTCAACGTTACCGCCATTGCTAATTTGCTCTGCAACTTCTTTATCGAGCGTCGATGCTTGTGCGATTGTTACGCCTTGAACATCATCGATCAGTTGTGCATAGATGTGCTTGGAGGAACGGAATACAGAGAGACGTGGACGCTGCGTAGTTCCGTTGATTTTCTTACGTACACGCAGGTGACGTTTCAGACGAGCTTTGTTCTTATCGCCTTTTGTAATCATTCGTTGTACACTCCTTTCTCAGTCCTTATGACGCTATCCGGTCAAGCAGCGCGGTTAAGCAGCTGCTTACTTCTTCTTACCAGCTTTACCTTCTTTACGAAGGATACGCTCGCCTTCATACTTGATACCTTTACCTTTATACGGCTCAGGTTCACGTACGGAACGGATCTTCGCAGCAGTTGCACCAACAAGCTCCTTGTCGATACCTCTTACGATGATTTTCGTGTTCGAAGGAACTTCAAACTCGATGCCGTTCTCAGGAGTGATTTCTACTGGGTGCGAGTAACCAACGTTAAGTACGATTTTCTCGCCAGTTTTGTTTGCACGGTAACCAACGCCTACTAGCTCAAGGTTCTTAACGAAGCCTTCAGTTACACCACTAACCATGTTAGCAATGATGCTGCGAGTTGTACCGTGCAGGGAACGATGCAATTTATTGTCAGAAGGACGCTCAACAGTAAGAACGCTGTCCGCAACTACCACTTTCATATCCTTGTGAAGTTCGCGGCTCAGAGTACCTTTAGGTCCTTTAACAGTGATTACGCTATTGCTCAGGTCGATGTTTACACCGCCTGGAACTGTAATTGGTTTACGGCCAATACGAGACATTGTTACACCTCCAATCGTTGTGACAGTTAATTACCAAACGTAGCAGACAACTTCGCCGCCGGACTTAACTTGGCGAGCTTCTTTGTCAGTCATAATTCCTTTGGATGTGGAAATGATCGCCATTCCCAAGCCACCCAGTACGCGAGGCACTTCAGTGCTCTTCGTGTAAACGCGTAGACCCGGCTTGCTGATGCGTTTCAGCCCCGTAATTACACGCTCTTGGTTCGGGCCATATTTCAAGAAAATACGGATAATCCCTTGTTTGCTATCTTCGATAAACTCAGCATCGCGGATAAAGCCCTCGCGTTTCAAAATTTCTGCGATTTGCTTCTTCACTTTAGAAGCAGGCATTTCTACCGTCTCATGACGCACAACGTTTGCGTTGCGAATGCGTGTAAGCATATCTGCGATCGGATCAGACATAACCATTGTGTAAACCTCCTTCCCGAACTAGGCTGATTACCAGCTTGCTTTTTTAACGCCAGGTATCTGGCCTTTGTATGCTAATTCACGGAAACAAATCCGGCAAATTTTAAACTTTTGCAAAACGGAATGCGGACGGCCGCAACGTTCGCAGCGTGTGTAAGCCTGCACTTTGAATTTAGGTGCACGTTGCTGCTTAACCTTCATCGAAGTTTTTGCCACTTGGTATTACACCTCCTGTGGATTACTTCGTAAACGGCATGCCCAATTGGGTCAGCAGTTCACGAGCTTCTTCGTCCGTTTTTGCCGTCGTGACGATGACGACGTCCATACCACGAACTTTATCAACTTTATCATACTCGATCTCCGGGAAGATCAGCTGCTCTTTCAAGCCAAGTGTGTAGTTACCACGGCCGTCGAACGCTTTGTTCGAAACACCGCGGAAGTCACGCACGCGCGGAAGAGTAACGTTGAACAGTTTATCAAGGAAGTAGTACATGCGCTCACCGCGCAGCGTTACTTTAACCCCGATTGGCATGTTTTCGCGAAGTTTGAAACCTGCGATCGATTTTTTCGAACGTGTTACGACAGGTTTTTGACCAGCGATCAAGCGCATATCTTCAACAGCAGCGTCAAGCACTTTGGAGTTCGAAACAGCTTCACCAACACCCATGTTGATAACAACTTTCTCGATTTTAGGCACTTGCATTACTGTCGAATAGTTGAACTTCTGCATCAGAGCAGGAGTGATTTCGTTAAGAAAACGATCTTTCATTCTTACTGCCATGTAACGTGAACCTCCTTTCCGTATCGGTCAATTAATCAATAACCTCGCCGGACTTTTTAGCGATCCGGACTTTATTGCCGTTATCAAGCACTTTGTAACCGATCCGAGTTACTTTACCGCTCTTAGGATCGATGTGCATAACGTTGGAAACATGAATCGCCGCTTCTTGCTCGATAATGCCGCCTTGCGGATTAGCTTGCGAAGGACGAGTATGCTTCTTCACCATATTGACGCCTTCGACGAGAACGCGGTTTTGACGTGGATACGCAGCAATTACGCGGCCTTTTTTGCCTTTGTCTTTACCCGTAATAACCATAACCGTGTCGTCTTTTTTGACGTGCAACTTATTGTTGTGAGATTCCAACACTTTTTTTAACCGTGGCATGAGTACACCTCCTGCGTGCCCTGCGCTTAAGTGCGCAAGATTCTAATTAGATAACTTCCGGAGCAAGCGATACGATTTTCATGAAGTCGCGGTCGCGAAGTTCGCGAGCTACTGGTCCGAAAATACGTGTGCCGCGCGGGCTCTTGTCTTCTTTTACGATTACAGCTGCATTCTCATCAAATGCGATGTACGAACCGTCTTTACGGCGAACCGCACGTTTAGTACGAACGATAACCGCTTTTACTACGTCACCCTTTTTGACAACGCCACCGGGTGTTGCTTGTTTGACGGAGCAGACGATCAGATCGCCGATGTGGCCTACACGACGTCCAGTACCACCTAGTACACGAATGCACATCAGTTCTTTCGCGCCGGAGTTGTCAGCGACGGCCAAACGCGTAAATGGTTGAATCATTTCAACGTCCTCCTTTCGAGAAAATGCTTCTTAAAGCATTCTTAGAAAATAACAGCTGCTTCAACGATTTCGACTAAACGGAACCGTTTGTCTTTCGAAAGCGGGCGAGTTTCCATGACTTTGACGATGTCGCCAATCTTAGCCTGGTTATTCTCGTCATGTGCTTTGAATTTTTTCGTATACTTGATACGTTTGTGGTACAGGTCATGCTTCTTATATGTCTCAATCGCTACAACGATTGTTTTGTCCATTTTGTCAGACACGACTTTACCGATTTGAACTTTGCGCGCATTACGTTCGCTCATGTTCATCCTCCTTCCATACATTCGTTATCGGTTCACGGGTATAAGCAGATTAGCTGCTAATTCCGAGTTCTCTTTCACGAAGAACGGTTTTGGCACGAGCTATGTCCTTACGAACATCGCGGATGCGAGTCGGGTTTTCCAGTTGGCCGGTAGCCAATTGAAAACGAAGGTTGAATAGCTCTTCTTTGAATCCAGCGACTTTTTGTTCGAGTTCAACAGAGGTTAGGTTGCGGAAATCGTTAGCTTTCATTTGCTTCACCACCCACTTCTTCGCGTTTCACGAACTTCGTTTTCACTGGAAGCTTATGTGCTGCAAGACGCATAGCCTCACGAGCGATCTCTTCAGATACGCCAGCAAGCTCGAACATTATTTTGCCCGGTTTTACGACAGCAACCCATTTCTCAACGTTACCTTTACCGCTACCCATCCGCACTTCAAGAGGCTTTTGAGTAATTGGCTTGTCTGGGAAGATCTTGATCCAAACTTTACCACCACGTTTGATGTAACGAGTCATCGCGATACGCGCTGCTTCGATTTGACGGTTAGTGATCCATGAAGGCTCAAGAGCTTGAAGACCGAATTCGCCGAATACTACTTCAGTGCCGCCTTTAGCACGACCAGCCATGGAACCACGTTGTTGCTTACGATGTTTGACACGTTTAGGTACCAACATGATTAGTTGCCTCCTTCCTGTGGAGCTTTCTTCTTAGTTGGAAGGATTTCACCACGGTAGATCCATACTTTAACGCCGATACGGCCGTAAGTTGTATGAGCTTCCGCTGTTCCGTAGTCAATATCCGCACGCAGCGTATGAAGAGGAACTGTACCTTCGCTATAGCTTTCTGAACGAGCGATCTCAGCGCCACCAAGACGGCCGCTAACGGAAGTTTTGATACCTTTCGCGCCGGAACGGAGTGTACGTTGAATCGATTGTTTCATTGCACGACGGAAGGAAATCCGGCGCTCAAGTTGTTGTGCAATGCTTTCAGCTACGAGGACTGCATCCAGTTCAGGATGTTTGATCTCGGAGATGTTGATATGCACTTTTTTGCCTTTAGCAATTTTCGAAAGCTCGGAACGAAGTGTCTCAACTTCGGAGCCGCCTTTACCAATTACCATACCAGGCTTAGCTGTATAAATTGTAACGTTAACGCGGTTAGCTGCACGTTCGATTTCGAACTTGGAAACTGCCGCATCTTTCAATTTGTTCTTCAGGTGCTCACGGATCTTAACATCTTCCATAAGCAAGTCGCCGAAGTCTTTGCCAGCGTACCATTTGGATTCCCAATCACGGATAACGCCGATACGTAGACCGACGGGATTTACCTTTTGTCCCACACGTTTTCCCTCCTTATTTTTCGGATACCACCAAAGTAATGTGGCTGGTTCTCTTATTAATCCGGCTAGCACGACCCATTGCGCGCGGGCGGAAACGTTTCATTGTTGGTCCTTGGTTCACAAACACTTGTGAAATGACCAATTTGTTCACGTCCAATTGGTAGTTGTGCTCCGCGTTTGCGATAGCGGAATTCAGCAACTTCTCAACGATTGGAGATGCCGATTTAGGCGTGTGACGCAAAATCGCGATTGCTTCGCCAACTTGCTTGCCACGAATCAAATCAACAACCAATTGAGCTTTGCGAGGTGCAATGCGGACGTGATTAGCGAACGCTTTAGCTTGTTGCATGGATGAACCTCCTCTCAAACTTTATGACCTTAAGCTTTAATCCGATTAACGACGGCCAGTCTTCTTGTCGTCGTTGCCGTGACCTTTATACGAACGCGTTGGCGCGAACTCACCGAGTTTGTGGCCAACCATATCTTCTGTCACATAAACCGGTACATGTTTTTTACCGTCATAAACAGCGAACGTGTGTCCGATGAATTGCGGGAAAATTGTAGAACGACGCGACCAAGTTTTAACGACTGTCTTCTTCTCAGCTGCGTTCAGAACTTCAACCTTCTTAAGCAGGTAACCGTCAATAAACGGACCCTTTTTCAAACTGCGACCCATGGATGATCCTCCCTTCACGCTATTGTTACGTGGGCGCCGCGCGTTAAGCAGATGACGCCGAGGCGCCTATTACTTCGTACGACGACGAATAATGTATTGGCTCGATGCTTTCTTCTTCTTGCGTGTCTTAGCGCCAAGAGTCGGTTTGCCCCATGGCGACATAGGCGATTTACGTCCGATTGGTGCACGGCCTTCACCACCACCGTGTGGGTGATCGTTAGGATTCATTACAACACCACGTACTTCAGGACGCTTGCCCATCCAACGGGAACGGCCGGCTTTACCGATTTTCACGAGCTCGTGATCCTCGTTGCCTACAGAACCAATTGTCGCACGGCATTTCTTCAGAATACGACGTACTTCGCCAGACGTCAAGCGAATTGTAACGTAGTGTTCTTCTTTACCAAGAAGCTGAGCATCAGTACCTGCAGCACGAACCAATTGTCCGCCTTTGCCAGGCTTCAACTCGATATTGTGGATAACTGTACCTACTGGGATGTTTTCAAGTGGCAACGTGTTACCAATCTTGATATCTGCATCCGCTCCGGAAACGATTTGATCCCCAACTTTAAGACCTTTAGGTGCGATGATGTAGGCTTTCTCGCCATCCACATAGTGGATAAGTGCGATGTTGGATGTACGGTTCGGATCATATTCGATCGTCGCTACGTTACCTACGATACCATCCTTGGTACGTTTGAAGTCGATGATACGGTATTTACGCTTATGGCCGCCACCGTGATGACGAACCGTAATTTTACCTTGGTTGTTACGACCAGCTTTTTTGAAAAGCGGCGCAAGAAGCGATTTCTCCGGTGTGCTTGTCGTGATCTCTTCGAAAGTCGAGACGGACATACCACGACGCGCTGGAGATGTCGGTTTATACTTCTTAACTGGCACTTCGATTCCCTCCTTAACCGATATCTTGTTTAATCACGTTAGCCCTACGGCCCGAACGCGATTAAACTGTTTCGAAAAACTCAAGCTCATTGCTGTCAGCACTGAGTTGCACGATCGCTTTTTTCCACTCGGATGTATATCCGCTGTGGCGGCCATAGCGTTTAGGCTTAGCTGGCATGCGAAGCGTGTTTACGCTTGTTACTTTCACTTTGAAGATCGATTGGATCGCGAGTTTGATCTCAGTCTTGTTCGCACGAAGATCAACTTCGAATACATAGCGTTTGTTCGCCATGAAATCGCTCGTTTGTTCCGTAATGATCGGGCGCTTGATAATATCGCGTGGATTTTTCATTACGCAAGCACCTCCTGTACTTTTTCAACTGCTTCTTTAGTGATGATTAGCTTGTCGTATTTCATAACGTCTAGAACATTGATGCCATCGGCTGCAACGAACTTCACGTTAGGAAGGTTACGAGCGGAAAGAGCTACATTATCTTCGTAGCTTGCTGTAACAACAAGTGCTTTACGAGCCACTTTCAGGTTGTTCAGAATAGCTGCGAATTCTTTAGTCTTAGGAGCTGCGAATGTCAGTTGATCAAGAACGATAATTTCGTTATCAACAACTTTGCTCGACAATGCAGATTTGATTGCTAAGCGACGAACTTTCTTAGGAAGTTTGAAGCTGTAGCTGCGTGGTGTTGGTCCGAACACTGTACCACCGCCAACCCATTGCGGGGCACGGATGCTACCTTGACGTGCGCGACCTGTACCTTTTTGTTTCCAAGGCTTACGTCCGCCACCGCGTACTTCGGAGCGGCCTTTAGTCTTGTGCGTACCTCTGCGCTCAGAAGCTTGCTGCAACAATACTGCGCTGTGCAATACGTGAACGTTAGGTTCAACTCCAAATACTGCATCGGACAATTCAACCTCGCCAACTTGCGATCCATTCACGCTAAAAAGTGCTACTTTCGGCATTTCATGTTCCTCCTTTCTTTAACGATTATTTCTTCACCGTAGATTTAACTTTAACGAAGCTATTTTTAGGACCCGGAATGGAGCCTTTAACGAGCAATACGTTGCGCTCAACATCAACGCGTACGATTTCAAGGTTTTGAATCGTAACTGTTTCGTTACCCATGTGACCTGGAAGGTGTTTACCTTTAGGAACGCGGTTCGCTTGAATCGAACCCATCGAACCTGGTCCACGGTGATAACGGGAACCGTGCGCCATTGGACCGCGGCTTTGATTCCAACGTTTGATGTTACCTTGGAAACCTTTACCTTTGGAAGTTGCCGTAACGTCAACAAACTCGCCAGCTGCGAATACATCAGCCTTAATCTCTTGGCCAACTTCATATTCAGCGATGCCGCGGAATTCACGAACGTAGCGCTTAGGAGCCGTTTCGGCTTTTTTCGCGTGGCCGATTTCCGGCTTGTTTGCTCTGCTTACTTTCTTGTCAGAGAAACCTACTTGAATGGATACATATCCATCATTCTCTTGGTCTTTCTTCTGCAAAACAACACAAGGGCCTGCCTCGATTACCGTTACTGGTACTACGTTACCGTCAGCAGTAAACACTTGCGTCATTCCAAGTTTTTTACCTAAGATACCTTTCATGTTGACACCTCATTTCCTTTCGGTTTCAAATGTGCTTATTACAGTTTGATTTCGATATCTACACCGGATGGTAGATCCAAGCGCATCAACGCATCAACCGTTTGCGGTGTTGGGTTAACAATATCGATCAAACGCTTATGAGTGCGCATTTCGAATTGCTCCCTAGAATCCTTGTACTTGTGTACCGCACGCAGAATGGTGATGATTTGCTTCTCAGTTGGAAGCGGAATCGGCCCAGACACGCCTGCACCGGAACGTTTCGCAGTTTCAACAATCTTCTCTGCGGACTGATCCAGAATTCTATGATCGTATGCTTTCAAACGAATACGAATCTTTTGCTTTGCCATTTCAAAGTCCCTCCTTCTATCGCCCAATTTAGTATCGGACATACTCCGTAAGAAAACCCGACACGCTCCTCATGGCAAAGGAGCCTGGTGTGTCGGCAACCTCTCACATCATCGCAACGTCACAGACCAACAGACAATATTATATCGAATTCCATGGGCGATTGCAACAAAATTGTTTTGTTTTTTTCAAGAATGTTTTGGGATAGTAAAAGCCAATCCCTGTCAAACGCCATAATAAAAAGTGGCTATAACCATGAGCCACTTCTCTAATTCGATCTATTGCCATTGCTGCTTCGCTGATCGCTTCAATCAGCACGTCTTTGTCTTCACCTATAATAATGAATACAGCCCAATATCGCAAACATCAAAAAATAGAAAAAAAACAAGTCCTCACCAAGTGAGGACTTGTTCGAGCTGCAGCTTTCGCTGCAGTTCATTATTTTTGGATGGATGCTACTGCACCTGCACCAACTGTACGGCCGCCTTCGCGGATCGCGAAGCGAGTACCATCTTCCAGAGCGATTGGAGCGATAAGCTCAACCGTTACTGTGATGTTGTCGCCAGGCATAACCATTTCAGTGCCTTCTGGCAAGCTGATGATGCCAGTTACGTCAGTTGTACGGAAGTAGAATTGTGGACGGTAGCCTGTGAAGAAAGGCTTGTGACGGCCACCCTCTTCTTTAGTCAGAACGTAGATTTGAGCTGTAAAGTTCGTGTGTGGTTTAACGGAACCTGGCTTAGCAAGTACTTGACCACGCTCGATGTCTTTACGGTCTACACCACGAAGCAATGCGCCGATGTTGTCACCAGCTTGTGCGGAATCAAGCAATTTGCGGAACATTTCAACGCCTGTTACAACGCATTTGCGAGTTTCTTCAGCAATACCGATGATTTCAACTTCGTCGGATACTTTAACTACGCCACGCTCAACGCGTCCTGTAGCAACAGTACCACGGCCTGTGATTGTGAACACGTCCTCAACTGGCATAAGGAACGGCTTGTCAGTATCACGTTGTGGAGTTGGGATGTAAGTGTCGACTTGTTCGAACAATTCAACAATTTTGTCAGCCCAAGCGCCATCTGGGTTTTGAAGTGCTTCACGAGCAGCGCCACGGATGATTGGAGTATCATCGCCTGGGAACTCATATTCGCTAAGAAGGTCGCGAACTTCCATCTCAACCAATTCAAGAAGCTCTTCGTCTTCAACCATGTCGCATTTGTTCAGGAATACGACGATGTAAGGTACGCCTACTTGGCGGGACAGAAGGATGTGCTCGCGAGTTTGCGGCATTGGGCCGTCAGCTGCGGATACAACCAGGATTGCGCCGTCCATTTGAGCAGCACCAGTGATCATGTTCTTAACGTAGTCGGCGTGACCTGGGCAGTCAACGTGAGCGTAGTGACGGTTAGGCGTCTCATACTCAACGTGAGCTGTCGAGATCGTGATACCGCGCTCGCGCTCTTCTGGAGCTTTGTCGATTTGGTCGAATGCTACAGCAGCACCACCGTATCTTTTCGAAAGAACTGTTGTGATTGCAGCAGTCAACGTTGTTTTACCGTGGTCGACGTGACCGATTGTACCGATATTAACGTGCGGTTTATTACGTTCAAATTTAGCCTTAGCCATTGAACTAATTCCTCCTTAATTATAGAGAAGATTATGTGATCGGCCGGATGGCGCCGAGTGAGGCTCATCATCCGGCCAAAGTACAACTTATATCATCCAACCTGCAGGCAGCTATTAAGCAGTACCTTTGGACTTGGAGATGATTTCTTCCGAAATCGAACGCGGTACTTCTTCATAGTGCGAAAGCTCCATGGAGAATACGCCGCGACCTTGTGTGCCGGAACGAAGAACTGTGGAATAACCAAACATCTCAGCGAGAGGCACCTTAGCACGAACGATCAACGCACCATGGCGAGTGTCCGAACCTTCGATACGACCACGACGGGAGCTCAGCATACCCATTACGTCGCCCATGTACTCTTCAGGTACAGTTACTTCTACCTTCATGATTGGCTCAAGCAGAATTGGACTACATTTGTCTTTAGCTGCTTTAAGCGCCATCGATCCAGCAATTTTGAACGCCATCTCCGAGGAGTCAACGTCATGGTAGGAACCGTCGACTACGACTGCTTTGATATCAACAACCGGGAAGCCGGCGATGACACCATTTTTCATCGATTCTTCGATACCTGCTTGAATTGGAGCAATGAACTCACGCGGAATCGAGCCACCCACAGTTTTGTTTTCGAATACAAAACCTGATCCTGGCTCAAGCGGTGAGAACTCAACCCAACAATGTCCGAATTGACCGCGTCCGCCGGATTGACGAACGAATTTACCTTCGACCTTCGCAGGTGTCTTAAACGTTTCGCGGTAAGCAACTTGTGGTTTACCAACGTTTGTTTCAACTTTGAATTCACGAAGCATACGGTCAACTAGAATCTCAAGGTGAAGCTCACCCATACCAGCGATAATCGTTTGGCCGGTCTCTTCGTCCGTGTGAGCACGGAACGTAGGATCTTCCTCAGACAGCTTTTGAAGAGCGATACCCATCTTGTCTTGGTCAGCTTTTGTCTTAGGCTCAACCGCGAGCTGGATAACCGGCTCAGGGAAGTTCATCGACTCAAGGATAACCGGGTTTTTCTCATCACAAAGCGTATCGCCTGTAGTTGTATCTTTCAGACCTACTGCAGCTGCAATATCACCGGAGTAAACTTCGCTGATCTCTTGACGGCTGTTAGCGTGCATCTGAAGGATTCGGCCGATCCGTTCGCGTTTGCCTTTCGTTGCATTCACAACGTAAGAACCCGAGCTAAGAACGCCGGAGTATACGCGGAAGAACGTCAGTTTACCTACGTACGGGTCAGTCATGATTTTGAACGCCAATGCTGCAAACGGTTGGTCGTCAGCAGACTTGCGGATTGTCTCTGTACCATCTTCAAGGTGACCCTTGATATCAGGAACGTCGATAGGAGCCGGCAAGTAGTCAACAACAGCGTCAAGCATCAATTGAACGCCTTTGTTACGGTACGAAGAGCCCACGATTACTGGGAAGATCTTAACTTCGCAAACACCTTTACGGAGTGCAGCCTTGATCTCTTCAATAGTCAGTTCTTCACCTTCGAGATATTTCATTGTAAGCTCTTCATCAAGCTCAGCAACTTTCTCTACCAGTTCCAAACGAAGCTCTTCCACTTTGTCTGCATACTCAGCAGGAATTTCAATCTGCTCAGGATCTTTACCAAGATCGTCTTTGTATTTGTAAGCAACACGTTCAATAATGTCGATTACACCTACGAAGTCGTTCTCAGCGCCGATTGGCAGCTGAATCGCTACTGCATTTGCTTGCAAGCGCACACGCATATCGTTTACAACGTTAAGGAAGTCTGCGCCGATAATGTCCATCTTGTTGACGTATGCGATACGCGGTACACCGTAACGGTCAGCTTGACGCCATACTGTTTCGGATTGCGGCTCTACGCCTTCTTTTGCACTGAATACACCTACGGCCCCGTCCAATACGCGCAGGGAACGTTCAACTTCTACTGTGAAGTCAACGTGTCCCGGGGTGTCGATAATATTGATGCGGTGACCTTTCCATTGAGCAGTTGTAGCAGCGGACGTAATCGTGATACCGCGCTCTTGTTCTTGCTCCATCCAGTCCATCGTAGCTGCACCTTCGTGCACCTCGCCGATTTTGTGGGTACGGCCTGTGTAGAACAGGATCCGTTCTGTAGTGGTCGTTTTACCAGCATCGATATGCGCCATGATCCCGATATTACGCGTATTTTTCAAGGAGAACTCTCTTGCCATAATTCAGTCTCCTTTCGATTATGCGAATCCTACCAGCGGTAGTGAGCGAATGCTTTGTTCGCTTCAGCCATTTTGTGTGTATCTTCGCGCTTCTTCACGGATGAACCAGTGTTATTGGAAGCATCAATGATTTCTGCAGCCAAACGCTCTTCCATCGTCTTCTCACCGCGGTTACGTGAATAGTTCACGAGCCAACGGAGACCAAGTGCTGTACGGCGTTCAGGTTTAACTTCGATCGGTACTTGGTAGTTCGAACCGCCGACACGGCGAGCCTTTACTTCAAGTACTGGCATGATGTTCTTAATTGCTACTTCAAAAACTTCCATAGGGTCTTTGCCTGTACGTTCGTTGATGAGTTTGAATGCATCATACAGAATCGTTTGAGCAACACCGCGTTTACCATCGATCATGATACGGTTGATCAGACGAGTTACAAGCTTGCTGCTGTAAACCGGATCTGGCAACACGTCACGTTTCGTTACTGGACCTTTGCGTGGCATGTGGAAGTCCCCCTTTCTTCTAGTTTTACATTTTAGGATGAGGTTAACCGCGAACGGCTATCCTTTTATTATTTTTTTACTTTAGGACGTTTTGTTCCGTATTTGGAACGAGCTTGTTTACGGTTGTTAACACCTGCAGTGTCAAGCGCGCCGCGAACGATGTGGTAACGAACACCCGGAAGATCTTTTACCCGGCCGCCGCGTACCAATACTACGCTGTGCTCTTGAAGGTTGTGACCGATACCGCCGATGTAAGCAGTAACCTCTACACGGTTCGTCAAACGTACACGTGCATATTTCCGCAAAGCGGAGTTCGGTTTCTTAGGAGTCATTGTACCTACACGAGTACAAACACCGCGCTTTTGAGGTGAGCTCAGGTTTGTTTCTTCACGTTTCAGTGCGTTGAAGCCTCTTTGCAAAGCTGGCGATTTCGATTTAACGACTTTCGCTTCACGGCCTTTGCGAACGAGTTGGTTAATTGTTGGCATGTTGCATCCCCCTTCCTGACTTAGTAAAGCATTTCAAGACATATCGGCTATTAAGCCCACAGATCCAGGCGGTTCATAAAGAGACAAACGAAAGTTTCTACCTTGTCTTCCAACTTGGTAAAAACGATATTTGCTTTATTCGATTTCTGGAATAACCGCTGCCATCGCTGCGCCAACTTCAATGCCGCAGGTTTCCCCAAGGCTCTTCATCGTGTCAGACCAGGTGATGGGCACTCCCGCTTTCTCGCAAAGCTGAACAATATTGTTCTTTAGCCGCGGATCTGCATCTTGCGCAACATAGACTGTTGTGGCGAGACGTTTCTCGACCATCTTCGTCGTTTGTTTACTACCTATAACAAATCGCATCAAAACCATCCTTCCAGGTCAAGCATTATGACAGGTGAAGAGGTTGTGCGATCAGGCACACTACGACATATTAGCACTTCGCGTAGCCTAATGTCAAGCATCATACGGATGAATTTCGTGTAAATTATTGGGACAGCAGTTCGCACGGCATGACGGCGCAAAGAGCGGCTAAGCGGCCGAGTACGAATACGCAGCTACTTAAGCACGCTCTTTGACCTCACGCTATTAGAAGTGTTCCTAGCAGAGCCTATTTAAGACTCTACTGGTACACTTTCTGCTTCTGCTTGTTGCTCTTCAAGGGTAGGCTCATCGTCCATACCGGCAACATGTACGCTGCGATAACGCTGCATACCTGTACCTGCAGGGATAAGCTTACCGATGATTACATTCTCTTTCAGACCAAGCAACTGGTCGACTTTACCTTTGATCGCGGCATCCGTCAAGACACGTGTTGTCTCTTGGAAGGACGCTGCGGACAAGAAGGAATCCGTCTCAAGCGATGCTTTGGTAATACCAAGCAATACCGGCTTCGCCACAGCTGGCTCTTTGCCAGATAGGATGGCTTCACGGTTAGCTGCTTCGTACTCATGGATATCGACGAATGCACCTGGCAACAGCGTAGTGTCACCTGCTTCTATGATACGAATCTTACGCAGCATCTGCTTAACCATAACTTCGATATGCTTGTCGTTGATTTCTACCCCTTGGTTCCGGTAAACGCGCTGAACCTCTTGCAGAATGTAGTTCTGTACGCCGCGGATGCCTTTGATGCGGAGCATATCCTTCGGATCGATCGAGCCGTCTGTCAGTTCATCGCCAGCTTCAATCTGTCTGCCTTTGACGACACGTATACGCGAACCAAAAGTGACGGTATATGTTTTGGTCTCGGCTTCGCCTTGGACTTCGATTTCACGGCGATCCTTCGTCTCGCGGATGTCTTTAATAACACCATCGATTTCGGAGATGATCGCTTGACCTTTCGGGTTACGCGCTTCGAAAAGCTCCTGGATACGCGGCAAACCTTGCGTGATATCGTCGCCGGCAACACCGCCGGTATGGAATGTACGCATTGTGAGCTGTGTTCCTGGTTCTCCGATGGATTGTGCAGCGATAATACCGACCGCTTCACCGATCTCAACGAACTTACCTGTTGCCAGGTTGCGTCCATAACAGATCTTACATACGCCATGACGTGCACGGCAGCTAAGAACGGAACGGATTTGCAGCGTTTCAACGCCTGCAGCAATGATCTGCTCCGCTTTGTTCGAATCAATCAATTGGTTACGTTGAAGGATGACTTCGCCAGTTTGCGGGTGGCGAACAGTCTCGAACGAGTAGCGGCCTTCAATACGGTCGTACAGGTCTTCAATAACCTCTTTACCGTCTTGAATCTTGCTAACTCTAAAGCCTTTATCCGTACCGCAATCATCTTCGCGTACGATAACGTCTTGCGCAACGTCAACCAGACGACGAGTCAAGTAACCCGAGTCAGCTGTACGCAGCGCCGTATCGGCAAGACCTTTACGCGCACCGTGCGTCGAAATGAAGTATTCGAGGACCGTCAGACCTTCACGGAAGTTCGATTTGATTGGCAACTCGATGATACGACCAGATGGGTTGGCCATCAGACCACGCATACCGCCGAGCTGCGTAATTTGCGATTTGTTACCCCGTGCTTTAGAGTCCACCATGAGCATGATGGAGTTGTAACGATCCATCGACTTCATGAGGATTTCGGTAATTTGGTCTTTGGTCTTACTCCAAATTTCGATAACACGATCATAACGCTCTTCGTTCGTGATCAAACCGCGACGGTATTGATTCGATACGACTTTAACTTTATCTTCAGACTCTCTTAGGATGTCCTGTTTCTCCGGCGGCACGATAACGTCTGCTACAGCAACAGTAATGCCCGCACGTGTCGAGTATGTGAACCCAAGTTGTTTAATGTGGTCAAGCATGATGGAAGTCCGCGTTGTGTGGTACTGACGGAAACACTCAGCAATGATAAGGCCAAGGTATTCCTTACCCACGCCGCCAACTGTTGGCAAAGCGTCCATAAACTTCAGCAAATCAGCGCCTTTTTCATGGACAAAATATTTATCCGGAGTTCCGTTCAGCAAGTTCACTTTCGTAGGCTCGTTGATATACGGGAAGTCCGCAGGATAAATTTCGTTGAAAATGACTTTACCCACCGTTGTACAAATCAGCGCCTTCTGCTGTGCATCGGTAAAGGAAGTCTTCTTAAGCACCTTAACTGGAATAAAGATGCGTGCATGCAGCGATACGATACCGCGTTGGTACGCGGAAATCGCTTCGTTAACGTTAGCAAATACCGAACCCGCACCTTGCGCCTCTTTATTGTCCATGGTCAAGTAGTAGCTGCCCAGAACCATATCCTGGGAAGGAGTTACGACCGGCTTACCGTCTTTCGGGTTCAAGATGTTACCCGATGCGAGCATCAGCAAACGAGCTTCTGCTTGCGCTTCAGCGGAAAGCGGTACGTGAACGGCCATTTGGTCACCGTCGAAGTCAGCGTTGTACGCTGTACAAACGAGCGGGTGAAGTTTAATGGCACGGCCTTCAACGAGAATCGGTTCGAACGCTTGGATACCCAAACGGTGAAGAGTCGGGGCACGGTTCAACAGAACTGGATGCTCCCTGATTACTTCTTCAAGCACATCCCATACTTCTGGGCTGACTCGTTCAACTTTACGCTTTGCGCTCTTGATGTTGTGCGCAAGGCCTTTGTTGACAAGCTCTTTCATTACGAACGGCTTGAAGAGCTCAAGCGCCATTTCCTTCGGCAAGCCACACTGGAACATCTTCAGGCTAGGACCTACGACGATAACGGAACGACCAGAGTAGTCAACCCGTTTACCGAGCAAGTTCTGACGGAAACGTCCTTGTTTACCTTTAAGCATATGGCTGAGCGATTTCAATGGACGGTTACCTGGACCCGTTACCGGGCGGCCGCGGCGACCGTTATCGATCAGCGCGTCAACGGCTTCTTGAAGCATACGCTTCTCGTTCTGCACGATGATGTCCGGCGCACCGAGGTCTAGCAGACGCTTCAGACGGTTGTTACGGTTAATTACACGGCGGTACAAGTCATTAAGGTCAGACGTTGCGAAACGGCCGCCATCAAGCTGTACCATCGGACGAAGCTCTGGCGGAATAACAGGCAGCACGTCAAGAATCATCCATTCCGGCATATTGCCGGAGTTACGGAATGCTTCGATAACTTCAAGGCGCTTGATCGCGCGGTTACGGCGCTGGCCTTGAGCAGTGCGAAGATCTTCTTTCAGTGTTTCAAGCTCACGCTCAACATCGATGTCTTGAAGCAATTTCTTAACCGCTTCAGCACCCATGCCGGCATGGAAGCCATACCCGTATTTCTCACGGTAGCTGCGGTATTCTTTCTCGGAGAGCAGCTGCTTCTTCTCAAGCGGCGTATCTCCTGGATCAGTTACCACATAAGATGCAAAGTAGATAATCTCTTCAAGCGAACGAGGAGACATATCCAGCGCAAGCCCCATACGGCTCGGAATTCCTTTGAAGTACCAGATATGGGATACAGGAGCTGCAAGCTCAATGTGACCCATACGCTCACGGCGAACCTTCGCGCGTGTTACTTCAACGCCACAGCGGTCACAGACGACGCCTTTGTAGCGGACACGTTTGTACTTACCGCAATGACATTCCCAGTCTTTCGTAGGCCCGAAAATCTTTTCGCAGAAAAGACCTTCTTTCTCCGGTTTCAAAGTCCTATAGTTGATCGTTTCCGGTTTCTTTACTTCTCCGCGGGACCACGATCTGATTTTATCCGGAGATGCCAATCCAATCTTCATATACTCGAAGTTGTTCACGTCCAACAAGGAGCAACCCTCCTTCGTCCTGGTTCACTTAAGTTTGCTGTTACATGCCTTGGCAGCCAGCAGAGCGCATCCGTAAGAGCGGCTCCTGCCGGCTTGATCCGCCCGTGAAGACAGGATCGGCAATGTGTATGACATTAAACAGTGATACGGCTAATTATTCTACGCCGACCTCTGCACCTTCAAGATTGAGGTTGAGTTTGTCATTCGCTCCGTCATCCTCATCGTCGATCTCTTTCATTTCGATCTCTTCTTCGTTCTCAGTCAGGATTTTAACGTCCATACCTAAGCTTTGAAGCTCTTTGATCAAAACTTTGAACGATTCAGGAACGCCCGGCTCTGGAACGTTCTCGCCCTTCACGATCGATTCGTACGTTTTGACACGACCGACAACGTCATCGGACTTCACAGTCAAAATCTCTTGCAGTGTATAGGCAGCACCGTATGCTTCAAGCGCCCATACCTCCATCTCCCCGAAACGCTGACCACCGAACTGAGCTTTACCACCCAGCGGCTGTTGCGTAACGAGCGAGTAAGGACCTGTGGAACGCGCATGGATCTTATCGTCAACCATGTGCGCCAGCTTGATCATATACATGACGCCAACGGTAACTTCACGTTCGAAAGGCTCGCCGGAGCGTCCATCGTACAGAATTGTTTTACCGTTACGCTGCATGCCTGCTTCTTCCATCGTATCGAATACGTCATACTCACGCGCGCCGTCGAATACAGGAGTTGCAGAGTGGATACCAAGACGCTTACAAGCCATACCAAGATGGACTTCAAGCACCTGACCGATGTTCATACGAGATGGTACGCCCAGCGGGTTAAGAACAACCTCTACAGGCGTGCCGTCCGGCAGGAACGGCATATCTTCTTCCGGAAGGATACGTGCGATGACACCTTTGTTACCGTGACGTCCCGCCATTTTGTCACCTTCGGAAATTTTGCGTTTTTGAGCAATATAGGCACGTACGAGTTGATTAACGCCTGGTGGCAGCTCGTCACCGTTCTCGCGCGTAAATACTTTCACGTCAACGACAATACCGTCAGTACCATGAGGTACGCGGAGGCTCGTGTCACGAACTTCGCGCGCCTTCTCACCGAAGATTGCGTGGAGCAAACGCTCTTCTGCAGTCAGTTCAGTCACACCTTTAGGCGTTACTTTACCAACGAGAATGTCCCCTGCGCTAATCTCAGCACCGACACGGATGATGCCGCGCTCATCAAGGTTGCGGAGCGCTTCTTCACCGACGTTCGGAATGTCGCGTGTAATTTCTTCTGGTCCTAGCTTCGTATCACGCGCTTCGGACTCGTATTCCTCGATATGAATCGACGTGTACACGTCTTCTTTAACGAGTTTCTCGCTTAGTAGGATCGCATCCTCGTAGTTGTAGCCTTCCCACGTCATAAACGCAACGACGACGTTACGTCCAAGCGCCAATTCGCCCATTTCAGTGGAAGGACCGTCAGCCAGGATATCGCCTTTCTTCACGATGTCGCCTTTATGGCAAATCGGACGTTGGTTGATGCAAGTACCTTGGTTAGAGCGCATGAACTTGTGCAGCTTCATCTTCACAAGGTCGCCTGTTACAGGCTTGCCATCAACAGTTTCAACGCGGCGCAGCCAAATTTCGTTAGCCGATACGCGCTCGATGACGCCATCGTACTTGGAAACGATCGCGACGCCGGAGTCTTTCGCCGACTTATGCTCCATCCCTGTTCCGACAAGCGGTGATTTCGGAATAAGCAGTGGAACGGCTTGACGTTGCATGTTGGAACCCATGAGCGCACGGTTGGAGTCATCGTTCTCGAGGAACGGAATGAGCGCCGTCGCGACCGAAACGACTTGCTTCGGCGATACGTCCATGTAGTCAACGCGTTCAGTTGGCATCGTCAAAATGTTGTCTGCCTGCTTGTTATAACGAACGATAACTGCATCATCTACGAACTTACCCTCTTCAGTAAGCTTCGCATTCGCTTGCGCGATAACGTAGTTATCTTCTTCGTCAGCAGTCAGGTATGCGATCTGCTCCGTTACAATGCCAGATTTCGGATCAACCCAGCGGTACGGAGCTTCGATAAAGCCATATTCATTAATGCGCGCGAATGTCGACAAGGAGTTGATCAGACCGATGTTCGGTCCCTCCGGCGTCTCGATCGGACACATACGGCCATAGTGAGAGTTATGAACGTCTCGTACCTCGAAGCCCGCGCGCTCACGCGTCAAACCGCCCGGTCCGAGTGCGGACAAACGGCGTTTGTGCGTAAGTTCAGCAAGCGGGTTCGTCTGATCCATAAATTGCGACAATTGCGAGGATCCGAAGAACTCTTTAATCGACGCAATAACAGGGCGAATATTAATAAGCGCTTGAGGCGTAATCGCATTCGCGTCCTGGATGGACATCCGCTCACGAACAACGCGCTCCATACGGGACAAGCCGATACGGAACTGGTTCTGAAGCAGCTCGCCAACGGAACGCAAACGACGGTTACCCAAGTGGTCGATGTCATCCGTGCTACCAACGCCATGAAGCAAGTCAATGAAGTAGTTGATAGATGCGATAATATCAGCAGGCGTAATATGCTTAACAGCTTTGTCGATAATGCCGTTTGCAATAACTTTGATCACTTTACTCTCATCCAGCGGCGAGTACACACTGATCGTCTGCAGTGGAATGCTGTCAGCATCAAGCACACCGTTAGCAACGTGGTAGGTTTTGAAGCCTACGTTGTTCTCCAAGTGCGGGATGAGTTCATCCAGCAAACGACGGTCAATCATTTGACCAGCTTCAGCGAGGATCTCGCCCGTAGCCGGATCGACCAATGATTCAGCCAGTCGTTGGTTGAACAAACGGTTCTTGATATGCAGCTTCTTATTAATCTTGTAACGCCCAACGTTAGCCAGATCATAACGCTTTGGATCAAAGAAACGCGCTACGAGCAAACTCTTAGCGTTATCCAGCGTCGGCGGCTCGCCCGGACGAAGTCTTTCGTAAATCTCGATAAGCGCTTTTTCCGTGGAATCGGTGTTATCCTTATCCAGCGTGTTGCGGATATATTCGTCATGGCCCAGCAATTCCAAAATTTCAGCATCTGTTCCAAAACCAAGCGCACGAAGAAGAACCGTAACTGGAATTTTACGAGTACGGTCGATACGGACATAGACAATGTCCTTCGCGTCCGTCTCAAGCTCCAGCCACGCACCCCGGTTCGGAATCACAGTTGCTGTATAGTTTCTCTTGCCGTTTTTGTCCACTTTCGTACTAAAGTACACGCTAGGTGAACGAACCAATTGGCTGACGATAACGCGTTCCGCACCATTGATAATGAAAGTGCCCGTTTCGGTCATGAGCGGGAAATCGCCCATGAACACTTCTTGCTCTTTCACTTCGCCAGTTTCCTTGTTAATGAGCCGCACTTTAACACGCAGCGGCGCTGCATAAGTAACGTCGCGCTCTTTCGACTCATCGACAGAGTACTTAGGCTCCCCAAGTGAATAGTCGATGAACTCAAGCATCAAATTGCCTGTAAAATCCTGAATCGGCGAGATATCTCGGAAAAGCTCAAGCAAGTCCTTCTCCAAAAACTTCTCGTACGATTTTTGTTGGATTTCAATCAGGTTCGGAACTTCGAGCACCTCGCGGATGCGGGCATAGCTTCTACGCGTGCGACGCCCATACTGAACAAGTTGTCCTGCCAACTTAACCTCACCCCTCATGTCTGCTTCACAGAAAGTGAACAATGACCTTGTATAAACAAGCTTAAACAGTTCGCTGTAACTTCTCGCTCATGAATCGGATGTACCTATTCATTAGAAAGAGACCTCGAACGTTTATCACATTGTTAAAATCAGATCTGCTAACGCAAAATACTGATTCAAATAAAGAAAAGCCCTTATCGAGAGTTCGAAAGAAGAGCATACTCCTGTCTGTCATACCTCTGCAGCGCGTTAGGCCGCAAAAGTCCCATATCAAGTAATTTTGACCCAAAATGTAAACATTATACGTCAAATGCGCGTATTCTATACGTTAAAATAGCGCTTGACATTTTAGTTCACTAAAGACATTGTGCCCATTTTAATACTGACATTTTATAATGATATCACATAGAGAAAGTCAAGTCAACAAAAGATTCATTTTTCTCCTAGACTTCCTTCAGCGCCCTAAATATGCGGTATCCCTTGTCCTTAGTCACCTCTTCGACATTGCCGAATATCGCTTCGAGCTTTGCCTCAGCAGATGGCGCGCCTTGTTTCTTCTGGATGACAACCCACATTGCGCCGCCTGGAGCAAGCAGCTTCGCGCCTTCCTCGAAGATACGATGCACGACTTCTTTCCCTGCCCGAATCGGAGGATTCGTAATGACGGTATCGAAGGTTTGTCCTATCACCTTTTCATAGATATCGCTTTGCAAGGCTACTGCATTGGTAACGCCATTCAGCCTCACATTCTCATTGGCGAGCCCAACCGCACGCTCATTAATATCGATCATCGTAACGACGCCTTTGGTCGCCAGCTTCGCTGCTGTAATACCAATGGGTCCGTAACCGCAGCCGACGTCCAGCACATTCGCATCTTCACGAAGCTCAAGTGCATCAAGCAATACTCTGCTGCCATAATCAATGCCCGTCTTCGAGAAAACGCCGGCATCTGTCATAAACCGCAGCTTATATCCACGGATCTCCGTTTCCAGCTGATGGCGATCATGCTCCGTTCCCGGTTTACGCGTATAGTAGTGGTCTGCCACGAAAGTTCCCTCCTTACCCTAAACGGTCCTATAAATTAAGGAAACCCCTTGAAGCAAGTGCTCCAAGGGGTTCGCCGCTATAAAGCGGATTATTACTTCACTTCTACGGAAGCGCCTGCTTCTTCAAGCTTAGCTTTAACAGCTTCAGCGTCTTCTTTGGAAACACGTTCTTTAACTGGCTTAGGAGCGCCGTCAACAAGGTCTTTCGCTTCTTTCAGGCCAAGACCTGTGATTTCGCGAACTACTTTGATAACGTTGATTTTGGAAGCACCAGCGTTGTTAAGGATTACGTCGAATTCAGTTTGCTCTTCAACAGCAGCTGCGCCGCCGCCAGCAACTACTGCAACTGGAGCTGCAGCTGTTACGCCGAATTCTTCTTCGATTGCTTTAACCAGGTCGTTCAGTTCGAGTACGTTCATGCCTTTAATGGCTTCCAAGATTTGCTCTTTACTCATGAGATAAACCTCCAATAATTTGTTTTGTTTTTGGTATTGAACTCCGGCTTGCCGGAAAGGAAATTAAGCTTCTTGTTTCTCTGCAACAGCTTTAACCGCAAGGGCGAAGTTGCGCATTGGTGCTTGAAGCACGCTGAGAAGCATGGAGAGCAAACCTTCTTTGGAAGGCAGGTCTGCCAGTGCTTTGATTTGATCTGCGTCGAATACTTGACCTTCAACAACGCCGCCTTTAAGTTTCAGAGCGTCGTTCTTCTTAGCGAAGTCAGCCAAGATTTTGGCAGGAGCAACAGCATCGTCTTTGCTGAATGCGATCGCCGTAGGACCAGCCAATACGGAATCCAATTCAGAAAGTTCTGCTTGAGCAGTTGCACGGCGAACCAGAGAATTCTTCAAAACTTGGAACTCAACGTTCGCTTCGCGCAATTGCTTACGAAGCTCAGTTACTTGAGCAACGTTAAGACCACGGTAGTCAGCAACAACTGTAGCGGAGCTCTCACGAAGTTTCGTTGTGATTTCTGCAACAGCAGCTTCTTTACCTTGAATGATTTTTGCGTTAGCCAAAATGTACACCTCCCGTTATGTTGTCAACATCCCGATCGAAAGCAGCGGAGTCCTTTTCCAGTCGGTGCATGAGAAAGGCCCCCGCAGACAGTGCGAAGGCCATGATGGTCCGTAAATCGCACCTGCCAATGCAGGCAGCGAACAAACACGTTTATCATAACACCTCGGTAGGAAATTAAGCCGCGCGGGCACCTACTGTCTTCGGTATGCATATTCGAATTTCAAAGTTGCGTTTTCTCTTAGCGGAATGCAGCTGCGTTTACACGCGCGCCAGGACCCATTGTCGAGGAAACAGCAATGTTCTTCAGGTAAACCCCTTTAGCTGCAGCCGGCTTAGCACGGTTCAGCGCATCGATCAGCGATTTCAAGTTCTCGCTCAGTTTCTCAGCGTCGAACGATACTTTACCGATTGGTGCGTGGATTTGACCTGCACGGTCAAGACGGTATTCAATCTTACCAGCCTTGATTTCTTGAACGGCCTTTGTAACGTCAAACGTTACTGTACCTGCTTTAGGGTTAGGCATAAGACCTTTACCACCGAGGATACGACCGAGTTTACCAACTTCAGCCATCATGTCCGGAGTTGCTACGCAAACGTCGAACTCGAACCAGCCTTGTTGAATTTTAGCGATTACGTCAGCGTCGCCAACATAATCCGCGCCTGCTGCTTCTGCTTCTTTAGCTTTGTCGCCTTTAGCAAAAACGAGTACGCGCTTTGTTTTACCAGTGCCGTGAGGAAGTACAACTACGCCACGAACAGCTTGGTCTTGTTTCTTAGGGTCTACACCCAGACGAACTGCTACTTCAACTGTTTCGTCGAATTTCGCAGTCGAGGCTTTCTTAACGAGCTCGATTGCTTCAAGAGCTTCGTATGTCGCCTCGGAATCAATCAGCTTTGCAGCTTCAACATATTTCTTACCGTGTTTAGCCATTAAAATTCTCCTCCTTGTGTGGTAGTAGCGGAAAATACTCCATGCGAAATGGAGATCCTCCCACCTAAGCGGAAACCGAGTTCCGCCCAGTCAGACAACGCCATCTGGCGTGTCTTAGTTGTTGCTGATGCGAATTAGTCTTCGATTACAACGCCCATGCTGCGCGCTGTACCTTCAACCATGCGCATTGCCGCTTCTACAGAAGCTGCGTTGAGGTCAGGCATTTTTTGCTCAGCGATCTCACGAACGACCGAACGTTTAACTGTTGCCACTTTCTTCTTGTTAGGCTCGCCGGAACCTTTAGCAATCTTAGCAGCTACGCGAAGAAGTACTGCAGCCGGTGGAGTCTTAGTTTCGAAAGTGAAAGAACGATCCTCGAATACTGTGATTACAACCGGGATAATAAGACCCGCTTGATCAGCTGTACGAGCATTGAACTCTTTACAGAACGCCATGATGTTTACGCCTGCTTGACCTAGCGCTGGACCGATCGGCGGAGCCGGATTCGCTTTACCCGCTGGAACTTGCAGTTTAACCAACTTGATGACCTTTTTTGCCATGATGAACACCTCCTTGCCGTAATAATCACATGTTCATACAAAGAAAGCACAAGGTCTATTAAACCTTCTCCACTTGACCGTAGTCAAGCTCTACCGGAGTTTCTCTGCCGAACATGTTGACATGTACCTTCAGCTTACTCTTGTCGAGCAGAATTTCTTCCACGGTTCCGACAAAATTAGCGAACGGCCCGACTTTAACACGTACCGTTTCCTTCAGATCGAATTCGATCTTCGGTTTCGGTTCATCCATGCCCATGTGTTTCAAAATCTGCTCCACTTCATCAGGCAAAAGTGGCGTAGGCTTTGAACCTGAGCCAGTTGAACCGACAAATCCGGTTACGCCGGGAGTGTTGCGAACGACATACCAGGAATCATCCGTCTGAACCATCTCGACGAGGACATAACCAGGGTAAACTTTACGCATGACGGTCTTTTTCTTACCGTCTTTGTTTACGACCTCTTCCTCCATCGGCACAAGCACGCGGAAGATCTTATCTTCCATGCCCATCGATTCAACACGCTTCTCCAAGTTCGCTTTTACTTTGTTCTCATACCCTGAATAGGTGTGAACAACATACCATCTTTTCTCCATCGTTTCCATCACAAGCCACCCTTGGCCCCTTCTTAAACAATCAGTTCAACCAATGCGGAAATCCCGATGTCAAGAACCCAGAAGTAAATTGTCACCGCTACAATCGTAAAGAAAACTACGAGCGTATAGCTTGTCAATTCCTTGCGGCTTGGCCAGCGGACCTTCTTCAGTTCCGCGAAGCTGTCGGTTAAGAAGGAAAAAGTCGACCCGAAGCTCTGCTTCAGTTTAGCTAAAAATGCCACGTCCACACCTCCAAAATGACCCTATCGAGTTTCGCGATGAGGAGTATGCTCGTTACAATACTTGCAAAACTTCTTCATCTCAATACGGTCAGGGTGATTCCGTTTGTTCTTGCTGGAAGCATAGTTTCTTTGTTTGCAGTTTGTGCAAGCCAACGTAATAATTACCCGCATTGCTGACACCTCCCGAACTAACCATAAATAAATAAAGTTTGAAGCATTTATGTGAATCTAGCCTGATTCAGAACCCATAATAAAAAAAGACCTATTTATTTAGGGCTACCAAAACACTTTATCACAAGCAATATACAGTGTCAACGGAAAACTGTTCCTGAACGCTGGTATATCACTTCCTGCTCGTTCACATAAGAGACGTAGACGACAACCCAAATAAGACGAACATTTCCATTTCCGCAATTGACATTATTGTCAAAGGAGAGGCAATTCAAACCACGAAAGACCCTCCCATTAAAAAAAGAGCCCCGAGGGCTCCCTATTTAAGACAATTAACTTCCAATATCACGCAGTTCCAGGTAACGCTCCAGCTTACGTTTTACGCGCTGCAGCGCATTGTCGATGGACTTTACATGACGGTCGAGATCGACAGCAATCTCTTGATAGGATCTTCCATCCAGATAGAGCATGAGCACCTTGCGCTCAAGATCGCTCAGAATTTCCGACATTTTATCTTCTAAACCAATGAATTCCTCTTGGTTAATAATCAATTCTTCCGGATCCGATACTCTCGTTCCGCAAATGACATCCAGCAGCGTACGATCAGAATCTTCGTCGTAGATCGGCTTATCCAGCGAAACATACGAATTCAGCGGAATATGCTTCTGGCGTGTGGCAGTCTTTATTGCCGTAATAATTTGCCGTGTTATACACAACTCAGCAAAAGCCTTGAAGGAAGCAAGCTTGTCCCCTTTAAAATCGCGAATCGCTTTATAAAGTCCAATCATGCCTTCTTGGACGATATCCTCGCGGTCGGCCCCGATCAAGAAATAGGAACGCGCTTTAGCCCGGACAAAGTTCTTATATTTGTTTATTAAATACTCAAGCGCTTCGCTGTCACCCTCGCGAACCGTCTCTACAATGTCCTCGTCCGTTCTGCAGTCATAGTCCAGCGTTTTCCATTCTCTGAGGTCGATGCTCACGAACAATCCCTCCGGCTCGAAAGGCGTACAATGCCCTTAACTTTCAGTAGCATAATCTATATACCGGCGCGCATTTGTTAATTCAATTAAGAGCATGCAGCAAACCTGGAAAAATCAATCTAGTACTAGTATCCACGATCAGAAACATAGACTCAGTATACATTATGTAACCTAAAGCAGTCAATGATAACGGCGCCTCGCGGCTGTTTATTATCTAGCAATTCTGGAATATCAAACCGAATTCTGCACGTTTCGGTAAATAGAGATTAAGCCCTTGTTAAGCTGGCTTTACGCTACAACTCGCCTCTTCGCATCTTTTCCAGCTTCATCCGAATATCCATCTTCAAATTGCTGTCGAGCTCATTCCTCACGCTCGCCTTTTGCTCCACTTTATGTTGAATGGCTTTGCGGCTCTGCTTGATCTCCGTCAACAACTCGCGCGCGGACTTACGAAGAGCACCTTTGCCGAAAATAACATGCTGCTCGATCATATCTGACGTAGCCACATGGATATTCCGACTTCGAAGCGCCATATCCGATGCAAGCCGCTCAATACAAGCATCGGCTGTTTCCTTCTCCTTCGTAAACACGACTGTCAGTCTGCGCTGCTTGAACGTTTTGCCGATGCCTGGCACTTGATGCGCGTCAAACACGACGATAACCGTCATGCCGGTAAAACCTTGATAGTCAGCGAGCATTTCCAGCAGACGGTCGCGCGCGTCCTCGAAGTCCTTGTCCCGCAATGCGGCAAGCTCCGGCCAAGCGCCGATCATATTGTACCCGTCGACAAGCAGTACATCGTCGCGCCGCTTCATTGGTTACCGAGCGGCAATGGCAAGGCGCTGACGCAGCACTTCGTACATAAGCACTCCCGCAGCAACGGAAGCATTGAGCGAATTGAGCTGTCCGTTCATCGGCAGCTTGATGAGAAAATCGCACTTGTCACGTATTAACCGGCCGATACCTTTCGCCTCGTTGCCGATTACGATCGCAAGCGGCATATCGAACTTGGTCGAAGACGCGTACACGTCCTGCTTCGCGCCAACATCCGCACCTGCTACCCAGATACCCGCTTCTTTCAGCTTATCGATGGTTTGTGCCATATTCGTAACACGCGCAACCGGAATGTATTCCACCGCGCCTGCCGATGTTTTGGACACTGTAGCCGTGAGCGATGCCGACCGGCGCTTCGGAATGATTACACCGTGAACTCCCGTACATTCTGCTGTCCGCAAAATCGAACCGAGGTTGTGCGGATCCTCAATCTCATCAAGCAGCAGGAAGATCGGCATCTCGCCGCTCTCTTTCGCCCGCGCGAGCAGCTCATCCACTTCGTAGTAGCGGTGTGCCGCCGCTTGCGCGACAACGCCTTGATGCGGAACGCCTTCGACCATCTGGTCCAGCTTGCGCTTATCGACCACCTGGACGATGATCCCCGCTTTCTTCGCTTCCATCATAATCGGCTGCGCGTTCTTCTGCGCTTGCTCCGCGATCCAGATCTTATTGATGTCGCGGCCGGAGCGCAGCGCCTCCATAACCGGGTGCTTCCCTGCAATCCATTCTTGTGATTCTTCTTGTTCACTCATACCCATAAAACTGAACCTCCTCATCTTCTGACTTATTCATTATGTCTGCCCGTTTGTATCTTCATTGAACGCGATCGCCATCAATTCGCGAATACGCGCAATCTGCTTACCGTAGTACAGGTAGCCAATCAAGCACTCCAGCGCCGTCGCTTGCTGATAGTGCGCCGGGTCGGCGTTCTTCGGCGCCGAGCCCGACTTTGCATTGCGCCCTCGGCGAACGATGTCCGCCTCGGCTTCCGTCAAGTACGGCTGCCACTTCTCCAGCAGCATGCACTGTGCCTTCGCCGAGACGAACTGCGTCGCCTGCCGGTGCAGATGGTTCGGCTTATGGTTCGGCAACGAGATCAAATATTGCCGAACGAGCACTTCAAACACCGCGTCACCGATATAGGCAAGCACGATCGGATTCAGCAGGTTGATCGGCTTCGTCGGCATATGAAACAACAGATTATCTTCTGCTAAAATATTGATATCCACCGGCTCCTTCATTACTTCCGCCGCCAACGAATGCCTTGAGGCGTATCTTCCAGCACGATGCCAAGCGCCGACAATTGGTCGCGGATTTCGTCCGCCCGCTTCCAATCCTTGTTCTTGCGCGCTTCGGTGCGCTGTACGATAAGTGCGTCGATATCCGCATCCAGCAGCTCTTCTTCTGTCTCAAGCAGACCCAGTACGCGGTTGAATCCTTCAAACGCTTCAAGCAGCAGGTTCAGCGCTGCTTGGGACGCAACTGGACGCTGCAAGTACAGGTTCGCCTCGCTAACCAGATCGAACATCGCCGTAATGGCATCAGGCGTGTTGAAGTCGTCATCCATCTTGGCGTTAAACTGCGCTTTGATGTCGCCGATTCGCGCTTCCAATGCCGGAACCGATTCATCCGGCTCGCTTACCGCGACAGACATGCGGTGCTTCAGGTTCGCAACCGAGTTCACGATCCGCTCTACGCTGTTCTCTGCTTGCGCAATCGTCTCATCACTGAAGTTGAGCGGGCTTCTATAATGCGCGGACAGCATGAAGTAGCGAATAACCGCCGGCTTGATTCGTGTCAAAATCTCCTGCACCGTAATGCCGTTGCTGAGCGACTTGGACATTTTCTCATTATTGATGTTAATGAAGCCGTTATGCATCCAATAGTTCGCCAGCGGTTTGCCAGTCACCGCCTCAGACTGTGCAATCTCGCACTCGTGATGCGGGAACTGCAGGTCATGGCCGCCGCCGTGAATATCGAGCGTATCGCCAAGATATTTGCGCGCCATCGCCGAGCACTCAATGTGCCAGCCCGGACGGCCTGCGCCCCACGGACTATCCCACTTGATCTCGCCTGGCTTCGCAGCTTTCCACAATACAAAGTCTTGACCGCTTTCTTTGCGTTCATCCACGCCGATACGGATACCGAGCTGCAGCTCCTCTAAGTTCTGATGCGACAGCTTGCCGTAGTCGGCAAACGTACTCGTGCGGTAATAAACATCCCCGCCGCTCTCATACGCATGGCCGCGATCCACAAGCTCGGCGATGAACGCAATGATCTCTTCAATGTGATCCGTAACACGCGGATTCAACGACGCCTTATTGATACGCAGGCCTTCGATGTTCTCCTTGAACGCTGCAATGAACCGTTCCGCCACTTCCGGCACCGTCGTGCCGAGCTGCTCCGCCTTCCGGATCAGCTTATCATCGACGTCGGTGAAGTTGACGACGTACGTCACTTCGTAACCGATATACTCCAGGTAGCGGCGCACCACGTCGAAGAAGATGGCAGGACGCGCGTTGCCGATATGAATGTAATCATAAACGGTCGGTCCGCACACATACATTTTCACTTTGCCCGGCTCAAGCGGGGTAAAGACTTCTTTTTCCCGTGACAGGGTATTATAAATTCGCAGGCTCATTTTCTCGCTTCTCCTCACGTGCTTTACGTTTCTCTTCCTCAAGCTCCAACCGCAGCATCATGACTTCCTTCTGCATCTCCCGGAGCATCTCAATAACAGGGTCTGGCAATTGCGTATGATCCAATCGATCACCGACACGCTCGCCGTCACGCTTCACTACGCGTCCGGGAATTCCGACAACGGTACTGTTAGGCGGCACCTCTCGCAGGACGACTGAGTTGGCGCCGATATTCACATTGTCCCCAACCTTGAAGGAGCCTAGAACTTTCGCCCCTGATGCAATAACGACATTGTTGCCGATCGTTGGATGCCGCTTGCCCTTCTCCTTGCCTGTACCGCCGAGCGTTACGCCTTGGTAAATGACGACGTTGTCGCCAATCTCGCACGTCTCCCCGATGACAATGCCCATTCCGTGGTCGATGAAGAGCTTCGATCCAATGGTCGCACCCGGATGGATTTCAATGCCTGTGAAGAACCGGCTCGTCTGGGATATAGCGCGGGCAATTGTGAACCATTTACGCTTATAGAACGCGTGCGCAATACGGTGCGCCCATATCGCGTGGAGACCAGAATAAGTGAAGATAACCTCCAGCTTATTCCGCGCGGCTGGATCGTTCTCAAGAATCGTTTCTATATCAGATCTAAAATGTCGAAACACGGCCGGAGTCCTCCTCTCAGACAGGGGTAAACAAAAAGCCTCCGCAGCCAATTGGCTGCAGAGGCGTGTATACGCGGTTCCACTCTGCATCGGAAATGATTCGCATGTAAATTCGCAGACCATCATTACCGTCTCAATAGCCCGTAACGAGGACCAAACGTCACCACCCACCCTGCTGATAACAGCAGTTCGGAGGCGCAGCTCCCAGGCGCAATGTCTATTCCGAGGAATGAGCAACTCCCAGCCATCATGCCGTATCCGAACCATATCGATTATGCTCCGGCTCCGTTTGAAGGTCGCCCTCTCTGTCAATTCCCGATTGAAATAAACGATCCTGTTCCAAGCCTTATAGGTGTTGCAAGCCTTCCGCTTGACAGCCGACAGAAATTAAAGTAACTCAAGTATAGCTTAGCGCCCGAGAACTGGCAAGTAGGGTAACTGCCCTGCTCCAGTTTCACGCCCCGCTTCCCGAACCCGCTCCAGATCCCTTGCTCTTAAGCCAAACGACCAGCAAGACGCTGTTCAACCTTCGCACGGCCAAGCAACGCGATTGATTGATTCAAGTCTGGTCCGTGCGTCTGTCCAGTAAGAGCAGCCCGGATTGGCATGAACAGCTGCTTGCCCTTGAAGCCGGTCGACGTCTGAACCGCTTTGATCGCCGCTTTAATGCCATCCACTTCGAATGCTTCGAGAGCCTTCACTTGCTCCAGGAACGCCTGCAGCACGACAGGGACTTGCTCCTCGGCAAGCACCGTTGCCGCTTCTTCCTCATCGGACGTTTCGCTGCTGAAGAACAGCTCGGTTAACGGCACGATTTCCGCTGCGAAACGCAGTTTATCTTGATAGAGCGCCACAAGGTCGCTTACCCATGCGCGTTCTTCGGCACTGAGTTCAGCCGGCATGCGGCCCGCTTCCTGCAGATGCGGCAAGCACAGATTAACGACGCGCGGCAGCTCTGTCTTCTTAATGTATTCATTGTTCATCCAAGCCAGCTTATTCGTGTCGAATACAGCCGGACTCTTGCTGAGGCGGTTCGCATTGAACACCTGGATCAGTTCTTCACTCGTGAAAATCTCTTGCTCGCCCTCCGGCGACCAGCCGAGAAGTGCAATAAAGTTAAAGAGCGTCTCCGGCAAGTAGCCGAGCTTATCGTACTGCTCGATAAATTGGATGATCGACTCGTCGCGCTTGCTGAGCTTCTTGCGGGACTCGTTCACGATCAGCGTCATGTGCGCGAATACCGGCGGCTCCCAGCCGAATGCTTCATAGATCATCAGTTGGCGCGGCGTATTGGAGATGTGATCTTCCCCGCGAAGCACGTGGCTGATCGCCATCAGGTGATCATCGAGCGCAACCGCGAAGTTGTACGTCGGAATGCCATCCTTCTTCACGATAACCCAGTCGCCAATGCCGTCCGATTCAAAGCTGATCTGTCCTTTGACCATATCATCGAATGTATATGTTCTGCCTTCCGGCACACGGAAACGGACGCTCGGAATACGGCCTTCCGCTTCGAACGCGGCACGCTGCTCATCCGACAGATCACGGTGTTTGCCGGAGTAACGAGGCATTTCGCCGCGAGCCGTCTGCTCTTCCCGCTCCTGCTCCAGCTCTTCTTCCGTGCAGTAGCACTTGTACGCAAGACCTTTGTCGATCAGCTCTTGCCAATATTGCTTATAGATATCAAGGCGTTCCGTCTGACGGTACGGGCCATAGCCGCCGCCGATATCAACGCTCTCATTCCAATCAATGCCGAGCCACTTCAAGTACTTCAGCTGACTCTCTTCGCCGCCAGCCACGTTGCGCTTTATGTCGGTATCCTCAATCCTGATAATGAATTCGCCGCCTAAATTACGTGCAAATAGATAATTAAATAAGGCCGTTCTCGCGTTGCCGATATGTAGATGTCCAGTCGGTGACGGCGCGTACCGCACTCTGATTGGTTGTGTCATGGTCGTCTAACTCCTCCCGTTAATCGCATTGTATTGCAGAATCATAGCACAACTTTTACAAGGCAGACAACAGACTGTGCGGCAATCCCTTCGCCGCGTCCCGTGAAGCCGAGCCACTCGGTCGTCGTCGCTTTCACATTCACCTGCGAGAGCTCTTCCGCCTCCAGCGCGCCTGCAATAATCTCGACCATATGCGGAATGTGCGGCGCCATCTTCGGCTTCTGCGCAATAATGGTTGCGTCAATATTGCCGAGCTTGTAGCCCCGCTCCTTGACGAGCTTCCAAATATGCTCAAGCAGCTTCAAGCTGTCCGCGTCTTTGAAGGCTGGATCTGTATCCGGAAAATGTTTGCCGATGTCGCCGAGGCCAAGCGCGCCTAGCACTGCATCACTTATCGCGTGCAGCAGCACGTCTGCATCGGAATGGCCGAGCAGCCCCTTCTCGTAAGGAATCGTCACGCCGCCGATAATGCACGGACGCCCCTCCACCAATTGATGCACATCAAAGCCTTGTCCTACTCGAATCATTTCTCTCTATCCCCTCTCCCGCTCCCGGCTTGCCAGCAGAAACTCTGCGTAAGGCAAATCCTCAGGTGTCGTAATCTTAATGTTCGTATATTCCCCTTCGGCGACGGAAACAGGAACGCCCATATGCTCGACCGCCGATGCATCATCGGTGCCGAGAAACCCGTCCCGCTCCGCCTGCGCAAGCGCCTGCTGCAGCAAGGAACGACGAAAAGCTTGCGGCGTTTGGATCGCCCACAAGCTTCGCCGGTCCGGTGTCGAAGTAATGACGCCGGTCTCATTCACTTGCTTTATTGTATCTTTAACAGGCACAGCCAGCACAGCCGCTTCCGTCTCTTCCGCTTTGACCATGCATCTGCGTACGGCATTTGCCGTTACGAGCGGACGGACACCATCATGGACCATGGCCCATTCGATGCCGCTGTCCAGCGCCTTAATGCCAATCGCTACGGAATGCTGACGCTCACTTCCGCCGACGAGCACCGATTTTACTTTGCTCAGCCCATACGCCGATACGAACTGCTCGCAGCGCGCTGTATCTTCCTTGCCTACAACGAGCACCACTTCGGCAATTTCGTCCATCGCTTGGAACCCTTCAAGGGTATGTACAAGAATAGGCTTGTCCTGCAAGAGCAAATATTGCTTGCTCTCCGCCGTGCCCATCCTCGTACCGCGGCCTGCCGCCACAACGACGACACCCCATTTTGCACCTGCTGCATCCATGCCTTCAACCGCCCTCGTGTTAATAGGATCGCTCGGAAAGTAAGCAATTCGCTTACAAACCCATCCCCTATCATACCGCTTTAGAGCGCTTTTTCCAACAGCTTCGGCTTCGCGAAAATCATCCGGCCCGCAGACGTTTGCAGCACGCTCGTCACGAGCACTTCCATCGTCGTACCGATGTAGTCACGTCCGCCTTCGACGACGATCATGGTGCCGTCATCCAGATACGCGACACCTTGTCCATGCTCTTTGCCGTCCTTGATGACTTGCACGACGATCTCTTCGCCTGGAAGAACGACCGGCTTCACCGCATTCGCAAGGTCATTAATATTCAGAACCGACACGCCCTGCAGCTCGCACACTTTGTTCAAGTTGAAGTCGTTCGTCACCACTTTGCCGTGCAGCACCTTCGCCAGCTTCACTAGCTTGCTGTCGACTTCGCCATCTTCTGCTTCGCCTTCATAGATCAGGACCTTCACATCGAGCTCTTTCTGGATTTTGTTGAGAATATCTAGACCTCTGCGGCCCCGGTTGCGCTTAAGCAAGTCCGACGAATCGGCGATATGCTGCAGCTCCTCGAGCACGAACTCCGGAATGACCAGCGTTCCTTCAATGAATCCCGTTTTGCAAATATCGGCGATTCGGCCGTCGATAATGACGCTCGTATCGAGAATTTTATGCTCCTCGTAGCTGCTTTCCTCGGATGCTTGCACCTGCGCGCTCTGACGCTCGGACAACGATTTGAACATCGATGCCATCTCTTCGCGCTTGTTCAGTCCAATTCGCATGCCCATATAACCAAGAAGAATGGTCAGTCCAATTGGGATAAAGATTCCCGGACCCGTCAAGCCCGACAGTGCCGGATAAATAAGTGCCGATAACGCCAGACCGCCAAGCAGACCGCCGCCGCCGGACAACAGCTCGCCTGTCGGCATCGCCGAAGCCCTCTCCGCACCTTGTTGCATCCATCTCAAGATGGAACCTGCCAAAACCGTTGCTGCCGCAAAGCCGCAAATTGCGCCAATGCCTACGTTCATGTAGTAGCCGCCTGAATGCTGCATAATACCATTAGTTGATTCCATAAAGCTCATGCTCCCATTAATGGAGCCATACATTTGAGCACCTAGAAATCCGCCGAACACGATTCCCACTAATTGAATCATTCGTTTCATCATATAAATCCACCTCCACTAACAATTATGTGCCAATTATTGTCACGTTAATCGCTCGTAAACCCAATCCATTAGAAATTATTAACTTGTCCCGCAAATCGGACAAAATCGCATAATTCGGTTTTGAAAAGCGAGCTTCGGAGGCTTATAATAAAAGTAAAGCAATTCCAATCCTGAAATGAGGTGGTACCCGATGAACGCACCAACATTGGAGCAGTTTCAGAAGCAGGTTTCAGAGCTGCTGCTGCGACATCGCAGCTTGCTGGACGTCATGTCAAAGTACGGGCAATCCGGTGCTTCCGCTAATCGCGCGGTAGCTAAAGCCGTTACGGAATGCGGATGTATTGAATTAAACGCGCGGAAGCAAGAATTTGCAGACGACTTCAATCTCGAGCAGGCCAAGACCAAGCTTCACCATCACATTTCAGGCGATCTGTGTGAGCATTGCAAGGAAGCCATTCAAAATGAGCTTGGGCGCAATATGTTCTACATGTCCGCCATGTGCAATTTGCTTGATATCAAGCTAGTTGACGTCATCGAACGGGAATCCGATAAATGCAGCACGCTGGGGTTATTTAACCTCACGTAATGTCACGCAGCTTACAATAACAGACCTTCAACATTTCACGTCGCCAAATAGCAAAAACCGCCTCGTCGCTCCGTAATGGAATCGACTAGGCGGTCTTTTTTTGTTTACGCGCTATGCGCTATGCTCGCTATGAACAGCTTCCTCTTGAAGCTGATTTTCCAGCATTCTCTTCCGTTTCCGGCTAGGGAGACGGCGATCAACGTTTTTTTTTAAGCCGTACAGTGCATAGAGCACGAGCGGGATAAAGATGATCTTCGATAAGTGGTGCGGGAACAGAATGCCGAGCACAACAGCGACTGCGACGACAATCGGTACAACCCATATCGCGTTCTTCGGAATGCCGAGCTTCTTGAAGTTTGGATAACGGACTGTGCTTACCATCAGGAACGACAGGATCAGCGTAGTCGCCATCAATACGGAAACAGCAATATCTTTGTGGAACAGCGCGAGTGTCGCGAGTACACCGCCTGCTGCCGGAATCGGCAAGCCGATGAAGTAACCCGGCATCCCCGAGATGACATTGAATCGTGCGAGACGCAGCGCTCCGCAGATCGGGAACAGTGCTGTAATAATCCAAGCCGGAGCTGGATTAAGCTCTTGGAAAGCGACGCTATACATAATAAAAGCCGGTGCAACGCCGAAGGAAATGACGTCGGACAAAGAATCCAGTTCTTTGCCGAACTCGCTTTGGGCGTTAAGCGCACGAGCAACCCGACCATCCACGCCGTCCATCAGCATTGCGATAATGACCATCATCGCAGCTACTTCAGGCTTTGCATTATCAGGGAATATAAGAATGATGGCGACGATGCCTAGAAATAAATTCGCCACGGTAAAAAGACTCGGTATTGACTTCGTGATCATTTGCTCCACCTCATCTTTACTATGCCCCAAAACCGCAATTTGCAGTATCGACGGCAAACTGAGAAAAAAACTTCCTGCGGAGTGTTAAAAGGGATGCATAAATCGGATTAATTGTAAGTGATACCCAAATTACGTCCGTCTGCATTCCCTCATTGTATGAGATTTAGATTTGCCTGTCAATGAACATCTGCTCTTGGATCCGTTTGAGCCCTTCCTTAATCGTACGCGCCCTTACTTCGCCAATACCGTCGACAGAATCGAGCTCTTCAATCGTCGCCATCAAAATATGCGGCAGGTAGCCGAACCGTTCAACTAGGTTGTTCATGATGACTGCCGGCAGGCGTGGAATACGGCTTAACAGACGATAGCCGCGCGGTGCGACCATCTCTTCCGATGCAGCGCTGAAGCCGCTGTAGCCAAGCAGCTTAATGATCTGAGGCAGCTCAAGCAGCTCTTCGGAGCTGAGCTTGCGGATGCTTGTGCGGATCTCGCGGATCCGATCCTCATGCGGATCTTTCACGTAGTCTTTGAGCAGGAACCATGCCTCTTCCTCAACACCGCCGACGAGCTCTTCCATCTGCATGGCGATAAGACGGCCCTCGGTACCCAGCTCATTCACATACTTCTTAATCTCAGTCTTTACGCGAATGACCATTTCCACCCGCTTAATGACATGCGCCACTTCCTGGAGCGTGACCATCTCTTCAAACTCCAGTGCGGACAGGTTGGTGAACGACTGGTTGAGCACCACTTTGTATTTCTCAAGCGTCTGAATCGCTTGGTTTGCTTTCGTCAGGATAACGCCCATTTCCTTGAGCGAGTATCTGAACTGTCCTTGGTACAGCGTAATGACGTTCCGACGCTGCGAGATCGATACGACGAGCTTGCCGGTCTGCTTCGCAACCCGCTCCGCGGTCCGATGGCGGATGCCCGTTTCGCTGGACGAGATCGAGCTGTCCGGGATGAGCTGCGTGTTCGCGTACAATATCCGTTTGCGGTCCTCGCTCAGAATAATCGCGCCGTCCATTTTGGCCAATTCGTATAAGTAGTTCGGGGAAAAGTCGCAGTTGATGGAGAATCCGCCATCAACGACCTCCATTACCTCTGGGCTGTAGCCGACAACGATCAGCGCGCCCGTCTTCGCCCGCAGCACGTTATCCAGTCCTTCCCGAAACGCCATCCCGGGTGCGACCATCTGAAGCAATTGATTTACGAAATCTGTTTGGTTTGTCTCTTTCATCCGTCCGTTTCCCCCCTCTATCCGAATGCTGCGGACAGCGCCTGCGCGACCGTCTCTACACCGATGATTTCAATGCCTTTCGGCGGGGTCCATCCCTTCAAGCTCTTGCTTGGCATTATGACCCGTTTGAAGCCCAGCTTCTGCGCTTCCTTCACACGCTGCTCCGCACGGGAAACGGCCCGCACTTCACCCGTAAGTCCAATTTCTCCGAAAAACACATCGAACGGCCGTGTCGGCGCGTCGCGGAAACTGGATGCAATGCTGACTGCCGCAGCAAGATCGACTGCCGGCTCGTCGAGCCTTATGCCGCCGGCGACGTTCAAGTACGCATCCTGCGTCTGCAGGAACATGCCCATCCGCTTCTCCAGCACCGCCACAATGAGCGTCATCCGATTATGGTCAATCCCTGTGGCCATCCGCCGCGGTGACGGGAAGTTCGTAGTCGCGACAAGCGCCTGCATCTCAACGAGCACCGGCCTCGTGCCTTCCATTGCTGCGACAACCGTAGAGCCGGATACGCCAAGCGGACGTTCGGACAAGAACAGCTCGGACGGATTGTTAACCTCCCGCAGCCCTTCCTCGCCCATTTCGAAGATCCCGATCTCGTTCGTCGAGCCGAAACGATTCTTGACGGCTCTTAGCAACCGGTACGTGTGATGACGTTCACCTTCAAAATAGAGCACGCAGTCCACCATATGCTCCAGCATGCGAGGACCGGCGATCGCTCCTTCCTTCGTCACGTGGCCGACAAGTACGGTTGCAATGCCTTTGATCTTCGCGACGCGCATGAAGTGAGCGGTACACTCCCTTACTTGCGAGACGCTGCCCGGCGCCGATTGCACGTTCGGATCGTACACCGTCTGGATGGAGTCGATGACGAGAAAATCGGGCTGGACCGATTCGATCGCATCGTTGATCTGCTCCATGTTCGTTTCGCACAGCACATACAGCATGTCGGTCAACGCACCGAGGCGGTCCGCCCGTAGACGTGTCTGCCGGACCGATTCCTCTCCGGATATGTAGAGGACCTTGAGGTTCTTGGAAGCAAGTGCATGCGACGTTTGAAGCAACAGCGTCGATTTGCCAATACCCGGGTCTCCGCCGACAAGAATAAGCGAGCCCGGTACAACACCGCCGCCAAGCACGCGATTGAGCTCCTGATTGGTTGTCTCAATCCGTTTCTCCTGACCACTTTCTATATGTATGATGGAACGCGGCTTTTCTTTCGTCTGAATGATCGGCGAGCCCATTCCTTGTGTTTTGACGACCGTTTCCTTCTCTTCCACCATCGTATTCCATTGTCCGCAGCCTGGGCATTTGCCCATCCATTTCGGTGATTCTGTGCCGCATTCTGTACATGCGAACTTAGTTTTAAGTTTTGCCATGAACGGCTCCTTATGCATTTGAGGTATCATTCAAAGTTTACCATTTACAACTTGCGGAAACCACCCTAAATGAACCTTAAAATCATATAAACACCCCCTATTTAGAAACACCCCCTAATTTACACTAACACTCCCTAAATCCCCCTCTTCAGGGGGTTACCACCCCTCTGGACTCCCGGAAGGTGTAACGTAGGAGTTGCAGAGAAGCGCTCGCGAGTGAACTATGTGCGTAATGCAGACTGCGACTTGCGCTGTCTAGCTACCTGTTGTCCCTGTGGGACACATTAGAACGTGGACTGATGCAGAGGTGCACTAGAGCTGATGAGTGCTGCTGCTCGCTTTCGTCCCTTTGGGGCACGCTCTACGTTTGGTGCGATGCATAAGGAAAAGCCCCTCACTCTGCTAGTGAGGGGCTTCATGTAACTTCGTTACATATCCATTTTTCGTTGCATATACATTTTCAAGTAACTGCGTTACTTATTAACCATACTAATTACTTCGTTGCCGTTTCCTCAGGTGCCGACACGTTGTCAACGCGAGTCACCGTCAACTCGCCGTCCTTCTCATCGATGATGAGCGTATGACCTTTGGAAATTTTGCCCATCAGCAGATCTTCGGACAGACGGTCCTCGATATGCTTCTGGATCGCTCTGCGCAGCGGACGTGCGCCGTACGCTGGATCGAAGCCTTCCTTCGCGAGGAATTCCTTCGCTGCATCGGTGAGCGTGAAGTCCACTTCTTGCTCGCGCAGACGCTTGCGCAGCTCGTCGGACATGAGCGTTACGATCTGAGAGATATGCTCCTTCTCGAGCGAATGGAACACGATCGTCTCGTCGATCCGGTTCAGGAACTCCGGACGGAAGCTCTTCTTGAGCTCTGCCAGCACTTTATCTTTCATGATGTTAAAGTCGCGGCCTGCATCTTGTGCTGCTGTGAAACCAAGCGAAGAATTCTTCTTGATTTGGTCAGCGCCGACGTTCGACGTCATGATAATAAGCGTGTTGCGGAAGTCGACTACCCGGCCTTTGGAGTCCGTCAGACGGCCATCCTCAAGCACTTGCAGCAGAATGTTGAATACTTCCGGATGTGCTTTCTCAATCTCGTCAAGCAGCACAACCGAGTATGGCTTGCGGCGTACTTTCTCGGTCAATTGACCGCCTTCTTCGTAGCCGACATAGCCTGGAGGCGCTCCGACGAGTCGCGAAGTCGAATGCTTCTCCATATATTCCGACATGTCGATGCGGATAACCGCATTCTCATCGCCGAACATCGCTTCAGCAAGCGCACGGGCAAGCTCCGTCTTACCAACACCTGTTGGGCCAAGGAAAATAAACGAGCCCATCGGACGCTTCGGATCTTTCAGACCTGCGCGCGCTCTGCGGATCGCGCGGGATACCGCTTTGACCGCTTCGCTCTGACCGATGACGCGGTCATGCAAGATGTCTTCCATCTTCAGCAAGCGCTGTGTCTCTTCCTCAGCAAGCTTCACTACCGGAATACCGGTCCAGCTCGCTACGACCTGCGCAATATCTTCAGGCGTTACTTCGGAATCGGTGCGGCCTTGCTTCTCTTTCCACTGATTCTTCGTCACGTCGAGCTCTTCGCGAATCTTCTGCTCCGTATCGCGAAGCGCTGCCGCTTTCTCGAACTCCTGGCTCTGAACAGCGGAGTCTTTCTCCTTGCGGATATCCTCCAGACGGTTCTCGAGCTGCTTGAGATTAGGCGGTACGGTGTACGATTTCAAGCGTACTTTGGAGGACGCCTCATCGATCAAGTCGATCGCTTTATCCGGCAGGAACCGGTCTGTAATATAGCGGTCGGATAGCTTAACCGCTTGCTCAATCGCTTCATCCGTGATCTTCACGCGGTGATGCGCTTCATAACGATCGCGCAGACCGTGCAAGATTTGGATCGCTTCTTCCGGCGACGGTTGGTCAACTGTTATCGGTTGGAACCGGCGCTCCAGCGCAGCGTCTTTCTCGATGTATTTGCGATATTCGTCCAGCGTCGTTGCACCGATACATTGCAGCTCGCCGCGCGCAAGCGCAGGCTTCAGAATGTTCGAAGCATCGATCGCGCCTTCCGCTCCGCCCGCACCGATCAGCGTATGCAGCTCATCGATGAACAGGACGATGTTTCCGGCTTGGCGGATTTCGTCCATAATTTTCTTGAGGCGGTCTTCGAACTCGCCGCGGTACTTCGTTCCGGCTACGACGGAGCCCATATCGAGCGTCATTACGCGCTTGTCGCGCAGCGTCTCCGGAATTTCGCCTGCGATGATCTTCTGCGCGAGTCCTTCGGCGATCGCTGTTTTACCGACCCCTGGCTCGCCGATCAGAACGGGATTGTTCTTCGTTCTGCGGCTAAGCACTTGAATAACGCGTTCAATTTCTTTGCTGCGTCCGATAACCGGGTCCAGATTGCCGTCTTTGGCATATGCCGTAAGGTCACGGGCAAGTCCGTCCAGTGTCGGAGTGCTTACATTCGCCGGTGCGCCATGATTGCTGGACACGGCTTCGCTGCTGCCGAGCAGCTGCAGCACTTGCTGACGTGCTTTATTTAAGCTAATGCCGAGATTGTTCAATACACGGGCTGCAACGCCTTCACCTTCACGAATAAGGCCGAGCAAAATATGCTCTGTGCCGACATACGTATGGCCCAATTTACGAGCCTCATCCATCGACAGCTCGATAACCTTCTTGGCACGCGGCGTGTACGCGATATTGGTCGGCTGCTCTTGTCCGCGGCCGATCAGTGTCTCGACTTCGTCTTGTATTTTCTCAAGGCTAAGGCCCAGGCCGATTAGAGCTTTGGCTGCGATTCCTTCCCCTTCTCGGTTCAGCCCGAGCAAAATATGCTCCGTGCCGATATTGTTATGACCGAGACGAACCGCCTCTTCCTGTGCGAGTGCGAGCACTTTCTGCGCTCGTTCCGTAAATCTTCCAAACATCATGTTCATACACCCCCATGATCAGTTTCACTTTGTAACTGCTTGCGTATAAGTTCCGCTCGCCGGATATCCCGCTGCTCAGGCGTCATCTTTTCACGAAACACCTGCTGAAGAAAGCCCGGCTGCGTTAATACCATCATTTCATTCATTACCTGCGGAGACACTTCTCGAACCAAGCCAAGATCAATGCCGAGCCTAACATCGGAAAGCCGCTGTGCCGCTTCCTTCGAATCCATAATCATCGCATGCGACAATGTGCCGTAAGAACGGAGCACCCGATCCTCCAGGCGCACCCGCGACTCCTCCAGCAAACGCTGGCGTGCCGCTCTCTCGTGCTCAATTATTTGCCGCGCGACGCTGTGCAGATTCTCGATGATTTCCCCCTCGGACTGACCGAGCGTAATCTGATTCGAGATTTGGAACAAGTTCCCGAGCGCTTCGCTGCCCTCGCCGTAAATCCCCCGCACCGCAAGCCCCACTTGCTGGATGGCTGACAGAATCCGGTTGATCTGCTGCGTAAGCACAAGGCCCGGCAGATGCATCATCACTGAGGAGCGGATGCCCGTTCCGACGTTGGTCGGACAGCTCGTTAAGTAGCCTCTTCGTTCATCAAACGCGTAATCAGTAACCTCTTCAAAAATATCGTCAATGCGGCTCGCCACCGTCCATGCTTCCTTGATCTGAAAGCCTGGATACAAGCATTGAATGCGCAAGTGATCCTCTTCATTCACCATTATGCTTATCGACTCGTTATCGCTAAGCATCACCGCGCCGCAGCGCGATTCATTCGCTAAGTTCGGGCTGATCAGATGCTTCTCCACCAGAACTCGACGTTCCAGTTCGCTTAGCTGGGAGAGCTCGATCGTCTCGAATGGTCCGTAGCTGTCTAGTCGGCCGTTCGCAGCAACATCAGTAAGCTGCTTCATGACCTCCTGCGCCTGCTGTGAGGTCGCAAGCATCGGAAACGGATGACCCGATAGATTGCGGGCAATGCGGATTCGGCTGCTGATGACAACATCCGTGTCCGGGCCGTTGCCCTTCATCCAGTCGCTTAGCGCTTCTTCGACATAAGACCGCTTCGACATCGTTTCATTTCACCTTCCTAACCGTGCCTAAACATCGGCTATTTTGCGCTCCAGCTCCCGAATTCGGTCGCGTAACCCAGCAGCGGCTTCGAACTCCTGCTGCTCGATCTGCATGTTCAAATCCCGTTTGAGCTCATCGATCTCTCGTCTGAGCAGAATTTGAACACCTGTGCGCTTTGGAATTTTACCGACATGTGTCGTATTGCCATGAACCCGCTTCAGAATCGGGTCCAGTTTGCTTCCAAACTGGGTGTAACAATTACTGCAGCCGAACCGGCCCATCTTACTGAATTGTGTATAGGTCAGACCGCAATTGTCGCAGCGCAGCTGCTGCGCCGGTTTCGCGCCAAGCGCGTTCATATTGCCAACCGGTTCAAAATCCAGCAGGCCCGACAATAAGCTATGGATCGAAAATCCGTTCGCTGTGCCTGGAATTCCTTCGCCTCTCTCGCGAGCGCATGATTCACAAATATGGAATTCCGTCTTCTCGCCATTCACAATTTTCGTAAAATGAAGCGTAGCCGGCTTCTTGTCACATTCCTGACAAAGCATTCCGCACTATCCCTCCTCTTGCAAGGCTGCGCAGCTTACTTCACGAGCAGCGTAATCAGCATCGCCCGGAGTAATCGAGCCCGAATTTCGTCACGCAGCGGAAGCTTCACAGCAATGGTATCGCGGGACATCGCCGCACGGAGCAAGTTCGCTTCGCGCTTCGAGATATGCTTCCCTTCCTCCAGCTGATAGACGATTCCTTCTGCCGTATCCTGGTCCACTTGATCGCCGATTGTTTCGGCAAGATGCACTTGCAGAGCCGATAGCGTTGGCAATTCGATGCGCTGAATACGGATGTATCCGCCGCCGCCTCGCTTGCTCTCGACCATGTAGCCTTTCTCAAGTGTGAACCGCGTACTGATGACGTAATTGATCTGGGACGGAACACATGAGAAGCGATCCGCCAAATCATTGCGCTGCAGCTCGACAGCGCCGCCGGGGCTTTCCTTTAGCATATGCTTGAGATACTGCTCGATGAGATCGGAAATGTTGCGCATTTCGCCAACCTCCCTATGATGCCCTTACAACATTCTTGCTGCTCAAACAGCCGATTGTTGGAATCGTCAAAGTTTTTAGTCAAATTGACTTTGACTTTCTTTGACTTTAACTTTATTATACGCAAAATTGCCAAAAGGTCAAGTGAATTGCCACGGTTGTAAGTCTGATGTATCCCTTACTATCTTGGGCGGATTCGGTTCATTTATACCTTCAGCCATTCCCCCATATCCTCCGCTTATGCTGAGGCTGCCTCTATGTGCAAAAAAACAAAAAATTGGTATGATTGGTAAGCTCGCTTCATACGACGTATCTCATTGGAGGCACCTTAGTTTGGCTAAGAATTACTTTAAATCGAAGCTCTTCTTGAAATATATTTGGTCCTACCTATTCATTTTGTTAATCCCGCTTGTCTTGATGACGATTTTCATTTACAAAAATGCGGTCACCAATCTGCGTTCCGAAATCGAGCAATCCCGGCTGAACCAGCTGACGCAGGCGAAGGTCATCGTCGATGGGCGCATTAAGGAACTGAGCGAGATCGCCACGCGCATCACCTATGATAAACGGCTCACGCCTTACCGCGTCCATGATCCCATCTTCAGCGGCGAAGCCATTCAAGGGCTTGATCAATATAAATCAACCAGCTCCATTATTGATGAGATTCTGCTCTACTTCCATAACGACGAGAAAATCTACTCGAGCATTGGGCTCTATGACTTCGACGTCTTCGCAGGCGCGTATAACTTCCAGAACTGGCCGAAGGATCAGCTTTACCATGACATCAACACCGTCAAGTTCCCGACGATGCGCCCCGTCGATCAAGCTTCGAAGACATCGACGTCGAAGAAGCAGGATATCCTTACTTATCTCGTGCCCATCACGCCGAATAGTCCGACGCCTCATGGCACGGTCATGTATCTGATTCAGGAATCCGAGCTATCCAGTCTGATTGATACCGTCCTTGGCAACTATCAAGGACTCACCTATATTCTCGATAGCGCCGGACATATCCTTATCGATAACCGCCAAGGAGAGGCATTGACCGATTCCGCGGTGAAATCACTGATTAATCTCCCTCCGGGTATTCATGAACGGTCGATTAATGGCGAGGCGCACTCCGTCGTATCCGTCAAATCGGAAACGAATGGCTGGATATACGTCACCGCGATGCCAAGCTCGCAATTCTTCAGCAGTGTGCTGCATGTACGAAGCTTCATCATTATGCTGTTCTGCATCACCGTGCTTGTCGGAGCCGCGGCCGCCTTGCTGCTCGCAAGGATGCAGTATCAGCCGATCTCCAATCTTGTGGAGTTCGCCTCTTCGAAGTCGAGAGCGGAACGCTCTCATGGCGGGGCTGCGGCTTCCGGGAATGAGCTGGACCGGATTCGGTCAGCACTGCAGGAATATAGCTCACGTATCGATCTGCAGGAGCCGTTCGCCCGTAACCATTTCTTGTCGATGGTGCTGAAACACGGCTATGTGCAAAGCTTGTCGCCCGAGCTGCAGCAAGCATTCGATCTGCGGTTCGACCGTTCCCATCATTTTGTCGCGGTTATCGGTTCAGGGAGGACGAATGCAGCAGCCTCGAACGATAGGGTGAAACGGCATGAACGGATTCAATTGTTGAATCAGATCGAGATTCCCGAGCTGCGAGCGGTCGGCTACGGCGTTGAGCTTTCGCAGCTCGACCAGTTGGGACTGATCGTCAGCTTCGATCTAGACGATGGAACGGATGCATTCGATCGCGTTCGCGACATCATTGAAGCCATTCGAACGTCGCTGCTCGATATTATGGACGACATCAAGGCGATCGGCGTCGGCACCTGCTATGAGAGCCCTGACCAGCTGAACCAGTCCTTCATCGAAGCCTGCTCGGCCTTCGAGCTTCGGGCATCAGCCGAACCTGGTGCCGTCGCTTATTTCGAGAAGCTCTCCGATACGCCGAACCAAGCGGATTGGATTCCGAGCAATACGTTAATGAAGCTCTCCCAGAGCTTGAAGCAAGGCAGCTACGATGTTGCTGCCCAGATCATAGGATCGGCGATGCAGAACCTGCAGTCATCGCAAGTATCCGCTCTGCTCATACGCTGCATCTGCTTCGATCTGCTCAACGCGATGCTAAGAACCGCATCGGAGCTTGGCATCACCAACGTCGCGCAAGATGTCGCCACCGCCGCGATTTCCGGCAATGCTCCGGACGAGCTGGAGCGCAGCTTCCTGACGCTGGCCTCCCGTATTTGCAGCCAAGTGGAGCAGAACAACCAGAAGGAAGAAGCATCGTTGATGGACCGCATCACGGCGTACATCGATGAGCATTATGCCGATCATTCGCTCAGCCTTGAATCTGTTGCTTTTGCATTCAGTGTATCGCCTTCGCATGTCAGCCGCTCCTTCAAGGAGAAAGTGGGACTCAACTTCATTCAATACATCTGGCAAAAGCGGCTTGAGGAAGTCATCAACCAGCTGAAGACGACCAGCGATCCGCTGAAGGACATCATCCTTCGCGTCGGCTATCAGGATACGCCTAACTTCACTCGCAAGTTCAAGAAGGAAACCGGTTATACGCCGGGACAATACCGTAAGTTGTTCTCCGAGAACGAAGAAGTCCGGCAATTATCCGATATCGACGAAGACTAAAGACTAAAGACTAAAGCAAATAGCCAACCCCCGGCCAAGCAGCCGGTAAGGTTGGCTATTTTTTTTCATACAATCCTGCAGAATCGAATTACTTGCTTGCGTTCCAAGTGTCGTACGCGCTTTGATAAAGCTCGACGATCCGGTCGCTGCCCATCTTTTTCAGCTGTGCTACATAGTTATCCCAGTTGGTAAGCGGCTCTTGTCCGGTTACGAACTTCGCTTCCATTTGCGTCACATAGGTGCTCAGATCGGACAACAGCGTCGTCGCTTCCGTTTGTTGTTCATTGGTCAGGTATACGTTAGGGAACGGCGCTTTCGCAATCGGCGTCAGCTTCGTTGCCGTTTCATTATCGAGCCAAGCGTCAAAGTCGCTTTTCAGACCTTTCGTCAGCTCGGATGAACTCATACCCGGTGTCACAATGCCGTAGTTTGGCGTAATGGTTCCGCGCACTTCTTCACGGTCCTTGCCACCCTCAGTCGGAAGCCATTCTTTCTCATGCGTATCTGCATTCTTATACTTCCAGAGGAGATTCTCCGGACCTTGGCCAAACAATGTTGCGCCTTCATAGCTGTAGAGGTAGTCTACCCAGCGCATCGATGCTTCCGGCGCCGGGTTCGTGCTGGAGATCGCAAACGTACCGTTTGAGGAGAGACCTGGATGCTTGCCATATACCGGCGAGCCTGCGATTTCGCTGCTTACCGGCGTCATCAGCGGGTTGTCGCCGCTAGCTTCGCCGCCCAGCGTGAAGTACGGGAACCAGTCGTTAAACAACGCAACTCGGTTGCTTGTTCCTTTGGCTTTCTTCTGGTCGCCGGTTTGCGAGAACGTCTCATGATCCAGAAGATCTTCTTTCCATAGACGGTTCAGGAACGTCAAGTAGCCCTTATAGCCTTCTTCTTGCGGCGTATAGTGTACCTTGCCATCCTTGTCCGCATAGTACTGCTCATTGTAGATGCCCCAGAAGCCGAGGAAGTACATACGCAGATCATCCAGCTTCACGGAAGTGAGCGGAACTTCGTCTTTCTTGCCGTTGCCGTTCGGATCTTCTTCTTTCACTCGCTTCAAGTACGTGTACAGCTCATCAGTTGTCTTCGGCTCTGTCGCATTGAGCGCTTTCAAGAACTTGCCGTTATACCACATCGGGCCGCGGTACCATACTGCGGACAAATCGATGTTCGGCAGCGCATAGATATGACCATCCGGCGTCGTGAACGACTTACGAATGTCTGGATGTTCGTCAAAAATTTTCTTGAGGTTCGGCGCATAACCGCCATCAATGTATTTTTCAAGCGGTACAAGCGTTCCTTGTGAACCGTATGTCACTTGCTCTGCAGCCGTGAGATCCGCTGCGTAGAAAATATCCGGCAAATCGCCGCTGGCAAAAACAAGATTCTTCTTCGTTGCAAAGCTGTCGATCGGCGAAAGCTGGTACTCCATATGGATGCCGGTCAGCTTCTCCATCTCTTGCAGAACAGGCATCTTGTTCCAATCCGCAACGCCCGCGTCCTGCGACATCATCTTAAGCGTCACCGGCTGATCTACGATCGGAAAGCCATCTTTCTTTACGCCTTCCGTACCTTCGTTGGCATTCGCACCAGCGTTCGTGCCTGCATTGGCGCTTGTATTTGCGCCTGCGTTTGTATTACCACCTGCATTTGCCGCGCCGTTATTTCCGTCGTTCGATCCACATGCTTGAAGCATTGTGGTTGAAGCCATAAGACTAAGGAGAATCAATGATGCCTTGCGAACGTTTTTCAATGACAACAACTCCCTCTTTCTTCTTGTACTTAATTATGGTAAGACCGAATCAGCCTTTGACTGAGCCGATCATAACACCTTGAACAAAATAACGTTGTAAGAACGGGTAGATCGCAATAACAGGCACTGTCGCCACGATAATGACGGCATATTTGACGAGAGCGGCAATCTCTGCCTTGTTGTTCAGTGCTTCGGCGGATGATGAGTCTATCGCGCCTCCACCTTGCGCAGCCATCTCTTGCAGAACGAGAATTTGGCGCAGAACCAGCTGCAATGGATACTTGGATGTATCGTTCAAATAAATGAGAGCCGAGAAATAACTGTTCCAGTTGCCGACTCCATAAAATAAAGCCATAACCGCGATAATCGGCATCGACAGCGGAAGAACGATTCGGAGAAACAGCCGCATGTTCGTACAGCCGTCAATCTGCGCCGCCTCTTGCAGCTCACTCGGAAGCGTACTCTGGAAGAACGTGCGTGCCACGATGATGTTCCAGATGGAAGCCGCCGACGGGAGAACGATCGCCCATATCGTATTGACGAGGTGCAATTTCTTCACTAGCAGATAAGTGGGTACAAGCCCTCCGCCGAAGAACATCGTCACCATGAACAGCCCCATGAACAGATTGCGTCCAACAAAATCTTTGCGGCTTAGCGCATAGGCTGCCGGCAGTGTTACTGCAAGATTGATCGCCGTACCGACAAGCGTATAGACAACCGTGTTGCCGTATCCGACCCAGATGTTCGCATTCTCGAACACTCGCTTGTAACCGTCGAAGGTGATACCCCTTGGCCATAACCACATTTCTCCGGAGCCGACCAGCTTCGGATCACTGATCGAAGCGCTGACCATATACACGAGCGGATAGAACACGATGAGAAAAGCCAGAAATACGTAGATATAGTTGAAAGCTAGAAAAATTTTGTCGCGACCACTTTCTTTTACGCCTGATAGCATGTAGAAACGCTCCTCCTCTCTACCACAAACTGTTCTCGCTCACACGCCGAACGACTTGATTGACGACGATGAGCAGCACCGCATTGATGACTGAATTAAACAAGCCGATCGCGGTCGAGAAACTGTACTGTGCGCTTACAAGACCTGAACGGTACACGAATGTAGAGATGACATCCGATGAAGTCATGTTGAGCGGATTTTGAAGCAATAGAATCTTCTCGAAACCGACACCCAGCAAGCTGCCCATGCTCAAAATAATCAAAATCGTCATCGTCGGCACAAGCGTCGGAATGTTGATATGCCGCACACGCTGGAACCGCGAAGCACCGTCAATGATTGCCGCCTCATGAAGCCCCGGATCGACAGCGGACAGAGCAGCCAAATAAATGATCGTTCCCCAGCCTGCGCTCTGCCACACATCGGACAGCACATACATCGTCTTAAACCATCGCGGATCCGTTAGAAAATCCGGTGCCGTGAATCCTAGCCCTTCAATGATATGGATCACGATCCCGGTCGATGGAGAGAGAAACGTAATGATCATCCCCACCATGACGACCATTGAGATAAAGTGCGGCGCGTACGTCACCGTTTGGGCCAGCTTCTTAAAGAAACCATTCCGAACCTCATTGAAGGCGAGCGCCAAAATAATCGGAATCGGAAAACCGACCGCAAGCGAGTACAAGCTAATGCTTAAGGTATTCCATAGCAGATCCCAGAAGTAATAAGAATGAAAGAAGCGATCGAAATGGTCGAATCCGACCCATGGGCTCCCCGTTATTCCTTTTGTCGGGATGAAGGTTTTGAATGCGATTTGGATGCCGTACATCGGTCCATAGCAGAAGAGCAGGAAGTAGATCAGCGCGGGGGCAATGAAGATGTAGAGCTCCCAGTTCTGAAAGATGCCCTTCCACGTCCTTGTCAGCCGCGAGCGTTTCATCGTTCGATCGGATGCCACTGCGGAACCGCTTACAGTTACCGTTTTTGTATCCTGCATGTCATCACTCCTTTCGTTTTTCTATATTGATAACGTTCTCATTTTGTCGGCTTAAAGCTCTTCGATTTACGATGCAGAAGGCCGTGCTAACGCTTACATCGCTACGATAGCGGAATTGTTAATGCATCGTAAATATGTCGTTTTGTATGTACAGATATCCCGCATAAACACTGGGGTTGCGCAAAAATGACAAGCGGATAATGTGTTGTTTTTGACGGTCAAAAACAACCAAGTTGCTTGATCATCAATAATGACCAAGCGATTAATCGGAGAGAACATTGCACATCAGGAGCGGACTCATTTCTTCGAGGATGACTTCGAGGAAAATGGCTGCTGCACCAGTGATCCGGTGCCATACTTTAAGAAAGGGAACCTCGAATAGAAACAACAAAAAACCGACCATACGAATATGGTCGGTTATCTGTGCTTGGCGACGTTCTACTCTCCCAGGACCCTGCGGTCCAAGTACCATTGAC
>NZ_QTTN01000036.1 GCF_003386535.1 Paenibacillus taihuensis
TGCCGTTCATGTTTGTAGACATTTCCTGCGCTCAAGAGACGATGAACCCCCGTCTGATGTTGAAGCACTGATTCGAAGAAACGTTTTGCCGATTCGCCCGATTCGACCAGGGCAGCAGAATACGCGCAAAACACGCTATAAATCATCTGTAAGCTTCGTCTACAGAGTAGCATAAATCGGTTCGAATGAACATTTTTTAAGCGGATTGTCTATCCGCTTGTTTGCTGTACACTTTTTTCAGACTGCACCAAAAAAACAAACGGCACAGGGGTTTCCCTCATGCCATTTTGGATTCCATTTCTATTCTCGGTCAATGTCATTGAGTTAACTTAATGACATTGCCCACCAAGGCTACCGTTTTTTAATTGCTTATATGCTGTTATACCTTCCCAAGCACGTACAGCAAGCGATACACCAGTTCGGCGCATTCCGAACGTGTCGATTTCTTATCTGCATTGATCGGAAACTCGTCATTCTCTTTAATAATTCCCTCTCTCAGCAAATGATCGACCGACTGCTCAGACCACGCATCATAGCCTCTTGGCAAGTTGAAATGGAGCAGTGTTGCTGATTCTGTCTCCTTGTAGCCGCCATACAGCAGTGCGTGGTTGATGATTTCGAGCGTTTCCTGCTGCGTAATCGTCTGATTCGGACGGAACGTACCGTCTGTATAGCCTTTTATCAGCCCAGCCCGCATGCAAGAGGCTATCGCATCGAAGTACCACGTGTTCTTGCTTACATCCTTAAAACGTACTTCTTTATTGGCAGGATTCTGGAGCTGAAGCGCATTGACCAGTATCGTGGCGAACTCGGCACGGGTCACAGAGCCCAGCGGTTTGAACGTTCCGTCTTTGTAGCCTTGGATCATATGCTTCGAAGCCAGCGTCTCAATCTCGAATCTGGCAAAATATTCATCCCGCACATCCGCAAAGCTGTGTTTGGCGGTACGGTTGTCATTCAGCGGAATAAGCGCAATTGCATCATCAAACCTCACCCCGTTGGTACCAATAGGTATGATGCCGATTTGCTTGATCGAGGTCGGCAATATACCCCTTGACGTAATTCGTTGTGAATAGTTTCCATTAGGTAATTTCTCATAGATGATACCCAGCTTCAGGTCGTTCGATACCGTTACTGGCTTATCGTCAGCATCATAATAGCTAAGCTCATAATGAGCAATCTCATTGCCCATTGCGGCTGGCTTGAACGTCAATTGACCGTCAATGAATTGCGGTGCCGCGCTTTGGTCGACGAAGCGAATCCCTTGAGGGCGAAGCCGGTTCTGAATGGCCAATTTCATACTAGCGAAATTATCGAATTTATATAACGTGTACGTATCTTCCTCGTAAGGCTTGATTTCTTCTGAAAATAGCAAAATGGTACCGTCTTGTTTGATGTGCCCAAGCGAAGCAGAGAAGGGCAGCTTGTAGAGCGGATTAAACGTATCTCGGTCATAAATTGCATGGGTGCCGATCACCTTAGCTCCGCTCGCAAATATCAAATGGTCTGCATAGGTGCCGTAGATCAGCCCTATATTGCTCGATGCGAATCTCCTGGACCCGTAATACACCTGATCGCCATCGAGTAACACGTTATTCCCTTCGTTAGAAGAGCCGTCTTTCAATTGTTGAAGGGGCTCCCCGTTTAAGGCATTAAATTGGAAAAGGCGGCTTCCCGTCGAACCGGTTTCACCGAGCCAAAGTTTGGACGCATCCGGGCTGAGCGAAACGGATGGATTGCTAAATGAGATGGAGCCCTTCAATTGAACTGACTCCGAGGGCCATACATTCACGTTATTCCAGCCTTGTCCTGCCACGTAATAAGCCTTCCCGGTACCTGCGGCAATGTCGGATGTCACTTGGCCGACTTCAAGCTCGGTGAGCGGCGCCATGAAGTTTGTTTCGTTCTCCGTATCAATCCTGGCGAGATGCGTGCTGCCTTTCAATGAGATATAGAGCACGCCGTTCTTGATATCCACATCCGAAGGCTGCGAGCCAATGTATCGATCCCCGGTAACCGTAAACGAAGCGGTATCAATCTGGAGCAGACGATTCGCCTCTGACGAAATGGCATACAAGTATTTATCGTTGTTGCCGAGAACCCACGAAGCAAGACCATGATTAAACGACATGCTGACGCCATCGGCGCTTCGCTGGAATTCGATCGCCTTCTGGGCTGGATTCAAATGATAGACCAGCTTCTTAATGGTCTTGGAATAAGGCTCGTAACGGAAAATGTTTCTTCCGCTGTCCGCTTGAATCAGCGAATGCGAGTAGAGCGTACTATAGGTCGCGGCTGTTGCGCCTTCGTTCTTCGTGAATACGCCGGACGTCGTGTAGATAAAGGCCGAATCAGCATCCAACACCTCGCCAGACGAAGTGGATAGGATCCTCGGCTTGACCGGATCTACGCGAAGATCGCCGTAATATACAGCTCCAGTATCAACGACGAGGGAAGTTGCATAGCCATCGCCTTCAGGTTGGTAAGACCACAGCTTCTCGCCTGTAGTCGACTGATAGGCATTGAGCTTATATGCCGAGATGCTAGTCTCGCCTGCGTATAGTCGGTGTGACAGCCGGTCTACGGCGAGCTCAGGTTCGTATATGTTGCGTTCAATAATCGTATCTGTGCCAGTGGACATATCCATTTTATGAATCTCGCACCATTGATCGCCGTCGGCATAGAACAAGCTGCTGCCATCAAGAGCAACCTTTGCTGGTTGTACCTGCGTTATCAACGTTGATTCTACCAACTTCGTATCCAGGTTCACGACCGCAATTAAGGTTGCCCCTTCGAGTGCGACATATAGTTTATTGTCCACTTGGTCCATCCCGTTTGGATGCGAGCCTACCGCAAGACGTTTCTCGATTTTCATCGTATTCGGGTCAATAAACAACAATTCATTCGTATCGTATGCCGTTGCATAGAGATACCCTCGCCCGTCATCCATAATCATCTTCTTGATCTCGGAACCTGTATTGCGAGTCGTCTCCGACACAACTGGCGTATAGACCCATGCTGCGTTTACAGACGGAAGACCTGTCACACCTAGGCTCGACAGCATTATCGCGAACCCGCAAATCATATAAATACACTTTCGTACAACTCTTTTACGCATGACGAACATTAACTCCTTCTCTTTAAGCCAAGTAGACATCCGTATATTATAAGCCGAAAAGAAGAGTTGGTCGCCGAAAAGCGAAGTGCCAATTTATTGAAAACCGGACTGAGGGGCACAATAGTAAAATGGGAAGGTGATTTCTTCCAAACAGGTTCGAAGGAGCAGTGAAAATGGAGAGGAAGCTTATCTGCATTCCTATATCATTCGCGATGAGCATGATGTTCCAATCGTTCTGTATTGCTGATCCGAGCGTGCAGCAGACTGAAATTCCATACCAGCTGTTACAGTCAATTGAGTTCTCTTCACCCGATTCTACAATCATGCATCGAGCAGAACTGTTCGGTACCGTTGACGGTTTTCCGCGAGGTAAATGGTTGAAAATTGATGGAGAGCTGGTGGATCAGAATAGATATGTGACGAGTAAAATCATGCTTGGAGATGTCACAGATGATCAGCTCGCAGAGGTTTTCTTTTATGAATACTCACCTGGAAGCGCTGGAGCAATGGGGTTAAACGTTTATAGCCTTGTGAATAAGCAATGGAAGCCTATCTTCACCGACCCCGGTGCGAGTATTGGGGAAAGCCAAAATGATCGATTTAGAATTGAATATTTGGGCAACAAACGAATTCAGTTCCATGACCAGCTACTTGAACAATCTGGAGTTCTTAATATGTCAAAATTCCATTTCTCCGAGGAACAATTGAAAGTGATGGATTTCAAGGTTGATCCGATTTCGGAATATGACGTCCACTATGAGCATATCGGATGCGGAATTGAAACTAGTCAATGGGTATTTGCTCATTCCCATCCGCACGCTGTCCTTTCCGTACATAATGATTACCGTTACAGATTTGATAAACATCTGTTTTCGCTTTATGAGACGAGAATTGAGGATAACGATGGCATTATTATAGCTCGAAAGGTTAATTCAGCAGGTCCTCATGATGATCAAGTAAAGCTGACAAATGATGCTTTGCTTACCTTACTAACGCCAAACATTGATAAGGCTATCATTCAGTATTATGGTTATCTCAAACAATACGGTTTGTCTGAGTCTAAAGTATTGGAGCTAAGAAGGGAGTCTGATGGGGAGTATTCATTTAACGTAAAGATAGAAGTTACAACTTTTGAACATGCCCATTCTAATCCTTACGGTAAAGAAACCATCACATTTCATGTTAGTCCTCACGGGGTAAAGCTTATTAACTATGAACACAAGGGCGATGAATGGGAACTTAAGATTAAGAAATTTTACGATGAAGTCCTTGAAGACATACTGAAAACCTTTCAGTTAGATTTATCTTCTTTCAAAAAGTATGAATATCAGCAATTAGCGTACCAGGCTGAGCAAGGACGGTTCAAATCCCTTTATAAAACAAACGTAATAATTCAGGAAGAGTTAATGAAGGACTACAAGGCAGGAACAGGCACTAAGAATTTCATTGACCCGCTTACTTTCGTCAAAGATGAGAGAGCCTATATCTTATTCAAAAAGGCTGACGGAACAAACCATGTCTATACGCTGCTTGATACTCAAGGTGACTGGCGCATCATTAGGCAGGAGAGTAAACCTGGCAAGAAAATGCCGCAAGACCTTCTCTGGTATATGTTCAAACACTTCAATCCTCAACTAAGCGAGCCGTGATCGTGGGGTTTTGAGCGTAAAATGACGCACCTTCTCCAGAAACAGAATCCCAATGGAGCAGCGGGAGGAAGAAGGTTCTCAGCGTCCGCAGCGCGTCATCGCTGTAATCATTAATATCTTCGGTCAATTGGAGTAGAATAGCACTCTCTCCGTTTATCTCTAGGATTTCTTTTCGGTATGCCGGCGCCTCTTGAAGGACGTAATCCACACCGCCCAGCTTGGCGATATGTCCGCTCGTGAGAAGATTCATCCAGTGATAGCCGTGCAGCCGTTCCGTATAACCGGGCTGCTTCTCCGGATCGATGCCGTGATAACCTTCGAAATGGGTTCGGCTGACCGCCGAATCAGCACGAGTCGAATCAAAGGAGATTTGTCCGGTTACGGCGTTGAGCTCTGAAACGACCATGCGAAATAACTGTATAAATAAGCGCTGTATATCCTGCGGAACTACAGGACCAAACACTCTTTCGCTCAGGGCGAAAGAGAATGTATTCATATATTTGTTAATGCGCCATACGGGATCTGATGCTGGCCGTGTATCGCCCCACCAGTGTAGACCGAGGCCGATGCGAGGAATGTAATATTGAGGTGCTGCGTCCCAATAATCGAACGTGAGGTTCTCACGAATCGATACATCGATGATGTCCCCTTTTTTCAGGAGCTTGTATAGCTTATCCAATCCTTTCTCATTGAAAGGACTGTTTCCGACCACTTCCGTTTTCTTTTTCTCGTAGCTAATGATCACCGGCAATGATTCTGAGAAAGGGAGAATCGCCTCCTGGACGAACGCCTTGATGAGACGAATGAGCATGTCGGTTTTATCGTCCATCTTCTCATAAGTGGAAACCTGCATATTAATTGTTCGATCGTATATGAAACGAATAATGCGCACCGCCTATTTCATGATGTGGGGGAGATATGAGTCGGAATCGTTCCTTCCGGCAGCTCGCCGTCGTGACCCAAGTAATAATGCCGGATCGGCGCTAATTGCTCGTTCAATTCGTATACGAGCGGGATGCCGGTCGGTATGTTCAGATCAGCGATGCCGTCGGCTGGGATATGGTCCAGGTGCTTCACCAACGCTCGCAATGTATTGCCGTGAGCTGCAATGAGAATATGTTTTCCGGACGAGAGAGCGGGGGCGATATTCGCATCCCAGTATTTCAACACTCTGCGCTCCGTATCGTCGAGATTTTCCGTTAACGGAAATTCCCCTTCTAATAAATTCCGGTAGCGTGGTGCTGACGCTTCATACCTTGGATCGTTCTTATCCAGTGCAGGCGGGCGAACATCGACGGATCTCCGCCATAAGTAAACCTGTTCTTCTCCGTATTTCTTGGTCGTCTCGTCTTTATTCAATCCTTGCAGAGCGCCGTAATGCCGTTCGTTCAGCATCCAGCTTTTGAATTCAGGAATCCATGTCAAATCCATCTCATGAAGTATGATCCACATCGTCCGAATCGCACGCTTCAGAACGGATGTATGCGCTGCGTCGAAGACGTAACCCTGTTTTCTCAGGATGATGCCGGCTTGTCTCGCTTCATCGAGACCGTTCGGAGACAAATCCACGTCCGTCCACCCCGTAAATCGATTCTCGACATTCCATTCGCTCTGTCCATGGCGGATCAGCACTACTTTGATCATGTGGAATCCTCCTTATCTAAGGATAAGTTTCATTAGCTCCATCATAGTTGTCGCCTTTGGCGAAAGCAAATATTCCAGAAAAATGCAGATTAGCGAAACTATTAAAATATGGAAGCGTAAAATGGATATGGAGAAAATAGAGACAGATGGTTGAGGAGAGATAATATGAGCGGATTCCCTGATGACCCGGGCTTCTTTGGGATTATTAAAGAAATGCCCCTATTTTTCAAACTTTTTGGAGGAACAATCTTTCTCGTTGTAGTTGGAAGTTTCCTGTATGTAATTATTCGTGGACTTTGGACATGGACGAGCAACAATGCCTCAGAAGTTCTTACCTGTACTGCAGGGGTAGTGGACAAAAGAACAGAGGTATGGGGAGGAACGGGAAACTCCCGTTCCCGTACCAGTTACTACGTGACCTTCGAGTTAGTCGACGGTTCACGCATCGAATTGCCGGTAAGAGGGGACCGATTCGGTTATCTTGTCGTAGGCGACCAGGGAGAGCTTACATATCAAGGTACGCGATTTAAAGATTTTCGAAGATAAGTTATGGATCTATAGGTACATTTTAAAGGGGGAAGGGCTTTAGTGCGTGCGTTAGTTGAAATTCGGCAAATGATAGAATCCGACATCCAGCTCGTTTTTGACGGGTTGTCTGGACATGATGTGAGTAAACCTTTGGATTATATCGAGAGGTGCTCGAGAGAAAATCTGAGCTCTGAGAGAACAACTTTTGTAGCTCTGTACAACGAACAATTTGTTGGATGGGGACATCTTGTTTACAGGCCAGAATACGCATTTTTCTTGGAAAATGGGATTCCCGAGATTCAAAATCTTGATGTAATACCGACATACAGAAAACGTGGAATAGGATCACAATTAATTGATGCCATCGAAAAGTTTGCTTTTGAAACTTATGATGTCATCGGTATTGGGTTCGGATTGTACGCCGACTATGGTACCGCACAAAGGCTGTACATTAAACGCGGCTATATCCCTGATGGCAGAGGGGGCATGTATAACAACTTACCCGTTGTACCTGGCGGCCACGTTCGGGCTGATGATGATCTAGCTTTGTTTCTAACCAAGGAAAAACTGCAACAAGGACATGCTTCGAGGGAGGACTCTATGAGGAACGTTGTCAAAGATATTGTCTTGGGAATTCCGGTTACGAAGTCGGGGGATTTTGAAAAGTATGAGAAAGCTATTGATTGGTATGAGAAGGTTCTAGGATTCAACCTCATTTGGAAGATGGGCATTGCCAGCCTAAAGCTTGCAAACGGCCAAGAAATCTTACTCTTCGGGGAAGAAGAAGACGAAAACAGTATTCGGTTCACAGGAGACATTAAGCGGAATCCCCATTATTCTATACAATTTGCAACGGATAACATCGAGCAGCTGCAAGCCGATTTAATTCGCAGCGGGGTAACAGTAGGGGATATTCAAGACATTGGCGGTCCTGACAGAGTCATGATGTTTAATGACCCTTATGGGAATCGTTTCTGGGCTTGTCAGGAGAAATAATGAAGTTAAAAGTTATCGTTTCTTTTGTTTCGATGGTCTTTCTCATCACCGTCATAAGTTTAGTTTACTATCGAGTGAACTATAAGACTCTTGATGAAGCAATAAGCGAATCACATGTTCCGATGGATGAAGTTTTTCATACGACCGATTATAAAGGTCATACCATCATCTTTTATGGAAAAGGCGATATGTTGTCAGTGGGATTAATTGAGAAGACACACCTTGGGTATCGATGGGATTATGGGGTAAGTAGCAAACAGTTTAACGAAAAAGAGCAAATTTTAACGAGAACGTTCTGCAACTTATAGCCACGTGACATGAAATCAGACGATGAACTCGTTTCTTTAACATTCGGAGTCATTTACGACAACGCTCTTGATAAAATAAAGATTAAATATAAAGCGCAAGAGCTCACTAAAGCGACTATTATTGATACCGATAAAGGTCGAATATGGTATTGCTTTGCAAAAGCACCAATAAATTATGAGCCCGAAGTAACAAGGGTTTATAAAGATGGAACTGAACGATCTGGATGGTTCGAAAATTAATTTTCCAGTCTTGTAGAAATGGAATCATCTCGTACGACATTATAACGAAACCAAATTCCAATACAGTTTATAGGGAGGAATTTTTGAATGAATGTTACGTTGATGTTTTACGAGAGCCAGGATGATTTTGCGGCAAGAACAGATCCAGCACGACAACAAGAATACTTGGCCGGCTGGACGCATTATGTGCATGCTTTGCGGGAGGCTGGTATCGTGGTGTTCGGCTCGGGGCTCTTTGCTCCGGAGACAGCTGCAACGATGAAGCGGCGCGGTGGGGAGATGGTTGTTCAAGATGGACCATTCCCCGAGACGAAAGAGCAGCTCGGAGGGATATTCGTGCTAGATGTTCCCGACTTAGACACCGCATTAGAGTGGGCTGCTCGAGGACCAGTAGATACGGTCGAGGTCAGACAGAACATTCCCGCGCTGAAGTAAGTATTGTATGGAAACCAATCAGATTATTGAACGGACCGCACGTGAAGCTTATGGTCGATTGCTCTCCTATCTGGCTGTGAATTGGCGAGATCTGCAGGCTGTAGAGGATGCCATTGGAGATGCTTTTCTTGCTGCGCTAGAAACTTGGCCACAGGTCGGAGTACCGGACAAACCTGAGGCGTGGCTGCTTACTACCGCCCGCAGGAGGCTTATCGACCGAGCGCGACGTACCCGTGTTTCCGATGGCGCGCTGCCAACACTGCTTGCCATGTCGGAAGATACTCCGTTCATGATTTCTTCCAATGCTTCCTTTCCAGACGAACGACTCAAGATGATGTTTCTGTGTACTCATCCGGCAATTGATCCTGTGATGCGAACGCCGCTGATGCTGCAAACTGTACTTGGCATCGATGCAGCTCGAATCGCGTCTGCGTTCATCGTCAAGCCTTCTACCATGAGTCAGCGGCTCACTCGGGCCAAAGCCAAAATCCGTGCCGATCGCCACACCTTTGAAATGCCTGATGCAGAAGAAATCTCGGAGCGTCTCGAGCCTGTTCTGGAGGCCATCTATGCTGCTTACGGAAGCGGGTGGGACGAGGCAACTATTGCGGATTCGCCGCGCAGAGGATTAGCGGAGGAGAGCATTTATCTGGGAAAGCTGCTTCTCCCATTCGCCTCTCGAGAACCGGAGGTTTATGGTCTCCTAGCGCTAATGCTGCACTGTGAGGCGCGACGTGAGGCAAGACAGGATGACGAGGGGAATTACATTCCGCTTACTGAACAAGGATGCGCGCAGTGGAACCAATCTTTGATATTGGAGGCGGAGCGTTATCTACATAACGCTTCGCAAGCAGGCAGAGTTGGCCGTTTTCAGCTGATGGCTGCCATTCAATCCGTGCATGCACAACGTTTACGGACGGGGCGTATTGAGTGGGAAGCGATTGCTCAGCTATATGAAGGCCTCATTCACATCCACCCTACACTAGGCGCATTAGTCGGTCGAGCTGCTGCGGTTGCTGAGGCATATGGAACGGAACGAGGCATTGCCCTACTGGAAGCTATTCCATCTGAAGAGGCAGTGAACTATCAGCCATATTGGGCGCTTTCCGGTCACTTGTACAAGGTGATGCATCGAGATGAAGAGGCCATTCATGCTTATAGCCTCGCAATTGGACTAAGCACGGATGTTTCGGTTCGGCAGTTTCTGAAGCGCAAAGCATCCGAAATGGATTTTGCATAAAACGTATCTCGAATACTCCATGGAATGGTTTGGAAAAAATGATAAGGAGTCGAATGTGGATGGCGACTGAGAGCTGGGCGAACAAAATTACCGAAATTTCATTGTTTGTAGAAGATTTGCTTAGGGCGAAGGCATTCTATCAAGAAACGTTCAATCTTGGGATCATCTATGAAGATGAATACTGCGCGGTGTTCGATTATGGCAATACGTGCATTAATCTGTTAGACCAATCACAAGCCCAGGAATTGATTGAACCCGCTCAGGTTAGGCGAAGCGGGGATGGTGCTCGGTTCCAGTTCACGATTCAAGTGCCGGATGTTGACCAGGTATGCGAAGAGCTGGGAAGGAGAGGCGTTCAGCTATTGAATGGACCGGTAACTTGCCCTTGGGGGCGCCGGACGGCTTGTTTCGCTGATCCAGACGGACATGTGTGGGAGATCGCACAGGTGCTGTAATGATTTGGGGTACCTGCATAAACTTATAAAATGAGGTCATTATTATGGATGAAATACTTGCTCGAATGAAGCATAAACATGGCCGGGTAAGGGATGGAAAGCGCCATATCTGGGATGTTGAGAAGCTGTGGGAATTATCCAAGAACTTGCCTGTTCATATAATCATGATTGACTCCATAAAGGAGCTCGACCAAGATTGTTGGTTTGCGGATAGCAAGAATACGTCTGTTCCAACTATACGAAATGTTGCACTTCATTGTCAGCGAATCATCAATGCAAACATGGATTATCCCATATTATTATGTTCAGATGGACAGCTAATTGATGGGGGACATCGAATTGCAAAAGCATTAATTGACGGGAAAAGTGAAATTAATGCTATCTACATTACATTGCCTCCGGCGGATGTAATTCAATAAATGTTTTAGGTAGCTTGTTTAACAGAGATTGGAAGGGGTTCTATAATGTCGACGAAGCTAGTTGGAGCAGCAGCCGTTATTTTGGACGCAGAGGGCAGAATTCTCTTGGTGAAACATAACTATGGGAAATTCAATTGGGAGATTCCCGGCGGATTATCAGAGAAGGATGAGTCAGCGGAAGATACGGCGAAGAGAGAGGTATTCGAAGAAACGGGCTTAGAAGTTACTGTAGGTCGCTTAACCGGTGTATATTACGAGTCTGCCCATGACATGCATCATTTTGCCTTCATTTGTACGATTAACGACAATCAGGAGCCACAGCCAGACGCCAAGGAAGTTACGGAGTGTAAGTATTTCAGTATTGATGATCTACCTCGGCCTATTAGCGACTTTACTGTGAAGAGAATACAGGAAGCATTGAATCCTAATTACACTCATTTGTTCCATAATATTGGACCAAGGCAGTGGTTTGAATAAACTCTATGTTAAATTGGTTAGTAGAAATCGCTAAACCTCAATCAAATGAAAATCTTTCGAATCGGCAATATAAGATGAAAAGGCTTGATTCATCTACTGATCTAAGTGACATGAGCGAAGTTGCTCAACTATTTGCTGCATATTCAGTGATCATCGGCTCGGATACATTGACTCAAATTCCAACTCCGAATGAGAAATCCATTCATACCATCACCTCAGAAATTACACCTCATTTCTCTGATGTGAAAGGGCTACATGATGCAATGAGGTGCTGAGACAGATCAATGTTAAGGGACTGAAACCTGCGTCCAAAGAAATGATTATTAATAAGCTCCATGATGGAATATATCCTGTAGTAACGGATTTATATCGAAGTGATGACTTAAATCTCGCTACGGGAAGAAGGCGTCTAAAGTATTTTGCCATTCGACAAGAACGAATAGATCCTCTTCATAATCGGGAGACCGAGAAGCTCAAAGACTTCTTCCAGAGCACCTATTTTGCAGATACGGGGTCAGTCTTCTTGTGTCCAACAGGGTGGTTGCTCGAGGCTAATTTAAGTGAATCCGTTGCGATTCGTACGTTCTGTGCTTTTGCAAATTCGACTATTCTTGTCGTTGATGCGGACGACAATCGAATTGTAGGGCTAGATATTTATGCTTAACAGCAGCAACATCGCGGATGCACAATAACACACAAACGGATACATGAAGGAGCGGGGTTGAACTGGAGGACTTAATCAAGGCGTACGCCTCAGGATACACCATGCTTCGGGAGGCCATCGAAGGATTGACCGAGAAAGAGCTTCGTTTCAAGCCGGCACCGGATCAATGGAGCATTCATCAAATTCTGATTCATGTAACGGATTCAGAGGTTTCATCCACATCACGACTGAAGAGGGTTCTGGCAGAGGATGAACCGATGCTGAATTCGTTCGACCAAGATGCATGGGCGAGGAACTTGGGGTACGATGTGTTGGATCGGGAGCAGTATCTATTGTTATTCAAAATATTACGTTCTACTATGCAGACCATACTTGATAATCTGAGCGATGAGCAAAGCGAGCGGGTTGGGGTATATCCGGATCAGCAGCGGTTCACCTTTAAGGAATTATTGTATTACCGCGTAGAGCATGTGCGTACTCACATCACTCAGATTGAAAGAGTCAAGCAGGCATATCGCAAGCACTTAGCAGGTACGAACGACAGTCGGTCAATTAGATCGGCTGTTTTTTTGGTGAAGATGAGGGATTCATTAGATTCAATATTTACAGAACCGAAACAAAGCAGTAAAATTAACGAGCAAGTAAGTTGTATACAAGTATACTTGTAGAATCAAATAGAGGTGAAAACAATGAAGATAGGTATGATCGGTCTTGGAAAAATGGGCTATAATCTCGTGCAAAATTTGCTCCGTAACGGGCATGAGGTTGTTGTGAACGATGTGAATCCTGAACCAGGCCAGCAGCTTGCGAAGGTTGGCGCAGAGTTTGCCGCATCGATTGAGGAAGTTGCCGCGAAGCTGACGACGCCTCGCATCGTGTGGCTGATGGTTCCCGCAGGGAATATTGTTGATCAAGTTATCGACCGTCTGATCCCAGTGCTCGAAGCAGGGGATATTGTTATCGACGGAGGCAATTCTCATTATAAGGAATCGATCGCTCGCGCAGAGCGACTTAGCGCGAAAGGCATTCAATTCTTCGATGTTGGCACGTCGGGCGGGACGGAAGGCGCAGCGCAAGGCGGCTGCTTCATGATCGGCGGCGATCGGGTGACATTCGGCGTCATTGAACCGCTTTTCCAGGCGATTGCCATTGATAATGGTTACCTGTTTGCAGGCAAGATCGGCAGCGGGCATTTTCTGAAAATGGTCCACAACGGGATCGAGTATGGCATGATGCAGGCCATTGCTGAAGGGTTCGAAGTGCTGTCGAAGAGCGATTTTGATTACAACTATGAGGATGTTGCTCGTGTTTGGTCGAACGGTTCGGTCATTCGGAGCTGGCTCATGGAGCTGACAGAGAACGCGTTCTCGAAAGATCCGCAGCTGGACGGCATTCGCGGTGTTATGCAGAGCTCGGGCGAGGGCAAATGGACAGTCGAAACAGCGCTTGATCTTGAAGCAAGCACGCCGGTTATTGCGCTCTCGCTGCTCATGCGTTACCGTTCGCTTGAAACGGATACGTTCCATGGCAAAGTCGTAGCTGCACTGCGCAATGAATTTGGCGGTCATGCCGTCGTTCGTTCATAATCATACGTCCGTCATAGATGATGCATAGTATCAAATCGCGAATCTGTGTTACAATCGATAATACTTATTTTATCGTGGTATGACTCATTCAAATTTGATCTGTGTAGGAGAGTTGAACTTAAGATGCGTTATCCTTCCGCTTGGCTTACTGGTGTTACTCGCGGCGATTCCATCGCTTGTGAATTAAGGCTGCAAATTATTCGAGGAACGATCAAACCGGGCGAAGTGATTTCGGAGAACCGAGTTGCCGCTGATTACGGCGCTAGCCGCTCTCCGGTTCGTGAAGCAATGAAAACGTTGGGGAGCGAAGGGCTGATCCGTCTGGAACGGATGGGTGCTGTCGTTCTCGGACTTAGCATGAAGGATCTTGAAGAGCTGTACGATGTCCGCTACTTGATCGAGAGCTTTGCTCAGAAGCGGCTTGGGGAAGGCGGCCATGAACAGGTGCTTGTCCATCTCAAACAGCTCATCGACAAAATGGAGCTCGCCGTCAAATACAACGACAGCGTAGAGTTCTCCCATCTTGATTTCACCTTCCACGAGACGATGATTGTCGGAGCGAAACATACTCGCATTCTCCATCTGTGGAAGAGCATTCGCCATATCGTGCTCACCGTGATGCTGATTACGACGGATGAAATTTTCTCGCAAGGGGAAGCGAAGCTGCATGCGGTTATCGAGAAGCACAGAACGCTCGTGCGTGCCATTGAGACCAAGGATGCTGCGGTGATTCAGCAGGTAGTCGAGAACTATTTTGCCGATTCGAGCATTACATTGCATACAAGTATTACGTAAGAAGCCGCGGTCGAAGCGCTTATTGTAAGCGCATTGTCTAACTTGTCGACAAGTATACAATAAGTGATACTCACGATTTGATCGACATGTGGAATAACAGCCGCGCGCTAGTCGAACCCTATGTACCGTACAACCAGATTTTACAGGAGGTTCATAATGAGCAGTATTTTCGGATTCAGTCACGATGTGACCTTAATCATATGGGCGTTCGTCTCGATTGCCTTTCTTGTTACGTTAATTGCCAAATTCAAATGGAACCCATTTGTCACGCTGCTCATCTCCGCGCTAATGCTCGGTTTTCTAGCCGGCATGAAGCCAGCTGACGTCGTCAAGGCGGTGACCGGCGGACTTGGCGGCACGCTTGGCACGATCGCGATCGTCATCGGGCTGGGTACGATGCTCGGGAAGATGATGGCCGAATCCGGAGGTGCCGAGCGAATCGCCAATACGATGATTCGTTTATTCGGCGAACGCCGTGTTCACTGGGCGATGCTGATCGTCGGCTTCATTGTCGGCATACCCGTTTTCTTCGAGGTCGGCGTTATTTTGCTCATACCGATCGTGTTCATTGTGTGGAGAAAGACGAAGAGACCACTGCTGCAGATCGGGATTCCGGTGCTGGCTGGCTTGTCCACCGTACACGGACTCGTTCCTCCGCATCCTGCTCCGATGATTGCGATTAATGCCTACGGTGCGGATATCGGCAAAACCATTCTTTACTCGCTGATCGTCGGCCTTCCGACCGCTATTCTGGCGGGTCCGCTGTTCGGGAAGCTTATTGGCGGCCGTATTTCGGTTGAACCGCCAACGAAGCTGGTCGAGCAGTTCGCAACGTCAGAAGATCGCAAGCTGCCAGGCTTCGGCATTACGCTGTTTACGATTTTGCTCCCTGTTATTCTGATGCTGATCGGATCGGTAGCTAACATTATTGACCCGCTCGCAACCAGCAGCTGGACGGTGTTCTGCGAATTTATCGGGAACGAAGTCATCGCGCTGCTGATTGCCGTTGTGTTCTCGTTCTACTCCCTCGGCTTCGCACGCGGCTTCTCCAAAGAGGATGTATCGCGCTTTGCAAGCGAATGCTTGGCGCCTACGGCTACGATTATTCTGATCATCGGGGCGGGCGGAGCGTTCAAGCAAGTGCTCATTACGAGCGGCGTCGGTGATGCTATTGCAGCGCTCGCTACATCGTCGCATGTGAATATCATCTTCTTCGCGTGGTTCATTGCGGCGCTCATTCGTGTTGCAACTGGGTCGGCGACAATCGCCATGACGACAGCGGCTGGCATTGTGGCACCCATTCTAGGACAGTCGCCTGATGCGAATGTCGAGCTTGTTGTGCTCGCAACCGGCGCAGGCTCGCTAATTCTGTCGCATGTTAATGACGCCGGTTTCTGGATGGTCAAGGAGTTCTTCAATATGTCCGTGCCGCAGACATTGAAATCGTGGACGGTGATGGAGACGATCTTGTCTGTCGTCGGCTTGCTATTTATTTTGCTTCTTAGTACAGTTGTTTAATGTGAAAATTCTGCCTTAGCACTTATAAAAGCATCCCTCAACGGAAAGAAGGTCCATCCACTTGAGTCAACCTAAGTATATGATTGGAGTTGATATCGGCACAACGAGCACGAAATCCGTGCTGTTTGAGGAGAACGGAACCGTTGTCGCAAAGTCAGATGAAGGCTACCCGCTGTTTACACCGACAACGTCCATCGCCGAGCAGGATCCCGATCAGATTTTCCGCTCTGTCCTCCATACATTGAAGAACGTCGTCGCACAGAGCGGTGCGAGAGCCGATCAAATTATGTTCGTCTCGTTCAGCTCAGCGATGCACAGTGTCATTGCTGTCGATGCCGAAGGGAAGCCGCTGACACGCTGCATCACATGGGGAGACAACCGAAGCGCGGCTTGGTCCGACCGATTGAAAAATGAATTCGGTGGACATAGCATCTATCTGCGGACTGGAACGCCGATTCACCCGATGTCACCGCTGCCGAAGCTCATGTGGCTCCGTCATGATGAAGAAGCATTATTCAATCGGACAAGCAAGTTTATTTCGATCAAAGAGTACGTATTTGCACGTCTGTTCGGCGAGTACGTCATCGATTATTCGATCGCTTCGGCGACAGGCATGTTCAATCTCGCCAATCTCGATTGGGATGAAGAAGCGCTCACGCTCGCAGGCGTGACGAGGGATCGGTTATCGCAGCCCGTGCCGACGACACATGCTTTGAAAGGCATGAATGCTGCATTCGCCACGGAGATGGGGCTTGATCCATCGACTCCGTTCATCGTCGGCGCAAGTGATGGCGTGCTCTCGAATCTTGGCGTGAACGCCATCGAACCAGGGGTCGTTGCGGCGACAATCGGCACAAGCGGTGCCATTCGGACGGTCGTGGACAAGCCCGTGACGGATCCGAAGGGACGTATCTTCTGCTACGCGCTCACGGATAAGCTGTGGGTCATTGGCGGTGCAGTCAATAACGGCGGCATGCTGCTGCGATGGGCTCGTGATGAGTTTGCGGCATCCGAGGTAGAAACAGCGAAACGCCTTGGAATCGACCCGTACGATCTGCTTATGCAGATCGCTGCGCAAGTGAAGCCAGGCGCGGACGGCCTGCTGTTCCATCCGTATATGACCGGGGAACGGGCGCCGCTCTGGAACTCGAATGCAAGAGGCTCGTTCTTCGGGCTTACGATGCATCATCGCAAGGAACACCTAATTCGCTCCGTGCTGGAAGGGGTTATTTTCAACCTGTACACCGTGCTGCTCGCAATGGAGGAAAATATCGGCCGTCCGAGCAAAATTCAAGCGACTGGCGGCTTCGCGCGTTCACCGCTATGGCGCCAAATGATGGCGGATATTTTCGACCAAGAAGTCGTCGTTCCGGAGAGCTTCGAGAGCTCCTGCCTCGGTGCGGTTGTGCTCGGACTCTATGCGACGGGCAGAGTCGATTCGCTAGGTGTCGTCTCAAAGATGGTTGGCGCTACGCATGTGCACAAGCCTATCCAAGAGAATGCTGCAATTTATCACCAGCTGCTGCCGATCTACATTCGTTTGGCACGCCAGCTCGAGACCGAGTATGAGGCAATCGCGAAGTTTCAGCAGACGTATGCGCAATCTTAACATGTTGATAGGCTCGCTAAAGGACCACATCGCTGAGATGTGGTTTTTTTGTGCGCTGTTGGAAGCAGGGGAAAGTCAGTTCTTGCAGAATTTGTAAGATATACAATAAAGACTGGATGCAGCGTCCAGCAGAAGGATTGGTTAAGATGATCGAACTTCGAGAAGACGAGTTTCGGAATATTCTAGATGTTTTGCAGCAACCTGAAGGAATACATCATGTGTTTGTCTATTCTGTCATTGATCGGAAGCAGCAGGGTCTGGTGTATGTAAATAACAGGGATACCCCCACGGCAGGTTTAGTTGTAAACAAAGGTGGCTGCTATTTCGTATTCGGCGAGGCTGCTGACGATGATTTTAACAACGAATTGATTGCATTTCTGAGCGATCCATCGAACCACGCCAATTTCTTCGACTTGTATGTGTCATCTGAGGAGTGGCTCACGCTTCTGAAGCGTGCGTTAGAGGGAAATGTTGTACAGCTAACAAGAAGTCACTATAAGCTGGAGGAACTCTCTTCAAAGGCTCGAGAAATTCAGATTCCTGCGGAATATCAGCTCAAGGCGATAGATGAGGAGTTGTTTAACCAATATCGCGATCAGATTGATCATTCTTATTCGCACTTGTGGGGATCATCTGAAAGCTACTTGAAGCATGCATTTGGTTACTGCCTGCAGCAGGATAATGAATTTGCGAGTGTATGTAACACGTTCTATATCGGTGGCGGCTATATCGCTCCAGATATTATTACGATGAATGAATTCCGGAATAGAGGATTAGCAACCGTAGTTTGTGCATATTTTTTGAAGCATAGCTTTGAATCAGGCTTAACGCCTTGCTGGGATTGTGATGCTGGAAATGATGGATCGAATAGGCTCGCACAAGCATTAGGCTTTCGACATGCAGGCAATATTCCGATTCTGTGGTGGCACGAGGACAAAGGCGTTATTGCGAATTATCTCATGAATTATCACTACGTTTAAGGTGAAGGGAAGAGGTGTGAACCATGGTACATAATGCTTCGGCTATTATTAAGCAATACATACAGTATCTCGACAGCTATTCGATCGAGCAGCTGCGATATAAATCCGATGAAAACGTGTGGTCGATCGGGCAAATGTATATCCATGTCATCGAAGCGGCAAAGGAATACTTAGAGTATGCTGCAATATGCGCCAAGGCGACCGACGAAGCGACGGGTGGCAAAACAGAAGACGGCATGAAGACATTCGCCGAGAATGAGTGGCCCAATATCCGTGTGAAGCTTGATGAACCACCTAACTCGACAAGGAACCCAGAGAGCAAAGCTGAAGTCCAAGCTGGTCTGGATGAGTTGTTAGCCAAGTTGGAACAGTGCGAGGGCTTCATAGATGAAGCGAACCCGGCCTGCAAATTGCGCCATGGCTGGTTTGGCTGGCTTAACGCGCGCGAGTGGGTTGAGATGGTGAATATGCACAGCAGGCACCATCTGCGCCAAAAGGAGTTGCTTGATGAGAAGCTGGCGGAAGCGGGATTAGGATAGCAGTAAACCGCCAGGGACAATAGTCCCGATATTCTCGTTTGAAAATTTTTAATTAGAACTGACAAATTCCTACAAACTTTTTCTCGATTATGGGATATACTTATAAATAGTCCGCTTAGTTGGGCATACATATTGTTTAAACTTTGGAGGTTATTTATCAATGGAAACAGGTACAGTGAAATGGTTTAATGCAGAAAAAGGTTTTGGCTTCATTCAACGTGAAAACGGAGAAGATGTATTCGTTCATTTCTCTGCGATCCAAAGCGAAGGTTTCAAATCTTTGGACGAAGGTCAACGCGTACAATTCAATGTTGTAAAAGGTCAACGTGGACCTCAAGCGGAGAATGTTGTAAAACTGTAGTTATTAAATTTCAAGACAAGCCTGATCTTGACGATAAGTCAGGATCAGGCTTTTTATTATTTACTTGGACTCATTGGCTTGATGCTTGCCCAGTGCAGTCTTCTTCGTTGTTAATTGCTTGGCAAGGTCAGCTTGGCTGCGGGTAATGAGCTTGACCTCCTCATTCAATTTATTGATTCGTGTCATTTTGCTGCTTAAGTCGTTATGCGACTGGCTTAATTTCATATCTCGTTCCAATTGTTTAATCTTCGCTTGCGCTTTCTTCAGTTTGTTCTTGTCGTTTACGATTTTGCTTTCTATGTCAGCAATTTCCCGTTGCAGCTTGTTAATGATTGCTTTCGTAAAATTAATGGACATCCGTGCACCTCATCGTCATGTAGTGTAGCTAAATGATTATTTTACTATAAATAACTCGGTTAAGCGAGGACAATAGGATAAATATGGAACAACAAGCGAACGAAGTGCCAGATCTGGCCTCCACTTATGAACTTACAAATGATCAAATTTCAGATTATCGGAGGAATGGGCATGTCATGATTCGCCACGCGGCAACAGCCGAGGAAATCGCGGTTTATGAGCCGATTTTTACCCATTGGGTCAAAGAACTGAATTATCATGATAAGCCAATTGAGGAACGCGACACATACGGCAAAGCGTTTATTCAAATCGGCGGCCTCTGGCTGCAAGTGAGCAAATCAAACAGTTTGTAACGGCTGGGCAGTCCGCCAAAATAGCAGCGCAATTGATGGGGGCCAAAGCTGTTCGCCTGTACTACGATCAAGCGCTGTTCAAAGAGCCGGGTGGAGGGCGTACTCCGTGGCACCAAGATCAAATTTACTGGCCTTTTAACACAGATAAAATGATCACGATGTGGATGCCGCTTGTACCGATTTCCGAAGAAGTCGGATCGATGACTTTCGCTTCCGAGTCCCAGAAGATGGGGTATATCAGCAAGCTGGTCATTTCCGACGAGTCAGACCGTACGCTGGCGGGATACATAGAGCGTAAAGGATTCGAAAAGGTAACGTACGGTGCGATGGAGGCTGGCGATGCCACTTTTCATTCAGGCTGGACCCTCCACAACGCGCCAAGCAATCCTACGGACCAGATGCGGAAAGTGATGACCGTCATTTATGTGGCAGACGATGCGGTTATCGTTGAACCGGACAGCAATGCACGCCGCAGCGATTTGGAAGCTTGTCTCTCTGGGCAGAAACCTGGCGAAACGCCAAGTAGTCCGCTCAATCCGCTGTTGTACAGTGAGGATTGGGAACGATAGACGGAATAAATGGATTGTTCAATAAATGTAACACAAATGAAATCCTTTCTTTATCTCTGCTTAATGAAAGGCGATTATAATAAAACTCGACCCCCTTTTATAAAATATACCTTAGACTCGCAGCCCGTTGCTGCGGGTCTCTTTTTTGCGATTGCAGCAGTAGGCAGGATAATCGGAAGTTGAGTGGAATATTGTGGGAAGTGTTATTGAAGCAGCTAGCTTGGAAACCGGAGGGGAAATATGGCCATATTCATTTTTGTTGTTGGCATAATTCTAGTGTTAGGTGTCCTTAGAATCGATGGCATGATGAAGGAACATATAAAGAATGATAAGCGAATCATTGAAAGACTAGACATGTTAATCAATATCCAGAAGGATAAAAAAGAATGATGTAATTATTAAATATTGATGGTTATCTCTGTAAGTTAGTCTATGAATCGGGTATGCGTACAGACCTCTTCCTACAGTCTGAATAGATTGTAATACCTGTAGAAAAGAGGTGATGATTGATGGCTGTAAAATCCAAGATGACCAGGAACAGCGCGAAGCAATGGATCGGTCAACCCGTATGTATCGAATTAATGGACGGACGCTCTTACATTGGCTGGGTCACTGAAGCAGAGAGCGGGCAGCTGGTTTTGTCCGGACAGAGAATTCCGAATCCGGCAGACAAAGCTACGATTTCCGGTTTATTTCCTGGAATGCTTGGGTCAATGGTCGGTGGAGGCGGTTCGATGTTCGGCGGTGGAGGCGGCGGCTTGCTGCAGAACGCAGGGAGCATCGGCAAAGGCCTCGGCGGCGGGATTTTAGGTGGAGGCTTCGGGAGTATTGGAGGTATCATGGGGTTTATGGGTAATGCATTCCCGATGATAAAAATGGGCTATGGGATGATCAAATCCATTATGCCAATGCTGAAAATGTTTAACATTTAAACGAAGCTTTGACCCATTGAACAGGCTGTCGGCTAAACCGGCAGTCTGTTCAGATAACAAGCATGATAACTCAACTATCGGATTTGGGGAGCGTCTCCATGAACAAGAAAACGAAATACATACTCATTGTATTATCGCTATGCTTCGCTGTTCTCCTCTATAAATATGTTGAATCCCATGGTCAAAAGAAAGAACTTAAAAGCGCAATTGATGCCGCTTATAAAGTTCAGCTGAGCAAAACACTTGAAAGTTTCAGTATGGAAGTGAATGATTATACATACAGATCGATGATTTCGAGTGTTTATAGCGTGGCCTCAATGTCAGAGCTGACTTCTTTTGAGAAAGCTAATGATGACCTGGATATCAGTTTATATAACCTCTATTATTCATTAAGAGAAGAGAAATCCAAAGACAAAGTCTTAGCGCGAATTGATGATCTGCACGAGGTTTTCTTTAAGATGGTACTGGATCCGGCAAGCAAAGAAGCGACGGATAAATTGATTCAAATTGCCAATGAAACGTTTTTTAGTGTCAAAGATTAAGCAGTCAGAAATGATCGGCTTCCTTTGGTTCAGATTTCTTTCGCAGCTCTTTGTTGTGATGTTTAATATAGAAATATAAATAGATACCCGAGACCACAGTGCCAACAATAAGTATGCACGCCAGCAGTAATGATATCGAGTTAAGTGAGGAGTTTACTGATTCTAATCGAGAGCTTATTTGTCCCAAAGCTCGAACTTCATTATCTGAGTTATTACCCACATTGTTACTAAGATTATTCAACTGCATTTTTAACTGATCTAATAGTTGTTCCAGGTCGCCCATTTACACTCACCTCATTCTAATCATGGCTAGCTGACATTTTATTGGTCTGATTTCCATCTTTTGTTGAATGTATTACATATATGCTGTCGTCTCTGAGATTAGAAGAATGGAGGGAAGCGTTATAAAGCTACATATTCTCGGTGGTGCGGGCAGCGGTAAGTCGCATTTTTCAGAACTACTGAATAAGAACAAGCACTGCCACATTTTATAGATTACTGTGACTTTAAGGATAAAATGATCATTATAGAAAATAACGAGCATCTGCTTGATCTTATTTAGGGTCAGTGAGGAGAGTATTCCTATGGATGATCACGTTGATATCGTAAAAAGATTCTATGACGACACTGTTCATTACGAGTGGCATCGATTAGATCGTCACAAGATAGAGTTCGAGCTTACGAAACGTTACCTGGATCGCTACTTAAAGCTCAAAGACCGCGTATTGGACCTCGGAGGTGGGCCGGGGAATTATTCTCTTTACCTTGCGGAGCTCGGTTGCGATGTTACGCTTGCAGACCTATCACCTAAGAACATAGAGTTCGCACAAAATAAAGCACAGGAACTCGGATTGCCTCTCCATGCAACTTGCGCAGACAGCCGAGATTTATCGGCATTCGAAGACGAATCTTTTGACCACATTCTATGTATGGGACCGATGTATCACCTGCAAGATGAGCATGACCGGATGAAGACGATTAATGAATGCTTGAGTAAATTAACAAGAAACGGAACTTTATTCGTGTCATTCGTCTCTTCTTTTTCCTTCGTTTGGGACTATCTCCTTCGCGATCCCAGCTTGATTTTGTTAGAAGAACGAAAGTCAGAGCTTCACATCATTCGTGATGATGTTAATTTTGCAGGGCACGGTTTCACTGAAAACTTCTATATCCGGCCGAAGGATGTGCTTCCATTCTTTGAGAAGTTTGAAGTGGAGAAACTTCACTTGGTGAACTGCGAAAGCTTCTTATATTTACGCGAGCCGGAGCTGCTTGCTCAGCCAGCTGAAGTAGTCACAGCCTGGTTGGATTTAGCAGAACAGGTATGTGAACGAGAAGACCTAATGAGTGTAGCTGAGCATTTGATGTATATTGGGCGAAAAGGGTAGCCCTGTTACGGGTTTGTGTGTGGGCTTACTCGAGTTTGGACAGGAGGCGATTTTATAAATTATAACGAGGTTGTTAAGATCAGTAGTACATATTTACTTACCGTGGCCTCAGAGCTGTATGGATTAGAAGGCTATGAAATCATATTAGTTAATGCCCCTCATAGAGGGCGAAATGTGGTTTATAGCTGTGAGAAAGAGGACTCCGATGCCAAAATACTTAGAATCGCTTTCTTAAAGGACAGAAGCCGGGAAGATTTAATAGCCGAGCTTGAGTATGTCAGATATTTATTCGAACATGGCGGAAGTGTCTCGGATGTAGTGAACTCCCTGAAGGGAAATCTGCTGGAAGAAATCACTTATAATGACCATAGCTTCTTTATCTGTATGTTTTATAAGGCAGCAGGAAAGCTGCTTGTGGAGAATAATTACCAGTATCGGGAAGGAGCACCAATTACCGAATATTACTATAACTGCGGTAAAGTCCTGGGGGCTCTTCATCAAATATCGAAAGGCTATACACCAGTCCATCGCCGGAAGAGTTTCTTTGACAAATACAATGTGGACTATATTGAAGAACTAATACCCAGTTCGTTACCTCTGTTAAAGGAGAAGATGTTAAACCTCATTCAAGCATTGGAAGAATTGGACAAGAATCGTGAGTCTTACGGTATGGTCCACTTTGATTACAACGATGGGAATTATTCGATAAATATGGATACCGGGCAAATTACCGTATATGATTTCGATAATTCATGTTACTGTTGGTATTTGTTTGACTTCGCAAGTGTATGGACAATTGGTGTTGGCTGGGTACAATTTGAACCTGATGTCGGTAAACGAAAGCAATTCATGGATGATTACTTTGAAACAATCCTTAAGGGATATAGATCTGAGACAGAAGTAGAGGATTCCATGCTCACGAAATTACCTTTATTCATTCAAGCTAATCTCTTGGAAGGTATCGTAGATGCATTCGAGGTTATGCGGAACAACCGCCAAGAACCGAAGTGTGATGAGGAATTGTCGTTTCGGATTAAATGCATGGAAGAGGATATTCCGTATCTGGGATTTTTCCATGAAGTTTACTCGTGTGAAGAACCTTTTGAATGCGAGGAACGAAGGATTTAGTTTATAGCTGTTGAACTAATCGGAGGTAAGTCTATGTTATATATCTTTGGCGGGTTGCCTGGCACCGGCAAGTCTACGCGCGCCAAGCTTGGCGCGGTGTGGCGGAGTCACTCGAGATTCCATTTGTTGAAATCGAAGTAGTCTGCTCCGACGAATATGAACACAGACATCGAGTTACGACGCGAACAACGGATATTCCCGGCTTTAAGCTCCCCACGTGGGACGAGGTTAAGAACCGACATTACGAGGTGTGGGACCGCGATCACATCGTTATCGATACGGCTCATCAAACCGTGGAGGAAAGCTTAAAGGTTTTACGCGAACTGCTGGGTTTGAAGACAAAACTATGAAATGATTGAGAAGGGGATAGTTGTGCATAGGCATGGAGAAATAAGAAGCGTTTCTTTAGGAACCCGAATACTCGCCTTTTTATGGGATTATGTTCTCATTACGTGCTACATCAGCTTGCTCATCTGCATATCTTTTCTATTGCGTCCGTTGTTGGTTCCAATGTTTACGAAAAACCCGATATGGGCAGAGATGAATGGGTTTATGTTCATCACACTGCCTGTATATCTTTATTTTGCGATATGCGAGGGCTCGAAATGGCATGCGACATGGGGAAAACGAAAGATGGGGATCATGTTGGCTGGCCATGAGGGTAGATCAATCGGACTCGGGACTTCGTTGTTTCGTTCTGCGATTAAATTTCTCCCTTGGGAGCTAGCCCATTTCACCATCTGGCACATGGTCATTCCTTCTGATTTCTCCGATTCTCTCATTTATTCATTATTGGCGGTCGTTTATGGTCTTGTGCTCGTTTATCTGATAAGTCCATTAATTAGTAGAAATAAACAAACCGTATATGACTTAATTGCGGGGACTATGATACGGTATAAATGATGAGAATGGAGGTCTTTGATTGCAAGAACGATTTGCTAGGACGAATAAAGCTGCATGGGAAAAGAAGGCTTATCAAGCATGGGTGCAGGCACATGGAGCCCCTAATGAACTTGCCGAGGAGCTTAAACAGAATTACAGGCATCTTCTGCGCTATTGGTTAAAATATATTGGCGACCCGAAGGGAAAGAGAGTGCTTAATCTTCTTGGTTCAAATGGACGAAAAGCAATTTCACTCGCATTGCTAGGTGCGGACGTTACTGTGGTGGACATTTCCGAAGAGAATCGATTATACGCCACAGATGTTGCTGCAGCTGCAGGTGTCGATATCAATTACATTTGTTCGGATGCTTTGAACATACCCAATGAAGAGCGTTTAGGCGAGTTTGATATCGTTTTGATGGAATTTGGTATCCTGCACTATTTCACAGACCTTAGCTCAATCTTTGCTGTGGTACATAGAAGACTGGCTCCTGATGGGCGCTATATTTTGACTGATTTTCATCCTTTGGCTCGTGCGTTAACAAGCGGCAATTATTTTGACGATCGTATCAAAGAAGGCGAAGTCGCGTTTGCAAAGCTGTTGCCAGAAGAAGAACGTGCGGAGACAGGTAAGGTGTTGGTTCGAGGCTGGACAATCGGAGAGATCATAAGCTCAATTGCAGCAACAGGGCTTTTTATACGGACTTTTGAAGAGATTCCTAGTAAAGCTAATCCTTCGATTCCTGAGTTTTATACGCTGATCGCGGATCATATTGGTATTGAAGGAAATGGACTAGATCCTTTATCGAGATAAGCGAGAAATGCAAAAGGTGGGGAAAGCTTGAGAATTAGGACAGCAGCAAGGGCAATGATCATTCAAGATGAGAAGTTACTCGTCCTTAGACGTACTGGAATACAAGGGGAGTTCTATGTTCTCCCTGGTGGTGGACAAGAACTTGGCGAGAGCATACAAGAAACGTTGGTAAGAGAAGTACTCGAAGAAGTTAGTCTGGTGGTAGAACCAGAGCAGCTTCTCTTTATTAATGAATTTATTGGCAAGAGGGATTCTCTTTTCCCTGAATTAGAGCCCGATGTCCACCAGATTGACTTTACTTTTCTATGCAAAGTCATGTCCAATCATGATGCGCGAGTTGGAGAGACTCCAGACGTAGATCAGGTGGGCATTTCTTGGATTCCGCTGGAAGAAATTACCGATTATAATTTGCATCCACGTAATGATGTCCATTTTATATTAGGTGCACCTTCGAGAGACGCGTTATCACAATGGATTTTAAATAAGGAAACCGTTATTTCTCCTTCATTCATAGCTGGTTAGCTAGGAGTAATAGTGCAATCACAACAGGCTGCCGAATAGATGCTCGGTGGCCTTTTTGGGAGTGAGCGTATGTCAACCATTCAAGCTGTTTTTGCGGACCGCGATGGAACGATCGGCGGGACTGGGCATTTTATTCATCCGAGAGATTTCGAACTGTATCCTTCATCGTTGGAAGCTATCCAATTACTGAAAATGCATGGAATAAAAGTATTCGCCCTTACGAATCAGCACAATATTGCCAAAGGTTTGGCTACGGAAGAAGACTTCACTAACCAATTCATGCAGTATGGTTTCGATGCGGCATATATTTGCCCTCATGAGCCTGAAGACGGTTGTGAATGTCATAAACCAAGACCGGGTCTGCTGCTTCGAGCTGCGAGAGAACATGGACTAGACTTGGCACACTGTGTAGTAATTGGCGACGTAGGTTCAACCGATATGCTGGCGGCATCCGCAGTTGGGTCTCGCAGAGTTCTTGTTAAGACCGGCTGGGGAAAGCAATCACTCGAGAAGTATCGGCACAAATGGTATGAGCAAGCAACGCCGGATTTTGTCGCAAAGGATTTGCTAGATGGAGTTCGGTGGTTGATAGAGAATTTGCACAACGGAACCTCATAGGAAAATTAAGGAACTACTTCTGTTCAATCAAGCACCACCTGGGCTCTAGGCGAATATCCTGCCTTTGTTAAGTGCGAAAGGAGGATTCACTGTGATTCCCGGTTATCCCTATTACGGTTCCGAGGAGCGCTGTCGGCAGGTGCCGATTACGTTCCCGCCGCAGCATCAGAATGTGCAGCCAGGCCTTGAATACTTAATGAACCCGACGCCAATCTCAGATAATCCGGCCTACAAGGGCAGCGGCAAAATGAACGGAAAATTCGCTATCATCACAGGCGGTGACAGCGGGATCGGTCGTGCAATCGCTATCGGTTTTGCCAAAGAAGGCGCAGATATGGCGATCGTCTACTTGTATGAGCGCGAGGATGCGGAAGCGACAAGACGGATGGTGGCGCAGTATGGACGCAAATGTCTGCTGATCGAAGGCGATTTGCGCAATCCTGCTTTCTCGCCGGAAGTTGTTCGCAGAACGATTGAAGCATACGGCAGGCTCGATGTACTCGTCATGGGCCAAGGCGTGCAATATCCGCAGGATTGCATTACGGACATCTCCAATGAGCAGATGGAGCAAACGTATCGAACGAATATTTTCCCCATGTTCTATCTGGTGAAAGCGGCCTACCCTCACTTGAAATCAGGCAGCTCGATCATCTCCACAGCATCGGTTACTGCGTATGCAGGCGCGCCGCTCCTGGTCGATTACTCATCGACGAAAGGTGCGATCGTGTCGTTCACCCGCTCTTTATCGCTGCAGCTCGCATGCAAAGGAATTCGCGTCAACGCGGTCGCACCAGGCCCGATCTGGACGCCGCTCATCGTATCGAGCTATTCGGCAGAGTATGTGAAGACATTTGGGCTGGAGACAGCGATGAAGCGTGCAGGCCAACCTTTTGAGCTCGCGCCGACTTATATTTATTTGGCATCCGACGATTCGTCGTTCGTCACGGGACAGGTGCTCCATGTGAATGGCGGCATCATGACCGAGACTTAATTGGAAAAGCATAGGAAAAGCATAGGAAGAGAATAGGAAGAGAATAGGAAGAGCTTCGCTCCAGATGGGCGGAGTTTTTTTGTTGTTTACAGCAGCGCGTCCGTCTATTAGAATGGATGAAATTACCACTGGAGGTGTTCGCCTGTATGGAAGAAATTATCGATTACTATTCCGGCTTTGATGAGTGGGGGCGGCTTGACCGGGAACCGCTCGAGTTCAAAGTAAACCTGCATTACATTAGGTCGACTCTGCCTCAGGGCGGACACCTTCTGGACAACGGCGCTGGCCCGGGCAAATATGCGATGGAGCTGGCAAAGCTAGGCTATCGGGTTACGCTCAGCGATTTGACGCCAAGATTGGTGGAGGTCGCCAAGGCGAAGGCGGTTGGGATGGGGCTTTCAGGTCATTTTGCCGATTTCCTGGTGCAGGATGCGAGACATCTGAGCCAGCTAGAGAGCAATCAATTCGATGCGTCGCTCATGTTAGGCCCGTTATACCATTTGCAAGATGAAGCCGATCGTGTGCAGGCGCTGCAAGAGCTGCACCGTGTCACGAAGTCCGGGGGACTCGTATTCGTAGCCGTTCGGCCTCGCACGAGCAAGCTGCTCTCTGCACTGATGGCTCCTACTCAGTGGAAGCCGCTGGATCAGGTCGCGGCCATCCGCGATTTTATGCAGTCAGGCGTGTTCAATCATGCAGATAAAGGCAGGTTTACCGGCGCGTATTTCTTCAACATCGAGGACGTGAAGCCTTTCTTCGAGCAGCATGGTTTTGAGACGATTCAGTTAATCTCGTCAAAAGGTATCGGCGGACGCTTAACCGAAGAGCATTGGGCATATTGGCGCGAACGTGGCGAAGAGGATGCGGTCTTGGAGCTCATCTATGAATCTGCGAAGGACCCGCATTTGCTGGGGACGGCTTCGCATTTGCTGTATATAGGGCGGAAGAAATGATAGAAAAGACAGGAAGCCTGGGAGGCTGAGAGTCGAGAAAACCGACTCTCAGCGGCGACAAGCTGCGTATCCAGCGCTGAGAGTCGGAATATCCGAGTCTCAGAATCGAGAGGGTCCGAATCCGCGCCGCCTGGGAAGGCTGAGAGTCGAGAAATCCGACTCTCAGAATCGAGAGGGTCCGAATCCGCGCCGCCTGGGAGGCTGAGAGGCGAGAAATCCGACTCTCAGCGGCGAAAAGCCGCGTATCAAGCACTGAGAGTCGGAATATCCGACTCTCAGAATCGAGAGGGCCCGAATCTACGCCGCCTGGGAGGCTGAGAGTCGAGAAATTCGACTCTCAGCGGCGAAAAGCCGCGCATCCAGCGCTGAGAGTCGGAATATCCGACTCTCAGAATTCAGAGGTCCGAATCCGCGCCGCCTGGGAAGGCTGAGAGTCGAGAAATCCGACTCTCAGAATCGAGAACGCTCCAGGTCGAGCCTGTAAACTGCTAATAAAAGCATGGATGGATGCAAAAAAAGAGCTAAGCATATTTACGCCGCTTAGCTCTTTTTCATTTTTCGGGTATCATTTGACTGGTAGGACAGCCCTCTATAATTCAATACATTCCTTATTGCTGCTGCGACGTTGTACCAGTACCTTGCATACCTTGCACGGCGTGCGCAGGCATCTCGGAGTAGGATTTTTGGCAAACCATGTTCGAGATGCGAGGAATGTAGATCGTTTCGCCTTTTTTCATTGCGCTCGGGTTCACATGCGGATTTGCTTCTTCCATGATGGAGAGCGGCATGTTGTACTTGTGGCAGATCGATGCCATTGTGTCGCCGGTTTGCACTTGGTGCGTCGCGAAAACCATGTCATCGGACTTCCCGTCACGGAAGAATGGGAAGAAGAACGGCGAGAAGAAGAAAAACGGGAACAAGAAGCGGTTCGGGAAGAACGGGTGAACGAACGGACGGAAGAACGGACGGCCAAACCCGCCGCCTGGGAAAAATCCACGATCCATTAAGCTACCTCCATATGAAAAAAATGGTTATTTGACTATATAGCATATCGCGGCTCCTGCGGATTCGTACCACGTCCAGTTAAAATAGGCGAACGATTAAAAAACTGTAGGCGACGGCGAGCACCGGCGAATTGGCACGAATCTTGCTTCTTTACTAGGCAGATAAAGGAACGAGTTACACGATAATCTTCCTATAAGGAGCGACGAGATGGACTTTCAATCGAAACGCCAGTTTGTATCGGTTGCCGCCGATTTTCCCGGACCTGCCGCGAGGAAGCTGCTGGAGGCAAGGCGGCAGTATGTGCCGCAAGGGCTGTCGAACACGACGCCGATCTTCGTGCAGCAGGCGCAAGGAGCGCTCGTTACGGAAGTGGATGGCAATGTGTTTCTTGATTTTGCCGGAGCGATCGGCTCACTGAATGTCGGGCACTGCCCGCCGGAAGTAGTCGAAGCGCTGCAGCGTCAAGCGGAGCAGTACATTCATAGCTGCTTCCACGTCGCGATGTATGAGCCTTACGTGAAGCTGGCAGAGAAGCTGGCTTCGATCACGCCGGGCACATTCGCGAAGAAGACGATTCTGCTGAACAGCGGAGCTGAAGCGGTAGAGAATGCGGTGAAGATTGCGCGGAAGTATACGGGAAAGCCCGGCATTGTGTCGTTCTCCCGCGGATTCCATGGCCGGACGCTGCTTGGCATGTCGCTCACGAGCAAGGTGAAGCCATATAAATTCCAGATGGGTCCTTATGCGCCAGCGACGTACAAAGCGATGTATCCTTACCCGCTGTACCGTCCAGAAGGAATGACGGAAGAGGCATATGCAAACTTCTGCGTGGATCAGTTTGAGCAATTTTTGCTCACCGAAGCGGCGCCGGAGGAGCTTGCTGCGGTTATTATGGAACCTGTACAAGGTGAAGGCGGGTTCATCATTCCGCCCATTTCTTATGTGCAAGGCATCTTTGAGATTTGCCAAAAGAAAGGTATTCTGTTTATTAGCGATGAAATCCAGACCGGATTCGGCCGGACGGGAACGATGTTCGCCTCTACACAGTTCGGCATCGAGCCGGACCTGATCACAATGTCAAAGTCACTAGCGGCAGGCGTGCCAATTAGCGCCGTAACGGGGCGAGCCGAGATTATGGATGCGCCAAGCATAGGAGAAATCGGCGGCACATACGGAGGAAGCCCGCTCGGATGCGTGGCTGCACTTGCGACTATTGAACTTATAGAGCGCGACCGCTTATGCGAGCGTTCGGTGCAGATCGGCGAGCAGATTCGCAGCTTCTTCGGCGCGCTGCAGCAGCAGTTCCCGATCATTGCGGAGGTTCGCGGACTTGGCGCGATGTGCGCGCTTGAATTTGCGGACCCGGCAACCGGGAAGCCGCTGAAGGAGTTCGTCGCGAAGCTGGTCAAGGCTTGCTGCGAATCCGGCGTCATCGTGCTGAGCGCAGGCATCTACAGCAATGTGCTAAGATTTCTAACACCGCTCGTGATAACGGATGAACAGCTGCAGGAAGGGCTGCAAATTATAAGGGATGCCATTGCATCCACAGCCGGAACTGGATCGTACTAAAGGGGGATGCACGAGATGAAGAAAAAACTATACATCGGTGGAAAATGGGTAGAGCCGGGAGCGTATGCACCGCTCTATTCGCCGTATTCGGGAACGCTGCTTGCCGAAATTCCGCTGGCAACGAAGGAAGAGACGGAGCGCGCAATCGCGGCAGCTTATGAAGCAAGGGCGATTATGGCAAGCATGCCGGCGCATAAGCGGGCTGCCATTCTCGAGAAGCTGAGCCAGCTCATGGCTCAGCGGGCGGATGAGGCGGCCAGCATTATTGCGCTTGAGGCTGCGAAGCCGATCAAGACCGCGCGAACGGAAGTGGATCGGACGATCCAGACGTACAAGTTCGCGGCAGAGGAAGCGAAGCGGGTGACGGGCGAGATGATTCCGCTCGATGCCGCGCCTGGCGGAGAAGGCCGGATCGCATATACGGTGCGTGAGCCGCTTGGGGTGATCGGCGCCATTACGCCGTTCAACTTCCCGATGAACCTGGTCGCCCATAAGGTCGGGCCGGCCATCGCTTCGGGCAATACGATTGTGCTGAAGCCGGCTTCGCAGACGCCGCTGTCGGCGTTCTTTCTGGCGGAGCTGCTTGAGGAGGCGGGACTTCCGGCAGGAGCGTTCAATGTGGTCACGGGCTCAGGCGCGGTGATTGGTGACGTGATCGTACAAGATGAGCGGGTAAAAGCAATCTCGTTCACGGGCAGCCCACAGGTTGGCATCGGCATCCGAAACCGTGCAGGTCTGAAGCGGGTGGCGCTCGAGCTCGGTTCGAATTCAGCGCTCATCGTTGATAAGGAAGTGCCGCTTGCGAAGCTCATTTCTCGCTGCGTCTCGGGTGCTTTTGCCTACCAAGGTCAAGTTTGCATCTCGTTACAGCGTATCTATGTGCACACTGATATTTTTGACGAATTCGTGGAGCAGTTCACTGCGGCTGCAAGCCTGTTAAAGCTTGGTGACCCGCTTGATCCGAACACCGACCTGTCTACCATGATCACGAAGCAGGATACATCCAGAGCACTAGGCTGGATTGAAGAGGCTGTTCAGCAGGGCGCAAAGCTGGCAAGCGGCGGGAAGGTAGCGAATGGGATGGTGCTGCCAACCGTGCTGCTGGAGGTCGACCCTGCGGCAAAAGTGTCCTGCGAAGAGGTGTTCGCGCCAATCGTCATCATTAACCGCATCCAGGATATCGGCGAAGGGATCGCTCATATTAATGATTCTCGCTACGGGCTGCACGCAGGTATTTACACAAACAACATTCATACGGCTTTTGAAGCCGCAGAGAAGCTGCATGTTGGCGGTGTACTTATCAACGATATTCCGACATTCCGGGTTGACCATATGCCGTACGGCGGCGTGAAGGAAAGCGGCATCGGCAGAGAAGGCGTGAAGTATGCCATTGAAGAAATGACGGAGCTGAAGACTATTATTATTAATCGGACCTAGCTGTAGGCGAATAGAATATAAGGATTGAGCATGAGCCCCATGAGGCAGGTGATCCTTATGCGACGCAATTTCGGCAGCTTTGGGATGCTGCAGCAGCAGCGAACGAAGCTGCATATGACGCCGCAGCTGCAGCAGGCGGTGAAGATCCTTCAAATGGCGGCGCCCGAGCTGCGGGCATTCGTGAATCAGCAGCTGGAAGAGAATCCGCTGCTGGAGCAGGCTTCGGACTGGTCGGCGGAAGCAGGCATGGGCTTGGGCGCAGGCTCTGGTTCTGTCTCTAGCTCTATCTCAGGCTCGGGCGTCGGCGGATTCCGGAGTGGAAGCGATTATGATCGACTGCAGCATGTCGCGGGACAGCCGGAGACGCTCGAGCAGCATCTGCTTGAGCAGCTGAATGTTGATATGGATGTGGATGAAGCTGTAAAACGAATCGTGCGATATATGATTGGGAATTTGGATGCGAGCGGGTATTTGAACCTGGATATAGGACTCATAGCGGGAGAGCTCGAGGTTGAAGGCGAGTTGGCGGAGCGAGCATTGCGAGTGCTAAAGCGGCTTGAGCCAGCCGGAATCGGAGCGCGGAGCTTAACGGAATGCTTGCGATTGCAGGCAGAGCGGCTTCAAGGCCGTCATCCGCTGCTGTTGCCTTTGATCGAGGGCAAAGGCTGCCTCGAGGACATTGCTGCCTCACGGATGCATCGACTGAAGCGGTACTTGAAGGCGAGCGAGTCTGACATTCATGAAGCCATCGCCCAGCTCCGAACCTTGCAGCCAAGACCTGGAGCAGCTTTTCAAGGCGGACGGCCGAGTTATGTAGTGCCGGATGTGATCATCCGCCCAGCCGGAGAAGAGGGCGAGTTCGCCGTAACTCTGCACGAAGCCGTGTTTCCACGGCTTCTAATCAATGCCGAGTATGAGCGGCTGGCGCTGGACGCCAATCGAACGGAGGAAACGGGAAGCTTTCTCCATGCGAAAAGAAACGCAGCCTCCTTTCTCATTCGCTGCCTGGAACAGAGGCGAACGACACTTCTTCGCGTCACGCGGACGATCGCTAGGGAGCAAGCCGCGTTCTTCCGCTCCGGTCCCGCCCAGCTGAGACCGATGACGCTTCTCGATATCGCCGACAAGCTGGGGCTCCATGAATCCACGATCAGCCGGGCCGTATCCGGAAAATTTGCGCTAACGCCTTGGGGCACGTATGAGCTGGCGTATTTCTTCCCGTCAGGGTTTAACAAAGGGTTCGATGATGCTGTCTCCGCTGAATCCGTCAAAGCACGCTTGAAGGAGCTGATCCGTTCAGAAGGCGATACTCCTTATTCGGATCAGCAGTTAGCGGATGTACTTGCCGACGAGGGGATTCCTATCTCACGCCGGACAGTGGCAAAGTATCGTGAAGCCATCGGCTTCGCTTCATCCATTCACCGAAAACGGTGAGCTACAGCTGTTTGCACCACATATTCATATCTTCGAACTTGTCGTAAATATCGCAGTTTTTGGTCAGCCTGCCGTTATAGACATAGCCGAGCTGGAACAGCGCCGCGTTCATGCCGAACGAGAGCGCGCGGGATAACGAATAAAGCGCAAGGATGCCCCGCTGCTGCAGCTCCTCTTCGAGCGATTGTATTAGCAGGCGCATCAAGCCTTTGCCCCGATACGCAGGCAGCGTGACGCAGTCCGTAATCTCGGCATTGCCATAGACCGAGTTAATCTCCGCAGACGAAGCGCTAATCAATTTGCCGTCGTCCACCACCACATAGAACACCGTTCCTTCCTCCATCACTTGACGGATGTAAGCCGCGTCATTCATCGGTGTCGGGTACGTCTGAAACACTTGGCCATATAAGGCGGCGAGCCCGCCTGCATCTGACGCAGCTGCACGCCGCAGCACATAAGGCGCAGAAACCGCATCACGTTCAGGTTTCTCCTGCAGCGCCGACACTTGACGCAGAATTTCATCCTCTTCCATCCAATAATCGCTCGTTCTCCGTTCTAACGTCGTATAGATCGCCATGCTGTAAGCATCCCGCCCGTGAAAATAACCCTTGAAAATCCCTTCCAGCATATATCCACGGGAGAGGAAAGCCATCCAGTCATCTTCACGCGATTTGATGAAAATCTTCGTGAATCCATGCTCTTGCGCGACTTCGGCAGCGCGGCGGCACACGGATTCAACATCGCCTGTATAGTCATCGATGCGAAGCCGCTTGTTGAAGAAATCAAGGAACAACTGGAGCTTCGAGTTGCTGACTCCTTCACCAGAACCATCACTATTATCATTTCCATTTCCATTTCCATACTCATTCCCGTTCTCGGTGACAACACTATAATAACGGTTTGTATTACTCGGTTCGTTCGCCATATTTATCGTCCTCCAATTGTTCTGTTGCAAGATATACGATGCAAGTTTGATACCAGCAACACGAGGTCAAGTTTTGACCGTTCACTCGCGGATCAGGTGCATCATACTTTGGCAGCTCCAAGCTTGCAGTGCCGAATCTTTGGCATCTTCGGGCGCATAGGCTTGATTATACAGGGGAGGCGGCTCTCAATGAAACGGGAACATCTCATTAAGCCATTGCTGAACCATCACTATCCCACGATTCAATATGGCAAAGGCGTCTTCTTGTATGACGATCAAGGTAATGCTTACCTCGATGCTTCGTCAGGCGCAGTGACGGCAGGAATCGGCCACGGTGTGCAGGAAATCGCCGATGCGATGCAGGAGCAGGCGAGCAAAGTGTCGTTCGTCTACCGCTCGCAGTTCACGAGCGAACCGGCGGAGGCGCTCGCGAAGCGGCTCAGTGATCTCGCGCCAGGCCATGACTATTGGTCGTTCTTCGTGAACAGCGGCTCCGAGGCGACCGAGACGGCGATGAAGATCGCGATCCAGCATTGGCAGGAGCAGGGAAGGCCGAGCAAATATAAGGTGCTCTCCCGGCGAATGAGCTACCACGGCATTACGCTTGGCGCGCTCTCGATGTCCGGGCATTTCACGAGGCGAAGGCGGTTCATTCCGCTGCTGGAGGAGTTCCCGCTCGTAGCGCCGCCGTATTGCTACCGCTGCCCGCTGCAGCATGATCCGGCAACCTGCGGCCTCGCATGCGCGAATGATCTTGAGACGGCCATCCGAAGGATCGGTGCTGAGCATATTGCCGCATTCATCGTGGAGCCGATTATCGGAGCTGCGGGAGGGGCAGTCGTGCCTCCTGACGGCTATTATGAGCGCATCATGGAAATTTGCAGGCGTCATGAAATTCTATTCATCGCCGATGAAGTCATGACCGGTATCGCCCGAACCGGCACGATGTTCGCGATGGAGCATTGGGGCGTAGAGCCGGATATCATTGCGCTAGGCAAAGGATTAAGCGCCGGATACACGCCGATGGCAGCAACGCTTGCGAAAGACCATGTGATAGAGCCGATCTTGAACGGCTCGAAGCTCGTCATGTCGGGCCACACCTACAGCGCGAATCCGCAGTCCGCGGCAGTTGCGCTCGCCGTGCTTGATTACATCGAGAATGAGCAGCTCGTGAAAGCGGCAGAGGTGAAAGGGCGCTACTTGAAAACGGTGCTAGAAGCGATGGCATTCCCGCTCGAAATCGTCGGTGATGTGCGCGGCAAAGGGCTGTTGATCGGTCTAGAGTTCGTATCGAATCGGAAGACGAAGGAGATATTCCCAGTGAGCACAGCACTCACAACGAAGGTCGTCGACCGCGCATTCGACAAGGGCTTGCTGATCTATCCTGCGGCAGGCGGCGTGGACGGTGCTGGCGATGCGGTAATCATCGCTCCGCCTTTTACAATTTCGGTAGAGGAAATAGATCTGCTCGTGAAGCTGCTCGGTGAGGCGATCACCGAAGTAAGTCAGGAGGTGCTGGGCGGATGAACAAGCAGCGCTCGCTCGAAGAAGCGCTCGACTGGATAACGGATGGCTGCACGCTCATGTATGGCGGATTCGGCGGCATCGGCACTCCGCCGACGATCATTGAAGGCATCCTTGACAAAGGCGTGAGGGATCTTACGCTGATCGGCAACGATACGGGCTTCCCGTGGATTGGCATCGGGCGGTTGGTGACCGAAGGCCGGGTGCGCAAAGTCATCACTTCACATATCGGCTCGAATCCGAATGCGGGTCGAATGATGGAGGATGGACGGATGGAAATTATTTTCTATCCACAGGGGACCCTCGCGGAGAAGATCAGGGCTGGCGGCGTTGGACTCGGCGGCATTCTGGTCGACGTCGGTATGGGCACTACGATCGCCGAGGGCAAGGAGACGGTCGTGATCGAAGGGCGGACATTCTTGGTGGAGCCAGCTTTAACGGCTGACGTTGCCATCGTTCACGCGAGTAAGGCCGATCCTTATGGCAATCTGGTCTATGACAAGAGCGGCCGCAACTTCAATCCGCTCGTCGCGATGGCGGGCGAGCGCACCATTGCCGAGGCGGACGAGATCGTGCCGATCGGCAGTCTCGATCCGGAGCTGATCGTAACGCCAGGCATATTCGTAAATGCGGTCATCGCAGGCAAAGGGGTGAACTGGCAATGGGTGTGGGAGAAACGAGCCGCGACCGAATCGCAAGGAGGGCCGCCGCGGAGCTGAAGGATGGCATGGTCGTTAACCTTGGCATTGGCATACCAACGCTCGTCGCTGATTTTATCCCGAACGGCATTGAAGTTGTTTTTCATGCGGAGAACGGCATTCTGGGCGCGGGACCGAGTCCGGCGCCTGGCGAAGAGGACGGATTTCTGTGCAATGCGGGCGGCTATCCGGTTACGATTGTAGAGGGCGCATCGTACTGCGATAGTGCAATTGCCTTCGCCATGATTCGCCGAGGCTGTGTTGACATGACGGTGCTTGGCGCGCTTGAAGTGAGCGAGCAGGGCGACCTCGCGAATTGGATCGTGCCCGGTAAGCGGGCGGCGGGAATTGGCGGTGCGATGGAGCTGGCGCAGAAGGCGAAGAAGGTCGTTGCGATCATGAATCATGTCAACAAGGACGGGGCGCCAAAGATTAAGAAACGTTGCGAGCTGCCGCTCACGGCACCGGCCTGCGTCGATCTGATTATTACGGACATGGCGGTGATGGAAGTGACGGCGGACGGACTTCTATTGCAAGAGATTATGCTGCCTCATACGCTCGAAGAGGTGGTCCGCTGCACGGAAGCGAGCTTGAAGCTGCCGGAGGAAATCATCTATATTCCATAACGTTTGACCCCAAGGATGGGAGGGAGCAGCATGAGCTGGAAAGCACAAATTCACGAGTGGCTGGAACATCATCGCGAGGAAGGAACTCGCTTGCTGCAAAGCTTGGTTCGTATGCCGAGCACGCAAGGCAATGAGCAGCAGGCGCAGATGTTGATTGCCGGGAAGCTGTACGATATGAATCTTGAGGTTGAGCTGTGGGAGCCGGACGGCGAGCTGTTGGCAAAGCATCCTTATTTCTATTCGCCGCGCAGCAAGTTCACGGGCAGTCCGAATGTCGTAGGCGTTCTTCGGGGGAGCGGCGGCGGTCGGTCGCTACTGCTCAATGGGCATATGGATGTCGTACCGGAAGGAGATATGAAGCAGTGGATCAGCCCTCCTTATAGCGGCGTGGTGTTGGACGGCATGCTGTACGGTCGCGGCGCCTCGGATATGAAGGGCGGAAATGTGGCGCTGCTGCTGGCGATTCAAGCGATTCGCGAGCTTGGCATTGGGTTGAAGGGCGACGTTATCTTCCAAAGCGTCGTCGAAGAAGAGAGCGGAGGCGCCGGCACGCTCGCCGCGATCTTGAAGGGCTATAAAGCAGACGCTGCGCTCATCCCTGAGCCGACGAATATGCGAATCTTCCCGAAGCAGCAAGGCTCGATGTGGTTTCGGATACATGTGAAGGGCCGTTCCGCGCATGGCGGTACGCGGTACGAAGGAGTCAGCGCGATCGAGAAGTGTATGATCGTCGTATCGGAGCTGCTGGAGCTTGAACGGGTCCGTAACGCACGGATTGACGACCCGTTGTTTGCTGGCAATCCGATCCCGATCCCGATTAATATCGGCACGATTAGCGGGGGCAATTGGCCATCGTCGGTGCCGGACATTGTGACGATAGAGGGGCGAATCGGCGTCGCACCGGAGGAGAGCATGGATGCGGCAAAAGCGGAGCTTGCGGCGTGGCTCGATCGGCTGCAGGAGCAGGATGAATGGTTCGCCGTCTCGCCTCCGCGGCTGGAGTGGTTCGGCGCTCGTTGGGTTCCGGGCAGCGTGGATACCGGTCACGAGCTAATTGGTGTTCTGACGGAACAGTATGAAGCGGTGCTTGGGAGTAAGCCGGCGATTGAGGCTTCTCCGTGGGGAACCGACGGAGGCCTGCTGACCGTCGTTGGCGATACGCCGTGCATCGTGTTCGGTCCTGGCTACACGGCGACCGCTCACTACCCGAACGAACATATCGCACTCGAAGACATGTTCCGTGCTGCCGAAATTATTGCACTTACGATGCTGACGTGGTGCGGTATCGAAGAAGAGGCGACGAAATAATTGTGCGGGCGGCTGTTCTGACGCAGAAATAAAGTCCCTGCCTCGAACATGAGGCAGGGACTTTATTTTGCAGCTGCTTACTCGGTTGTCGCATTCCCTGGCGCAGCTCCGTCGGTTGTTTGCGCAGGCGTTGATTGCGCTGACGGAGCTACTGATGGCTGCGCTGTTGGCTGCGCCGACGGCTGCGGAGTCGCAGCGCTGCCATCGCCTTCCCGCGCCCGCATCAGCTTCTGCTTCATCTCGTCGCGCTTCTCGCGTTTGTCCTTGAGCGAGTGGTGGTCCGGCGTCTGCTCGTAGAGCTTCCGTCTGCCGATGCGCCGCAAATTTTCTGGCACCAGGTTGAAATTTTCATCTTTGATGAGCGAGATAATGCCCGTGCTCGCAGGCTGTTTCTCGATCTTATAGATCTCATTGAAGTACTCGTCAGCGCGGCCTGAAACGTAATTCTTCGGCTCCGGATAGCCGACGATGACCCCCTCATAGTTGCGGAGGATGACCTTATCTTGGCTTTGCGAGATGAGGTAGTTCGGCTGCAGCGCGATTTTGCCGCCGCCTCCAGGAGCATCGACGACGAAGGTAGGAACTGCATAACCGCTCGTATGTCCGCGCAGCGACTCGATAATCTCGAGCCCCTTGGACACTGGAGCGCGGAAGTGTCCAATACCTTCAGACAGGTCACACTGGTAAATGTAGTACGGACGCACACGGATTTTGACAAGGTCATGCATCAGTCGCTTCATAATGTGCGTACTGTCGTTAATTCCCGCAAGGATGACAGACTGGTTGCCGAGCGGCACGCCGGCGTCAGCGAGCATCTCGCATGCCAGCTTCGCTTCGTCCGTTATCTCGAGCGGATGGTTAAAATGCGTATTGAGCCAGATCGGATGGTATTTGCGCAGCATTTTGCACAAATTGTCCGTAATCCGCTGCGGGAACACGACAGGCGCGCGCGTTCCGATCCGGATGATTTCAACATGCGGGATTTCGCGCAGATTCTTCAGGATATATTCAAGAATCGTATCGTTAATCAGCAGTCCGTCGCCGCCGGAGAGAAGCACGTCACGCACTTCCGGCGTATTGCGGATATAAGCGATCGCGTCGTCCATTTGTTTCTTCGGCACGCCCATGCCCACTTGGCCGGAGAAACGTCTGCGCGTACAGTAACGGCAGTACATGGAGCACTGGTTCGTCACGAGGAACAGCACACGGTCAGGATAGCGATGCGTAAGTCCGGGAGTCGGCGAATCTTCATCCTCGTACAGCGGATCCTCCAGGTCATACTTGGTTTTCAGAAGCTCAGCTGAAATCGGGACCGATTGCATTCGAATCGGGCATCGCGGGTCGTCCGGATGCATAAGGGAAGCATAGTACGGCGTAATGTTGAGCGGGATTGTCTGGGTCGAGATTCGAACGCCTGCTTCTTCATCCGGTGTCAGATTGACAACCTGCTTCAATTCGTCGAGCGTCTTAATCGTGTGCGTGAGCTGCCATAACCAATCGTTCCACTGCTCATCCGTGACATCCTTCCAGAGCGGGACCTCTTTCCAATGCCGCTTACTGCTAAGAGGCACCTTATCCTTTCCGCCATCGCTAGCCATAGTCATCTGCTGAAAGCACCTCCATGAGATTACCTATTCACCTCACCTAAGAAGCAAAGAGCGTGCCAACGATGGTGTGAAAATAAAAAAAAGCTCCACGAGGGAGCACATTTTGAGCAAAATATCTACCTATCACTCAGCAGTGTGCTTCGCGATCCCATACCGCTTCAGCTTGTATTGCAGCGCCTGCCGTTTAATACCGAGCTCCTGCGCCGTCAGGCTGATGTTGAACGCATTCCGCTGCAGCGCTTCCACAATCGCTTCCCGTTCCATCTGCTTGATGCGATTGCTCAGCTTATCGTCCTCTACTTGAGCGGGCAGAGGCAGGGGATCACTAGGTTCGCGCCGTCGCTCCTCCAGCAAACTAGCGGGAAGATGATGCTCGTCGATGAGCGAATCGTCAATTTCCACCATGTTGAAAGCAGACTCAATCGCATGGCTAAGCTCCCGCACATTGCCCGGCCACGAGTAGGCGGTCAGCCTAGCGAGCGCAGCAGGGGAGATGCCCGTGAGCTGCATCCCGAACACGCCGTTTAACTTCTCGATGAAATGCTCGACCAACAGCGGAATGTCTTCGAGCCGGTCCTTGAGCGGCGGCAGCTCCAGCTTCACAACACTCAGCCGAAAATAGAGATCGCCCCGCAAGCGCCCCTCGTCGAGCGCCCGCGCCGGGTCCATATTCATCGCCGTGATGACGCGCACATCCGCCTGCTGCTCCGTCGTTCCGCCGATGCGCCTCACCATGCCGTCCTGCAGCACGCGCAGCAGCTTCGCTTGCAGGTAGATGTCGAGGCTGTTCAGCTCATCGAGGAACAGCGTGCCGCCGCTCGCCTGCTCGAACAAGCCCGCTCGGTCGACCGCGCCGGTAAACGCACCGCGCGTCGTGCCGAACATGATGCCTTCGAGCAGATCGGCCGGCACGGCGGCGCAGTTCTGCGCGATGAATGGGCGGCCGCGGCGAACGCCCGCATTGTGGATGCTGTGGGCGAACAGCTCTTTGCCCGTGCCGGTCGGGCCGCAGATAAGGACGGGGGAATTCGTGCGCGACGTCTTCTTCGCGAGCTGCAAAACATCTTGAAAAGCTTTGCTCCGCCCAATAAGGTCGCTGAATTCATAGCGCGCAGCCGCTTTGCTCTTCGGATCCTTCTGCTTCGCTTGGTACAGCTGCTGCCTGAGATCGAGAATCTGATCGTGCAGCTGGACGACGCTCGTAATATCCTTCGCTACTTCAAGCGCGCCTATCAGACGTCCATTGTCATAGATCGGATACGTGCTGTTGATCGTCATGATCCGCTTGCCATCCACGTTGAAATACGTCTGTATCCGGGCGGGCAGCTGCTGCCCGGTCTGCAGCACCTTCTCCAGCGTACTCGTCTCGTGCGTGAGCGACGGATAGAGATGCAAAATATTTTGCCCCAGCACCTGTTCCCGGTTCAGCCCGTCAATCTCCGCCATTTTATCGTTGTAGAACACGGTATCGCCTTCACGGTCGATGAAATGAACGCCGACGTCGACGGTATTGAGTATTTTCTCGAAATAGTTGGAAACGGAATCATTTCGCCCTAGCATCGCCGTTCACCTCCGATACTCCCTATGACAAACGGTATGCAAAAAATTCGGACACAATGCGCGAAAAAACTCACCAGGGCGGGAACCTAGCATACTCTGTATGAAGGTGGTGAAATGATATGGACTGGAATTTGGGTTTCTCATTAGGCGCTTGGATTACGTACACGATGTGGGCCGTACTCGGCATCATGATCATCGATTTTCTTACTGCATTTATCCCTTCTTTCTGGAAAGGGACTTTCGATACAACGTTCTTAGGTTACTTGAAAGATATTCTCTACTATGTGCTGCCGCTGAACTTCCTGCTGTCGATGGTGCCGATCGATCCTACGGAGTACACGCTTATCGTGCTGTTCTTCTTGGGCGGAGCATCGGTCATCTTCAAGTATGTGATGGATATTATCAAGAGGTTTCGAACACAACCCGATGTCATTGAATGAAGCGAATCAGTGAGTTGAAGGAGTGTGCTGCACTCTCGTAACGCCAAAGAGAACAGGTTGCCCATTATGGTAATCTGTTCTCTTTGACGTTGCAGTGAACTTGATCCTTCGTGTCAAAGCTTATAAATGGATTTATTGACTACCTATGATTTCATAATTTGTGCTAATCAATTCCAGAACCTACAATGACGGAGGTGAAGCTTTTATGCCGCTGCCTCGGAACACTTGAGCTAAGTTCTGAACGAGGTGGACTGTACGATTATTCATCGAGATTCGCCTCTGTAATCGGTTCTTCAATGCCCATTCCCATAACTCGATTGAATTCGGCAATTGGGAGACTTTGATCCGCGATCCAAGTGCTTGCTCCGAAACGAGGATAAGAGAGGTTCGAACCAGCAGCATACTCATCAGGCGCGGCAACGAACATAAATGCGATCAATATAGCGCAGCATCTGGAAGAAAGCGGGCTGAGGCGTACTGGAAATATGGCTGGCAGATGGCTATCCCTTTCAGGTTGGAAGCACGAAGCAAGCATAATCTCAGACTTCGAGATTAGACCCGTCAAGACAGAGGCTGATATGAAACATTTCCGGGAAGTTTTACAGCCTACTTTTGGTTTCAAAGGCGAGGCTGGCGAAGCATTTTTTCATATTCAAAATGCCTGGGTAACGAATTCTTCGGCTCCATTTCGCCATTACCTAGGATTTCTGAACGGCCAGCCAGTCGGGGCGGCGACTGCGTTTTACGACCACAACGACATCATCGGCATCTATAACATTGCTACTCTAGATAGCTATCGTCGCATAGGCATCGGAGCGGCATTGACGGCGCATGCCATCCGCGAGGGACAAGCCGCCGGCGGACGTATCGCGGTACTGCAGGCGAGCCGGGTGGGGCTTAACGTGTACAAGTTGCTTGGTTTTGAAATCGGAGTAGACATTGGGATATATTCGGATTCGTAAGCACCACTCATAAGCACCATTTATTTTAAGTGTACAAGCACTTGTCCTATTCTTTGGACGAGTGCTTGTTTACTTCCGACCAGATAAATCGTTAATGTGTAAACGATGGTTAAGCAAGTAAAAAGATGCGCGTTGTTCGGACATTTCCCGTCTGTCTATAATGAAAGCGCAAACAATAAAGCGTTTACCAAACAAAAAGGGGATTGAAATCGGGATAATTGATTTGCCCTTGAATGATGAAAGAGAGGAGTGACACGGTGCAAACGCAGCCCTATCGCACGAGAAGCATTTCCATTCGCAAATTTCTTTACATCCTGCCGTTCATGATTTTGCTTGGCGTCTTTGCCTACTATCCGCTATATGGATGGGTTTATGCCTTCTATGACTACATGCCGCCGATTCCGTTGTCCAAATCGCCGTATGTCGGGTTCAAATGGTTTCATTCCTTGGTTGAGAACCGAGTGAAGATCGATCAGCTGCTGCAGGTCATCAAGAATACCTTCGGAATGAGCGGCTTAAACCTTCTCTTCTCCTGGCTTCCCATGATTTTCGCCATTTTTCTGACCGAGATTAAAGCCGTCCGCTTCCGAAAGTTTATCCAGACGGTCACCACCCTTCCCAATTTCATTAGCTGGGTCTTAGTCTATTCGCTGGCCTTCTCCATGTTCTCCAGCGAAGGGATCGTCAATGGGCTGCTGAAGCAGCTCGGAATAATCGATTCTCCGATCTTGTTTCTCCAGAGTTCCCACCATGTGTGGCTTACGATGTGGATGTGGACGACTTGGAAAGCATTAGGCTGGTCGGCCATCCTGTATATCGCGGCTATCATGGGGATCGACGACTCACTTTATGAAGCGGCTCATGTAGACGGCGCGACAAGAATGCAGGTGATCCGGCATGTCGTTCTTCCAAGCATGCTTCCAACGTACTTCGTGCTGTTGATGCTGCAAATCGCGAGCTTCCTGAATAACGGGCTGGAGCAATATTTCGTCTTCCAAAACGCTTTTAACAAAGACAGCATCCAAGTATTGGATCTATATGTCTACAACCTGGCTATGGGTGGCGGAAGCTATTCCGTGTCCGTCGCGATCAGCATGCTGAAGAGCGCAATCAGCGTTGTGCTTCTCTTCTCGGTAAACGGACTGTCCAAATTGTTAAGAGGAGAGAGCATCGTATGAGCGACAGCGCAGCTGAACTGACTACGCATGAACAGGTACATCAACGCCGCATCGATAAAAAAGTGAACTATCAGGTCAGCGCGACGGACAAGGTGATAACCGTCGTGATTTACACCATGTTTTCGATTTTCGCTTTCATCTGCGTCTATCCATTCTACTCGATCATCATCAACACCATCAGCGCCAACGATATCAGCGCCAGAGGAGATGTCGTGTTTCTCCCGAAGCATATCCATTTTCAGAACTACCTGGACGTCTTTAAGATACCGGGGCTCGGGAACGCCGCGCTCGTGTCGTTAGGAAGAACGGTCATTGGAACCGCACTAACGGTTATTGCTTCGGCATTCTTGGGCTTCATGTTTACCCAGGAAGATATGTGGGGGCGGAAATTCTGGTATCGCTTCACGGTGATAACGATGTTCTTCAGCGCCGGGATTATTCCATGGTATTTGACCATGAGATCGCTGCATCTGACCAACAACTTTCTGGCTTACATTCTGCCGACGATCGTCGCGCCTTTCTTCATCATTCTTGTCAAGACGTTTGTGGAATCTACGCCGAAGGAACTTCAGCAGGCGGCCAGCATTGACGGTGCCGGAACCATGACCATCTTCTTTCGGGTTATGCTGCCTATATGCAAGCCCATACTGGCGACGGTCGCGATCTTCGCGGCTGTGGATCAATGGAATTCCTTCCAGGATACGTTGCTGCTGGTGACGGACAGCAAGCTATACAGCTTGCAGTTTATCCTTTACAACTACATTAATCAGGCGAGCTCCTTGTCGACGATGGTCAATCTGCAGAATGCCGGCTCGACTGCCATGGCCAGTCTGGCGACCAAGCAGACGACGACCTCCATCCGAATGACGGTGACCATTATCGTCGTCGCGCCTATTTTGTTGATTTATCCAATATTCCAGAGATTCTTCGTAAAAGGAATTATGATCGGCGCCGTAAAAGGTTAATCCGCGCCATTATAATACATTGACTAAAAGTGGGGGTAGCAAATGATCAAGCGCAGGAAAGCTGTAAGAAAATCGATGGTGTTATCGTTGGCCGGTCTCTTCCTAGTATCGGCCGCATTGACAGGTTGCAACAGCGGAGCCGAGAATTCGCCGGCTTCCGATAAGCCTTCTGGATCTGCCGATTCGAATGCCGGTACGTCTCAGTCCGGCGGAGCAATCGATCACAGTAAACCGCTGACCATCACCGTATTTGACAATGCAGCCAATTACCAAGGAGAACAGACCGGGTGGTACGGTAAGCTTGTCAAGGATAAGTTCAATATCACCTTGAATATCTTAGCTCCGCAGGTAGCAGGCGAGCAGTTGTACAAAACGAGGACGGCGGCAGGCGATCTGGGGGATCTTCTGATCGTCGATAACAGCCAGTTGGAGGAATTGATTCCGGCTGGACTCGTCATGGACCTCTCGGATAAGCTCAAGGATACGAAGTACTTGTCCCAATACGTGGACAAACATTTCAAGCCGTTTAACTCAGGCTTCGATCAAGTCAATCCGGATGGCAAGATTTACGGTCTGCCTACGTTCGAAGCCGATACCTCTCCGACGACTTTCTCGGAGGAAATCCCTTATTCAAGCCCGATCATGCCTTGGGATTATTACAAGGGAGTTGGGGCTCCGAAGCTGAACAACCTGAATGATCTGCTGAACGTCCTGAAGCAGATGCACGAGAAATACCCGAAGACGCCGGATGGCAAGCCGATCGTGCCGATCACTTTGTGGAAGGATTGGGACGGAGGCAGCATGGAGAACGTGCGATGGCTCAGCAACTGGTACGGGTTCGAGCAGCCGGACGGTACGTCGACCATCCAGCTGAATGCGAAGGGCGACATCGTTCCGCTCGTCGACGACAACAGCATGTATAAGAAGATCCTGCAATTCTATTTTAACGCCAATCAGATGGGTTTGATTGATCCAGACGCGATGACCCAGGATTGGAACAAAGTGTCGGAGAAGCTGACGAACAAGCAGGTTCTGCTCCTTTGGTACTCGTGGGAGAGAGGCTTCTACAATTCCATCGAGAGAGGCAAAAACGGAGACGGCAACGTAGCCATTCCGATTGCCGATTCCCACATCATTCAGAGCAGCGACGCTTATTACGGCAACGGAAGAGTGTTCGCTATCGGTTCGAAAGCGAAGAATCCCGAGCGCATCATGGAGTTCATGGACTGGCTCGTCTCTCCGGAAGGGCTGCGCTATTATACGAACGGCTTCGAAGGATTCAATTATCAGAAGACGGCCGACGGTAAGTTCGAACTGACCGAAGCCGGACAGACCGCCTTCCAGAATAATACGCCTGTTCCGGATCAGTATGGCGGCGGCGGGTATCAGGACGGACAGAGTAAGATCAACAGCATGATTATGAGCGATTTCACTATCGATCCGGAAACCAAGGAATTCTACAACAGCAACTACTGGAACACGACGCTCGAAGCGAATAAGACTGCTCTGACGACGGATTGGCAAAGCACTTTCAATGCCAAGAACGCGACGGACTACTACCAGAAGAACAATATGATCGACATCGTGCCCAATATCAACACGAGTCTCGGAACCGATTCCTCGGATGTTAAGAACAAACGCAGCCAGATCTCGGACTATGTGAAGAATACTTCCTGGAAAATGGTCTTCGCGAAAAATCAAGCGGAATTCGATCAACTCTGGACGAAGATGCAGAAGGATGTAGACGGTCTGGGCTGGAAGGACGTCGTGGCCGTGGATACGGTGAAAGCTCAGAAAATCGTGAAAATGCGCGCCGATGCGCTGGCTAATAAGTAAACTCATATTTTCATCGAGCAGGGAGGATGGATATCCACGAGATATCCTCCTCCGTGTTTTATTTGAATTCGGGACATGAAGGGGGCTAGCTTGGCTGCGCCAACGCTGAAATAATGCGTTGTCCGGTGCCTTCCCGTCATCCTATAATGTTTATAAAAATACTTAGGAGGTCTTGCCAAGAAAGGGGGATAGCGATGGACAGAGGTAAAGCTTCTACTATACTGGCTTTGGGTTCGGCCATGTTGCTCACAGCGATGCTAGCTGCCTGTGACGGCAAAGAGGATAACAATAAGAAAGAGACCGCGGGCCTGTCAGGATCCCTTCTATCCGGCGAGACCGCGCCGGAAACAGCGGCGGATCCGCTTGGTAAATACGACCCGCCGATCGAGATCACGACCGTGCGCAATCTGAGCGACATCGTCGAGAACAACGTTCTGGGCGTGCTGAAGGACGAGACGTTCGAGGATAACCGGTGGACTCGACTTTATGAAGACAAACTTGGCATCAAGATCAAAAACAACTGGGTAATCAAAGGGAATGATACGTCGGATCCCTACTTGCAGAAGATGAACGTGACCTTGGCTTCCGGCGACCTTCCGGATATCATTCCGGTCAATGCCACCCAGCTTAAGCAGCTGGCCGACTCGAACCAGATCGAGGATATGACGGAATTGTACGAGAAGTACGCTTCTCCTCTGCTCAAGGAAATTCTCTCCGAGGAAGGTTCAGGACCGTTCGATGCCGCGACGTTCGACGGAAGGCTTATGGCTATTCCGCAGACGGGTTCGTCGATCGAACAAGCGCAGTTCATCTGGATCCGTACGGACTGGTTGGATAAATTGGGACTGAAGGCACCGAGAACGATGGACGATGTCCTGGCGATCTCGAAGGCGTTTGCAGAGCGGGACCCTGACGGCAACGGTCAAAAGGATACTTTCGGTCTCGCCATTACGAAGGACTTGTGGGGAAGTGCAATGGGATTAGAGGGATTCATGGCCGGCTATGGGGCTTACCCGAACATCTGGCTGGAGGACTCGTCGGGCAAGCTCGTATACGGCAGTGTTCAGCCTGAAATGAAAAAAGCGCTTCAAGCGCTTCAAACGATGTACAAAAACGGCGAGTTGGATCCAGAGTTCGGCGTCAAGGAGGGCAGCAAGATCTCCGAAGTCATCGCGAACGGTAAAATCGGCATGGAATATGGTCAACAATGGAATTCGATCTGGCCGTTGCAATTGAACAAAAACAACGATCCGGACGCGCAGTGGCGTGCATTCCCGATCGTTTCCGAGTCCGAAAGACTTGCGAAGAATCCGTTAAAGTTCAGCACGACAAAATTTTTCGCCGTTCGGAAAGGCGCTGCTTATCCCGAGGCGGTCATCAAGTTGTTCAATATGCACGTCGAGAAGAACTGGGGAGCGACCCAGGAGAACGAGTACTATTATGCGCCGCCCGATGCAGAGAGCGTATGGCAGCTGTCTATGGTTCAACCGGCACCGACCAGAAAGAACCTCGAGTTGTTCAGAACTCTGGACGAGGTGCGCAAGATGGGCGACAAGCCGGAGCTGTCTGGTGAAGCGAAGGCGGTTCAGCAGAAGCTGGATGCGTACGCATCCGGTTCGAAGGAAGGCTTCGCTTTATGGGGCTGGGAACGCATTTACGGACCCGAAGGCGCTGAAGATGTCGTCGATCAATACGACAAGAACAATCAATTTCTCTTCGATAAATTCGTTGGCGCCCCGACGGCAACGATGGTGGAACGGCAATCCACACTGGATAAGATGCAAACCGAAATTTTCGTCAAAATTATTCTCGGCGCGCCGATCGATGATTTCGATAAATTCGTGGAGGATTGGAATAAACTTGGCGGCGAACAGATGACGAAGGAAGTCAACGATTATTACGCTTCCATGAAGAAGTAACCTAGAGGGGGCGCGGATCATGTTCAATACGCCGATGTTTTCCATTCGCAGAACCGTATTCCTCCGCTTGATTTTTACGTTTTTGCTTATATTGATGCCTTTGATTGTTCTGGGGGGGTATCTCTATCAATGGTCCGTTCACACGGCGAGAGAGGATATCGCCAAGACGGCGGCTTCTCAAACGGTTTTCTATCTAACCGATCTCGAGAACGAAATCGAGAGAATCAAGCTTCTGCAATTCGGACTGCTTGAAGACGAAGATTTGAACAAGCTGACGCTCCTCTGGAATCGGATGGGGGTCATCGAAAAGACGGATATGATCAACTCGCTGCGCAATCGTCTGTATCTTATTCAGAACAGCAGCATGTACATTAAAGAAGTAAGCGTCTACATTCATCCGATCGAGCGCACCATCTCGTCCGTCGACGGTGTTAGTCCGCTCGATCAAGAGCGTTACGAGGCGATACGCTCCGTCTACGGCAGCCGGAATAGCAGAATCATCGAGTGGAGGAAGGGGCTCTTCCTTAGTGCGGCGAAACCGAGTGGAAGCCCGAAGGAGAAGCCGTTATTCGTCGTCGAGATCGAATTGGATCAGCAGAAACTGAAGGAGGCGCTAGCCCAATTCAACACCTATTCCGGAAGCGGCACATTGCTCGTCTCGGAGAATGAGAGCATCCAGCTAGCTAGCGGTTCCGTCGCGTCCTTCTTGCAGGATGCTTCTTCTTATATCGGACATAGAATAATCTCTAAGGACAACGTTGAATCCCGCGAGTTCGGGGGGCATTTATATTATATCGTTTCCGCCGGTTCAGATAAGCTGAATCTGGCCATCTACCGATTCATTCCATCCGAGGTCATCCGCAAGCCTCTGGACAAGTTCTATAGGTGGGCTTGGTTGTTCGCTGTGGTAGCCCTCGCAATTGTCGCCCTGTATGCGATGTCGACGTATAAATTCATACATAAACCGCTGCTTCAGCTCGTGAAGAGCTTCCGCCGCGTGGAGAATGGCGATTTGGATCAAGTCATCACGCACGCATCTAAGGATGAATTCGGTTATTTGTACAACCGATTCAATCAAATGGTCGCGAATCTTCGATCGCTGATCGATCAAGCCTACCGGCAGAAGCTTCTGGCTCAGCGAGCGGAGCTGAAGCAGCTTCAATCACAAATCAATCCTCATTTCTTGTTCAACAGCTTGTTTATGCTTAGTACGATGGCACGGAGGGGAGACTTGGAACGGGTTGATCAATTCGCGATTCAGCTCGGCGAATACTTTCGTTTCGTGACCCGCAGCGCTTGCGACGAGATTCCGCTTGGACAGGAGATCCAGCACGCTCGAACCTATACAGAGATCCAGCTCCTCCGCTTCTCGCGGCGCATCCGGGCACGGTTCGAGGACCTCCCGGAGGAATGCACGAATATCAAAGTGCCCCGGTTAATTGTCCAGCCTATTATAGAAAACGCTTTCGAGCACAGTCTTGAGCGTAAGGAGGAAGACGGATTAATCGTGGTTCGCTACGAGAGCGGGGATGATGAATTCCGCATCGTAGTCGAAGATAATGGCGACGGCTTGACGGAAGAAAAGCTAAACGATTTATCGCTTGCCCTTGCGAATCGAGACGAATACGCGGAAACGACAGGGATGGTCAATATACATCGCCGATTGGCGATAACGTTCGGCGAGAGAGGCGGACTTGGCGTAGCCCGCAGCGATCTTGGCGGACTTCAAGTGAGGCTTTACTTTCCAGGGAAGGAGCGATCTGATGTACCGATTGCTGATCGTTGACGATGAAGAGATGATAACGGACGGTATATACGAGACACTTGCAGAACGTAATATGGAATTGGATTTGTGTAAGGCCTATTCAGGCAGAGAAGCGCTAAGTTGGCTTCATCGAACCCGGGTGGATATCGTGCTGTCCGACATTCGAATGCCCGGGATCGACGGAATTCAGCTCTTGTCCATCATCAAGCAGAATTGGCCGTATTGCCGGGTGATCTTTCTAACTGGCTTTAGCGACTTCGATTCCGTGTATCAGGCAATTCAGACGCCCGGAGTTCAATACTTGCTCAAAAGCGAAGGTTACCCGAAAGTAATCCAAGCCGTCGGTGAAGCGGTGACCGAGTTGAACGACAGTCTACGCCGGAACGAATTGGTTCGGCAGGCGCAGGAGAAGCTGAACACGCTGGAAGTGCTGGCGCGCGGCGAGTACTTTCGCCACCTGCTGCACGGAGTGAAGCCGGCCCTGGATCTGGAAGTGGACTTCCGCAAGCTGAGTGTCACGCTTGCTGCCGACAAGCCGGTCTATCTGGCACTGGGGGATCCTTCCTATGCCTCCTCTGACGTGCTGACTTATGCAAATCGGCAGGAATCGGCTCTAGCAGTGACACTGCTAGCTGAGAGCTTCTTATCTGATCATGCACGGATTCTCGGAATTATTGACCGTTTCGGTGAACCTGTATGGTTCATTCAACCGTCGGCCGAACGAGCAGACGGGAACGAAGTGGAGAGCGCGCGCATTCTTCCGTATCTGGAAGGACAGTTTGAATTAATCCAGAAAGCGTGCTTGGAGAATCTGGGTATCTCTGCTGCAATCTCTCTGAGCGACCGGCCTTGCGAATGGAAGAAGCTGTCTTCGTTCTACGACAAAATCAGAAGGCAGCGGCAGGTAAGGGCGGGCGATGGAGCCCTGATGGTTCAGTTAGTGAACCTCGATGTCACATGTTGTACGAAAGAAGGTTCTCCGAGGGACAAATCGGATGCGCTGTCCGTGCACCTGGATGCCGGCAGACGCGACGAATTTCTCCAGCTATTCCTGGAGCTGACGGAGTCTGAGAAGGTCAACGGCGCGTACCTGATGGAGCTGTATTATACGATCTCGCTTGTCTTATTGTCTTATATTAACCGATGGGAGATGGAAGACCAGTTGGCCGACGTTTCGGCTCTCATGCGGCGCGACGAATTCGCGTCGTGGGAGGAGGCGTTCGCATTCCTCCGAACGACGGCGGAGAACCTATTCGAGCTAAGAAGTTCAGGCGAAAGAAACCGTGCTGCAGAAGCGGTCCGGAAGGTTCAAATTTATATCGAGGAGCATCTGAACGAAGATCTCTCGCTTGTCCGTCTCGCCGACTACAGCCATTTTAATCCGTCATATTTATCGCGCCTCTTCAAACAAGAGAGCGGCGTCAATCTATCCGAATATATTGAAGTCGCGAGAATCGAGCGCTCGAAGGAACTTCTTAGGAACGATGATTTGAAGGTGCTGGAGATCGGGGTTCGGGTTGGCTATGAGGCTTCACAGTCATTCACCCGTTTTTTCAAAAAAGCAACTGGCGTGACGCCGCAGGAGTACCGAGCAACCTCGAGAATGTAAAGAACGATCGATATTAGAAACGAGAAACCCATGCCTTATTAAATAGGCATGGGTTTTTTGACAAAAAATCAACTAAAGCATGTTCCGCAAAGTTTCATTTTGCTTGAAATATCTAATCCCTGCAGTTGATGATCAACATAAATATATTTTCCGTTTTTACAGTTGCTTGTGATTGCTTTTTGTACGAAATTACTGTCTTGGATCGAACTGCAATTGGGATGATGGACACAATTTTTACGCAGATACCTATCCGTTATAGCGATAAATCCAATACCTTTATTCTTTATTTCTTGAAATTGTTCGATCGAAAGGATTTGATGCATCTCGGTCACTCCATTATATCTCTGAGATGAGCTGGGCTATAAGTACCAGCCACCAGCAGTCCACACCCGCAGCTGAGCAGCCCTCCGAATAAACGGGGGGCTTCTTCACGAAATTGGTATGGTAGGCTATAATTGGATAGTCGTCGATTTTAATTTAAATTTTTCGCGAAAGGCAGGTATGTCGTCATGAAATTTAGCGAGTACCGGTACGAGCGCCCGGATGTGGCTGCGTTCGAGGCGAGCTTCAAAGCAGAGCTGGCGAAGTTCCAATCAGCCGCTAGTTACGAAGAGCAGGATCAAGCCATGGCTGCGATCAACAAGCTGCGCAGTGAGTTCGACACCCAGCAGCAGCTGGCGAGCATTCGTCACTCGATCGATACGAATGATGAGTTTTATAAAGCGGAGCAGGACTTCTTCGATGAGACAGGTCCGATCGTCCAGGAATACATAACCGATTACTACCGTGCGCTGGTCGAGTCGAAGTTCCGCTCGCAGCTTGAAGAGAAGTGGGGCAAGCAGCTGTTTGCGCTCGCGGAGCTTGCGCTGAAGACGTTCAGCCCTGAGATCATCGAGGATCTGCAGCTCGAGAACAAGCTGACAACGGAGTATGCCAAATTGATCGCATCGGCGAAAATCATGTTCGAAGGCGAGGAGCGCACGCTCTCGCAGCTCGGACCGTTCCAGCAATCCACGGATCGGGACATGCGCAAAAGAGCGTCGGAGGCGTCTTCGGGCTTCATGGCGGAGAACGAAGCGAGCTTCGACCGAATCTATGACGATCTCGTAAAAGTACGGACGAAGATCGCGAAGAAGCTAGGTTACGCAAGCTACGTGGAGCTTGGCTATGCGCGCATGAGCCGCACCGACTACAACGCGGAGATGGTTGCGAATTTCCGCAAGCAGGTGCTTGAATACATCGTGCCGGCAGCGACGAAGCTGAGGGAGCGCCAGCAGAACCGGATCGGCCTCGATCAGCTGCACTACTACGATGAGAATTTCAAATTCAAGAACGGCAATGCGAAGCCGAAGGGCAATCCGGATTGGATCGTAGCAGGCGGAGCGAAAATGTACGAGGAGCTGTCGCCAGAGACGGATACGTTCTTCCGCTTCATGCAGGATAACGGCTTAATGGATCTGGTAAGCAAGAAAGGCAAGCAAAGCGGAGGCTATTGCACGTATATTAGCGAGTACGGCGCACCGTTTATTTTCTCGAACTTCAACGGAACGTCCGGCGATATCGATGTGCTGACGCACGAAGCGGGCCATGCTTTCCAAGTGTATGAGAGCCGCAGCTTCGCGGTGCCGGAGTACAGCTTCCCGACTTACGAAGCATGCGAGATCCACTCGATGAGCATGGAGTTCTTCACCTGGCCGTGGATGAACCTCTTCTTCGAAGAGGACGCGGACAAATACCGGTTCGAGCACCTCGGCAGCGGCCTGCTGTTCATCCCTTACGGCGTCACTGTCGACGAATTCCAACACTTCGTCTACGAGAACCCGGATGCGACGCCGACTGAGCGGAAGCAAGCATGGCGCGAGATCGAGCGCAAGTACTTGCCTCATCGCGACTACGCAGACAATGAGTACTTAGAGAACGGCGGCTTCTGGCATAAGCAAGGCCATATCTTCAGCTCGCCATTCTATTACATTGATTACACGCTCGCGCAAATTTGCGCGTTCCAGTTCTGGAAGCAGATGCATGAGGACCGTACGTCAGCATGGGATGCTTACTTGAACCTTTGCCGTCAAGGCGGCAGCCTCTCGTTCACGGAGCTCGTGAAAGTGGCGGGATTGATCTCGCCATTCGAAGACGGCTGCGTCTCGTCGGTCATCGGCAGCATTGAGGGCTGGCTGGATAGCGTGGACGATACCGCGCTTTAATAGGAACAGTCTTAACAAGGATAACAAGCATACAAGCTTAACAACCACAACAACCAAACAAGCAGACTATCTTTTCCGCTGTGGAGGAGAGTGTCTGCTTGTTTTATTATTGCGCGTATTTAGCGGCTTCAAGCTGCTCGATAAACTTCGATGCTGCTGCTGACAAGGTTGAGTTCTTCTTCGTAGCGACTCCGATGGCTGCATCCGGTAGTGGTACTTGCGTGACTATCTCGTACAAGCTGCCTTCTTCAATGTACCGGCTGACTGCAGAGCGTGATACAAACGCCGCCCCATAGCCTCGCATCGCAAATTCGATTAAGAGATCCGTACTGTTCAACTCCATATCACTCGCGGGAGAGAACCCTTGTTCAGTGAACCAATGCTCCAATAGATTTCTAGTTGCGCTGTTCTGCGATAGCATTAGCAGCGGCAGCTTAATAAGCTCTGCGGTTGAGACGGGTACCAACGTGAACGGATTGAAAGCTTTGCTAACGACAAAGCAATTGCGGATATTCGTGAGCGGCTTGATTTCAATATCGGGATCATGAACCGGGAGATGGACGAAGGCGATCTCGAGCGTGCGAGCTTTCAGCTGGGTCACAAGTTCTTTGGTCCGCTCAGCTAGCAGCCTAACGCGAACTTCCGGATATTGCTGATGATAGTGATCGAGAACAGGAAGGACGGTTTCCTTCAGGATCGAACCGCTCGCGCCGATTCGGAGCAAGCCAGACTTGAATTGCTTTACAAGTTGCAGTTCATTTTCAACATGCTCGAGCTGCGAGAATGCCATTTCCACGGATTCCAGTAACAGCTGTCCCTCATAGGTTAGCTTCACGCCTTTCGAGAGGCGGTCGAACAAGATTACGCCAAGTGCTTCTTCCAGCTGCTTGATGGCATAACTGGCCGAAGGCTGCGTAATGTGCAGCTTCTGCGCGGCTTTCGTGACATTGCCGAATTGTGCGGCGTACATGAAGATGCGGTACCATTCCGTGTTGACTACTGCTGCGGATGCGGATGACATTGACATAGTTCCTCTCTATCACAAACTTCGAGTATTTCGATTTCTTTTATCACAAGTATATCTCTAAAATAGAACTAGCGATACATTAGGAAATTAGGGAGCGATTCATATGTCAGGAAATTCGTTTGGTGAGCGGTTTCGGATTACGACGTTCGGAGAATCACACGGGGAGGCTGTCGGTGTCATTATTGATGGGGTGACGCCGGGGCTTACCATTGATGAGGCATACATTCAAATTCAGATGGACCGCAGGAAGCCGGGGCAGTCGTCTGTCACTTCGCCGCGCAAGGAATATGATCATGTTCATATCGTATCCGGCATTTATGAGGGCAAGGCGACAGGCACGCCGATGACGATCGTGCTGTACAACAAAGATATGCGGCCGGAAGCGTACGACGATATTAAGCATAGCTTTAGACCGGGGCATGCGGACTTTACGTATTTGCAGAAATACGGACTGCGCGATCACCGGGGCAGCGGTCGTGCATCAGGCAGGGAGACGGCGGCGAGAGTGGCCGCAGGCGCGGTTGCGCGCAAGCTTCTCGAACAGTCGGGCATCTCGGTCGTGGCATACACGAAGGAAATCGGCGGCATCGCCAGCACAAGCTTCAATGAGCAAGAAATCGAACGAAATCCGGTAAGGGCTGCCGACCCGATTGCCGCTCCGAAGATGATTGAGAAGATCGAGCATCTCGCATCCATCGGCGATAGCTGCGGGGGCGTAGTGGAGTGCATCATTCGCGGCGTCGACCCAGGCATCGGTGAACCTGTCTTTGACAAGTTGGATGCGGAGCTGGCGAAGGCGATGATATCGATTGGCGCAGTGAAAGGGATTGAGTTCGGTGCGGGGTTCGAAGCGGCTCGAATGCAGGGGAGCGAGCATAACGATCCGATGAACGCAGATGGGTTTCTGAGCAATCATGCGGGGGGAATTATTGGGGGAATAAGCACGGGAGCAGACATTGTGTTCCGAGTGGCGGTCAAGCCGACTTCTTCGATCTCGAAACCGCAACAAACGATCAGGGAAAATGGGGAGGAGCAAGTCATCGTGACTCGCGGCAGACATGATCCGTGTATCTGTCCAAGAATCGTACCCGTGATCGAAGCGATGGCCTGCCTCGTTGTAGCGGATCAAATCAAGCGCCAAGCGGCATTGCACGCCTAATGATTTCCAATAAAATGCCAAGTGTGATAAGGTAATCGCAAAGCCTGCTAGTCCGAAATTGAGAAAAAAGGGGATGCTTGCGATGCCTTCTCGCATTTATGAGCAGGATACGTTTCTACGTTCCGTCGAGCTGGAGCGGGATCGCGTGCCTACTTTTGCCGAATATCCGTTTCATCTAGGCGCGATCAAGTATCTCGAGCGGTTGGAGTTACACCCGAAAGTGACCTATATCGTCGGCGAGAACGGGATGGGCAAGTCCACGTTGATGGAGGCAATCGCCGTTGCCTGGGGCTTCAATCCGGAGGGAGGAACGAAGAATTTCACGTTCTCGACGCGGGCTTCGCACTCGAAGTTGTTCGAGTATGTCCGGCTTGTGCGCGGATTGAAAAAGGCGAGGGACGGCTTCTTCTTCCGGGCGGAAAGCTATTACAACTTGGCGAGCAACATGGATGAGTTAGATGAGGAACCGGGACCGGGACCGCGAATTGTTGATTCCTATGGCGGTCGATCGCTGCATGAGCAATCGCATGGCGAATCGTTCTTCGCGACGTTCACGAACCGTTTTGGCGGCAACGGGTTATATATCTTGGACGAGCCGGAGGCGGCCTTGTCGCCGTTCCGGCAGATGGCGATGCTGTCGCAGATGCATGAGCTGATTCTGCAAAACTCGCAGTTCATTATCTCGACGCATTCTCCGATTCTGATGGCGTATCCGGACTCGATCATCTACTATTTGACGAGGGACGGCATTGAGACGAGAAGGTTGGAGGAGACGGATCATTTCGTCATCATGAAAGAGTTTCTGAACAACAAGGATCGGATGCTGCGCGAGTTGATGGAGGAAGAGTGAGGCTCACGGAATTCGCTAACGGACTCCAGTCGCGCTATTCACGCAATAAAATAAGCCGCCCCAATAGGGCAGCCCGCTGCATACGCGCATGATGCTTATACCTGTCGCTTCTTCCGCCGCGAGCTGGCTGTCACGTTCTTCCCAACGTTGCCGCCGCTCCTTCTCTCGGCAACATTTCCCGTACCTGTGCCGCTTCTTTTGTCCGCACTTCGGCTGCCTTTCGCATTGCCTTTGTCAATGCCTTTCGCATTGCCTTTGTCAATGCCTTTGTCAATGCCTTTCCCTTTGACAATGCCTTTGCATTTCCGCTTGCCGGTCGCAGTAGCGATCCCGTTATCGACACCGCTGTCGGCTTCGTTGCCCGTCCCCGCCGCGTCCGTATCCGTGCTCTGCTTGCTCGCATTCTCATTCAAGTCAGAAATATCTTCAATCTCTACCGCATCCCCGAATAGAATGATGCCTTCGTTCTTTACTATGACAACTTTCCCGATCCAGCAGAATGGCACGGCGCTCAGCGTCCTTCTTCAAGAGTCTTCAACACTCGCATATGCTATCCATATGCTCGTACTCTTGCAGAAGTATTGGCGTATCTAGCGGGTACAGGCGCCTTTTTTCATCGCTTCTTCACGATTCTCGACTCAATCGCCGCGACGATCTGATACATAATAGTGGCAACAGCCGCTATAATGAACAGGCTGCTGATGACCAGCGTGAAGTTGAACACTTGGAACCCATAGATAATCAAGTAGCCGAGTCCTTCTTTCGCCACGAGAAACTCCCCGACGATAACCCCGACCCAAGCGAGGCCAACGTTTACTTTCAGTGTTGAGATAATTGCAGGGAAGGAGGCCGGGAGGATCACTTTCAAGAACGACTGCGTTCTCGTCGCACCGAAGATCCGTACGACCTTCACATAGTTCGGGTCGACTTCCTTGAAGGCGGTGTAGATGACCAGCGTCGTAATGATGACCGTAATCGAGAGGATGGTTGCGATAATCGAGAGAATGCCTGAGCCCAGCGCCACGATGAACAAGGGGCCAAGCGCTACCTTCGGAAGCGAGTTGAGAACGACGAGATACGGATCGAGCACTCTCGCGAGAAAAGGACTCCACCAGATGAGCGTTGCGAGAATGAGTCCGCTTAATGTCCCAAGCACAAACCCGGCAATCGTCTCCGCCACCGTAACTCCGATGTGGGGGAAGAGCGATCCATCGATGGCTTTGTCATACAGCAGCTTGAGGATTTTGCTCGGATAACTGAATAAGAAGACATCAATCCATTTGAGCCTGCCGGCAACTTCCCACAGGCCAAGAAAGACCACTAGCAGCAGGATACGTGTAATAAGTACGTAGAGCTTCTCTTTGTTCCGAGCTTTGTTATAGGCTTGATAGAGATGTGCGGGGTCGACTTTGCCGCGCTGCGGCTGTTCTTGGGTTTTCATAGCGGCTGTTTGCTCCTCTCCATCTGTACGAAGGCTTGCCAAACCTGGCGAAAATACGGCTGGAAACCATCCTGCTCGCGCGCATCTGTCGGCAGAAGCTCGGCTAAGCTTGCAGGAATATCCACTTCCTGATACACAGTTCCCGGATTCGGCGCCAAAATAATGACTCTGTTGCTCATCGCGATAGCTTCCGCGATATCGTGCGTCACAAGAAGCGCTGTTTTGCGGTGCTTCCGCAATGTTTCGTAAATTAAGTTCTCGAGCTGAAGCTTCGTCTGGAAATCCAGCGCGGAGAACGGTTCATCCAGAAACAGGATATCCGGCTCCGTCGCAAGTGTCCGTACGAGTGCAACACGCTGGCGCATCCCGCCTGACAGCTCGCTCGGATAACTCCCCGCATGAGCGCTTAGGCCCATCTCATCTAGCAGTTGAAGCGCATATTCGCGCTTTATTGGCGTTAGCTGCCCCATGACCTCGAGCCCAATCAAGATATTGTCGCGAATCGTCCGCCAAGGAAACAGGTAGTCTTGCTGCAGCATATACCCTACACGCGGCGTCGGTCCTGCAACTGGCTGTCCGAACAGCCGCACGGTGCCTTCCGATGGTTCTATCAGTCCGGCGATAATGGACAGCAGCGTCGTCTTGCCGCACCCGCTTGGACCGACGAGAGCGACGAATTCCCCGGCCTCCACGTTCAGCTGGATTTGCCCGAGCGCGAGCTTAGCTCCATGCTCATTCACATAGACATGCGATACGTTATGGACTTCTACAGCATTTGCCACGGCTATCACTCCTTATGAACGAGGAAAGAAGCCGCGCTTTGCTTTCGGGCTCGCGGCTTGGAACATCCTCGTGTGGCTTGATTATTTAACTTCCTTGATGGCTTTCTCTGCATAAGAATTATCGACCAGCTTGTTGAAATCGGCTGCTTCTTTAAGCTCGCCGGCTTGCATCATAATGTCTTGCAGGTTTGCCCATTCCGTGCTGTCGATGATTGGATCGGTAGCGAAGGAGCCTTGATCCTTGTAGCGCTTCACAACGCCGCGAATGAGTTCAATATCGGTATCCGGGAAGAACGGAGCGACGGCATCGGCGATTTCATTCACGCTGTGCTCTTGCACCCACAGCTGACCTCTGTACACCGCATTTGTGAATTTTTGAACGGTGTCTGCATTTTTCTTCATGTAGGTGCTCTTCGTCATATAAGCTGTATAAGGAAGGTGTCCGCTCTCCGTGCCGAAGGAAGCGACTACATATCCTTTGCCTTGCTGCTCCAGCATCGTGGCAGACGGCTCAAACAATTGCACGAACTGCTCGTCGCCGGAAGTGAAGGCCGGAACGATGTTCGCGAACTCCACGTTCTGGATAAGTTCCAGATCGTTATGCGGATCGATGCCGTGCTTCTTAAGCACGAATTCTCCCGCCATTTGCGGCATGCCGCCTTTGCGCTGGCCGAGGAACTTGGAGCCCTTCAGCATGTTCCAATCGAAGTTGTCGATCGGCGCGCGCGAGATGAGGAACGTTCCGTCCGTCTGTGTCAGTTGGGCGAAATTGATGATCGGGTCATCGGAGCCTTGCACCGAGACATATACCGACGTCTCCGAGCCGACAAGCGCAACATCGATGTTGCCGCTGAGCAGCGCGGACATCGTTTTGTCTCCGCCAGGTGTCGTCGTCAGCTCGACATCAAGCCCTTCATCTTTAAAGAATCCATTCGTAATGGCCACATATTGCGGCGCGTAGAAGATCGACCGAGTCACTTCGCCGATGCGAACCTTGGTCGCCTCCGATTTTTTTCCGCTGCAGCCTGCAAGCAATAACGTGAGCGTTACGACAATTGCAGTCAGCACGATGAATGCCTTTTTCAAACTGATCCCTCCAGCAAATCTATAAATGTAGTTTCATGCTATGCATGCGCCTAGAAATGGTGAACGGTGTGCGGTTACAAACTTGGAAAAAAGTGTGAATTAATACTCGTAAGCGCAGCCAAAACGATTTATGATAGAGAAGTACAAACTCTAAGTCCGTCACTCCCAAACCAATTGGCAGGAGGAATCGAAGTTGAATCCATCGTGTTTGAACTACGCACTCACCGCTGAGGAACGAAAGACCTTTGAAGAAACAGGTTATCTCATTATTGAAGACGCGCTTTCACCGGAACAGATTGCACAGCTGACCGCGGAGTTTGACCGCATCCATGAGCGTAAGCTTAGCGAAGGGCATAACCCGAAGACGGCATTATTCTATCCGAACTTCATCCCCGATCATGAATCGTTCTTATCGCTCGTTGATTATGAGAAGGTGCTTCCGAAGGTATGGGGCATTCTTGGCTGGAATATCTATTTGTACCATGCGCATATGATTGCAACGCCGCCTTCCGGTAATTCGAAAAATGACGGCACGTTCGGTTGGCATCAAGACAGCGGCAGGGTGAACTGGGAGATCGAATCGCATCCCCGCCCAAGATTGTCCCTCAAAGTGGCGTATTTCTTATCCGATGTCTCCGAGCCGGATCGCGGTAATTTCTGGGTCGTACCTGGCAGCCATCTTCGTGATAACATCGACATCCCGGTCGATCGCCACGGACAGCCCGAAGGCGCGATTCCGGTATGCGTGAAGCCTGGCTCAGCCGTATTCTTCGACCGCAGGCTATGGCATGCGGGCTCGCCGAACTGGTCGGCGGAGCTGACGCGCAAGGTGCTGTTCTACGGCTACGGGTATCGCTGGCTCCGCACGAAGGACGACATGACCGTCTCGCATCTGTGGGAGCAGAGCGATCCGATCCGCCGTCAGCTGCTTGGCGCCGGGGTGAATTGCAACGGCTACTACTCGCCGACTGACGAGGATGTGCCGCTGCGGACGTGGCTGAAGGAACATCAGCCGGAGCTTGTTTCGTAACAGGGAATAGGTCGATAGTGGTGGTTCGAGAACGATGGAACCGCAACTTTTTCACCAAAAGCTCGTCTTCACATCCAAGAGAAAGAGAATAGAAGTCGTGGAGAGCATGAGCATGAATAAAATCGTTTTCGGAGCAGCTGCCATTTGTATGATGCTGCTGTCAGCTTGCGGTGACGAAGAACCACCACCTGCTCAGCAGGCGGCCGTGTTCAGCGCAGAGCAGAATCAGAGCGCTTCTTTCCAACAGGAAGTCGTTCCAGTATTGGAGGAGCTCGTAGCGAAGTATTACAAGGAAGATGAAGCGAAGTTCAACGCACAGACGGATCTGTATTTCGACGAGCATGATCCGATGAATCCGCTGCTCGTCTTCCTCGTGCATAAAGAAGAATCGAAGGGATTTCGAGCTTTTCGCAAGGAGATCCACCAGAGACTTGGACATCGGGTCGTGTTTAAACAAGCACCAAATTGATGCATGAGTGGATTACTTTGATTTGATATAAGTTACAGCTGAACGCCCTGCTGCTCCATAGAGATCGAAGAAAGGTTCAGGTGACCTTCCGATGAACAAGCGCGACCTCGATACGCCGCATGTGCTTATCGATCTTGATGCAGTAGAACGCAACATTGCGAGAATGCAGGACATTGCGGACCGCGCAGAAGTATCGCTGCGACCGCACGCGAAGACGCATAAGCTGCCGGTGCTCGCGCATAAGCAGATTGAAGCAGGCGCCGTCGGCGTGACCGTTGCGAAGCTGGGCGAAGCAGAAGTAATGGCGGCAGGCGGTGTCCGCGACATTCTGATCGCGTACCCGATTGTCGGGGAGCAGAAGCTTGAGCGGCTGATTCGCCTCGCCAAGCATGTCGATATCACCGTCGCGGTGGACGGCTACGAAGTCGCGGAGGCGATCTCGGATGCGGCGCTCGAAGCGAACATGACGATCGGCGTTCTCGTCGAGTTCGACTGCGGATTTCGCCGCGTCGGGCTTGAAGCGGGCGAGCCGGTGCTGGAGCTCGCGATGCGGCTCGTTCAGCTGCCGGGCATCGAGATCAAGGGCATCATGACGTTCGGCGGGCAAGCGTACCAAGCTGCCGACGAGTCAGAGCTGCGCCGCCTTGGGCGAGAGGAAGGTCAGGCAGCTGCCGATACAGCGCAGCAGCTCATTGAACAGGGCATCGCAGCGGATATCGTGAGCGCAGGCTCGTCACCAGGCTCGCCATATACGGCGAATGTGCAGGGCGTGACCGAGATCCGGCCGGGTACTTATATTTTCGGCGACTTGATGCAGGTTGCGCTTGGGGCTCAGTCGCTTGAGGACTGTGCTTTAACGGTGAAGGTGACGGTTGTGAGCAGACCGGAACCGGGGCGCGCTGTCATCGATGCGGGGACGAAGATATTTACTTCGGACGGTGCAGCCTCACCGATCGGAACCGGCAAGGGTTACGTCGTCGGTCATCCCGGTATTAATCTCGCCTGGATGTCGGAGGAACATGGTATGCTGGAGCTGGATGAGAGCGAGCAGTCGCTCGCGATTGGCGACACGCTCGAGATCATCCCTGTTCACTGCTGCGCTGTCATGAACATGGTAGACGAAGTGGCCGCTATTCGCGGGGAAGAGGTTGAAGCGCTCTGGGAAGTGCAGGGCCGAGGGAAGTCGAGATAGTTGTATTGTATGGAAGCCCGCGTATCATACGCGGGCTTTTTCGTATTTTTGCGGCAAGTTTTAAATGCTACGGATAATGGGAATAGCTGTATAAGCTATATTTCCCCAGACGGAAGAGTCGAAAGAGCAAGTAATCAAAGGAGCAGCAACCATGGCGGTTAGTGCGTTATATGCAGCTTTCATCTTAATTTTAATTGGGTTCTTTACAGTGAAGAAACGGTTACATTTGTTCGAGATTATTTTCACATGGCTTGTTGTTGCGCTGGTGCATGATGCTTATTTCATGTACATCTCCCTTAATTTAAAGCTCGCGATCCCATCGCTAATATTGCCAAACGTGTTCATCCGCGTTTTCTATCAGCAGATTATTACGCCAGTCATCGTCGTATGGGGGCTTGACGGAATCCTCCGAGTGCGAGGATTTCTGCTTAAGCTAGTCCTGTTTGTAGTCCCATGCGCTGCGCTGTTTGGGTTCAAATATGTGTTTTACTATTACCAAATTGTCGAATCCGCTCATGGCTGGCATTTTTTATATGCTTCAATCGAAGGGGCCATATTAGTGCTCTTTACGCTCATCTGCCTCTATTTGTACCGAATCGTGCTCAGAAAGGACGGGCTGCTTCATGAAACTCCTTGAAGAGTTAGTGAGTCGCAATGATCTCTTCCTTATCGCCTGTCTAATCGTGACCTATATTTTCGCTTGGAAGAAGCCGCGGCCTTTTCCATTATCCATCATCATTCTCATGATGCTGTTTAGTCTCGACCTTGCCAAGGGATTGGATAATACAATCGGCCTTGAGCCTTTTAGCTTTTACAACACGAACGTCAGTCCGAAATTCGATGTCGCAGACGCGCTCACTTGGCTGCTGTACCCCATGGTTGGTTATATGTTTACCTATTATTTCAGTCGGTTTCGCATTCATGGAACGATGATCATGATCTACATTCTGGTGTGCTCCTGCCTTGCAATCGTCTTTGAAGTCATATGCGTCTACTTCGACGTGTTCACCTATCTCAAGTGGAAGCTGTACTATTCCTTCTGTGTCTATCTAACCGTCCAAACGATGTATGTGCTGATGTTTACGAATCTGAAGCGCCATCTTGTCAAAGTGAAACTGGATGAGAAAAGGAGACGGATGCAGGTTTGAGCAAAATGAATCCATTCAGACCTGTGCGGAGACAGCAAGCGCTGCTAAGTTTCGACGGGTTAACGTTTCAACGTTGGCAGGATCCGCGGATTATCGTCTGGTGGTCCATCTCGTTTCCTGGCTTTGGCCATTTCTTGCTCCATCAGTTTATTCGCGGCTTTATCCTCTCCGCATGGGAGGTTGGCATTAATACGGCTGCGCACATCAATGAAGCGATGGTGTATTCGTTATCCGGCAGGTTCGAGCTTGCAGCTTCCGTGCTGGAGAAGAAATGGGTATTTGCATACGCGATCGTATACCTATTCGCCATTTGGGACAGCTATGTCAAAGCGGTAGATGCCAACAAACAGTATCATCTCGCCAAGCTGGAAGGTGCAAAATTCGCTTCGAGCGTGATGAAGCCGTTGTACATAACGGCCCTAGGACAGAAGAGGCCTGTAGCGGCAATGCTTTGCTCGATGTTCTTTCCAGGACTTGGGCAGCTGTACAATAACCGAATCTGCCTCGGGTTCTACGGCGTATTCTGGTGGTTTGTCTACTTGACGATGTCTCATTCCCATGAATCCGTGCTGCTGCTCATATTGGGGCGGATCTCAGAGGCGAAGGAGGTCTTGAATCCTCAGTGGCTGCTGTTCATGCCATCTGTTATTGGCGGTGCGATGTACGATGCCTATATGACAGCAGGGGATCATAACCGGTTATTTCGCTTAGAGCAGAAGCAATTTCTTGAAGAAAGGTACCCGCAGTTTCCACTTCGCCTAATCGGAGGAGGGAGGGAACCATGTTGATCATCTGTACCTTTGAACACTCCATTGAAGTCGAACAGGCATTAGCCGTATTGGAAGATATCGGAGTGGGTCGAGAGACAATCATGACCGTCATGATGGATAATCACGATGAGCGGATCGACAAAACATCAACGAACCATCCGAACAAAATCACGCTCGCCTTCGAAGCAGGAATGGCAAGCGGTACCGCACTATCTGTCGTTGGGATTAGTGCTGGGTTCGTCCTCGCCTTAGGCCCGATTATATGGGGGATTATCTCGGCGACGGTCGGATTTGTGATTGGATATGGCGTAACGCGGGTGCTGCAGAAAAAGTACTTCAAAAGCGTGATGCGGTTTAAGGAACGCCTGCCGGAGCTTGCTGTCATAATCGAGTGTCAGGATAGCCATTTCCGTGACGTGCAGCGTATCCTGTGGGAATATCGGGCGTTATCTGTTGGGACAATTAAACAATGAGCATACAAACAAGAAGGCACTCCATCGGCGGCAATGTCATTAAGTTAACTCAATGACATTGACCGAGAATAGAAATGGAATCCAAAATGGCATGAGGGAAACCCCTGTGCCGTTTGTTTTTT
>NZ_QTTN01000037.1:0-24534 GCF_003386535.1 Paenibacillus taihuensis
ATAACTTCGAGAAATTGGGGAGGCACTCCTTTTTTGCATGCTAAAAAGCCTTTAATTCCAAGGGGTTATTCATTATGAAATTGACTCTTTATCCAATCATTTTCACGAAAAAGGGTTGAATTCGGTTGTTTTGCTCCAAAATGAATGGATTTTTCCAATATAGCTCGGGAATTCGCCTGAAAAAGCTTTTCTATGATGGATTTATCCAATATAGAGCGATGAGCCGGTGGCTGAAGCAGAGCAAGCAGGCGAAGAACAGCAAAATCCACTCGTTCTGACACGCAATTGTAACGGAACTGAAATGCCATTTTCATCTTGTTTTAATCTTTGGTCTCTATAATAGGACTCAACCCCCTATTATATATACTTTTGAAGACCCGCGGCCCGTTGCCAGCGGGTCTCTTTTTTTGTGCTTCCAGAGGCTAGTCGCGCCGATCGCAAACCATATGGATGCCGTCCGACTGAAACGGCGACGGCTCGATCAGACTGTTCAGCGAGACCGTAATCTCCTGATTAGGCTGGTCGAGCGGGTAGATCCGAGCTGTCTCGTTCTCAGCGTCGACATGCTGGATATAGATCGGATTGCCGTCATAGGTGACATTCACCATTGTGGCGGATTCGGCGATTTCTTGGGCGCGCTGTGCATTCATGATAGGTAAGCTCCTCCTGCATTCTCTATTTTTGCTAGTTCGCATACGTGTTACATTGTTTGCGATTACGAGCAGCGATATGCAGGAAGGTAAGCTTAACCACGAGCTTATTGAACGCCTGCTGCTTTACGGATGGCTCGAACGACGTCGGATACGTCCTCTTCCGTCATTCGTTGATGCAGGCTGATCGCGACGGCGCGTCCGAGCCAGTTCAGCGTATCCGGACACATCTCCCGTGAATACTGGACATTGCCTTTATAGCTGGCACAGGTCCACGGGTTGTCATGCGCGGTGACACCGCGTTTCTCGAGCACATAAGTCCAGTTCGTGTAAATATGCCGGTCAGCAAAACCGTTATTGTTGATCGTTCCGTTCGGAATCCGAGGATTACCTTGCCATTAAGCCGGATGCGCTCAGCTTTGATGAAGCGGCTACGATCTCGGGCGGCGCGCTTACGGCGTGGTCGGCCTTGTTCGAGAGCGGCGAACTGCAAGCAGGGCAGCGTGTTCTTATCCATGGCGCGGCTGGAGGTGTAGGCATGTATGCCGTGCAGCTAGCGAAGCTAAGGGGAGCAGAAGTAGTCGGGACATGCAGCCCCGACAATGTCTCCTTCGTCTCTTCGCTCGGAGCGGACTGCGTGGTGGACTATACGAAGGAGCGCTTCGAGGACGCTGCGGGATAAGGCGTTGATTTGGTGCTTGATACGGTCGGCGGCGAGACACAGAATCGCTCTTTCCGCATCGTGAAGCAGGGCGGACGAATGATCTAGCTTGTCGGTCAGCCTTCCCAAGAGGGGGCGAAGGAGCTCGGTGTGAAGGCGACCTTCTCGAACAACACGAAGCAGCGAAGGCTCACGATCTTAGCCAAACATGTCACGGCCCCGGACATATTGTGCTGCACATTGCGAGCTAGTCGGAAAAAGCTAACCCCCGTCCAAATGGCGGGGGTTAGCGGCATTTTTTTTCAGCTCATCAGTTTATTCACTCATTAACTCATCAACTTGCGTAGTAAATATACACCTTCTGATTCGCGCCATCCCAAGAGATCGTATGGGCACCCAGCATCTCGCCTGCTGTGCGTACCCCAATATAGGTCCGGCCGTCGAGAATCTGATAGTTCGTGACAGGCTTGCCGTCGAAGTACGGCGTCGACGTTGCGGAGTCCCACGCCACAGGTATGCCGAGCGAATCACCAAGCTGGCGAAGCGGTGCAAAGGTGCTCGTGCCAATGATCCGGGCGAATGCAGCGAGCTTGTCATTGACGACGACTTTGACCGTATCCTCCGGGCTAAGTGGCTTTGGGACGTTCGCATTCGCGTATTTGTTCCAGAACGCTTCCTCCATTGCATTCATATCCACATCGCCGCCGATGCCGTCGACCTTCGCGTGATCGGAATATTGGAACACGGCCCATTCGTCCCATGTGTCGTTATGAAGCGGCTCTGTAGCCCCATAATGAGCGATCCACAACGGCCACTGGCCAAGCGGCTGCGTCAGGTTATCTCTGGCAAAATATGCGCCTGTGTAAAGCATGGTCGAATGCTTCGTCAGTCGCTCCACTTCGTGCAGCCAATCCACGCACCACTGGGTCAGCCGATCGACCGGCACCTGTCCCGCGTCGCCTTCTACGTCCAGCACGTGCGGGAAGTCCGACTTCACACCGCTTATAACGCTCGCAAAATGTGCCGCCTCTGCCTTCGCGCTATTCGACTCGGGATGCGTATAATGATAAAACCCGACCTTAATCCCAGCAGCTACAGCTCCGCTTACATTCGCCGTGAATCGATCGTCCACGAACGAAGTTCCCTCACTTGCTTTTATAAAAACGCCCAACACGCCGTCCGCTCTAACCTTCGCCCAGTCAATGACGCCTTGATGATGCGAGACGTCGATTACTTTCACATTGCTCGGACTCAAAGCTTGCATCACATCAGCTCCATTCCTATTTGACAGATTTGTACTATTTACTTTATGAGCTACGCTTGTCCGTTGCCCCTCATTTCGCCTAATTTTATCTGTGACTATGGGACATGAACGTGGTTATCAAAGAAAGACTTCTCCATCGCATTCATGTCCACGCTGCTATTGATGCCGTCTATCCGCCCGCTGGATGTATATTGAAAGACAGCCCATGTGTTCCAAGTGCCGTTGTCCATCGGCGTGTTAACGCCAAAATGGGCAATCCACAGCGGCCAGCGACCCAGGTCCTTGCCGAGACTTGTCCGAGCGAAGCTTGCCGACGTATAGATCATCGTCCGATGTCCGGTTAACCGCTGCACCTCTGTCAACCATGCGATGCACCATTTGGTCAACTCTGCGGATTTGAGCTTGCCAGCATCGCCTTCCACATCGAGCACATGCGGAAACTGAGATTCAAACCCTCGCACGGTCTCTGCAAAATGCTTCGCTTCCGCAATCGCGTTGTTCACCTCCGGATGCCCAAAATGGTAGAAACCGACAGGGAGGCCGGCCGCACGTGCATCGGTCGCGTTGCTGCTGAAGTTGGAATCGACACCGAGCCGTCCGTCTGTCGCCTTTATAAAAGCACCTTCCACTCCGTCCGCTCTCACCTTGCCCCAATCAATAACGTTCTGATGATGGGAGACGTCGATGATCTTTACGTTGGCAGAGCTCTTTGCTTGCATTCACGCACACGACTCCTCTCTATGAAACCATTTTTAATAGTTTATGAGAGCTTTACGAGAGTTGTGTCCGGCAATTGCCTTGCTTTATGATGGGAAGAAAGGTATCTTACCCAAAATCTGCTAGCGAGGCGGTGGGGAATGGCTGCGTTCCGTTCGAAGCGGTTGAAGACGTCTGTGTTGCTTGCTGCGGTTGTGATCTTAGTTGGTTATTATGTGTTCGGCTTGTCTGGCTACTCGCTTAGTAAGGAGGGAGCGCTGCACCATGCGTTTCCGCAGGCGGGAGCGCCGGTGTATAAGAAAACGTTTGGCTCCGAAACGGTCTTGATCGCCGGGGCAGACAGTCAACTCATGGCCTATTTGATTCATAAGAAATGGGGCTTTCTCTATCGGATCGATGGAGGTTCCGGTTTCACGCCGCGTAAGGATAATGAGCCAGTGGTCATTACATGGTCTGCATCATCGGTCAATCAAGACGAGTATGAAGTGCTGCTAGCGGCAAAAGTGGAGGATCCGAGCATTCATAAAGTTATCATTGGTCATAGTGACAATCGACAGGCAGAGGACATTGAGATTGAGGTCGAGAATGGGTTTGCCGTGACTTACGTGCTGCTGCCGAGCGCAAGAGCTGGAATGTTCGTTTTTCGCGGCGTGAATGATGACGGACAAGTGCTTGCTCAGTGGGAAGGTTAACGAGATTACGTGTGAAGGAGCAGTGAACGAAGATGCCATACCCGATCGAGGACAAATTCGTAATTGCAGTCGCATCCAGTGCGCTGTTCGATCTAATGGAGTCTGACCAAGTGTTTCAGGAAAAAGGGGAGGACGAGTACCGGGACTTCCAACGAGCGAACGAGAACAATATTCTGAAGCCTGGCGTAGCATTTCCGCTAATTAAACGGCTGCTGCGCGTCAACGGGGCTTCGGAGGATCAGCCGGTTGAAGTCGTGCTGCTCTCTCGTAACGACCCGGATACGGGGCTTCGCGTGTTCAAGTCCATTGAGTATTACGGGTTGCCGATCAGCCGCGCAGTGTTCGTGGCGGGCAGCAATCCGTTTCAATATTTGGAGGCATTCAATGCCTCGCTGTTTCTGTCCGGCAACTCGAAGGATGTGAAGGAGGCCGTGCAGCACGGCTATCCGGCTGGCTGCATTTATCCGAGCGATTATATCGACGATGATGAGGACGATGAGTTGCGGATTGCGTTCGACTTCGACGGCATTATTGCGGACGATTCTGCGGAGTCGGTGTATCAGCTGGATGGCGCGCTTCGCGCCTTCCATGACCACGAGCGCCGCAAAGCGGGAGAGCCGCTGCCGGGCGGGCCGCTCATCCGGTTCTTCACCGAAATCGCCAAGCTGCAGAAGCGGCTCGGCGAAGAGAGCGACTCGGCAAGCCGGCCGAGCATTCGGGTTGCGATTGCAACCGCGCGCAATGCGCCTGCTCACGAGCGGGTCATTACGACGCTGCGGCAGCTCGATATCCGCGTCGATGAGGCTTTTTTTCTCGGCGGCATCGATAAGAGCAGAGTGCTGAATATTTTTAAGCCGCATATCTTCTTCGATGATCAGGTAGGGCATATCGAGGGCATTGCACGGAGCTTCCCTTCGGTGCATGTGCCGTTCGGCATTACGAACGTTAGTGAATGAGAGGTGTAGAGCGTGCGAGGTGAAGAAGAATTGCTGCGCCAGCTGCTTGCTTGGACAGAGCGGCACAGCTTAATTCGAGCGGTTATCATGACCAGCTCCCGCGTGAATCCGAACGCGCCGGTCGATCAGCTGTCGGATTACGATATCGAGCTTGTCGTGACGGACACGACGCCGTTCCGCGAGAGCGATGCGTGGATTACGCAGTTCGGCGCTGTGATGACGGAATACCGCGAGAATCATGAGCGGTCGATTACGCGGCTCGTCCTGTTCGAGGACGGGGTGCGGATTGATTTTCAGGTATATGTGGTGAAGCAGTTGGAGGAACTGATAGAGCTTCCGCTGCTGCCGGAGGAACTGGACATCGGCTACCGCGTGCTGATGGATAAGGACGGTTTGACGAAGGGGCTGAAGCCGCCGCGGCATACCGGGTTCTTGACCGAGAAGCCATCCCGCGAAGAATACAACAGGGTAGTCAAGGAGTTCTGGTGGGACATCACCTATGTGGCGAAGAGCCTGTGGCGGGATGAGCTGCATTTTGCCAAGTATATGTTCGAGAGTGTGATTCGCTACCAGATGTTCATGCCCGTGGTTGAATGGCATATCGGGGAGCGCCACGACTGGTCCGTCAACCCAGGCAAAAATGGCCGCTGGTTCAAGCGCTACCTGGACGAGGCGACTTGGGCAGAGCTCGAGCAGACCTATGCGGGGGCGAGCCTTGCGGATAACTGGCGGGCATTGTTCGCGATGAGCACCTTGTTCAGGCGCCTCGCCGCTGAGCTGGCGGCGAAGCTCGGCTACGAGTACCCGCACGCGCTCGACCGCCGCGTGACCGCGTACATGGAGCGCATCCAGCGGCTGGAGCGCTGACGGGGCGGAGGAGGGATTGAGAGATCCTAATAGGCTCTCTCAGCAGCAAAACCACAGGAAAAGCGGTGCTGCCGAGGGCTGAGAGATCCAAATTGGCACTCTCAGCGTAGAAAGAGCCCGCGCGCGGAGTTGAGAGAGCTCAATAGGCTCTCTCAGCAGCAAAACTGTGGGAAAAACGGTTCCGCCTGGGGTTGAGAGATTCAAATTGGCACTCTCAGCGTAGAAAGAGCCCGCGCGCGGAGCTGAGAAAGCCCAATAGGCTCTCTCAGCAGCAAAACTAGGACAGGGCAGGAATTAGCTAGTCTAGTGGACTACATTGGCGGGAAGTTGGCCTAATGAGGGAAAGTAGTTGGTCTAGTGGACTACATTGGCGAAAAGTTGGCGGAAAGAGGGAAAGTAGCTGGTTTGCTGGACTACATTGACGGAAATCCGGCGAAATGTGGGGAAGAGGCTGGTTTGGTGGACTACATAAAAGTAACCATGTGCACCGAGAGAGGGAAAACCCTCTCTCGATGCCCCTCATCGGCAGTTTCCCGCCCTGAGAGCGGCAAAAGCTGCTCTCGCCGCTAACCCCGCCGCCCCCAAAAAAACGAAGGAGTGAACACGAAGATGGAACAGATGGAACACTACTTGTTCAAGCAACTGAAGTTTGTGCGGAGCCAGACGTTGAAGCAGCTTGACGGTGTGACGGAAGAGATGGCGGACCGCGTGCCGGAGGGCTTCCGCAATACGATTCGCTGGAATCTGGGGCATGTGTACGTCGTGCTCGAACGCTACATTTTCCAATACTTGAACCTGCCGCAACAGCTGCCTGCCGGATTCAAGGAGCTGTTCGAGTTCCGCACCTCACCGCTCGATTGGCAGCCAGGGGCAGCAATCCCGACACTTGCGGAGCTGGAGCAGCTGCTGTCCGGCCAGCTGGAGCGGGTCGAAGCGGCGATTGCGAACCGTCTTCACGAAACACTGCCGCAGCCGTATACGACGTCAACAGGGCTCACAATCGAGTCGCCGGAGCAATTTTGCAGCATTAATTTATTCCATGAAGGCATGCACCTCAGCGTCATCAAACTGTACAAAACATTCCTGTCGCGCAGCTAGCAGCACCTGCCGCAACGACAATGGTCCGGGACCCCCCCGATCCTGGGCCATTTTTTTGTTGTGTAAACCGCTCTATGCCCTCATAAAAAACACTTCATGTGCCCGCGATGTTTGGTTATACTATCCAAAGGAATATACGTATAAAAATCGACATTTTTCATCTGTATCCGAAAGGGGTGTGCTTCAACGCATGAACGCAAACAAGACCGAAGCGATCATCCGCTTTGATGGCGTAACCAAGCAGTACGAAGGCGATTCCGCCGTACTCAAGAACGTCAGCTTCGAAATTGAGCGTGGCAGGTTTTATACGCTGCTCGGCCCGTCCGGCTGCGGCAAGACGACGATTCTGCGTCTTATCGCCGGGTTTACGGCGCCGACGCAAGGCAGCATTTATTTTAACGGACAGCTCATTAATCACATTCCGGCGAACAAACGCCAAGTGAATACGGTGTTTCAGGACTATGCGCTGTTCCCGCACCTCAACGTGTTCGAGAACATTGCATTCGGTCTGCGCATTAAGAAAATGAAGCAGTCGGAGATCAAGGAGAAGGTGCAGGAGGCGCTTCGTTTCGTCAACCTGAGCGGCTATGAGAACCGCGAGATTAACGAAATGTCTGGCGGCCAGCGGCAGCGCGTGGCGATAGCACGGGCGATCGTGAACCGGCCGGAAATTATTTTGCTCGATGAGCCTCTCTCCGCGCTTGATCTGAAGCTGCGTACCGAAATGCAGGTGGAGCTGCGCGAGCTGCAGCGGCGCCTTGGCATTACGTTTATATTCGTCACGCATGATCAGGAAGAGGCGCTAGCGATGTCGGACGAAATCTTCGTCCTGAGCGAAGGGCGCATCCAGCAGAGCGGTACGCCGATGGACATCTATGATGAGCCGATCAACCGCTTCGTGGCTGATTTTATCGGGGAATCGAATATCGTGGACGGACGGATGGTCAAGGACTATCAAGTGGAGTTCACCGGGAAGACGTTCGAATGCGTGGACAAAGGCTTGCAGCCAAACGAGCCGATCGATATCGTCATTCGCCCGGAGGATTTGGAGATTACGCGGCCGGAGGACGGCAAGCTGCAAGTGCGCGTGGAGACGCAGCTGTTCCGCGGCGTTCACTTCGAAATTCAGTGCACGGACGAAGCGGGCAACAGATGGCTTGTCCATTCGACGCGCAAGGCGGAGGTCGGCGAGGCGATCGGGCTTACTTTCGACCCGGAGGCCATTCATGTTATGCGTCTGGGCGAAACCGAGGAAGAATTCGATAAAAGGCTGGAATCGTACTCATGAGGGCGGCCGAAGCAACTTTTCCATCCCAAAATGTCGCCCCGCGCACACGCAATTTCTACTTAGTCCCTTATTTGCTCTGGATGCTGCTATTCGTTGCGGCGCCAATCATCCTTATTGTCTATGACTCGTTGTTCGACGTGGACGGGAACTTCACGTTCGCCAACTACGGGCATTTCTTCACGCCGGTCTATATGAAGATGACGTTCAGCTCGTTCTGGTACGCCTTCTTAATTACGGCGTTCTCGCTATTGGTCAGTTATCCGGCGGCGTATTTGCTTACGCGGACGAAGCACAAACAGCTCTGGCTGCTGCTTATCATCCTGCCAAGCTGGATCAACCTGCTGCTGAAAACGTACGCGTTCATCGGCCTATTCGGTACGTACGGCGCGGCGAATGCCATTCTCGAGACGATCGGTATCGGCCGGCAGCAAATTTTGTTTACGGATTTCAGTTTTATTTTCGTATCGGTCTATATCTTCATCCCGTTCATGATTCTGCCGATCTTTAACGCCCTTGAAGAGCTGAACCCATCGCTCATCGATGCGGCGCGCGACCTGGGCGCATCGCCTTGGACGACGTTCCGCCGCGTTATCTTCCCGCTCACGATTAACGGCGTGAAATCCGGCTGCCAAGCGGTGTTTATCCCGGCGCTGTCGCTGTTTATGATTACGCGGCTCATTGCGGGCAACCGTGTTATTACGCTCGGCACAGCGATCGAGCAGCATTTTCTCGTGACGCAGGACTGGGGCATGGGTGCTACAATCGCCGTATTCCTCATCATTGCGATGGCGATCATCATGATTCTGACCGGCAATCGCGCAAGAGGAAGGAGGTAACGGCGGCTTATGAGAAGCTCACTCAGATGGTCCAATATTTATCTATGGCTTGTCTTTATTGTTCTATATGCGCCAATCATCTACTTGTCGTATTACTCGTTCAACAGCGGCGGCAGCATGCATGGCTTTGAAGGGTTTACGCTGGATTGGTACAAGGAAGTGTTCGCGGATACGCGGCTGCTTATTATCCTGATGAATACGCTCGTCATCGCGCTGTTCGCGTCGGTCATCTCGACGATTCTCGGCGTTATCGGCGCGATCGCTATACATAACATTCGCAAGCGGACGAATCAGAACACGCTTCTGTCCTTGAACAACGTGCTGATCGTCAGCCCGGACGTTATTATCGGGGCATCCTTCCTTATTCTGTTCACTATGATTGGCATTAAGCTCGGCTTCGCTTCGGTGCTAATTTCGCATATTGCGTTCAGCGTACCGATCGTCGTCATTATGGTGCTGCCGAAGCTGCAGGAGATGAGCCCGACTTTGCTGGATGCGGCGCGTGACCTTGGGGCGACGGAGTGGAACGTCCTGACGAAGGTTATGCTTCCTTTTATCAAATCGGGAATCTTCGCAGGGTTCTTTATGGCGCTGACGTATTCGCTGGATGATTTCGCGGTTACGTTCTTCGTTACCGGCAACGGATTTACGACATTATCGGTCGAGATCTACTCGAGAGCAAGACAGGGCGTCTCATTGTCTATTAATGCGCTGTCTACCCTGATCTTCCTCTTCACGATGCTGCTCGTAGTCGGTTACTACTTCATTACCCGTCGCAGTCGCGGGCAAGTTTCCGGACAGCAGGGCAGCGGCAAGGAATGGGGGCTTGTGAACAAATGAACCAGCTCGTACGGATGATGGTGATCGTTGTTCTGCTTGCTTTTGCCCTGATGTACGGCGCTTCTGCCCTGAATTCGTCGCAAGGCTACTCCGGCGCCAACACGCTGACGATCTATAACTGGGGCGATTATATCGACCCTGATCTGATTGCCGAGTTCGAGAAGGAGAGCGGTCTGAAGGTCATCTACTCCACCTTCGATTCCAACGAAGCGATGATGACGAAGATCGAGCAGGGGGGCACGACGTTCGATATCAGCGTCCCTTCCGAATATGCGATCAGCAAAATGAAAGAAGAAAATCTGCTGCTGCCGATCGATAAGTCGAAGCTGCCGAACCTCAAGTACATCGATCCGAGCTACATGAACCTGTCCTTCGATCCGAATAACGAGTACTCGATCCCTTATTTCTGGGGCACGGTCGGTATCGTTTACAATCCGGAGCTCGTGAAGGGGATCGACTTCAAGAGCTGGAACGATCTATGGGATCCGAGTCTGCGCAATCAAATTCTGCTGGTGGATGGGGCTCGCGAAGTTATCGGCTTCGGGCTGAACTGCCTCGGCTATTCGCTCAACGATACGAATGAAGAGCATCTGCAGCAGGCGAAGAACAAGCTCAAAGAGCTGACGCCGAACGTCAAAGCGATCGTCGGCGACGAGATCAAGCTGCTGCTTGCGAATGAGGAAGCGGCGGTTGGCGTCGTCTGGTCGGGCGATGCAGCGGAGATTATCGACGAGAACGATAAGCTGACCTACGTCGTGCCGGAGGAAGGCTCGAACCTGTGGTTCGATAATATGGTCATTCCGAAGACGGCCAAGAATGTGGAAGGCGCGCATAAGTTCATCAATTTCATGCTTGATCCAGAGCATGCCGCTCAGAACGTTGAGTATGTCGGCTATGCAACGCCGAACAAGAAGGCGCTTGAGCTGCTGCCGGAAGATATATCGGGAGACGAGCGGTTCTACCCGCGTAAGGAAGTGACGGCGAAGCTCGAGGTATACCGCAACTTGGGCAAGAAGATGCTGGCGCACTATAATGACTTGTTCCTGGAGTTCAAAATGCACCGGAAGTAAATTGTCCGTAAGTCCGTTCGTAACTTGGCCTGAGTTGCGAGCGGGCTTATTTTTTGTTGTTGACAGTTTCAAGGAGAGAATGGTATTCTCTTTTCCCTGTCATTTTCTAAAATTATGTAAATATGGAGGTACAGGAAATTGATAACCGTTGAAGGTATCAGCAAAACCTTCCTGGTCGCGAAGCGCGAGCCAGGTCTTAAGCATGCGGTCAAATCGCTGTTTCACCGCGAGTACACCGCTGTGGAAGCGCTTCAGGACATCTCGTTCTTGATTGCGCCGGGCGAAATCGTCGGCTACATCGGCCCGAACGGCGCTGGAAAATCCACGACAATTAAGGTCATGAGCGGCATCCTCGTGCCGGATCGCGGCAGCTGTACGATCAAGGGCTTCACCCCGTGGCTTGATCGCGTCAACTATGTGAAGCATATCGGCGTCGTGTTCGGGCAGCGCTCGCAGCTGTGGTGGGACGTTCCCGTGATTGACTCGTTCGAGCTGCTGCGCGACATCTACAACGTACCGCAAGCCGAGTACAAGAAGACGCTGACGCTGCTTGTCGAGACGTTGGACCTCGGCAGCATCATGAACACGCCGGTCCGGCAGCTCAGTCTCGGCCAGCGAATGCGCTGCGAGATCGCCGCCTCGCTCTTGCACAGTCCGAGCATCCTGTTTCTCGATGAGCCGACGATCGGGCTTGATGCCGTATCGAAGATCGCGGTGCGCCATTTTATTAAGGAGATTAACAAAGAGAAGGGCGTTACGGTCATTCTGACGACGCACGATATGAATGACATCGAGGCGCTGGCTGATCGGATACTGCTGATTGGCAAAGGAACCTTGCTCTACGACGGCAGTGTTAGCGGGCTGCGAAGCCGGTTCGGCACAAGAAGGACGATTACCGCGGATTATCACGAGAACACGAAGCCGCTTGAAATTCCTGGCGCATCGCTGCTGTCCTGGACGCCGGAGCGGGCAATCATCAGCGTCGATACCGAGCAGGTGATGATTTCCGAGGCAATAACGAGTCTCTCTTCGCAGGTCGAGCTGTTGGACGTGACCATCGATACACAGCCAATCGAGGACATCATCGTGCAGATGTACAAGGAGTACGAGATATGATGAAGGCGTATCTGTCCGTATTCAGGCTGCGCATCAACATGGGGCTGCAATATCGCGCGGCGGCGCTGGCCGGCATAGCGACACAGTTCTTCTTCGGATTTATGTTTGTGATGATTTTTCAGGCGTTCTACGCGCATTCCGTTTCCACTCCTCCAATGACGCTGGCTGCAGTGATCACCTACACCTGGCTGAAGCAAGCTTTTCTCGCGTTTATCATGCTTTGGTTCAGGGATAACGAATTGTTCGGACTCATCACAAGCGGCAACATCGCCTACGAAATGTGCAGACCGAGCGATATTTATGGCCTTTGGTACGCCAAGCTCCTCGCGACGCGATTGTCGAGCGCATTACTTCGCTGCTTCCCCATACTCCTTATCACGTTAATTTTGCCGAGACCTTATCGGCTTGAATTGCCTGCTGACTTGCTTACCTTTGTGCTATTCATCGCAGTGCTCCTTGTTGGGCTGCTCATGATCGTTGCGATCTCCATGCTCATCTACATCTCAGTGTTCGTTACGATGTCGCCTAGCGGCTCGATTATGCTGTTCGCCATCTTCGGGGAATTTCTCTCGGGGCTCATCATTCCTGTGCCGCTTATGCCGGGCTGGATGCAGCATATCGTCAATGCGCTGCCGTTTCACTGGACGGCGGACTTTCCGTTCCGCGTGTTCACGGGTGATCTGTCGAAGAGTGAAGCTTTGGTGGGGCTTGCCGCACAAGCAGCATGGCTGATCGGGTTGGTCGCTCTAGGCAAAATATTAATGAACAAAGCGCTCCGGCGTGTCGTCGTGCAGGGAGGGTGATGCGAGGATGAAGTTGTATTTCAAATATATGCTGATGCTGCTGCGCTCGGAGATGCAGTACCGCGGCTCGTTTCTGCTGATGACATTCTGTCAGTGCTTAACGCCGTTCGTGACGTTCGCGGGCGTGTATTTTATGTTCGAACGGTTCGGGGAGCTGAAGGGCTGGAGCTTCTATGAAGTGGCGCTATGTTTTGCCGTGACGCAGGTGGCGTTCTCGTTCACGGAATGTTTTGCACGCGGGTTCGACGTGTTCTCGAGCCTCGTCGTGAGCGGCAACTTCGACCGGCTGCTCGTTCGTCCGCGCAGCACGGTTGTCCAAGTGCTCGGCTCTCGCTTCGAGTTCGCCCGTATTGGGCGGCTGCTGCTGAGCGCCGGTGTGTTGGTATGGGCGGCGAGCCAAATTGAGGCGAGCTGGACGCCGCTGAAGGTGGTGGCACTCGTGCTCATGGTGGTGAGCGGGGTCGTCATCTTCACGGGGATTTTCATATTGGCTGCGGCGATCAGCTTCTGGACCGTGCAAGGCCTCGAAGTCGCGAACATCTTCACCGACGGCGGCCGGGAGATGATCCAGTATCCGCTGAACATTTACCACAAATGGGTGAAGCGGTTCTTCACCTTCATCATCCCGTTCGCCTGCGTCAACTACTTGCCGCTGTTGTACATTCTCGGCCGCGATGGCGCGGATCACCCGCTGTACGCCCTGCTGCCGCTGATCGGCATTGTGTTTATCGCACCATGCCTGCTCGTCTGGCGCATCGGCGTGCGGCATTATCGCTCGACGGGGTCGTAGCGTTGGGGCGGGAGGGCTTAGAGTGGAGTTGAGAGCGGGAAAGCGGCTCTCGGCGTGGAAAAGCAGGTGAGAGAGGGAAAGCTGCTCTCGAGGTGCGAGTGTGGCAGAATTCCGCCAAGTAGCTGGATTGAGAGCGGGAAAACCCTCTCTCGGCGTGGAAAAGCGCGGAAGTTAGTTGGTGAGAGGGGGAAAAGCCGCTCTCGAGTGCCACTTAGGCATGAATCCGGTAGGCTGCTGCGTCGAGAGTCGGAAAATCCGACTCTCGGTGGCAAAAAGCGAGAATGAGCAGCTGAGAGACGGAAAATGCCACTCTCAGCAAGCACAGCCGAGCAAAAGAGCCAATCGGCTGCGCCGAGAGTCGGAATCCCCGACTCTCGGCAGCCAAAAAGCAAAAAAAGAGCACCTGAGAGTCGAAATATCCGACTCTCAGGTGCCCAAAGCCCGCGCGCTAGCCGCGGCCCCGATACAAAATCACGCTCGCCTCGCGGATGAACGCTTGCTCCTCCGCGCTCATCGCGTACAGCGCGGGCTGCTGCTCCGCGGGCAAAGCATTGAGCGCGGCCCATGCCTTCTTCATGCCCGCGACAATCTCGGGATCGCCCTGCGCACGCCGGGCGTTCAGCTCCTTCAGCTGCTGCGCGAGACGCTGCGCTTCGGGGCTGCCAGGGTCGGCGCCAGCTGCGCACAGGCGCGCAAGCTCCGCACGAAACTCGCGGTACATGCGTCCCGTCTCGTCTGCGAAAGGCTGCTTCGCAAGCGTCTTCAACGCTTCCGGCGTGTATGACTCTGCCGCAAGCGTCCTCATCGTCTGCTGCTCGTCCGGGGTCAAATAGGCGGCTACCCAGCTTGGTTTCAGTTCCATCTGCATCACCTCAATGAGATTCGTGATCGCGTTTTCCATAGCTGGCCCGTTACCGGACGGAACCAGCTGTTCTGCTCGTTCAATCGCATGCAGAACCGCGTCCAGATGTGCGCGCCGTTCCTGCAGCATCTGCTTCTGTGCCTGCAAAGCAGTGCCGAACGCTTCCGGCTCCATCTGGCGGAGTGACTTCAGTTCAGCCAGCGAGAAGCCGAGAAACTTGAGCGCCAGGATATGCTGCAGCTTGCTCAAGTCCTCTTCACCATACAGCCGGTGTCCCGAAGCCGTGCGCGTTGAGGGCGAGAGTACGCCCGACTTGTCGTAGAACTGCAGCGTCCGGACAGACACGCCAGCTTTCTTCGCGAACTCACTTGTACGGTACAATTGCTCGCCGCTCATCGCCGCACCTCCTTCACAAGGACAAGCTTAGCCTATGACGTTACGTCGTAAGCAAGAGAGAGTTTTGCTTTTGCATTTTCCCTTCAGCCAACCTACACCGCCCAATAAACGCCGTCGCCAACCTTCACATGCCCCGGCTTCACAACCGACGCGTATACCCCAAAGTTTTGGCTAAGCTCTTCCGTTACTTTCCGAAGCAGCGACGGGTCGCGCTCAAGCGTCTCGGGATCAAGCGTGATCATCGAGCAGCGCTCGCAATATTCGTCGACCTGCAGCTCGGCAGTGCCGACGGTCAGCCGTTTGCCGATCCAGCCGCTCTCGTCGCCGTCTTCATCGCTCAGTGCGACGAGTAGATTTGCCCGGAAACGCAGCGGGTCAAGCGGCTTGCCCCACATTTCTTCCAGCTTTCGTACCGACTTGTCCGTCACGATTAGAATGCTCGAAGCATCGACAGCGAGCAGTTCCGGGGAAGAGGGTGTATGTTCGACCATGGTCAGCTTCGGCCGAGCGAACTGTTGGATCTCCTGCAGCAGCTCCTCATTCCACTTCAGCTGCCGCCCATCTGGAGCCGTAACCGTCATCGGCGGGAACTTGTCCGCCTCCGCATTCGCTTTTCCTTCCGCCTCCGCAGTTGCCCTCGCCTCCGCCCTCGCTTCCGACTTTGCCTTCGCCTCCGCCTCGCCAAACGAAGCACGATAACCTAACAGCTCAGAAGCGTTTCGTGCCGTGAAATACCGATTCCAGCCTTCCTTCGTCTCATCTATGAACGCATGTGAGCGATCGCCGTACAAGCCGTAGCTCTCGATGCGGCTGCTCTGCAGTACTTCTCCCGCCATGGATTTTACCGGATAACGTCGAATGGTTGTGATGGTGCCGATTGCAGGATTAGACATGCTTAGCCTCTTTTCATCTCTGTTGTAAACTTATTATACGCCTTTATCCGCCTTGACTGCCAAAATTCCCCGTGTTATTATTTGATCAATTAATCAAAATTTTATTCAATCGATCAAACGATCATGAAGGAGTCCGGATGAACAACACCAAGCTGAACGAACAAACACCGAAATGGCTGCTCACGCTCGCACCTTTCCTTAGTACACTTCTTGGAGCAGGCGCACTATGGTATACATGGATCAAATATCACGAGATCGTCGACCCGCCTGACTTCGAGTGGTACGGCTGGATTAGACCCGCACTCATTACGCTTATAGGCATGCTCTGCCTGTTATCGACACTGCTCTTCATTGCTGGGAAAGCTGCCGCCGGCTGGTCTCTTTTTGTAGGAAGCATTTCGGCCATACCGCTCGTCCTATTCGTCAACCTGCTTGTCCTGATCGTTCGGGTCGTTGTCAGCTTGTTCCAAGGCGACGCCAGCAACATGTTCACGCATCTGTTCGCAACGCCATTCAACAAAGCGCTGCTCGTCGTCGGCTGTATTTTCATCGTAAGATCCGCACTTCATTACTTTAAGAAGAGGTAACCTTCATGAAGGAAGCGAACAAAGAGCCCAAAGAGAGCAAGCAGTCGTTCATCGCGGAAGCGCGGCGGGAACAAATCGTCGAGGCTGCGATCAAGACGCTGGACGAGATCGGTTACGTAAGCGCCAGCCTGTCGCAAATTGCGAAACGGGCGGGGATTAGCACAGCGCTGATTTCGTACCATTTTGCCGACAAGTACGATCTGATGAATGATTTGATTACGAGGCTGCTGGAACAGTCGTCGTCCTATATCTTGGAGCGGGTCAGCAGGGCAGATACGGCGCGGGAGAAGCTGAGGCTGTTTATTGAAGCGAGCCTTGCTTATCAAGGTACGCATCCGGCGCGGAACGCAGCGCTGTTGGAAATTATTTTTAATGGGCGTACGCCGGAAAATATCCCGTATTACAAATTAGGCGACGATGACGAGGAGCTTGTCCTCATAGAGCTGAAGCGAATCCTGAGCGAAGGCCAGCAGAGCGGCGAGTTCGGTGCTTTCCATATCGATGTCATGGCGAGCGTCATCCAAGGCGCGATCGGCGAGTATATGTCGTATACGGGCATCACGAAGCGGGTCGACTTGGAAACGTACGCTGCCGAACTCGTGAGCATCGTAAGCCGTGCGGTAGGGATTAACATATAAGTAGGAAAAAGGTACAGCTGCCTCACATGGTGAGGGGCCGTACCTTTCTTTGTTTATGTGAGCGGTTGTTAATTTCTACATTTCAGTCTTGCCAACAAAAGCATTGAAAAGTAGGCTCGCATGTAGTTTAATGGTTTTATGGGTAGCTATTTTATTTACTAATTAATATTTTTATTAATTAAAACAAATTCAATTCCCCATCGAAAAGGAGATGCCATTCCTACATGACTAACCGCGTCGTCATCCACACCGATCGTTCAACTGGCAGCATCAATCGCAATATTTACGGCCATTTCGCCGAGCACTTGGGCCGTTGTATCTACGAAGGCATTTGGGTCGGGGAAGACTCCGACATTCCGAATACGCAAGGCATTCGCAACGATGTGCTTGAAGCGCTGCGCGGACTTCAAATTCCAGTGCTCCGCTGGCCAGGCGGCTGCTTCGCTGATGAGTACCACTGGAAGGACGGCATCGGCCCGCGGGCGACGCGCAAGCGGATGATTAACACGCATTGGGGCGGCGTGGTGGAGAATAACCATTTCGGCACGCATGAGTTTCTGATGCTGTGCGAGCTGCTCGGCTGCGAGCCGTACATTAACGGCAACGTCGGCAGCGGCACGGTGCAGGAGATGCAGGAGTGGGTTGAATATATGACGTTCGACGGCGAGTCGCCGATGGCGTCAGAGCGTGCAGCTAACGGCCGCGAGGAGCCGTGGAAGGTGAGCTACTTCGGCGTTGGCAATGAGAACTGGGGATGCGGCGGCAACATGCGTCCGGAATATTATGCGGACCTGTACCGTCAGTTCCAGACGTATGTGCGCAACTATGGCGACAACAAGATATTCCGTATTGCATGCGGCGCAAATGACTTCAACTATGATTGGACCGAGGTGCTCATGCGTGAAGCGGGCCGCTACATGGACGGCCTCACGCTGCATTATTACACGGTTCCACACACATGGGCAGAGAAAGGGTCTGCGACAGACTTTGAGACGAGCGATTGGTTCTTGACGCTCCGCAAGGCTCTTATGATGGACGATTTAGTAGCGAAGCACAAGACGATTATGGATAAGTACGATCCGCAGAAACGAATCAGCCTGATCGTCGACGAATGGGGAACGTGGTACGATGTCGAACCGGGCACGAACCCGGGCTTCCTCTATCAGCAAAATACGATGCGTGACGCGCTGGTCGCAGCCGCGACGCTGCATATTTTCCAGAAGCATCATGACCGTGTACGGATGGCGAACATTGCCCAGACGGTCAACGTGCTGCAAGCCGTCGTCCTGACGGAAGGTGCCAGCATGACGGTGACGCCGACATATCACGTCTTCGAAATGTTCAAGGTGCATCAAGATGCGGAGGCGCTTGATGTCGATCACCGCTCGGCAACGTACACGCTCGACGGCGAGTCCATCCCGCAGACGAGTGTCTCGGCTACGCGCGACGAAGCGGGACGCATCCATGTCAGCCTGTGCAATCTGAGCCACGACGAAGAAGCAGTCGTGACGATTGAGCTGCGCGGTCTCGCTGACGGTGCAGATGGCGCGGCGCAGCTTCCGCTCAGCGGCCGACTGCTGCAAGGCGCTGCCATCCATGCGCATAACACAGTGGAGCAGCCGCAGCAGGTGCAGCCAACCGAGCTGACGAGTATCTCGCGCAGCGCGGATGGCCGCATTCAAGTGACGCTTCCGCCTGCGTCGGTTGCTGTCCTGCAAGCAGGATAATGATGAACGCAGCAAGAAACGCTGGCGCTGATCCAAGAGATGGCTGCAAAGGCTGCAGCGCATCCGTTCACGTGACGGATGAACAGCTTGACCGCGTTCTGCGCAAGCTGGCGCTGCATCCGGACAGCTGCGTGAATGATGCGCAGTACGAAGCGCGTCTCGGCAGCTGCGAGACTTGTCCGTCGCTTCAATACGGCACGACTTGCGCGCATTGCGGCTGCTTTGTCCAAGTCAGGGCGAAGCTGACGGCGAAGGATTGCCCGCATCCAAGCGGCTCGAAGTGGCTGCTCGCATGAAATTTAAGACCCGAATCTGCGCGCGGCAGGAGCTATGCGCGGATTCGGGTCTTTGCCTGCGGGCAGCTCTTTCGCACCGCGGCTTCAAGATCGTGGTAGCGCTTTCGGCGCGATAGCATATAAACTAGATATGATCGGTACCTCATCCATAACTCTTCAATGATAAGGAGCATGTACATGAGCACAAAACTGTGGGATCTCTTCACCAACGACTACCGTCAAAACTGCCTTCGTTGGAGCCATTCGGCGAACAATCCGGTCATTCCGGCAAGCGGGGAGACATGGAAAAGCATCTGGGTCGCGAATCCGGATTTTCTGGAATTTCAGGGCAAGCAGCTGCTCTATTACCGCGGAAACGGGATTCAGCCCGGGACGGATGGCAAGCGGCATGACCGGCTCGCCGTTGCCGAAGTCATACAATTGACGGCAGACCATATTGAAATTCAGGATTTGAACGATGGCGAGCCTATCGTGGATGCTGGCGCTCCCGGAGAATTCGACAGCCAGGATGTGCTGGACCCGGCATCCGTCGAGTGGCAGGACCAAGTGTTTCTGTATTACTCCGCGGTCGGCGATGGTCCGGATTCGGTTGGACTTGCGATCAGCAGCGACGGCGAGCATTTTACGAAGTACGGCAAAATTATGGATGGACGAGCGCCTGAGGTGATCGTGAAGGACGGCAAGGTCCATATGATTTATCAAATGTTCAGCGAAAACGGCTATCAGCTTCATCTGGCAAGCTCGGAGGACGGCATTCATTTCACGCCGTTGTCGGACGAGCCGATCTTCCAAGATCGCACGGGCGGCTGGGACAGCCTGTCCATTGTAACGGTCAGATTAATGCAGGATGAGGAGCATTACTACATGATTTACGGGGCCAGCGCTTACTTGGCCGATGAGCCGGATTTCTTCGGTCTGGCGCGTTCCCGCGATTTGCTGCACTGGGAGGCGCACCCAGGCAACCCGATCTTCGGCTGCGGCCCCAAAGGCTCGGAGGACGGCGGCGCGATCTGGTTCCCTGCCATTGCGGAGACAGAGGATCACTTCGTCATGATATATGAAGGCAGCCGTGGCAAGTATACGTGGGATCTCTCCTCGCAGATTTGCCTGTCCTCGATTCCGAAATAGTACGCGATAAAAAAGACCCGAACCTGCGCTGCGATCAAGCTGCTGCGCGCGGATTAGGGTCTTCTTTTATATACATGCCCGATTTGCCTTCCATCCGAGTCTGTCATAAGCTTATACAGGACAAGGACAGTAGGAAAAGACGAACAAAACCAGAGGAGGTGCATCCAAATGCAGATTAAATCCATTACTCAGCGAGGAGTAAGCGCTTGGAACGAGGACGCGCTCATAACCAACGAGCCACTTGATATCTACGGTGTCATTGACGGTGCCACCTCGCTAGTTCCATACAGCGGGCCAGGCGGCGAGAGCGGAGGCTATTTAGCCTCGCAGATCATCTCGCGCATTTGCAGCGAGGCACCTGAAGAGGACTTGAAGAAAGGCCTGCTGGCATTACTCGAGCATTCGAATGATGCGCTGCGCCTAGCGATGGCCGAAGCCGGTATCCAGACCGAGCGAAGAGAAGCGGTATGGAGCGCGTCGGCGGTGCTCGTGCGAGTTGCTCCGAAATGGATCGAGTTTGCCCAAGCAGGCGATTGCATGCTGGCGGCTTACTATACGGATGGCACGATCCGAATCGTGACGAACGATCAGCTCGCCCATGTCGACGACCGGTCGAAGGCGGTTTGGACAGCAGGCATCGCCGCTGGCCTGACAACACGGGCTGAGCTGTGGGAGCATACGAAATCGCAGATCGAAGCAGGAAGGGCGCTTGCGAATAAGGACGGCGGATACAGCGTCATCAACGGCGACCCAGCGTTCGCCGACTACGCCGAATATGGCCGTATCAGCCGCACGAACCTGCAAGCGCTGCTGCTCTTCTCCGACGGGCTGTATATTCCGAAGCCGCCCGGCGAACCAGACAAAGACAGCGCCGGCGAGATCGCTTCACTCGTCCGCGAGATGGGACTGCCGCGCTACATCGAGTGGCTGACAGCGCTCGAAGAGTCGGACCCGGATTGCACGCAGTTCCCGCGGATGAAGAAGTCCGATGACAAGACGGCGCTTTGGATTGACCTGTCTTAGAACAACGAAGTCGACCCACTATATCGAACTATTCATAGAAGCCATGCTTCGCGGCATAGCGGCCCCAATGAGGACGTCTGCCGTCGACATCGGAGTAGCCGTACTCGTCGGATAGATCCCATGAAGTGAGTATTTTGCCGCTCTTCTTGGACACTTCCGGATCGGCAGCGAGGAATGCGACGGCTTGGCCGACGTATGCAGGCGTCTCCGACTCGATAAAGTGCTCTTCCTTCTGCGTCGCATCACGCCAATTCGATTCCTGTACGCCGAAGTGATCGAGCATGGCTTCCGAACGGAGGAAGCCCGGCGACAGCGCCACGGCGGTTACATTGTGCGGCCTCAGATCCGACGCCATCGCCTCCGCCAGATGGATTACGGATACTTTGGCGAGGCTGTAGTACAGATTGCCGCGGTATCGGTAATCGAAGCCGTCGGTGATTTCAATAATAAGACCGGAGCCGCGGGCGATCATAAGAGGAGCCGCGTAATAGCTCGCCGTCATATGCGTATGGACGCCGCGCTTCTGAATGAGCAGCCCGTTATCCAGCGAATGCTGCCAGAACGGCTCGCCCCAAGCGGTGAGCGGATCGCCGCCCCATATATCATTGACTTGGATATCAAGCCGGCCATCCTGCTCAGCCGCAACGCGCTCATACAGCAGGCGGACTTCTTCTTCTACGGAGAAGTCGGTACGCACGGCAATGCCTTTGCCGCCGGCCGCGGTGACGAGCTCCGCCGTTTCCTCGATCGTTTCGGTGCGGCCCATGTCGGATAGATGACCACGTGTGCTGCGGCCAGTTACATATACCGTTGCGCCTGCTTTGCCGAGCGCGATGGAGATGCCTCGTCCGGCGCCGCGGGTAGCTCCGGCAACGACGGCTATTTTGCCTTCTAACGGTTTCGTATTCATATCAATTGTCATCGATTTCACTGCTCCTGTCTTAGCTAAATCTCATCTTCATCAGTGTAACCGATGTCCACTGACAGAAACGGTCAACGTAAAGCTTTTATAATGTAACAAAAGGGGGCATTCAAATTGTTGTGGTTCGTCTACCTCATTCTCGCCATAGCGGGATTCCAAGGACTAGCGATGCTCGTCCAGCATGATCAATTGAAGCGGTTTGATAGTGCCGTCATCTCCACGGTTCAAGGCTGGGAGAACGATAGGCTGACATCGATCGCGAAGTTTCTGACGTTGATTGGTTCGTCCAAAATACTCATTCCGGCTCTTATCGTGCTCGCGATCATTCTGTTTATTTTTCTAAAACACCGCAAGGAGCTTGTCCTTCTACTGGGCGGCATGCTCGGCTCTTCACTGCTCAATCATCTGCTGAAAGACATCTACAAGCGAGCGCGTCCGGACATTCACCGGATTGCGGAAGAGGTTGGATACAGCTTCCCGAGCGGGCATTCGATGGCGGCGTTTACGTTTTATTTTCTCATTACCTATCTGTTGTGGAGGCATATCCATCTGAGAAGATGGCGCATTGCGCTGCTGCTGTTCAGTGCTTTCATGATCATCGCGATTGGCCTTGCCCGCATCTACCTCGGCGTTCATTATCCGTCGGATGTGCTCGCAGGGTATTGGGTCAGCGCATGCTGGGTTGCTCTGTGCATCCGGCTGTTCAGAGGATTCGCCAAAACACGCAAATAAACGCGGCAGCGCAAGCCCCGCAATTGCAACATTTGGAGCATTGTAAAATGCTGTATCTGTCAGTAGAATGAGTCTGTTATACATCCGTTATAACAGAAGGAGAGGTTTTATATGAAACGCATTATGGGGATTGTTCTCGCTCTGCTCGTCGTGTTCACGATGGCAGCCGGCACTGCTTCTGCAGCAGCTCAGAAAACAGACATCAAAGTGAAGTTGAACGGAGAGTGGGTTATTTTCCCAACGCCGCCGGTCATATTAAACAGTAAAACATACGTAGAGTTCCGTACGTTGTTCACGAAGCTCGGTTATACAGTTGACTACAAAGCAGCGACGAAGACGATCATTGCAAAGTCGGATGTACGCAGCATTCAAATGCAGCCTACGGGTACAACCGCGCTTGTTAACGGCCAGAAGGTGCCGGTGAACGGCGAGATGCAGCTGATCGGCGGCCGCACGATGGTCGGTGTTCGTTTCATCGCGACCTTGTCGGACAAGACGGTAAGCTGGGACGGCACGAAGAAGCTCGTAACGATTGTAGATAAAGGGCCGACTGCTGCGCAGAAGGCTGAAGTATTCGCAGTTCTGAACCAATTGTCTGCAGCAGAGGACAAGCAGGATGCAGATGCATTCATGGCACTTATTCACTCGGCTTCCCCGTATCGAAGCGACATCAACGATGTCATTCGCGATCAGTTCGCACGTATGCACACGAAGACGGATTACGACCAGATGACGGTTGAATCGTACTCGGCGGCAGAAGCGGTTGTGTCGACGGTAGAGCACACGTACAAAGTAAGCGGCGACGGCTTCTACGCAGATACAGAGAACGAAATCGTCTATACGATGCGCAAAGACAACGGGAAATGGGCGATCTACGATATCGAGCAGCTGTCCTCCGATATCCAAGATATCGATGGGCTTTGGAAGCAAGAGATTCCAGTGGATGATGCGGTTAAAACGGGAATTAAGAGTGTGCTTGATGCGCAGACAGCAGCTTCGAACGCGAAGGATATCGACGCGTACAGCGCTACGCTTGTGCCAGGCGCGGAAGGCTTCCAGGACGATGTAGATTCGGCAAAAGAAATGTTCGACGACCCGGATACATCGGTAAAAATGACGCTGGAGCGCAGTGCGGTCGTAGAAATGCACGATACCGATGCGATGCTGCTCGTGTCGTACAAGATGGATATTACGATGGATGGCGAAGTGATGCCGGTTCGCTCCCTGTATATCTTCCATGCGCAGAAGCAGCAGGATGGCAAATGGCTGCTTATGCCAGGTCCGGCAGAGCTGAACACGCAGTATCTGGATGAGCAATAAGAGGAAGTAAAGTAGTAGGTTGTAAGAGGTAGCTGTGGAGGTCCTGCCCTTTCCCATTTTGGGAGAGGGCAGGACTTTTTTTCTGACGGCTAGTGTCTTCTTCGCTCGGTTCCGCCTGATTTTCACCGAAGAAGTCCACCAAACCAGCTACTTTCGCCAACTCCGCCAGATTTCCATCGATCAGTCTACCCAACCAGCTGCTTTAGCCATTTTCGCGGCATCCCCACCAATGTAGTCCGCCAACCCAGCTGCTTTCACCATTTCCGCCGCATATCCGCTAATGTAGATACCTGGAGGCTCTTCTTCGCACGGATTCGCCGCATTTCCGCCAATGTAGATACCTGGAGGCTCTTCTTCGCACG
>NZ_QTTN01000037.1:24629-66631 GCF_003386535.1 Paenibacillus taihuensis
TTTCACCGTTTTTCCCGCTAATGTAGATACCTGGAGGCACTTCTTTGCACGGATTCGCCGCATTTCCGCTAATGTGGTCCACCCAACTCCGCCAGATTTCCATTATCAGTCTACCCAACCAGCTGCTTTAGCCATTTTCGCGGCATCCCCACCAATGTAGTCCCCCAACCAGCTGCTTTCATCTTTTCCGAGGGTTACAGGAGGAAATGACCGAAATTGCTGGATATATATATCCAGTTTTTCATAATTGCCGACGAGGCATCAACATAGTCTGTGCTGGGCCACGTCAGGAGCATTATCTTTTTCTAGCTTTTCTAGGTGGCTCCGGAGCGGCGGAGCGGTATAATGGAGGTATCAACCTTACATGGCATGAAAGGGGCGTCACCGGGATGAAGATCGTCATTGCACCGGATTCGTTTAAAGGTTCGGCGTCAGCGCGCGACCTATGTGCCGCAATTGCGCGCGGCATCCGCAGCGTAATGCCGAAGGCGGAGATTGTGGAGCTGCCGTTGGCGGATGGCGGAGAGGGCATTATGGATAATCTCGTCTACGCGACGCGAGGCAGCCGCATGGAGGCGGTCGTCTCAGATCCGCTCGGACGCAGCATTACGGCTCATTACGGCGTTCTCGGCGACGGCAGCACCGCGGTCATTGAGATGGCGCAGGCATCCGGTCTGCCGCTGCTTTCGCCGGAAGAACGGAATCCGCTGCTTGCGACGACGCGCGGCACAGGAGAGCTGATCAAGCACGCGCTGGACCGAGGCTACCGCAAGTTCATCGTCGGCCTCGGCGGCAGCGCGACGAATGACGGCGGCGCAGGAATGCTGCAGACGCTCGGCTTGCAGCTGCTGGACGCGGGGGGCCGGCCGCTCGCGGAAGGCGGCGGCGCGCTTGCGCAGCTCGCGCGACTCGATGCTGCCGCGCTTGACGCTCGCCTCGCGGAGTCGCAGTTCACGATCGCCTGCGATGTGACGAACACGCTGTGCGGTCCGGCTGGCGCGTCGTCGGTGTTCGGCCCGCAGAAAGGCGCGACGCCGGAGATGGTCGCGACGCTCGATGCGGGGCTGCACCGCTTCGCGGAGCAGATTCAGGCGCTGCGCGGCATCGACGTGCTTCGCATGCCCGGCGGCGGCGCAGCCGGAGGCATGGGCGCCGGCTTGCTCGGCTTCATGAACGCGTCGATTCGCCCGGGTATCGACGTCGTGATGGAAGCCTCCGGCTTCGCGGAAGCGGTGAAGGACGCGGACTGCATCATCACCGGCGAAGGGAAGCTCGACGAGCAGACGCTCTCGGGCAAGGTGGCCGCAGGCGTATGCCGAGCGGCGCTTCCGCTGGAGCTTCCGGTAATTATCCTGTGCGGCACGCGGAGCTTGTCCGGCGAATCGCTGCGCCAGCTTGGCAAGGTGAGCGCCTTCTCCATCGTGCCAGGTCCTTGCAGCCTCGAGGAGGCAATGGCTCAGACGCTGGACTTTGCCGAAGCCTGCGCGGCGCAGCTTTTCGGTTTATTAGAAAATTCCTTCTGAATCTTAAGCCTATTTTCATCTCATGTTCATAATGGGCTGTTAAACTAGAGTCAATTGAGAAACATGAATGGGAGTAAGGAGGGATAAGAAGCATGCAGCCGTGGACCGATTTCGAAGAGGACGTGAAGCCGCATCTGCCCCATGTGCGGGCCTATTGCTACTATTTGACCGCATCCAAATGGGAGTCGGAGGACCTGATGCAGGAGACCCTTCTTCGGGCATTCAAGCATTACCGGGATACGGGCAAGCTTCGCCATCCTCGCTCTTTGCTATATAAGATCGCCCGCAATTTGCATATCGACGCGCATCGCAGACGCCGCGGCGTTATGGTTCCGATTGATGAAGCGCTGCAGCAGCCTCATTACGATCAGAACTATGCTTCGGTACGCGGCACGCTGGAATGGGTGACAGAGCATCTGTCTGCACGCGAGATGGAGATGCTGCTGCTTGCCGAGGTGTTCGACTATTCGTATCAAGACATTGCCGAAGAGCTGAACTGCTCCATTCCAGCTGTGAAAATGGTGCTGCACCGTTCCAAGCTAACGCTTCGCGAACGCGTGCGGGCTCAGGAATCCGGTGTGAAGCGCAAACGTCCCGTTAGACGCAAGCTGTCGCCGCCGCAGCCGTATGCCGTCGATCGCTGGACGACCGCGCTTATGACGGGGGAGCTATAGCTTCCCGCCGTCTTGCTGCCACTACAAGCAAATCACTTTCATACAAAAGACAGTGGGCTCCGCTGCCTTTTTTTTGTTATATTTTTGCAGAAAATCCGGCATGGAGGTAGTGCTTTTGTCTCATTTTGCGGTTTGCAGGCGGGCATCGTAGGACATGGGTTGATAGGTCATGATACATTAGAAATAACATACGGGTTTACCTCCTTGGTAGAGAGAGAATACATAAGGTCGTTGGAGGCGCTGAATGCGACAATTTATTGGGAAAACGTTAAAACATGACGTCGTTAATCAATTTGGTGTTACGGTTCTTCCTGCACGGATCGTGCTGTTGGAAGAGCATTTGGCGCTGCTAGAGAAGCATAAAATCGACAACGTCTCCATTTTCTTTGATGTCATGCCACCACCGGAGCAGAAGGCGACAAGTGCGCAGGCGGCTCGCGCGGCGGTAGGGCAAGTGATGAAGCGTGCCAAAGCGATGTACGAAACCATCCGCCAGTCGGGCCAAGTACCGATGAAAGAGCTTCAGAATGATATCATTCCAGCGGTGAAGAGCGTTGCCGGGCACCCGAATATGTTCGAGCTGTTCGAAGCGGTTAAGGCACAAGGAGATTATACCTATCAGCATAATATCGGCGTTGGTATTCTATCCACGATGATCGGCAAGTGGCTGCATTTAAGCGACGAAGAATTGACAGCGCTTACTATGGGGGCTACGCTGGCGGATATCGGCAAAGTGAAGATACCGGCGGAGATTATTAATAAACCAGGTAAGCTGACTGCAGAAGAGTTCGAGCTGGTGAAGAAGCATGCGGTCCTCGGCTACGAAATTTTGAAGAATACCGAAGGCATCAACTACCGTTCCGCGCTTATCGCATTGCAGCATCATGAACGGGAAGACGGCGGAGGCTACCCGCTTGGACTGCGTTCTGAAAAAATCGATCTGTTCAGCAAAATCGTAGCGGTTGCGGATATCTTCCACGCCATGTCGTCGGATCGGCCGTACCAGAAGGCGCTGCCGTTCTATGAAGTCATTCGCCAGCTGCGCGAAAGCTACTTCGGCAAGCTCGATCCCCGCATCGTCTCCGTATTCCTGGACAATATGACGACGAAGCTGATCGGCCAGAAGGTTGTGCTGACGGATGATCGGGAAGGTGAAATCGTCTATATTAACCCTCATGATGAAGAAGCGCCGCTTGTTAAGGTAGGCGAGAGCTTCGTTGACCTGTCGTGCGAGCGCCAGCTGCAAATTAAACAGATTATCGGGCTGTAATAATAAAAGAGCAGGAAGAAGGTTTGCCAGCCTAGCCAAGCTTAATCGCTTAGCTGAGCCTGTGTCAGCCCTTCACCTGCTCTTTTTGTTGCGCTTAGGTCCACTTCGCGGCCCAAAGCTTCATTTCATGCAAAATTTGATGCAAATCATGGCCTTTCGGCGTTAACGAATATTCAACAGTGACAGGGACGGTGGGGAATACATGGCGTTCCAGCACGCCTTGTGTCTCGAGATGGCGCAGCGTACTTGTCAGCGCCCTTGGGCTAACCGATGGGATAGAGCGCTGCAATTCGCCGAACCTGCGCTTCTCGCAGAATAATTCGCGCAGCACGAGGAACGCCCATTTGCCGCCGATGACGTCGAGGGTTCTCTCGATATTGCACTCGATAATAGCGGGCTCTTTCGGTACATAGTTATTGGCAGACATCGCGATTAGATCCTCCAAAGAATGATAGTTAATCTAGTTACTCGAAGTATAGTATATATAATAAGTATAATATATTGATGTTTTTTTCACTACTTTAAATTTGATATCGATATGGTTAGAATAGGGATTGCGCGGGTTTCGCGTAAATGGATGCAGGAGGGATTTAAGATGAACTACAGAAGACTTGGCGGAAGCGGACTGAAGGTAAGCGAGGTCAGCCTGGGAAGCTGGCTTACATATGGCGGATATGTTGAACGGGAGAATGCGGTTAAGGCGATCGAGACTGCTTACGATCTCGGCGTTAATTTCTTCGATACGGCGAATGTGTACGAGCGCGGCGCGGCAGAGGTATTGCTCGGCGAAACGATCAAGGCGTATCCGCGCGAATCGTATGTTCTTGCGACCAAAGCGTTCTGGCCGATGGGCGATGGCCCGAATGACCGCGGCTTGTCCCGCAAGCATGTCATTGAGCAGGCGAACGCGAGCTTGAAGCGCCTGAATACGGACTACGTCGATATTTTCTACTGTCACCGTTACGATCAAGAAACGCCTCTGCAGGAGACGCTGCGTGCGATCGACGATCTGATTCGTTCCGGCAAAGTACTGTATGCCGGCGTCAGCGAGTGGACAGCGTCCCAAATGGCGGATGCGCTTGCGACAGCGGACCGTTATCTGCTCGACCGCATCGTCGTCAGCCAGCCGGTCTACAATATGTTTGATCGTTACATCGAGAAGGAAGTCATCCCGTACGGCGAGAAGAACGGCATCGGCCAAGTGGTATTCTCGCCGCTGGCGCAAGGTCTTCTGACCGGCAAATATACGTCCGCGGGCAGCATTCCGGAAGGCAGCCGCGCGGCGAAGCTGGAGTGGGTGCGCAACGGCATCACCGAGGAGAAAATCGCGAAGGTCGGCGCATTGTCCGCGATTGCGAAGGAGCTCGAGATCACAACCGGCCAATTGGCGCTTGCTTGGATCCTGCGCCAACCGAACGTTGCGAGCGCACTCGTAGGCGCAAGCCGTCCGGAGCAGGTCGTCGAGAACGTGAACGCTTCCGGCATCACGCTTTCGGAAGATGTGCTCGCGCGCATCGAAGCGATTTTGGCGGGATAGTAGGAAGGGTCGGACCCTTGGGGGTCCGGTTTTTTTTGTGCGCGGGGGAGGGGACACGCGGAACCCTGCGATCCATGCGCCCCCCCCCGACACCTCGCAACTCCTCGCGAACCCCGCCACGACTGTCGGCTGCTGAGAGTCGTGTAATCCGACTCTCAGCGAGAAATCGAGGCCTCAATGCTGCTGAGAGTCGGAAAATCCGACGCTCAGCGAGAAATCGAGGCCCCAATGCGGTTGAGAGTCGCGAAATCCGACTCTCACGAGGTAGAATCAGCCTCGCGAGTGGCTAGATAGAATTAGCCTCGGATGTGGCTGCAGGTTGGAACTATCCATGTATTCCAAAATAAAAGCGGTCGTCCTCAACAGGACGGCCGCTTTCGCATTCGCACTACTTCATCACACTCTTGATCAGCCGAAGACCTCTCGTATACGCGAACCGCTCCCACCTTGCGAGCGGGCTCGTTCCGTTCGTTCCTGCCTGGCCTGAGCATTTTCTAAGCAATTGTGTGCGCTAGCGACCCTTCCCGCCAATAAACCGCAAAATCGACCGCAGCGACTGCGGCGCTGCTTTGTCGAGCAAGTCGCCTTCCTGCACAAGCCGTGCTTCAATGTTCAACAGGTTATAGTCGGTAATCGCAACGCCCCGCCGGACTTCGTCCCAGTAGAGTGGCGTGGAGACGCTGGCCGCCTTGCGGGCGCGCGGGGAGTAGGGAGCGATGATCGTTTTGCCGCGGTAATGCTGCAAGTAGTCGATATAGATGAGGTCACCGCGGTTCTTCTTGAGCCGCTCGATCGTAAATAGATTCGGATGCTTGTCCGACAAGTATTTGCCGACGAACTCTCCGATGACGCGCAGCTCGTCGAAGGTCAGCTCGGGAACAACCGGTACGATGACCTGCACGCCGGTCGCGCCTGACGTCTTCGGCACCGACTCAATGCCGAGCGAGCGCAGCAAATCGCCGACGAGCAGGGCAGCCTCCATGATGCGGGGCTCCTCCTCCAGCGTCGGGTCCAGATCGAGGATCCATTCCGTCGGATAGTCGGGATTGCTGATGCGGTCGAACGAGGCATGGTACTCGATGCAGGCCAGATTGCCAAGCCATAGCAGCACCGGCAGCGATGTCAGCTTCACATAGGAGATGCTCTCATGCTCGATGGTTTCGACGAAGGGAGGAGCGGGAGCAGGGCAGTTTTTCTGATAAAATGACTTGCCGTCCACGCCGTCCGGAAAACGGATCGTCGTCAGCATACGATCCTGGCAGTGCTTGATGAGCCAAGGTGACAAGGCGGCGAGGCGCTGCAGGAAGACCGCCTTCGTAATCCCCATAGCCGGAAAGAGCAGCTTATCGGGATTGCTGATCGTCAGCTCCTGTCCATCAATGACGATGGTTCCTTTTACCGTACGAGGGCTCATGGCAACGGCTCCTTCGGCAGAAAAGTAACCAGCTTCGGATGGCGAAGCTGCCCGGCCGAAGTGAATTCAAGCCCGGTCACGCGGCACTTGAAAGGCACCGAAAGCCACTGCACTTCTTCCTTGCGAAGGTCTTCAGGGACAGCGGGGAAGGGACAGTCGACAACGGCGATCAGCGAGTTCTGCGGACGAAACGTTGAAGCGATTACACGCCGAAGCGCATCATTAAGCCCCAGCGAAACACTGCCGAGATAGCCGCCTTCATACTCCATAACGAGACTAGCAACGATGCCGTTTCGCCATTTCAGCCCGACAATATCGACATCGAGTACGAGGGCGATTTTCTTCTTCAGCCAGTCGCGGTGTTTCTTATCCTCCCGATAAGGACTGCTGAGCCGCTTGCTCACGACGCCTTCCCAACTGTTCGTCTGCACCCAGTCCCACAGCGCAGCTCCGTCCTTGAACAGCTCCGTCACGAACATGCGCGGATCGTCAGCAGGGCATAACGCCAGCAGCCTGCGATGGCGCTCCTCATAAGGCAGCTGCCGCAAGTCGCCGCTCTCGTCAGCGAGCAGATCGAACAGGACATAGACAAGTCCGCCGTTCTGCGGCGTTTTGCCATCTGCCTCCGGCGAGCTCTGCAGCAGCGATGAACGTGAGCGTTCGCGCTTCAGCACATGTTGGAAGCTCGGTCGCACGCCATCGAACCAGACGATTTCGCCGTCGAGCAGGCAGCGTCCAAGCTTCTCCGCCTTGGAGGCGATCAGCGAGACCATCTCCGGATAGATGCCATTCTTCAAATACAGCTTCCGCGAAAATAGCTCCACATGCCCCTCGCCATCAAGCCGAGCAAGAATGCGGACGCCGTCCCACTTGAGCTGGTAGCCCCAATCGCTCCCGACGGGCAGCTCGTCGTCCGATATCGGAGCCATCGGCTCATGGGGAAGAGCGAGAGGCTGCAATGCGCCGCCGCTGCTCACATTCGCCGCCAATGCAGATGACTCATCCGCCCACGGCTGTTCCTGATGCTGCGCCATCTAAGACACCGTTTCCTTCTTCGTCGTTTTGCGCGCCCGCGGCTTCTTCACTGGGGCGACGACTTCGCTTCCGGCAGCGCCTGTCTCCGCGGCTGGTTCGCTGGCCGCAGCCGGCGCTATACCTGCCGCGCCCGTATCGATGCCGCCAGGTGCAGTCGGCGGCAGCTTGACCGCCTCAAGGCTTGCTTGCAGCGCAGCCATGAGATCAAGCACATTCGTGCGCTGCTGCTCAGGTGCGACGCTAACGTCTTCGCCGGCGATTTTGTGCTGGATGAGATCCATGAGGCGCGTGCGGTAGTCGTCGGTATATTTTGCCGGCTCAAAAGGAGTCGACAGCTGCTCGATCAGCATCCGCGCCATCATCAGCTCTTTCTCATTGACATTCACCGTCTCGGGAAGGCCCGGCACTTGATCGACGGACCGAATCTCATCGGGATAGAATATCGTCTCCATCGCCAGGCAGTCATCGATAATCCGAATCGCCGCGAGCGAGCTCTTGGAGCGGATCGACACCTTCGCGATGCCGATACGGCCCGACTGCCGCATCGCTTCCATCAGCAGATTGTACGCATTGCCGCCCGCCTGATCAGGGGAGAGATAGTAGGTCTTCTGAAAATAAATCGGGTCAATCTCCTCGAGCGCGACAAAATCAAGAATCGTAATCGTCTTCGTCGCATCCGTCGAGAGGGACTCCAGCTCGTCCTTCTCAAGCAGCACGTAGCGGCCCTTCTCGTACTCGTAACCTTTTACAATATCGTCCCACTCCACATCGACATCGCAGGTCGGACATTTACGAATGTAACTAATATTGCTGCCGCACTCGCGGTGAATCATTTTGAGCGAAATATCTTTATCCTCGGTAGCTGAAAACATTTTGACAGGCACATGAACGAGACCGAAACTGATGGCCCCTTTCCAAACCGTGTGCATCTTATTTCCCCCTCACCCTGTAATCGAACGCTAGTACCAGTGTTCCCGCAAATGCATGAAACTAAGCCGGATCGGGCATATTTTCGTTAGCAAGCAGGCAGCATCATCTGAAGGAGGCAACTGGAATGAGTGAAGCGGGCAATTCGCCGGTTGGCACAAGCAACGATAAGCAGCATGAAGGACGCGAAGATCATTTTATGGACATTGACCGGATGGTGAATGAAGGTTTAGGCGGCGGGCAAGTGACCCTTAATAACGGGTTAATTGACGAGTCCACCACGGATACCATGGAGCAAGAAATGAGGGACTAACAGACGATGGATACAAAGCGTGCAATGGAAATTTACAGCTCGAAGGATACATTCTCCGTTCAACTGAGCGGGGAGCCGGTCTGGATCGAAAATGTCGATGAAGCGAACGGGATGGCCACCGTGCAAATTGGCTCCGACCCGCTGAACACGCAGACGGTCTCATGTGATCGGCTGAAAGAGGAAGGCCGGGAGTAGCAGCGAAGAGTAGCAGCAAAGTGAAGAGCGCCTAACCTTGCGAGCCATGGTTTGGGCGCTCTTTGTACGTGTGGTTAGAGCAGCGGGAGAACGATACCTCCATAGGCAAAAGCAGCGATGATGACGAAGGCGGGATGGATGCGGCGGATTTGCATCGCCCAGAAGGCGACGACGGCGATGATCAGTCCTTGCCAGATGCCGATGTCGTGGACCGTTGTTTTGCCCATCTGCCAGGTGAGCAGCACCATCATGATCGCGATGACGGGTTGAACGAGGAGCGTCATACCTTTGACGATAGGCGACGAGCGGTGCTTCTTCAGCACCTTGAGCAGGATGATGAGTGCAAGTGCGGATGGAACAATCGTCGCGATCAGCGCTGCGGCGATGCCGAGCCAGCCGGCAGCTTCGTAGCCGACGTAAGTCGCGATCTTCGTCGCAATCGGACCGGGCAGGGCGTTGCCGAGGGCGAGAATATTCGAAAATTCAGCGTCATCCGTCCAATGGTAGTGCGTGACAACCTCTTGGTAGATAAGCGGAATCGAGGATGGACCACCGCCATAGCCAAGGACGTTGGCAATGAAGAAGCCGAGCAATAGTTTAAGCCATTCCATTTCAGGCGTGCCTCATTTCTGGGATGATTCTTTTTGCTTGTGGCGCTGGAATCTTGTGAGCAGCTTGAAGTGCATGGCGCCGTACGCGAGGAACAGCACGATCACAATCGCGGGATGGACGCCGAGCAGCTGAAGCAGCACGAAGGATATGAGCAGCATGATGATGCCGAGCTTGCGGCCGAGCCCCTTGACGGCGCGCTCGCCGAATTCGTACGCCATGACGCCAAGCATGACCGCGATGACAGGAGCAACGGCGCTGATCATTCCTCGGACGATGGCGGAATTGCTTAAGTAGTTCACCGCCGACAACAGCGACAGCATCGCGATGGATGACGGCAGGATATGGGCGAGGACGGCGAGTACTGCGCCGAGCGCGCCTTTGAGCCGGTAGCCGAGATAAGCGGAGAGCTTCGTCGCAATCGGGCCGGGCAGCGCATTGGCGAGCGCGAGAATCTCGCCGAATTCTTCATCCGGCAGCCAGCGGTACTTCGTTACCGCTTCGTAGCGGATAAGCGGAATAATCGACGGCCCGCCGCCGTAGCCGAGGATACCGGTCTTCATCATCGCCCAGCAGAGCTGGGTGTAGGTTTTAGGTGTGGAGTTATTGGAGTTATTGCTGTCGGTAACGTTAGTGGTGGTCAAAGTTATAACCTCATTCCCATGCGGCTTTTGTATCGTGTGATGAGCACTTGGCTGTCCACGCTAGTGACGCCTTCGAGCTTGTAGAGCGTTCCGACGAGGAACGATTCCATCTCCTGATTATTCGCAAACAGCGCGTGCATATGCAGCTTGCTCGGACCGGACATATGGTACAAGCTCGTCACGACCGGCTCCTCCGCCAGCCGGTTAGCGACCTCGTACAAACATCGCGGCTCCACTTCAACGTTGAAGAACGCCGATACATTGATGCCGAGCTTCTCCGGGTTAACGACGGCGGAGAACCGCTCAATAACGCCGCTCTCCATGAGCGTCGCAACGCGCGCCTGCACAGCGACGCGGGACAAGCCAACCTCTTTCGCGAGGTCGGTGTAGGACATGCGACCGTCCTTATTGAGAAGACGGATAATCTGGCGGTCTATATCGTCTATTGGCATGATAGTAGCTCCTTATGATTACATATGGTAAGTTCGCGTGGCGTAGAAGCTTCGATATGTTTAAAAGTAACCTATTTTGTTGACGTGGGCAATAGCGGGATCTCATCTGATCCCCAACTATTCCTTGCTCGGAGCTGTACTGGTGGCTGAGAGCTGAGAGCTGCCCAGTTGGAATGTGGGCGGAATTGGCGGGGGGATGGGTTTGAGAAAGGGAAAACCCTCTCTCGGAGCGGGAGCTAGGAGGCTGCGAGGTGTATCGCTTGAGTAGTATCGTCCTCGCACGAAACATCGAAAGATGACGATTGAAAGATATAAATAATTAAAAGACGCAGATAACCTGCGTTTATATTTGGTTTTTGGCTCAAAAATAGGTATAATGGATAAATAAGCTTAAATTTAACGTTTTAGCTTGTAGGGGGGATTAGGTATGGCTAAACAGCATTATCGGATGACGAAGCTCGAACTGCTCTCTAGAATTCTGTTTCTTACCATCGGTGCGGGGCTCGTAGCCGTCGCGCTTGAGATTTTTCTCGTGCCGAACAACATCATTGACGGCGGAATCGTCGGTATTTCCATCATTATTTCTCACATTACGGGCCTGCCACTTGGTATTTTTCTATTCTTGCTTAACTTGCCATTCTTGATTATCGGGTACAAACAAATCGGCAAAACGTTCGCGATATCTACGCTTTACGGGGTCGCGGTCATGTCAGTCGGCACTACGCTGCTGCATCCGGTGAAGGCGCTGACGTACAGCACGTTCCTCGCTCCGGTTATCGGCGGGGTTATTCTCGGCATCGGGGTTGGTCTTGTAATCCGGTCCGGGGGATCGCTTGACGGTACGGAGATCATTGCGATTCTGTTCACGAAGAAGACGCCGTTCTCGGTCGGTGAGATCGTCATGTTCTTCAATCTCTTCATTCTCGGCAGTGCGGGCTTCGTCTTCTCCTGGGACAGCGCGATGTACTCGCTTATTGCCTACTACATTGCGTTCAAGGTCATTGATGTGACGCTGGAGGGTATCGATCAATCGAAGTCGGTCTGGATCATCAGCCAGGAGTGGAAGGAGATCGGCGATGCTATCATTAGTCGTCTCGGCCGCGGCGTGACGTATTTGCACGGGGAAGGAGCGTTCTCCGGCGGCTCGAAGCGGGTCATCTTCTGCGTCATCACACGTCTGGAAGAGGCGAAAATGAAGTCGATTGTCCAGGAGCTGGATCCGAGCGCTTTTCTCGCGGTGGGCAATATCCACGACGTGAAGGGCGGACGCTTCAAGAAGCGAGCGATCCACTAAGCGACTGCGTTATATTTTCTGGAATCAGGCAAGGCTGCGCATAGGCGTGGTCTTGCCTGTTTTGTTGCGGGTAGAGGGGTTGACCGATATAATAAGGTAAATTAAGCAAAAACCGAAACACCGCTTGCGGTGGGTTTTGTGCGGGGAAAGCAAAAACCGAAACACCGCTTGCGGTGGGTTTTGTGCGGGGAAAGCAAAAACCGAAACACCGCTTGCGGTGGGTTTTGTGCGGGGAAAGCAAAAACCGAAACACCGCTTGCGGTGGGTTTTGTGCGGGGAAAGCAACTTGTACGATCAGAAGTGGAAAAGAACATAGACGCAAGCAGCGCGCAGCGGGAGGTGGCCGGACTGGACGAGTTTGCGCGGATACGTTACTGGACGGATGGCCGCCAAAGCCCGGCGCTGCTTCAGGCGCAAGGTGTGGTGCTCGGCATCGGGGATGATGCCGCGATTGTGGAGACACCGCCGGGCGAAGTCGGCGGCAATCTGCAGTGGCTGATGGCGGTCGATACGATGGTCGAGACCGTCCATTTCAATGATATGACGATGGAGCCGTTCGACATCGGCTGGAAGGCGCTTGCCGCCAATATTAGCGATATTGCGGCAATGGGCGGCGAGCCCCGGCATGCGCTGGTATCCGTCAGCGCGCCGCCAGCTTGGGAGCCGGCTCGTATACGCCGGCTCTATGACGGGCTGTATGCGTGCGCCGATGCTTACGGCGTCGCGATCGTTGGCGGCGACACGACCTCGGCGCCGCTGCACATGGTTGTGTCCGTGACGGTCATGGGCACCGTCACGGCAGGGGCGGCGATCCGCCGGGCTGGCGCAGCGCCCGGCGACGCCGTGTTCGTGACCGGCCCCGCGGGAATGTCCGCGGCCGGTTTGCACGCTTTGCTCGCCGCGGCGGCAGCTCGCGGCAGCACGCCGCCTGGCGCCGCGGCGCTGGTGCAAGCTCACCAGCGCCCGGCGCCATCGGTTCGCGCGGCGCGGATGCTTGCCGCGCGCGGAACCGTCACGTCGCTGAATGACATCAGCGACGGGCTCGCCAGCGAAGCCTGGGAAATCGCCGAGGCTTCGGGCGTCACCATCGCGCTGCGCGAGTCGCTGCTGCCCCGAAGCGGCAGCATGACCAGCTACGCGCACAGCTGCGGCGAGGATCCGCTGACCTGGATCCTCTACGGCGGCGAAGACTACGTGCTGCTCGGCACGATGGCAGCCGCAGATGCACAGGCGGCGAAGGCCGAGCTTGCCGCGGCCGGCCTGCCGTTCTACGTCATCGGCGAGGTCGAGGCAGGCGCCGCCGGCGTTACCCTCATTCGGGATTTTGACTCTCGCAACGAGCCGAAGCGAGAAGCATTAGCCAAGCGAGGCTATAATCATTTTGGAAATTAGGAGCTGAGACTGGCTTCATGAACGAGCAAATGGAAGTTATATGGATGGCAGAGAACGAAGCGGACACGGTTCGTTTGGCGGGGCTCCTTGCAAGCTGGGCAGTCCCTGGCACGGTGCTGGCGCTGGACGGCGATCTTGGCGCGGGCAAAACGAGATTCTCGTCAGCTTTTGCGGCCGGCATCGGCGTGCCTGGCGTCGTGAACAGTCCGACGTTTACGATCATTAAAGAATATATGGGCGCGCAGCTGCCGCTTTATCATATGGATGTGTACCGCTTGTCCGAGGACGAGGCGGACGAGCTTGGGCTTGACGATTATTTTTTCGGCGACGGCGTGACGATTGTCGAATGGGCAAGCCTGATTGAGGCGCTGCTTCCGCCGGATCGGCTGCAAATGTATATCACGCATTTGGGCGGCGAAGCGCGCCGAATTGCGATTACGGGCATCGGCGCACGGTACGTGGCATGGTGCCAACAAATACAGGCGATAGGAGCACGGAACGAATGAGTGAACCAACGCGGCAGAGTCTCGTGCTCGCGCTAGATACATCAACGGCTTCATTGGCTTGCGCCCTCGTGCGCGGCGATGAAGTTCTGCAAGATATCCAGTCGCTCGCAGAGCGCAACCACTCTGTCCACACGGTATCGATCGTACAATCGATTCTCGCAGATTGCGGCGTTAAACCCGAAGAGCTGGACGGCATCGCAATCGGACGCGGCCCGGGATCTTACACAGGCATGCGTATCGCCGTTTCGGTCGGCAAAACATTATCTTGGGTCTGGAACAAGCCGCTCGTCGGCGTGTCCAGTCTCGAAGCGCTGGGCTATGGCGCGTGGCAATCCCATGCAGCTGATGCCGGCAATTCCGTTAATTCCGTCTGGATCGTACCGATCATGGACGCAAGACGCGGGCAGGTATATACAGCTCTTTTCGAAGCTAACTCTCATGGCGGCGAGTGGACCCGCTTGTCCAAAGACGGCATCCGCCTCATGCACGACTGGGTAGACAAACTTGTTTCTAAATTAGCAGCTCCATCGCCGGAGTCGCTCCCATCCGCAATTTGGATCGTGGGCGAGCTGGAGCTTCACGAAGCACAGGCAGACAGACTACAGCAGCTTTGCTCCGAGTCAGGTATTGCCATCGAAGTTCGCAAACAGCCATACATTTTGGAAGGACGATCGGTTGCTGCACTTGGCCTTAAGCGCCTCGCCGCCGGCGAGCAGGATGACGCGCATACGTTCATCCCGAACTACACGCAGCTGACGGAGGCGGAAGTGAAGCTTCAGGAGCGAACAGCCCAGCAAGCGGCTGACGGAAAGGGCGGCGAACCGAAGTGAAAGTAATCGAAGACTTGAGCCGTCTCGAATTTCGGATGATGACGCTTGATGATGTGAAGACGATTGTCGCCATCGAGCAGGAAAGCTTCACGAGTCCGTGGACCGAGGAAGCGTTCGTGAACGAGCTGACGAACAACCATTTTGCCCGCTATATGGTCATGGATTATGAGGGTGAAGTGATTGGCTATGGCGGCATGTGGACGATCATGGATGAGGCGCATGTGACGAACGTGGCGGTTCGCGAACCGTACCGCGGGCTTGGACTTGGCTTGAAGCTGATGACGGAGCTGCAGCGGACTGCGGTCATGTTCGGTGCGAAGCGCATGACGCTTGAGGTTCGGGTGTCCAATATGGTGGCGCAGCGGCTGTACAGCAAGCTGGGCTTCGAGCCGTCGGGCGTTCGCCCCGGCTATTATTCAGACAATATGGAGGACGCGCTCATCATGTGGGCGGAGCTGGATTCCTCGGGTGTGGAGCAACAAGATGACTACGAGCAATAACGAACTTATTCTTGCTGTGGAGACGAGCTGCGACGAGACGTCGGTAGCGGTTATTCGCGGCGGCAAACATATACTATCCAACATCGTTTCGAGTCAAATCGATACGCACAAAAGATTCGGCGGCGTCGTGCCGGAAATCGCATCCCGCAAGCATGTGGAGTCGATTACGCTTATTATGGAGCAGGCGCTGTCGGAGGCAGGCGTGACGTTTCGCGATCTGTCGGCGATTGCGGTTACGCAGGGACCGGGTCTAGTAGGGGCACTGCTTGTCGGCATCGTCGCAGCCAAAAGCTTATCGATGGCGCTTGGACTTCCCTTAATCGGCACGCATCATATCGCAGGACATATCTATGCGAATGAGCTTGTCGCCGAGATGCAGTATCCGTGTCTGGCGCTCGTTGCGTCGGGCGGGCATACGGAGCTTGTGCTGATGGAGAGCGAAGGTGTTTTCCAGATTCTTGGACGGACTCGCGATGACGCGGTCGGCGAAGCCTATGACAAAGTCGCGCGGACGCTGAATTTCCCATATCCGGGCGGTCCATATATCGACAAGCTGGCGCAAGGTGCGGAAGAAGAGATTACGATGCCGCGGGCGTGGCTGGAGCCGGATTCGTATGATTTCAGCTTCAGCGGGCTGAAATCGGCCGTTCTAGCTGCGATCAACTCTGCGAAAATGAAAGGCGAACCGCTTCGCGAAGCCGCCCTTGCCCGCGGATTCCAAGCCTCCGTCATCGACGTGCTCGTGACGAAGGCATTGCGCGCGGTGCGCGAAACAGGCGCGAAGCAGCTGCTGCTCTGCGGCGGCGTCGCTGCTAACGGCGGTTTGCGCGCGGCATTGACCGCGCGCTGCGAAGAAGCCGGCATCCCGCTGCTTATTCCGCCGCTCAAGCTGTGCACGGACAACGCCGCGATGATTGGCGCGGCTGCACATCTGAAGTGGACGCGTGGCGAATTCACGCCGCTCGACATGAAGGCGGAACCGGGGCTGTCGCTGGAAGAATGGTCGGTACGGAGTTGAAATTTCGTATGGCCATCTTTTCTGAATTGACAGACGATTTCGGGAAGCATATAATAAGCAACAACACTTCACATTCATCATGCGAAACGCGTTGAACAGGAGTAGTAAAGCTTACGTACCGTGTTCAGAGAGCTGCGGGTTGGTGCAACGCAGACGGGTAACGGCTTGAATCTCGCCTGGGAGCGGAATAGCGGAAACGAGCCCATGTTTTGTTGGCCGAAGGCCAAGGCTGATGGAGCAGCTCGCGTACGTTGTTACGGTTAACCACCGTGATCCGGTGCATCGCTGACGACTTCTAGAATCGTTAGCATGCTTAAGTGGACGTCATGCTCTTAAGGGCAGCGTCAACGAGGGTGGTACCGCGCCAAGACTTATACAGTCTGTCGTCCCTTGATCCAGCAGGATCGAGGGGTGGCAGGCTTTTTTTGTTGCTATCACGACTGAAGTGAACATAGATCGAAACGCAAGGAACAGGAGCAGTAGGAATCAAAATCCGGGGAAAAGCAGAGAGCTGCGGGGTGGTGCGACGCAGTCGAAGGATGATCCGAACTCGCCTGGGAGCGGAACGGTGGAACTTGGGCAATGGCTTGGAAGCGTGCGGTAAGCACGAGGAGAGCGTTGCCGGGCGTACGCCAGTTACGGCTAACCCCCGTGATCGGGTGCAGCTTGATGAAGGTGAGTAAGGCGGGGTGGTTCCCGCTATGACTCGCTGGATGAACAGCTGCTTAAGCGGGTCCGAACCGGATGGTTCGGGCAACGAGAGTGGTACCGCGGCAAGCTCACGAGCCTGTCGTCTCTTGATTACAAGAGACGATGGGTTTTTTTTGTTGGGCTGCGGCTGCTAATTGTGAGCGGGGTACCTTTTTGATACACGCAAAGCGCAAGAGTGTATCCCCCAGGGATACACATCAGCGAGAAAACGTCGGAAAGAGCGCAAGAGTATCCCTCAGGGCTACACATCAGCGAGAAAATGCCGAAAAGAGCTCAAGAGTATCCCTCAGGGCTACACATCAGCGAGAAAATGCCGAAATGAGCGCAAGAGTATCCCTGAGGGCTACACATCAGCGAGAAAATGCCGAAATGAGCGCAAGAGTATTCCCCAGGGACCTACATCAAGTCCAGCAAACCAGCTGCATCGAGCGAAAGTTGGCCAAACGAGCCAAAGAAGTCCAGCAAACCAGCTACCTCGAGCGAAAGTTGGCTAAACGAGCCAAAGAAGTCCAGCACACCAGCTACCTCGAGCGAAAGTTGGCCAAACGAGCCAAAGAAGTCCTGCAAACCAGCTACATCGAGCAACTAACTAAACAAACCCCATAAAACATTTAGGAGGCTAACCTTTATGACTATGAATCAATCTCAATCTCAATCTCAATCGCAAAATCAATCCCAATCCGCTAACCGCATTATCCGCATCTTCGACACGACGCTGCGTGACGGCGAGCAGTCGCCCGGCGCGACGCTTCGTCCGGAGCAGAAGATCGTCCTTGCCCGCCAATTGGCGAAGCTGGGCATCGACATTATCGAGCCGGGCTTCCCGGTGTCGAGCCCGGGCGAGCTCGCGGCGGTGCAGCAAATTTCCCGCGAGCTGCAAGGCGTGGAGATCGTCGGTTTCGCCCGCGCGATCAAAGGCGACATTGACGCCGCGGTTCGCTCTACAATGGACGCAGCTCGCCGTCGTCTGCATCTGTTCATCTCCTCTTCGGATATCCATCTGGACTTTCAGCTGAAGAAATCCCGCGAGGAGGTACTCGAGATTGCGCGCGCGATGGTGGCATACGGCAAGCAGTTCGTCGATGAAATCGAGTTCTCGCCGATGGATGCAAGCCGCACAGGCCGCGATTTTGTCATCGAGATGGTCGAAGCGGTCATCGCCGAAGGCGCGACTGTCATTAACCTGCCGGATACGCTTGGCTATGCATTGCCAGAGGAGTACGGCAATCTGTTCCGCACGGTGCGGGCAGGCGCGCGCGGCGCGGATAAGGTGCAGTTCAGCGCGCATTGCCACAATGACCTAGGCTTGGCGGTTGCGAACAGCTTAGCTGCCATTCAAGCTGGCGCGAACCAAGTGGAAGTCACGATCAACGGAATCGGCGAACGTGCAGGCAACTGCTCGCTGGAGGAACTGGTTATGGCGATCGAGACGCGCAAATCGGCCATCGGCGCAGAGACCGGCATCGTGATGAGCGAAATCTACGAGACATCGCGTATGGTGAGCCGCACGATGAACTTCCCGATCGCGTACAATAAGCCGATCGTTGGGCGGAACGCTTTTCAGCATGAGTCGGGCATTCACCAGGATGGCTTGCTCAAGAACCGCAACACGTACGAGATTATGGACCCTGAAGCGATGGGCATTCCGCGCAGCATGATCGTCCTTGGCAAGCATTCCGGCCGCCATGCGATCAAGCATAGATTGGCTGATTTCGGCATCGAGCTGACTGACGAGCAGCTGCTTGATGTGTATAACCGATTCAAAGTGAAAGCCGACGAGATGAAAATCGTACCGGACGACGTGCTTGTCCGCCTGGCTAGCGAAACGACCGAGACGCAGCATGATCCGTACACATTGGTCGACCTGCAAGTGCTTGCCGGCACGCAGCGTTCCCGCATTGCATCCGTCACGATCCGCGAGCGCGATTCGCAGGAAGAACGGACGCTGACAGGTACGGGCACGGGCCCGCTCGAAGCGGTCATCCACTGTTTGCAGCAGGCGATTCCAGTCTCGGCCGAGTTCGAGGATCTGGAGATTCACTCCTTGTCTACGGGTGAAGACGCGCATGGCGAAGCAAACGTCAGCATTGTATATAATGGTCGACGGTATACGGGAACGGCTGTGCATAACGATATTATTTTGGCAGCGGCACAGGCTTACGTGGGGGCATGCAATCAGATGCTGATGAGCATGCAGGACAGCGATGACTCGGCAGACGTAGAAACCGAAAAGTTGGCCTAAAAAGGAGCGCTTCGTATGGACATCCACCCGTGTTTCATATGCAGCAAGCACAGCGGAGAAGTACCGACAATAGGCGGTGTCATCTATGAGAATGAGCATGTGTCGGTATCACATGTAGGGATTGGCGGCAGCGAGTGTCAGAATGAATATCTCGGCTACTTAATTATTGAAGCGAAGCGGCATGCACGGGGGCTTGGCGATCTGACGGATGAGGAGGCGAGCGCCATCTTCATTGCCGCGAACAGAATGAGCCGCGTCCTGCGAGAAGCGCTGCAAGCGGAGCATGTGTACAGCTATGTGCGAGGCGATGGGGTGCCGCACTTCCACATGCACCTTATCCCGCGGTACGACGGGACGCCAGAGCAATTCTGGCATCCGGTGCAGCTTGCTCAGTGGCCGGATGCGCCGCGGGGGAACGCGGAGCAAATTGAGCGGATTTGCGAGCAGCTCCGTGCTGCAATCGGCAGTTAGTTAATAAGGGGAGAGACCCAGAGGCTCAGAGGTATAGAAACCATCTGAGTCTCTATCCATTTTACTGAGAGGAGGCGGAGTTTGAGATGGGCGATCTCCAAGCTGGATATGGTCTAGACAGCAATGGATATATAGTGAGTGACGTTGGTTTAGACAAGATTGATAACGTCTACTTGCCTGTCATTCAAGAGTCTGTCGCAAGCTTGGCAACGGTGTTTCCGCAACAATTGCACGGTGTCTACGTGTATGGCAGCGTTGCAAGAGGGGAAGCCGTAGCGGTGAAGTCGGACTTGGATCTTCTCGTTATTTTTAATAACACGTTAACTTCTCAAGAGGCGGAGGCGTTACAGTCGCTCTCCGAAAATCTGTCTCATAGATATCGCGATTTGGTTCGGGACGTCGGTATAGCTTTCATCGATCTCGACTATGTGGTTGATTCGCAAAATTATGATGAGCAGGCTTTTCTTAAGGAACTCTGTGTTTGCGTACACGGAGAGGATCTCAGACCGCGCTTTGGTCCTTACAAGCTTACATCAGAGATCGCGATTCGTTTCAATGGGGATATGGGCGCTGCGCTTCCTCGGACGACAAGCCGCCTAAGAGAAGCCTCCTCCGATAACGATTTTAAAACAATTGCAGAGCGATTTGCTCGCAAACTCATTCGAACCAACTATTCAATGGTGATGCTCCGATCACAGATTTGGACGACAAGGCTCCATGAGCAGGCTGATGTTTTTCTTCATCACTTCCCGCAGAAAGAAGCCGTAATTCGCACACTTCAGCAGTGGTTAAATGATTTCCCCAGCGACCGAGCGCCTATTTTAGACCTTTTCCAGAGCGAAGGTGAATGGATTATCGCCAACTTCGAGCGAGAAGCTCGTGTCCCTTAAGGCTGCCGACATAGGCAGCTTTCTTGTGTGATTACCGCGTTTTCCACGGCTTCGCATGGTTATCCACAGTTTTACCCACAGTAATACCTTCCATTGTGTACAAGCCTGTGAAAGCCGCATGAAACGGGCGTTTACAATGTGAACAAATGTCGGATAAGTTTTTCACAGCCCGATTGTGGATAATGTGGATAAAGTGGATAATAACTCATTCCAAATTCACACGAGATGAGAAAAATTAAAGAAACCTTAAATTTTCTCATGTTTAATGATGTTAATAGTGCCAGAATTGCCGCACAATTCATCCAGTGCTGTGGATATTTCTGTGGAAAAGGGGGATAGATTGAAAAAAGCATGCGTGGGCTGCTTCATGCAAATGCTACCTAGATAGAGACTAGGGAGGAATTTGCAATGCAGGAAGTGACGGGTACGTCGAATGCGGCCAGTACAATTAGCGGCTGGAAGCTGGCTATGATGGATATCAAGTCGATGTGGCGGTCGCGAGCTGTGCGTAAGTCGCTGCTCGGACTCATGATTCTTCCGCTTATGTACAGCTTTATTTACTTGTGGGCTTTTTGGGATCCGACCTCAAGGCTGAATGAGCTCCAGTTAGCCATTGTTAATGAAGATACAGGTGCCAAACGAAGCGGAGAGCAGCATAATCTAGGCAGCGAGCTTGCCGCCAAGTTAGTTGCGGATACGGATACGCACTGGATTCAGGTGAACAGGGACCAAGCGAGGCGGGGCATCAAGAATGAGGAGTATGCGATGGCGCTCTATTTGCCGCCGGAGTTCTCGACGCAGGCTTATAGTGTCAGCGGCGACCAACCGCAGCCGACACATCTGAGCATGGAGCTGAGCGAAGGGACGAACATGCTGCAGGCGAAGATTGTGCGAGCGGTGGCGGCCAATGTGAATAACAAGCTGCGCAAAGAATTGCAGGGAAATTATTTGAGCGTTATTTTCGACCAAGTGCTGAATGGTTCAAAAGGATTGAAGGACGCTGCGGACGGTGCCGCCAAGTTGTCCGACGCATCGGCGCAAGCATACAAAGGCGCGGGTGATCTGGCGAACGGTTTAAACCAAAGCAGCGGCGGCATGACGAAGCTGTCCACAGGCCTGCGGTCCATCACAACCGGCGCGAATGAGCTGGAGAATGGGCTCGTGAAGCTCAATGCCTGGGCTGAGCTGGCAACAGCAGGTATCGATGAGTGGAACGGCGGTATTCGCGCGACATCAACATCGGCAGCAGCGGGACTTCCAGCTGATCCAGCCAAGCAGCTTACCGCCTCGCAGTCCGCCTTGATTGGTTCTCTGGATGACGTGAGCCGCGACATGACATTGCTGCGAGGAGAACTTAATCACGTTAAGAGCATGGCTTCGGATTTAACCGCGTTAAATTCGCTCGTTCGTCCTGTGCAGAAGCAAGTCTCCGATATGAGCAGCGGGGCACAGAATGGACAAAAACTGCTTCAAGGCCTAGGGCAGCAAAATGGAGATTTAGCAAGCAACGCAAGCTACAAGCAGCTGTCTGACCAGCTTGGCAGCATTCAGTCGACAGGAGCGGATGCGGCGGGATCGCTGCAGGCGGTGACACAGTCAATCGACACGTTGAAGTCGTCGCTGGATCAGTCGATTGGACAAGTCGCGAACCGAACCGCTGCATTGACGCCGAGGCTGGAACAGCTGGCTGGGCAGATGGAGCAGTTCCGTACAGCAGCTGATGACGTATCGGCGCTGCTCGGCAAGCAGCAATCGGCTGCAGCAACGATTGGCGGACGGGTCAAAGATGTCGCGAACGGCGTGGGCCAATTGCAGCAAGGCAGCGGCAAGCTGATGAACGGGCTGCTGCAGCTCGGAAGCGGTGTGGAGGCGCTTCGCATCGGCAATGCGAAGCTTGGCGACGGCGCTGCCGCGCTTCAGGACGGACTTGCCCAGATTAATAAAGGGCAAGGAGAGCTTGCGGATAAATTAGCGGATGCAGCGGGCATGGCTTCGTCGGATGGGCAAGCTGCCAATCGACAAGCGGTGATTGCAGATCCTGTCGTGTTGGAGGAAACGAACATTCATCCGGTGCCAAGCAACGGCGTCGGGTTCGCGCCTTATTTTATCGCGCTGTCACTGTGGGTGGGCTCGCTTGTGCTGTTCTTTGTCATCGATATTTGGCGTGTGCTGGCTCTGCCGCACGGACCGCTCTCGTACATCGGCAGCAAATACGTCGCACTTGCTTCGGTCAGCGTCTGTCAGGCGCTGCTGTCGGTTTTTATTTTGCATACGGGACTGGGAATTCCGACTGTACTGCCGCCGCTTGCGATGTACATTTACGCAGTGCTGGTCGGACTTGTGTTTACGGCAATTCTGTTCATGCTCATTGCGGTGCTCGGGAGTGATACAGGAAGGTTCATTGCAGTGCTCATTCTGATGCTGCAGCTTACTTCGAGCTCCGGATCGTATCCGGTTGCGCTGGAGCCGGGGCTGTTCCGGTTCATTCATCCTTTGCTGCCGATGACTTACGCGGTGGAAGGGCTGAGACATCTCATCTCACTTGGGGAATGGACAGCAATAATCCGGACCGCATGGCTGCTGTCCGGATTCGGAGTTTGTTCGCTATTGCTGTTATATGTGATCAAACGTCGTTCGATTATGAAGGTCGTGAAGCTGGCCTAGCGGCATAGCGTTAGGCGAGAAGCTGCTCCCAAGCCTCATAAACTTCTTGAAGCTGCGTCTTAAGCGACTCCAAGTCGGACTGGATCTTTTGAACCTGCAAATAGTCGTTGTACACTTCTGGATCGGCGAGCTGTTCCTCAAGTACGGAAATTTCGCCTTCCAGACGGGCAATTTCGTTCTCCAGCTGCTCTTGCTTACGCTGATTTTTCCGTTCGTCACGCTTCGCCTGTTTGTCGGCTTCGTACGAAGAAACGGGGGCTGCTTCCTGTACGGCAGCAGCTTTATTCGGTTTTCCTTGCTGAGCTGACAACGTTTCCAGCTGGAGCTCCTCGGTTTCACGCTTTTTCTGGATCATTTCGTCATAATTTCCCAGGAAATGCTGTGTGCCTTCCGGTCCGAGTTCGACAATGCGCTCCGCCATCTTATTAAGGAAATAACGGTCATGGGAGATGAAAAGCAGCGTTCCGTCATAGTCGATAAGCGCGGCTTCCAGCACCTCTTTGCTGTACAAATCGAGATGGTTGGTAGGCTCGTCGAGAATGAGCATATTCGCGTGAGCGAGCATGAGCTTCGCCAAGGAGACACGTGCCCGTTCGCCGCCGCTAAGCGTGCTGATCTTCTTCTTCACGTCATCGCCGCTGAACAAGAAATTGCCGAGGACGGTGCGAATTCGCGCTTCTTCGATGCCTGGATACGTGCTCCATAGCTCTTCCAGCACCGTATTCGCTTTGTTCAGCCCGGTGTGCTCCTGGTCATAGTAGCCGATCTTCACGTTCGTCCCCCAGCGGATGGTACCTTGCTCATGCGGCTGCTGATCGACAAGCGCTTTGAGCAGCGTCGATTTGCCGATACCGTTCGGACCGATCAACGCAACATTCTCGCCGCGCTCCAATCGGAACGAGACATGCTGGAAGAGCGGCTTCTCCTTCTCAGGGAAACGGATGGAAACATCGTTCACGTCCAGCACATCGTTGCCGCTTTGTCGATCGATCTCGAACGAGAAGCTCGCTTTCTTCAGGTCGCCGAGCGGCTTGTCGATCCGATCCATCTTCTCGAGCGCCTTTCGACGGCTTTGCGCGCGTTTTGTTGTCGACGCACGGACGATGTTGCGCTGGATAAAGTCCTCAAGCTTCGCGATCTCATCCTGCTGCTTGTCGAACTGCTTCATTTGCGCTTCGTACTCTGCCGCTTTAATTTCGATAAAACGGGAATAATTGCCCGTATAACGTCTTGCCGCGTGGCGTTCGATCTCGACAATCGTCTGGACGACTGCGTCAAGGAAGTAGCGGTCGTGAGAAACGACAAGAATGCCGCCGTCGTAACCGCGCAGATAATCTTCGAGCCAAGTGAGCGTCTCGATGTCGAGATAGTTCGTCGGCTCATCGAGCATGAGCAGGTCCGGCGCTTGCAGCAGAATGCGGGCTAGCGCCAGACGTGTCTTCTGTCCGCCGCTCAGCGTGGAAATGACCGTATCCGGCGGGAACTGGCCGAAGCCCATCCCGTGCAGGATCATCCGGATTCGCGTCTCCACCTCGAAGCCGCCTTGCTCCCGATACCAGTCGGACAGTTTCGAATATCGGTCAAGCACCGCTTGATACTGCTTCTCGTCATCGTGGAGCTTCGGATCAGCGATCTGCTGCTCCAGCGAGCGCAGCTCCTTCTCCGCTCCGATCAGATGAGCGAAGACGGCGCGCATCTCTTCGTCGATCGTTTTATCCGACTGCAGGCCGCTCGATTGCGCCAAATAACCGATCGACGTTTCTTTCGATTTATAGATGGTACCGGAGTCAGCAGACATCTCGCCCGCGATGATCCTCAGCAATGTCGATTTGCCTGCGCCGTTCACGCCGACAAGCCCAACACGCTCGCGCGGCTGCACTTGAAAGGTGATGGACGAGATGACCTTGCTTACCCCGTAGCTTTTGGAAACATCAGAAACTTGAAGAAGCATGATTATAGAAACCTCCGCTTAAAAAATTCCTCTGCCCTACAGTTTACATGAAAAAAGGTTATTGCGCGATATACACGTGGCTGTCCGCTTATTGGCGAAAATTGGGCAATAGTGATAAACTATGGAGTAACTATGACCAGCAAAGCGGTGAACCTTTATGAAGCATGCGGAGGAGAAGAAGTCGGCCCGGCTTCTTGCCGCGAAGCGAAGGGACAGCTTCCCGGAGCAGCAGCGGCTCGCTTGGTCGGATACGGCCTGCCAGCAGGCGGTGGATTGGATGCTGCAGCGGGAAGGGCCGATGATCGGCAGTATTATGATCTATATCCCGTTTCGTTCAGAGCTGGATACGACGCTCCTGATCGAGTGGTGCTGGCGCACAGGCATCAAGGTGATCGTGCCGCGCTGCGTGAAGGAGTCCCGTGCCATGGAGCTGTATCTGCTTCAGGCTTGGGACGAGCTTGTGCCAGGCGCTTACGGCATTAAAGAGCCTGATCCGGTGACGGTGAAGCGCTGGGACTTGGCCGAACAGCTGCCGGACATCGTCTTCGTGCCTGGGCTTGCATTCGATGCAAGCGGCGGCAGGCTGGGTTACGGCGGCGGTTATTATGACCGGTTCCACGATCTTCTGAAGGAGACTGCAGCCGAGCAAGGACAGCGATTCCCATTATGGATCGGTCTCGGCTACGAAGCGCAGTGGATCGATCATGTGCCGATGGACGAGCATGATGCCGCCGTCGATGCGGTCATTACGGAGCAAGGTGTGACAAGGGGGCGAGCAGCATGGATTTGACGCATTTCAACGAACAAGGCAGAGCTCGCATGGTGGACGTCTCGGACAAAGAGGTGACCGCACGCGTTGCCGTTGCGCGGACGACAGTTACGATGGCAGAGGATACCTTGTCACGTATCAAGGCGGGCACGATTGGCAAAGGCGATGTGCTGGCTGTGGCGCAAGTGGCGGGCATTATGGCGGCCAAGAACACGTCGAACTGGATTCCGATGTGCCATCCGCTTCCGCTTACAGGCGTGAATCTGGCATTTGCGGATAACGGCAAAGATGAGTTATATATAGAAGGCACTGTAAAAACGACCGGCAAGACCGGCGTTGAGATGGAGGCATTAACCGCGGTTTCCGCGGCTGCGCTGACCGTGTACGATATGTGCAAGGCGCTGCAGAAGGACATGGTCATCGGACCGACTTACCTGGCTTCCAAGAGCGGCGGAAAAAACGGTGATTATACAGTTGATCGTTAATGGCATATCTTTCTGAAAAAGCGATTGGGGGAAGAAGCTCATGCGGTGGAAAGTGGCGTTGTTAACAGCGAGCGACAAAGGATCGCGAGGTGAGCGTGAGGATACGAGCGCTCAAGTTATCCGTGAGCTGGTAGAAGAAGAGCTCAGCGGAGAAATCGTCGATTACCGGATTGTACCCGACGAGCAGGACGAGATTATGGCGGCACTTATCGAGATGACCGACTACTTTCAAGCGGACCTTGTCATTACAACGGGCGGCACGGGACTTGCGCCGCGTGATTTGACTCCGGAAGCGACGCTGAAGGTGATCGATCGCGAAGTGCCTGGACTTGCGGAAGCGATGCGAATCGGCGCCATGCAGCGTACGCGCAGAGCGATGCTGTCGCGCGGCGTATGCGGTATCCGCGGACGTTCGCTCATCATTAATTTGCCGGGAAGCCCGAAAGGCGTACACGAAAATTTAATGGCCATCATGGATCAGATCCCGCATGCGCTCAACATTCTGTCGGGCCGGATTGGGGAGCATGCAGAATGAGTATGAGCAATCGTACGGTTCTGAAGGAATTGCCGGTGCAGGAAGCGATCGGCCTTCGGCTCGCACATGATCTGACGCAGATCATTCCCGGTCAGTTCAAGGGCAGGCTGTTCAAGAAGGGCCATTTGATTACAGAAGCAGACATCCCTAAGCTCCTTGATATCGGCAAGGAGCATATTTATATTATGGAGCTTGGCGAAGGCGATCTGCATGAGGATGACGCAGCCCGCCGCATGGCAGGCGCGCTTCAGTACGAAGGACTTCAGCTCTCCGAGCCGCATGAAGGCAAGGTGGCGATTAAGTCGGCACTGGACGTTCCGGCGATCGCCGAGATCGATCCGACTATCGTTCATGCTATTAATGAGCTGGGCGAAATCGCGCTTGCAACGGTGAGGACGAACGCAGTCATTAAGCCAGGCGGGCAATTGGCTGCAACGAGGGTCATTCCTCTAGTTGTAGCGGAAGAGAAGGTACGCGCGGTGGAAGAGCTGGTTGCTAGCTACAAGGAACGGCATGACGGCGCATCGCCGCTTCGCTTGAAGCCGCTTCGCAAATTCCGGATTGGCTTGCTCACGACGGGTGGAGAAGTATTTTCTGGAAGGATTCAGGATAAGTTCGGTCCTGCGGTTACGCGCATTGTGGAAGAGCTTGGTTCGGAGATCGCAGAGCAGCGGTTTTCGCCGGATGATCGCCATACAATTGTCAAGGAAATACACTATTTACGTGACAAGTCGTATGATATGATACTTGTAACAGGCGGAATGTCGGTAGATCCTGATGACCGCACGCCAGCTGCGATTGCCGAGGCCGGTGCGCAAATCGTCAGCTACGGAACACCGATGCTGCCAGGCTCGATGCTGCTTATGGGCTATATCGGCGAAGTGCCGATTATGGGACTCCCAGGCTGCGTCATGCATGATCCGTATACGTCTTTTAATGTGCTGCTGCCTCGTATTCTTGCAGGCGACACCATTAGTAGAGCGGACATCGTCGGGATGGGCTATGGCGGACTGAACGGTTGTTAATAATCATGCCCGTTAATGATTAATGAAGCGAAATGACTACTTCCTCTGCTCTTCTAGGCAGATTACACGTTGCATAAGCTTAACCAAGTCATCAGTAAGGAGGTAACACACACATGTTTAATGGTATTGGCGTAACAGGATTCCTGCTTATCGCAGTTGTCGCATTGCTCTTGTTCGGACCTAACAAACTGCCTGAGCTCGGCCGTGCATTCGGACGCACGCTGAAGGAGTTCAAAGCAGGTGCTCGAGAAATGATGGACGATAACGACGATCGCGACCGCAGCAGAGCGAGTCGGGTTGAAGTGAGTCGCACAGAAACGGCTACTGAAGATCAAAGTTCCAACAAGCGGCTCCCAGAGTAATTGGGGCCCGCTTTTTTTATGAAGAGGAGTTGTAGCAGTGGCAGATAGAAAAGAACCCATGACTGCGGATGCGGCACGCGGCGATCAGCTTATGTCGCTGTTTGATCATATTGGCGAGCTTCGCAAACGATTGATTGTCGTCATCGTCGTCCTGCTTATCGGGATGATTGTTGGCCTTGTATGTGCCGATCCGGTATATAACTTTCTCATTAACCAAGAGCCCGTAAAAGGCATGCAGCTGCACGCATTCTCCTTATGGGATGCAATCGGCATGTATATGAAATTTGCCTTTGTCATTGCGCTGATCATTGTGCTGCCTGTAGCGGCATATCAGATCTGGTCCTTCGTAAAGCCGGCACTGCGCGTGCAGGAGCAGCGGTCAACGCTATTGTTCGTTCCGTTCGTGCTCTTCATGTTTCTGGTTGGGCTGGCATTCTCGTATTTAGTCGTGTTTCCGATGGCGTTCAACTTCACGACGAAGGTTGCCCGGCATTTGAACTTGATTGAGACGTACGGGATCTATCAATACTTCTCGTTCATGTTCAACATTATTTTGCCGATCTCGCTGCTTTTCGAGCTTCCGATTGCGATTATGTTTCTGACGAAGCTGCGCATTCTGAACCCGAAGCGGCTGCGGAAGATGCGCCGCTTGGCGTATTTCATCCTTATCATCGTCGGTGTCGTCGTGACGCCGCCGGATTTCATCTCCGACTCCCTCGTAGCCGTGCCGCTCATTCTGCTCTATGAACTGAGTGTGCTGCTGTCGAGCGTGGTGTACCGGAAACAGCTCAAGGCCGATCAGGCTTGGGAAGCAGAATATGGGCAATAACAGATAAAGTCGGCCGCTGGCCGGCTTTTTTGTCATTTTAGGGAGATGCGGCCGTTTACGGTACCTTTATGTAAAATTCATTCGAAATCGTAAGCGGAAGACTTGAAATCTGTTAGCAAAATCGGTATTATAAAAATTGTTATTAGCACTTGATGATTGCGAGTGCTAAAGGTTAAAAATTTGCAGCACCAAATCAGAAGGAGGCTATTTTCATGATCAGACCTTTAGGTGAACGCGTATTGATCGAACCAATCGCGAAAGAAGAAACGACTGCTAGCGGCATTTTGCTGCCAGAAACAGCAAAAGAAAAGCCGCAAGAAGGCAAAGTAATCGCTGTAGGCAGCGGCGCGATTAAAGACGGCGTACGTATTGCGCTTGAAGTCAAGGAAGGCGACCGCGTGTTGTTCTCCAAATATGCCGGTACAGAAGTGAAGTACGAAGGCAAAGAGCTTTTGATTATGAAAGAAAGCGACATTCACGCGATCTTGGGCTAAGCCGAACCGGCTTGACTCCACATACATGGCAACACAAGGGCAGTAATGTCTTACTTATTTTTCACATGACAATAGGAGGTTATTGAAGATGGCGAAAGAAATTAAATTCGGCGAAGACGCTCGTCGCGCAATGCTGCGCGGTGTAGATGCACTTGCGAACGCTGTTAAAGTTACACTTGGTCCTAAAGGCCGCAACGTGGTGCTTGAGAAGAAATTCGGCAGCCCGCTGATCACAAACGATGGTGTTTCCATTGCCAAAGAAATCGAGCTTGACGATGCATTCGAAAACATGGGTGCACAGCTCGTTAAAGAAGTAGCTACAAAGACTAACGATGTAGCTGGTGACGGTACAACAACTGCAACGGTTCTTGCACAAGCAATGATCCGCGAAGGTCTGAAGAACGTTACTGCAGGCGCTAACCCAATGGTTATCCGCAAAGGTATCGAAAAAGCGGTTCGCGCAGCTATTGAAGAGCTTGCAAGAATTTCCAAGAAAGTTGAAGGCAGCCAATCTATTGCTCAAGTAGCATCGATCTCTTCCGCTGACGAAGAAGTTGGCCAACTGATCGCTGAAGCGATGGAGAAAGTCGGCAACGACGGCGTTATCACTGTTGAGGAATCCAAAGGCTTCGTAACGGAGCTTGAAGTGGTTGAAGGTATGCAATTCGACCGCGGTTACCTCTCCCCGTACATGATCACAGATACAGACAAAATGGAAGCTGTCCTCGACAATCCATTCATTCTGATCACAGACAAGAAGATCTCCAACATTCAAGAGATCCTTCCCGTTCTGGAGAAAGTGGTTCAATCCGGCAAGACGCTCTTGATCATCGCTGAAGACGTTGAAGGCGAAGCATTGGCAACATTGCTCGTTAACCGTCTGCGCGGTACATTCACCTGCGTAGCTGTTAAAGCTCCTGGCTTCGGCGACCGCCGCAAAGCTATGCTTGGCGACATCGCTGCTCTGACAGGCGGCCAAGTAATCACAGAAGAGCTCGGCCTTGAGCTGAAAGCTACAACGGTGGATCAACTGGGTACTGCTCGTCAAATCCGCGTAACGAAAGAAAACACAATCGTTGTTGACGGCGCTGGCAACAAGCAAGACATCGATGTTCGCATCGGCCAAATCCGCGCGCAATTGGAAGAAACCACTTCCGACTTCGACCGTGAGAAGCTGCAAGAGCGTCTTGCTAAGCTTGCTGGCGGCGTAGCGGTTATCAAAGTTGGCGCAGCAACTGAAACCGAACTGAAAGAGCGCAAACTGCGCATCGAAGATGCTCTGAACTCCACTCGCGCAGCAGTGGAAGAAGGTATCGTATCCGGTGGCGGTACAGCACTCGTGAACGTATACGCAGCAGTAGCAGCAGTAAGTGCTTCTGGCGACGAGAAAACTGGCGTAAACATCGTGCTTCGCGCACTGGAAGAGCCAGTTCGCACAATCGCGGCTAACGCGGGTCAAGAAGGCTCCGTTATCGTTGAGCGCCTGAAGAAAGAAGATATCGGCATCGGCTACAACGCTGCAACTGGCGAGTGGGTGAATATGTTCCAAGCAGGTATCGTTGACCCTGCGAAAGTAACGCGTTCCGCACTGCAAAACGCAGCATCCGTTGCGGCTATGTTCCTCACAACTGAGGCTGTCGTAGCTGACAAGCCGGAAGCAAGCAAACCAGGCATGCCTGACATGGGCGGCATGGGTGGCATGGGCGGAATGGGCGGCATGATGTAATAAGGCTCTCTGAGCCTTGTGCATCATCTGGGAGAGCGGCGTGAGTGCTTTCCCACCTGAACGCTAAAGAAAAGACTACTTCCTTACGAGGAAGTAGTCTTTTTTATCTTGTTAATGTTTGCTTTTCGGGGAATCAAGCCATCCCCATGGGATGGCTTGATTGTTTAAAGTTTACGAAAAAAAGGATTCGGCTTATTCTTTATGTACTGTAGATACATTACTTCCTATGGCTTTGACGGCAGCTGCAACAATAGCTAAATCATCTGTCAGTCCCAGACCAACGAGTACATCAGGAATAGCGTCTACTGGGGAAATAAAGTATGCTAGTGCAGCGAAAGCAATACCCTTCGCATACATAGGTGTGAACTATCGATGGCACAGTAATACATGGAAGCCGCATCTTTAGCAAAAGGAACTTTTCCTGCAAAGCGTTTCATTTTGTTGAAAAAGCCATCTTTTACGTACTTTTCTTTCTTTGGATCGTACTGATCTGTTGTAACGTCATAGTTTGAACCGAACTTCATCTTAACGACTAGACTAGGGAATATCCTTCTTTTTACCTAATTTTTATTACATAATATTATATTTTATACAATAGTTAATGAAACTGGTTAATTTTGGTGACGAGTTAGACCAACTAGTTTTCAAATTGGAAGGATGAACAATCGTGAAAAAGCTTAAGCCTTTGGTTCTTGCAGCTATTACTGGAACTACCCTAATGATGCCGACAAATGTCTTTGCAGACGAGCCTATTAAGGTATTCGTCGATGGGGAAAAACTTGATTTGAGTGTTCCGCAAGTAGTTGAAAGAGGATCAACATTAGTACCGTTCCGAGCTATTTTTGAAAAGTTGAATTTTAATGTGACTTGGGATTCGAACACCAAGACAATCATAGGAACCAAAGACGGATTAAAGCTCCAAATGCAGATCAATAATACAAGCGCTATTGTGAATGGAGAAGCAATTGTACTGGGCACTCCTCCAAATATTATTAATGGGAGCACCTATGTACCCCTTCGATTTGTTGGAGAAGCTAGCGGCGATGTAGTTGCCTGGGATGGCATTAATAAGGTGATACAAATTAATAATAGTGCTGCATCCGAAATACCTAAGGACTCTGAGAATGGCCAAACCCAAGAACCAGCAAAACTTGAATTTCTGGAACGCAATAAGCCCTACACATCCAAAGAAAATGACATGACAGTAGTGGTAACTTCAATAAACGTCGTAGATAAAGGCCAATTCTACGAGTACAGCATTACATACGACCAAAAGAATAATACCAGTGACAAAGCCATTGATGAAGCTACCTTCAAAATCTATTATGAAAATGGAGAATCCGAAGCCCAATACGGTTTCTTTGGAAAGTTAATGCCAACGGAAAGCATAACAAGGACTTACGTATTTAAAGCAACAAAAAGTCAAATCGCATACTGCCTGGAATATGGAACGAAAACATTCTTTAGCACAAAGCCTGCAGCGGATAGTTTGAAATGGGAAGTTCAATAATGCGTAGACAACCCTTATGGTAGATGACATAAGCTTCTCGCGAGTTCAATTGAACTCGTGGGAAGCTTTTTTGCTATCGCTCTCAAACAATATCTGATAAACTAGCATAATATTCTGGGCTTTGCCGTCAAGCAGCCCGAAAGTTTGCTGCCCAAAGCTTGAAATGGAAGCGCTTTAGGAGGATTGTGGCATGTTTTTTCGCTATTGGCACCGAGTAAGATTGCTTCAGAAGCTTATCTTAATCGTCATTATCTTCTTGATTCTGCCTGTATTGATCGTAGGCTATGGCTTATTCTCGACGAGTTTGCCGCTTGCGCAGAAGGAAAGCCGCGAGATGCTTGAGAAGGTGTCTTATCAGCTGAACGAGAATATCGAATATCGCATTATTGGCTATCAAAACATTCTCATGCAGATGTCCCTTGACCCTGGCATCACGACTGCGTTAACGCAGCAATATCAATCGCTGCAGGAAGAGGTGACGGCTTTGCAGCAGATCAATTCCGCTGTCAACCGGATCCGTTCTTATTTTCCCATGAAGAAAATTCAGTTTTATAAAAGCAACACCAGCCTGCACGAGGATGGCGGCGTCGTTCTCAATATGGAGCACGCGCTCTCGCAGCCCTGGTATTCCGAAATGAAAGGGCGGAACCAGCAGTTTTATTGGTATTTCGACCGGAAGGGCAGCGACGGCCAACCCTCGCTGCATCTGACGAAATGGCTTGTGGATTACTTGACGAACGAGAATTCGGCATTATTCACGTTGAAGTGACGAACCGGGCACTGTTTGATCAATTATCGAATCCGTTAGAGTTCAAGAAGGGTTGGATCGTCATTGCGGATGCGCAGGGGAGAGTGCTGACGAATGTAACGGATTCGGTGAAGGTAGACAACATTAAGGCGCTCCCGTATCTACAAGACGTCTATGCCGCAGGTCAGGGCTGGTACTCGACGAAGATTAACGGCAAACAAAGCATGGTGGTCTATCAGACCAACCGGCTAGGCTGGAAAATCATAACGGTTGTAAGCCAGCAAGAGCTGTGGCAGAAGCTGCAGCTGATCAAGAATGGAGCCATCGCGGTTAGCGTGCTGTTCGTTGTACTGACAATTGCGGTTCTATCGAGCTTCGGATTACGCATAAAAAACCGGCTTAATTCACTTGTGAGAAGCATGCGGCGGGTGCGAGACGGCGACTTGGGGCTTACGGTCAAGGTTTACGACAAGGACGAGGTAGCTGATCTCGAGGAGGAGTTCAATACGATGTCGCTCCGTCTGAAGCAATCGCTGGGCGAAATTGCCGAAGCGAGGAGTGCTGCAGAAACCGAGAAACTGAAGCTGCTGCAGGCGCAGATCAATCCTCATTTCTTATACAACACGCTGGCCTTGGTCAAAAGCATGGCGATCGATGTCGGGTCCGCCGAGATCGGCCGCACGATAGATGCGCTCGCCAAGTTTTTCAGGCTGGCGCTGAACAGGGGCGGAGATATTTTGCCGTTTCGCGAGGAATTGGAGCATGTGCGGGCGTATTTGGATATCCATGAGTCCAGGTTTCCGGGCAGGCTTACGACGATATTCGAGATTGAAGAAGAGACGCTCTCCTGTGAAATTATCAAGATCACGCTGCAGCCGATTATCGAAAACGCGCTATTGCATGCATTCATTCGCACGGGCGGAAGAGGTACGCTGCATATACGGGCTCGTTTGCAGGATGATATGCTTTGCATCACGATCACAGACAACGGAAGCGGCATGATCCCAGAGCAGGTGAAGGATTTGCTGGAGAAGGCTGAAGGAGCGAAGCATCGAATGGGCTTTGGCATATACAACGTAAATGAACGATTGCAACGGCAATATCGCAACGCTTACCGGATGACCATTCAAAGCAAGCCGGACGAAGGGACTTCGATTGGACTGTTCATCCCGCAGCAGGTCAGCCAGATTGCGGTAGCGATTTAATGCGAACGGAGGAATAGGGCGTGGAAATGAAAGTGTTTGTTGTGGATGACGAGGAACGGCAGCGAAAATCAGTTATTAAGCATGTGGAGTGGAGTCAGTACCATATGTGCGTAATCGGAGAATCGGAAGATGCGCAGCAGGCGCTTGAAATGGCCGAACAAGCCCCTCCGGACTTACTCATTACCGATATCCGCATGCTTGGGATGGATGGCCTTGAGCTGTCCGCCCGGATGCGTAAGATCAATCCTCGCATGCGCATCATTATGGTGACCGGCTACGAGGAGTTCGAGTATGCCAAGTCGGCGCTGGATATCGGCGTAGATGCGTTTCTCGTCAAGCCGATCCTATTCGAGGAATTGAACGCCATACTAGAGCGCATATGCGAAGCCGAGCGGCAGGCAATCTCGAGAAATCAAGAGGAAATGCGGATTAAAGAACAGCTGGATACGTTCAAGCCCATTGCGAGGGAACAGTTTCTTCAGGAGTTGATTCATGGCCTTATCCTGAGCGAAGAAGCGATCAGGACGCATGCGGATGCGCTCGGCATGTTTGCTCACGGCGGTCTGCGCCGTGTACTGGTTATCGTACTGGATGCCAATCCAAAGTCGCCGCTGCCGAAGGAAGAACAGGTGCTGCGCGCGCAACAGCTGCTGAATGAATCGGTGGCGGCGATCTGCGGCTCGCTGTTGGAGGAGAAGACGACAACGCAGCGCGGAAATATCGTGTTGATTCTGCGGGATGCGAACTCGGAGGCAATAGAAGCGTTCGATCAGAAGTCGGAGCATATCCTGCGGAATCTCGGTCAGGAAGCGGAGCGAATCGACTGCTGTCCCGTCTCCATCGGAGGGGGGCCATCCTTCGCGGAACTGAGCCGCTTGAGCGAAAGTTTCCGCCTGGCGCAAAGAGCGGTAAATCAAAGACTGCTCGGAAGCGAAGAGCGAACGTTTTGCTGGAAAATTCTGCAGGAGCAGGAGGATATTCGCTATAAGAGCGTGGATGAGCTTAAAGGTGATTTTCTGGAGGTGTTCGGCGCCGGAGATAGTCAGAATAGCTTGAGTCTGCTGGGTGAGCTGCTGCGAGGCATCGCCGGCAGTCCTCACATTCAAGGCTCTAACCTGAGAAGCCTATGCCTCCAGCTCATTAGCGGCGCCAATCGGATAGCGGCCGAAATCGGCGATGTAAGTCGTCATGTCGGCTCTGAACAGAGGCTGTGGGAGCAGCTCCTAGAATGCCGAGAGGAGACGGAGCTGCTGCAAGAAATGGTGAGGATCATTACAAGGCTGAGCGACTTTATCGCCGAGCGGAAGAAAAGTCCGACCCAAATCGTCGTTCAGAAGGCACTTGAATGGATGAACGCACATTACAGGGATAATCTGACCCTGCGCTCGGTCGCGGATTCTGTCTACTTGAGCCCGAATTATCTAGGCGCCTTGTTCCGAGAAGAACTTGGCATCTCGTTTACCGATCAACTGATTCAGATCCGGGTGAATAAGGCGAAGGAGCTGCTGCAATACTCGCAGTTGAAGCTGTACGAGGTGGCGGATAGCGTCGGCTATCAGAACATGGGGTATTTCACGGGCGTGTTCAAGAAAATGACGGGCTTCAGTCCGAAGGAATATCGAGCGGGCGATCGATGATCGCTCTTTTTTATGCAAAGAAACGTGAAAACAAGATCATGCGATAGCGAAACTAATCGTGCATTACGATTATTGAGAGCGCTTCCCTGCTTTTCTATAATCAATATCAAGTGCTGAAGCCGGCTACGCCAGGTACATGAATCAAGATTATCTACAAGCCTAAGAAAGGAGAGACACCGAAGATGAATGTACTCTCTTCCATTAAACGGAGGGGCCTTCTCCCGCTTTATGTCTTCATTCTGCCGGGATTGGTTCTCATTCTCTTGTTTAACTACATTCCGATGCTGGGCATGCAGATCGCGTTCAGAGACTACGATTTCCAAGGCGGAATCTGGGGGAGTACCTGGGTCGGTTTGCAAAATTTCAAGGAGTTCACGGCGAGTTCTGATTTCTGGAGAGCAACAGGCAATACGTTTCTGCTGACGATGCTCAGGCTGCTATTTATCTTCCCGACAACGATATTAGCCGCTTTGATGATTAACGAAGTACGGGCATTCCGGTTTAAGCGGTTCGTGCAATCGTTAAGCTATCTGCCCCATTTCATATCCTGGATCGTGGTGGTAGGTTTCCTGGATGCTTTCTTATCCATTGACGGCGGAGGTGCGAATTCACTGCTGCACAGCCTTGGGCTGCAGCCGATTGCGTTTATGGGGTCGGAGACGTGGTTTCGTCCGATATTCATCCTGAGCAGCATGTGGAAGGAAATTGGTTGGGGCACGATCTTATATCTGGCCGCAATCACGAGCATAAACCCGGTGTTTTATGAAGCAGCAGTTATGGATGGAGCTGGCCGTTTCGCACAGATGCGCTATATCACGCTCCCGAGTATTGTTCCAATCATATCCATTGTACTCATTCTGACAGTACCGAGCTTGCTCAGTGTCGGCATCGACCAAATTTATGCGATGATTAACCCGGCGAATATCGGAGTGGCCGAAGTCATCGATACTTACGTGCTGAGGCTGGGTATCGGGCAGGCGCAATATTCCCAGACAACGGCGATCGGACTTGTCATGAGTGTCATGTCCACGATATTGCTGCTGCTCAGCAATTGGATCTCGAAGCGCATCGGAGGCGACGGGATATGGTAGGAAAGCAGGTGTATGTATGTGGCGTCTGACGCGTAGGGAGAAAGCTTTTACCTTCATTAATAGCAGTCTGCTGGCGATATTTGCTTTTGTATGCGCTTATCCGCTGTGGTATATAGTGGTGCTATCTTTCAACGAAGGTCGGGATGCAAGCCTCGGCGGTATATTCTGGTGGCCAAGAGTATTCACGATGGATAATTTCCGGGTCATTCTGAATGACCATACCATCGTCAATGCATTCTGGATTACGGTAGCACGTACAGCGATAGGCACAACCGGTTCGCTGCTTATCACATCCATGGTTGCCTATGGCTTGTCCAGGAAAGAGCTGCCCGGCAGAAACCAGCTGCTGCTCGTCTTTCTGTTCGTCATGCTGTTCAACGGCGGACTGATTCCATTCTATCTGCAGCTTGTTCATCTGAAACTGATCAATAACTTCTGGGTCTATGTATTGCCGGGACTGTTCAGCATATGGAATATGTTCGTCATGAAGACTTCCTTTCAGAACACGATTCCGGAAGCCGTGGTGGAATCCATGAAACTCGACGGAGCAGGGTATACGCGGATTTACTTTAATATCGTGCTGCCCTTCTCGATGCCGCTCTTCGCAGCGCTCGGTCTGTTTACCGCAGTAGGCCATTGGAATGACTGGTTTACCGGCGCATTCTTCGTCAATGATCTGAATTTGCAGCCGTTGCCTACCTATTTGCAGCGCATTATGAGCACGATTGAGGCGAGCCAGATGATCAGCGCGAGCCAAATGGCCAGCGCGCACTCGGTTAGCTTGTATAACCCGGACGCGATTACGTCCAAGTCGGTTCGCATGGCAACGATCGTAATTACGATTCTGCCGATTCTGTTTGTATATCCGTTCGTTCAGCGATTTTTCGTCAAAGGCGTTCTGATCGGCTCGGTTAAAGAGTAGCGCGGTCACTTACCAGCAGGCTATTATGAGGGGGAAATCAGAGTATGAATAACAGATGGAAGAAGAGCATGATTTCGGTCGCGGCAGTGACGATGTTAGCGGCATTAACCACAGGTTGCGGAACGAATGGGAACAATTCCAATACGGCTGAAGGCAACAAGCAGGATGCGGCGGCGGGGACAGCGAAAGAAACACATTACACGCTGTACGCTCCGACACAAACGACGCCCATAAATCTGGACGGACCGATCACGAAAGAAGTGATGGAGAAGTCAGGCGTTCACTGGGATAAAGTAGAGATTGGCAACGGCGGCGATGTCACGCAGCAAATCAACTTGAAGCTGGTTGGCGGCGATTTCCCGGATGCCATTATTTTGCCATCCGACAGCCTCATTTGGTCGCGTCTCGTATCCGAGAAGAAGCTGCTTCCGCTCGATAAGTACTTCGACGATGCGGCGGACTATCCGAATCTTGCGAAGATCGACAAGCGCATTATCGATAACTGGCGCGCTGCCGATGGGCACATCTATTTCGTGCCGTCAGGTTATGAGCCGGTGGTGGACGAGCCTTCAGCATGGCAGGGTAACGCGCAGGGGCTGTGGGTTCAGGATTCCTTACTGAAGAAAGCGGGAATGACAACCGACGATCTGCAGACGATTGACGGATTCGAGAAATACTTAAACGCAATCAAAGGTTTGAAAGACGCGCAAGGGCGCAGCATCATCCCGTTGTCGCTCGGCGGCGAAAACTTCTCTGGGCTTGAGGTTGTCATGTCCATGTTCGGCGTGCAAAGCATGGGTTACGGCTGGAATGAACAAGCGGATGGCTCCGTCGTTCCGGATTACAAGCTGCCAGGCTTCAAGCAAGCTTTCGAGTGGCTGAATCATCTGCAACTGAACGGGCTTCTCGATCCGGAGACGAGCTTCCAGAAGAAAGATCTGTTCATGGAGAAAGTGAACAACCTGCGTTTCGGCGCGATGCTGTTCGATGGCTGGGATAATCCGAACCAGTCGCTGATCAAGGCGAACAAGCTTCCGGAGTCGATCTCGTACAAAGCGTTGGAAGAGAAGGGGCTGCCTGAAGGCTGGTTCTCTCCGACGAAGCTTCCGACCACTCCAGGCGTGAAGCTGGCTCAGTATGCATCCTTTAACCCGTTTGGCGGATCAGGCACCGGCGTCAGCGCGAAGATTCAAGATCCCGATGCGCTTATGAAAGGGCTCGACTGGATGCAGACGCAGGAAGCGTTCATCCTGATGGAATATGGTCCGGAGAGCATGGGCGCGTACAAAATGGAGAACGGCGCGGTCGTCGTCAACGATAACGTCTTCAGAGGTCCGAAGTTCTGGGGCGGCGACAACGGCGGCATGACAAGCGTGACGGAAAACGGCTTCTGGTGGTGGAAGAATCTTGCCAGCGTCGGCAACACGCATATCAAAACGATGGAATCGCCATGGCCGTCGTATAATGCGATGCTGTACAAGGCGGAAGAAATCAATCACGAGCAGGGCACGTTCGGGCTGATTCCGAAGTCGAGCCGCATCAAGCCGATCATCGGAGGAGCAGTGGAGAAATACAATCCGGTACAGAGCGACATCCGTTTGCAATATTACGCGAAGCTGCTGCTTGCCAAGAACGATCAAGAATTCGAGAAGGTCTACAATCAGTTCCTGAACGAAATGAAGGTACGCGGTCACGATGAAGACACGATCGCGGAGTTCAACAAAGAGTACAAAGCGTACAGCGAAACGCCGGCAGGCAAAATCACGATTACGGTTAAGCGGACGCTGCCTCGTAACGTGTATAACGACAAGCCTGTCATCGTTGGCGAATAATACAATTGGAGCGTGAAATCTTGAGTAACCTATCGCCCGTTTATCCGAATCGCGTCAATATTATTAACTTCATCCGTGGCGTGGAGCCTCGGGAGCCAATCGACTTGGTCGAACCGGTAAGAGAACAGCTGGCACTCGTGCAGAAGCATGGTCTTCGGGCGACGTGGCTGCTCCAATACGATGCGCTGATTAATCCGGATTTTACGGATTTGCTAGTGAGCGAGGCGGATGCGGGGCAGGAGATTGGCGTATGGTTTGAAGTCGTGCAGCCGCTGGCAGAGAAAGCCGGCATTCCGTGGCGGGGTCGTTTCCCATGGGACTGGCATGCGCATATCGCATTCTCGGTCGGGTATACGCCGGAGGAGCGGGAGCGTCTTGCGGACGTGCTCATGGAGGATTTCCGCGCCAAGTTCGGCCATTATCCGCAATCCGTCGGCTCCTGGTTCATGGATGCGCACTTGCTCGCGTATCTATCGGATCGCTATCGAATCGTAGCTTCGTGCAATTGTAAGGATCAATGGGGCACCGATGGCTACACGCTGTGGGGCGGTTATTGGAACCAAGCCTATTATCCGAGCCGCTTGAACGGGTTCATGCCTGCGCAAACGGAGGCGAATCAGATTCCTGTTCCGGTGTTCCGCATGCTGGGAAGCGATCCGATCTACCAATATGACGCCAAGCTTGGCGGTAACGGTCAAGCCGTTATTACCTTGGAGCCGGTCTATTCGGGCAAAGAAGGCGGAGGCGGCATTCCGGAGTGGGTAAGATGGTTTTATGATGTTAACTTCCGCAAGGAGCAGGTATCCTTCGGCTACACGCAAGTCGGTCAGGAAAACTCCTTCGGCTGGGCAGCGATGAAGGATGGTCTGATCGATCAGGTAGACTTGCTTGCTTCCAAACAAGCGGAAGGCGTGCTGAAGGTTGAAACGCTGGCGGAATCGGGTCGTTGGTTCCGGCGCCAATATCCGGTTACGCCGGCTGCATCTATCTGCGCGCTGACGGACTGGCGCAAGGAAGGCCGTCAGTCGGTATGGTATAACAACCGAAATTACAGGCTTAACCTGCTGAATAATGACGGCGAGCTCTGGATCCGCGATATACACCGGTTTGACGAGCAGTATGCGGAACGGTATTTGGACGCAACATGCCCGGACAAGAACGCACATTACGATACGCTTCCTGTTGTAGATAGTGCCCGTTGGAGCAATGAGCAGACATCTGCCGGACTTCGTCCTGCGATCTATGACAGCGAAGGAAATGCTGTTCCGGTAAGCGTGCAATCGCTTGAAACGGATGAAACGGTTCAAGGCGAGCTTACAATTCTTGTTCATTTGAAAGGCGGGCATGAACTGCGCATTCGCTGCGCGGATAAGGAGATATTCATCTCCACTGACCTGCCGAACTGGGGCCTCCTGTTAGAATGGGGAGACGTTTTGGACCTGCCGGAGATTCGTCTAGAACCGGAATACATCGGGTATGTGTTTGGCGTTCATCCGTATAAGCTTGGATTGTCCGGGGTGCGGACGGTTAACAGAAGCAGCGCCGGCAATCGAGCAGGGCGTATTGAGCTGCGCTCCGCAGGAAAAGAACTGCAGTTGCAATTCTAGTCTGTGTAAGAGCCTGGGCGGCATAACGTCGCGCTTGCGTATGAAGAGGCATCCTGCCATAGGATGCCTCTTTGTTGTGTGCCACGCATGGCGATTAACTAGGCGGTGAAAGTCCGCTGTGGGGGCTTGTAGTTGCCAACCACTAGCCAAGAGCAAGGGTGTC
>NZ_QTTN01000038.1 GCF_003386535.1 Paenibacillus taihuensis
TAGGCTGTTTCCGCCCATTGAGATCAGGAGCTGCATAACCGTTTCAAAGGGTAACTTTTTCTTTCGCGTAAAGTCTTTTTCGGGGTTTTTGACATACAGTGCTGGTGCGGCTGACATTTCTTGAATAAGGGATGTCAGCTTTTGTTTTAGTGAATTCGCGTACGTATTCATGGGCGAAACCTCCTCGTTTTTTCAAGGGGCTTCGCCACACATTTTCAACTGCTTGTCAAGTTCTTTTACTCTTTTTCACGCAAAAAAGGAGCAGGCTATCTTTCGATAACCTGCTCCTTTGCATAGATATTTGGTTCAACACCTTAACTTAATGACATTGCCGAAATCGGCGGCCCTTGTTATTATTACAGTCATCATCGATGTATGCGAAATATCGATGATCGGGACGACTTACCATGCTGTCGCTCCACCATCTACGGCGTAGTTAACTCCTGTAATATAAGAAGCTTTATCTGAAGCCAGGAATACGGCCAGCTCCACCAACTCCTCGGGTTGGCCGAATCGCTTAAGAAGCGTCTTCTTTGTAACGGCATCTCGAGCCGCTTGATTGTCACCAAGATCGCGGTCGCTGGCTGGGGTCAGGAACGGTCCGGGGCTGAGTGCCACCGCGCGAATGCCATGACGCGCGCCTTCGAGAGCCAGCTGTCTGGTCATGGCGATGACGCCTGCTTTTGCCGCGGCATGTCCAACCATCGGAGGCGTTTCGCCGGCGATCATACCCGAAATGGATGCGACGTTAAGGATGACGCCGCCTCCCCTTTGGACCAAGTGAGGCCACACATACTTGGATACGAAGAATGGAATGTCCAGCTCACCTGCTAGGGTCGTCCGCCAATCTTCAATTGAAAAGTCGGGCATCGGGCCGAATTTCTGAATGGCTGCGTTGTTATATACCACATCGAGTCCGCCATAAGCATGAACGGCTTCATCGATGAGCTTCTGAACTTGTTGGTGGTCGGTTAGATCGATCGGGGCGATGCCTGTCATCTCGCCTCCGGCAAGACGAACTAATCGGACGGTTTCGTTGTTGGCATTGGCGTTAATATCGCTGCCCACGACTTTTGCGCCTTCTCTGGCGAAGGCAAGCGCTGCGACGCGTCCGAGTCCTCCTCCGGTTCCTGTGATCAACACGATCTTATTTTCAAGGATTCCCATGATTATTGCCTCCTGATGTTCGAGAATATCGGGGCATCATCGTTATGCTGTCCCAAGTTATCCATTCCATTCGTGGAACCCAAAACTCCGGTTAATTCAAACCTGCGATTACGAATGCGATAATGCCTAACAGTACAATCATAAACGTGTGCTTCATTCCATCCTTCACTCGCAAATGCGCGACAGTTCCGCCGATCGCGGTAACCCCGATTACGAGCGCGCCGACCAGCGTGAAATTCGAGTTCCAGTAGCCAGCGATCAAGAGCGCTGCGCCAACGAGCTCGACGAGTCCAGTAATCCAACGAAACCATTGCGGCAATCTCAAATGCTCGAACGTATCCTTCTGAGCTTTCGCTCCTGAAATTTTTCCTAAACTCGCCATGATGAACATCGCTGCCAGCAGGCCTTGCAAAATCCAAACTAAAATATCCATTACCAATCTCCCCCTCTGATGTCCCACACCTTTCGTTTACGCAACAGGTGTTGTACAATCGAGTTTATTCGATCGTCATTTCTACCACAACCGTTAGATTTCTGATTTTGTGGCATACGCAACAAATCGGACGGAATGTCGTTCAACTCGCTAGGAGGATCAAATCTATGACAACTGATGAGAAGGTAGACCCACGAGTGATGCGGACGAGGAAATTAATCGTCGATGCATTCGAAACGCTGCTTCACACCAATGATTTCAAGAACACCTCGATCAAAGATATTACGGATGCCGCGACCGTCAACCGCGCCACGTTCTATGCCCATTTTACGGATAAATACGAATTGCTTGATTCGGTCCTAACTGACTATCTCCTCAACAATGTACAAGGCAGCTTGGAGTGCCACGCCCAGTTGAACGAAGATTCGGCTGCCAAGGTGTTCCTTGCGATCGCTAAGTTCGAGAAGGATTTAAGCATTACATGCAGGAAGAGCTACGAATCGATCCGTCCGATGGTCGAGAATAAAATAAAAGAATCGCTGAAATCCGTATTTATCCATTTAATCGCGAAGCAATACCCGGAAACGGAAAAAGATAAGGCGGAAATTTGCTCGGTTCTTCTCAGCTGGCAAATATACGGGGCTTGCTTGGACTGGCAAACGAATAGCTCGCTCACGGCGGAAGCTTACATTGAAAAAGCCATTCCTTTTCTAACGAAAGGAATGGCTGCTCTAGAGATCTAATCAAATCGTTTAAAAATAAACAAGGATGTTGATAATCGTACTATGCACTCGAACTCGATAACAACTCATTGGAGTGAAACAATTGTCACTCGCCTTTTGCGTTCTGATGACTTGGTTGGTCATTACCATACTTAGTATCATCCCAAAGAAGATGACTGAACTCGATATGATTATTTTGTATGCGGTAAATACGATATTCGACTTGAGTATCTTTGCGATCGTACATATCAATCTAAATTGGATCTCAGTCAATACAGATGTTGAGCAATCTCTTGCGGATTTAGTGTTGCGTCTGATCATGATTCCTCTTGTGATGGTCATGGTCTCGAACATTTTGCTTTATTCATGGAAGTGGTTGAAATGGATCATCGTGATTGGCATTCTGCTGCTGTTCATTCCGATGCAATTCATCCTACAGAAATTAGATATCCTTAAAGCTATTCACTGGAATATCTACTACACACTCTGCATGTTTAGCCTTTATATTATCTTCTCTAGTCTGATGACGTTGTTTATTACAAGGTTTCGTTCGAAGGAAGTGAAGCTCGATTGAATATTTATGACAATCGATTCAATGCCAATGAATGGTTTATTCTGATTGGGTTAGCGGTCGGAATTTCTGCGTTTATACTTATACCTAAACGATTTTCGCCCAAGCATAACCTTGTTTACATGATATGTGGCATTTACAGTGGATTTTTCTTCGATCATTCCTTGAGTGTGGAGCCTGTGAATTACTATGATGTGAATGATACCTCGAACTACCAGTTCATTGATTTTCTTTCGTATTGCTCCTATGGACCGATTAGTTATCTGTTTTTTTATTCGTATGTTTATTGGAAAGTAAAGCGCTCCTATATCCCCTTGTTTATACTAGGCTGGGCTCTCTTCTCTGAAGGTATGGAATGGGTGGCTGTTCAAATGGGCGTATTTCATTACAGAGAAGGTTACAATCTGTACTATTCTTTTCCGATTTATTTAATGGTGAATAGTTGTTGGATTTTATTCTTTCACTATTCGCGTAAGAAATCCATGTCCGCACGGACTTGAATTCGCTTATTTCGGGCTGACCTCGAATGGCGCGGCGAGCATGATGCTCTTTGCGCCTCCTCCGAACGTTCTTACGATTCGGTAGTGGCCAGCATCGAGGCTCAACCACTGCAGCGGTATTTTCTCCACATTCTCCCCACCAAGGTTAAGCCCTCTTATCTCCATCGTGAAGGTTTGACCACCGTTCAGCCGCTTCCACTCTCCCGAATCCCATTTCTGCACTCCGAAGGCTGAACCATAACTCAGCGACGTCGGTCCCCAGTTGGTCAGTTTGAGATTCAGGCTATCCGACGGTTTATAGGTTTTGCGGTCTGCCTCCATTCTGGCATTGATCTCATCCGCCGCGAAGGCGTATACAGTGACTTTTCCATCGACGGTTTCCCCGGCTGCATTCAACAAATCGACTCGCAGTGCATACATAGCGTTTCTGCGTTCGGGGAAGTTCACTCTCATGCCGTGCGGATTATCGAACGTTTCGTTTGAAATTTCCTGCATTGGCTTTAGCGATGGATATGGTTCGAGCTCCGTCAGGCGGATCTGCGTCTTTATCCCTTCTGGAAGTCTATTGATTCCCAGTACGAGATCAGCAGCTGGCAGCTCCTTGCTACCGTCTTGATGCGAGTAGAACCCATATTTTACTAACAGCTTGCCGCTGAATTGAGGGAAGCCCGTTTTCTCATGCACCTCAAAGCTGATCTGGAGACGGAAATCGCGGATACCGCGGCAACCGATGCAAACGCTGCTATCGCAGCACCATACAGGAATTTTTTGTTCATGGAACATGTATCCTTCTTCGTAAGTGATGACCTTACGACGCAACTGAATCGAGAAAGTTTCACAGTATATTATTCCAGCAAAAAAACCATCAAGGCCATGACCTCGATGGTTCCATTTAAGTGGGTTTCATTTCTTCACTCGTTTGCCCACTGGAATACTCTGAGCAAAACGAAACACATTATGAGGATCGTACTTTCGTTTCACCCGCTTCAATCTGGCGAAGTTCACGCTATAATAGGCTTTGGGCCAGTTCTTAATCTGCAGATCGGGGAAGTTCACATAATCTCCATTAACGTAGGGACGTAACGCTTTGCGGAACCTTGTCACCCACTGAATATTCCGCTGCTGCTCCCCGCTTCTCCGCCAGCGAGCCGACAGTTCGTAGATGGTCTCCGCATTCCGATGCGGATAGGCCGTTGCCGTTGGCGATACTAGACTGACCGCGCTTCCTGCACCGCCTAAGCTTTGACTCCACACGCTGGAATGCCTGTTCGGTGCTTTGGACAGAAAGTCGCGTATAATGCGTACTCCTCTACCTGGCAATGGTTTAAACCCGTAAGCCCCTTTTATCTTGAATTTCGGTTCCAAGTTCAGGTCCGACTCGGCAAAGAAACGGGTTGCTTCAATAAAAGGGACTGTTTTCACCATCAGCTTCACCGGAGTGCCTGTTCGCAAGAGCGGTCTAATCAATCGACGCAGCTCCTCAGCACCGCCAAGCAATTGTCCGGTAGATACAATCGTTCCAACCTGCTTGGCAGAGACCTCAATCGTAGAGGTTAGGCGGTTTGTGACAGACGGGGACCAACGCTGCCAAACCGGCAACACTTTCTCCAAATCGCACCATTTCCAGGTGACGCTGTATATAGAAACGTTCGAAATAGGTCTAACGCGGAAAGTGTAGGCGGTAGCAACGCCGAAGTTCCCTCCCCCGCCGCCTCGTGATGCCCATAACAAGTCGGAATGTTTCCGCTTGTTTGCCACAATCGTCTTTGCCCCATACCGCCCCGAAGCGACAACCATCCTCACTTGTTTCAGGTTATCGCAAGTCAGCCCATATTTGCGTGATAGAAGTCCGATGCCGCCTCCCAGAGTAAGCCCAGCTACGCCTACGTCTGGCACAGTCCCAGCCGGAAGTGCCACACGTTTATTCCACAGCTTGTTGTACACGCGGGCAAGCGGATTTCCGGTCTGAACGACAGCCACCATTCTTTTTCGATCAACCGTAATCTTATCCATCGCGCTCACATCAATGATAATGCCGCCATTTACAGCCGAAAAGCCTTCATAGCTGTGTCGTCCGCTTCGCACTCGCAGCCGTACGCCGCGCTCGCGAGCCCATCTGACCGCATTGATCACATCCTGAGTTCGTCTGCAAAAAAACAATGACCCTCGGAAATTTGTTAAAGCGCCTATTGTACTCCAATCTGGCCGCATTGTATGACGGATTGTCTGGAAATACGATCCTTCCGGTTAAACTTGTACGTGTCTTTTTCCGGTTCTGTGCCATCTATTTGACACCATCCCTGTCCATGGCATAAGCCTTCTCATCAGCTTATAACTATGTAGGAACACTTGACCTAGTAACGGCAAACGCCTTGTATGTACCGTAAAAATATGTCTAAGATCTTCAAAATATAAAGTCCAAAAGGGTTAAAGGGTTAAAGGGTTAAAGGGTTAAAGGCTTCGCCATGCGTCGATAGCCGCTGTCTCCGATGCGCAGCGTGCCGGCTTCGTTATAGCCGCTTGCCGCATAGAGCTTGTAAGCGCGATCGTTGTAGGCTTCCACGATCAGTGCCGTGCGGTCGAACCCGAGCTCAGCCGCACGCTGCTCGGCCGCAGCCATAAGCCGCTTCGCGATACCATGCCCGCGGAATTGCTCCGCAACGGCTATGGCATCCAAGTAGTATTCGCCGTCCTGAGCTTCCTTGACGATTACACTGTCAGCCAAGAGCGGAGTCTGTCGGCGCAGCTGTTCCAGAAATGGCTCGTCCAGCAGATGCGCATCATTGCCGGAGTATGCGACGAGCATGCCCGCGACCTGCCCGTCTTGTTCCGCGACGAGAACATGCTCCAAGCTGACCCGATTGCCCGGCTGCTTGTAGAAGTCAGTCAGTCATTCAGCCGCCTCCGCCTCATCGGAAGCCCCGGTAAGCAAATACGCGATGTCCCCGATCGCTTCGAGCAGCAGCGGAATGACCGCCGGCGCGTCGTCCCTTGTCGCCATACGTATTAACATGGAAATTTCCTCCAAACTCGTTGAATGGTTTATAGGCACATTATATCCATTTGCCGATTTAGGTTAAACGGATAGTGATTAGTCCGTTAATGCAGGTTGCCGATCGATTATCCGATTCGCTTCTGCTCCCAAAGGTAGAGTATAGTAAGTATAGTTGAAAAATATATTCCAGGAGGCTATAACCATGTCACAGGATATTTGGATTAACCTGCCGGTCAAAGATGTTGAGCGGTCAACTGCCTTTTTCAATGCGATTGGCTATCAAGCGACAAGCTTTGGTAATGAAAGAGCCAAGCTTGCCATAGGCCAAACAACGATATTGCTGTTCCCGATTGAGACGTTTGAGAAGTTTACTGGTTCGAGAATCGCCGATACTTCTAGTAACGCAGAAGTCATATTTTCCTTAGGCGCTGATAGCAGAGAAGAAGTCGATGCCATCATTCAAAAGGTAGAGTTCGCCGGAGGAATCATCTTTGGCAAGCCGAGCGAAAATGACGGCTGGATGTACGGCGCAGGATTTGCCGACCTGGACGGTCACCGCTGGAACCTGCTGTACATGGATGAGAGCAAGATGCCGAAACGCTAAAAATTGAACGCTCATATAGAAACGCCGTCAACCTGTCTAAGGTTGCCGGCGTTTATTCATCCGACCCTGCTTCGGATCGTGCTGCTTGCGAATTCATAGAAAGCCATTGCTTCGTTCAGCGTATCGAAACCAGCCTGTGACATGCTGCTGCTTCCTCCGCCTTTGCCGCCGTACGCTCTTAGATGCTCCTTGAAGAATGCGCCGCAAGCAAGCTCGGAAGACCCGCTGTGCGACAGTACGATTTTGCACTCTGCAAGATCGGCAAGCAGCACGGGCGCGTTAGTCAATGTCGTGAGCTTGGTCGCCAGGCTTTGCAAATCCTTCAGCGGCTTGTTCTCGAACTGGTGTGCGATCAAACCGCGTTCCTGCGATTCCAAGAGATCTCTTGCGATGAACGAATCATGCTGTTCTTTGAGAGCAGCCAGCTCCGTTTGAAGCTGTTTCTGCTCTTGCTCCCACTTCTCCACCCGTGCGACGATATCGTCTTTATTCGTATTGAATTTAATAGATAGCTTCCCTAGAATCTCTAAGCAATCATTAAATTCCGCTAAGGCACGGCTGCCGCCTTTGAACGAGATTCGGGTATTCCCTCTGATCTTCTCCGTTCTCAGCAGCTTGATCATCCCGATTGCGCCTGTTGACGATACATGTGTTCCGCCGCACGCATTGTATTCCACGCTCTCAATCTCGACGATCCGTACCATCCCGGACACTTTCGGCGGCTTTACCAGCGGCAGCTGGCTAGCCTTCTCCTCGGAAACCATATAGCTCGTAATTCGGTGATTATCGTAGATGGCCTGGTTTACTTCCCGTTCTAGATCGGTCAACTGCTCCTGCGTTAGCTCGGGCATAGCCACTTCGATCGTCGCAATCTCATTGCCAAGATGAAAACTTAACGTCATTGCATCGAATAGCTTCAGACAAACTGCCGACAACAGATGCTGGCCGCTATGCTGCTGCATATGATCGAATCTGCGCTGCCAATCGATCCGGCATGATGCCTCCGTCTCCTCCGGCAGTCGCTCTACTTTATGCAGAACTTCATCTTCTTCGCTTATAACATCTAAGACATTAACGCCGTTAATTGTCCCCGTGTCGCAAGGCTGGCCTCCTCCATGAGGATAAAAGGCGCTTTCCTCCAAGAGGACGTACCATCCATCCTCTCTCTCGAACGAATTCGTTATCTTCGTTTCCCATTCGGTGACATAGGAAGCATCATAATACAATCTAATCGTCATCGTTCAGTCCCTTTTCTGTCGCAGAGTCACTTCTCCATTATAACGTGTTAAGGCGTAGTTCATAGAAATACTGTACGATCGGATGCTTTGCCTTCATTTGCTGGCGCATATTTAGAATGCGTTTTTTTCCAATTCGTCTGTCCACCAACGCTAGAATGTTCAATAGAATGTCTTTGCTCTCCATGCTCTCTTCGATCGGACTTGCCAAGAACTTCGTCGCTTCGACCGTGAAGTTTGATTTGCTCAGCGCCGACTGTGCCGACAACAGCTCTTTTGCAACTACCGATATTTTTCTGCCTCTAGCAATGACGTTTAATCGATCCTCGGGAACTTGCCCCTTGGTTTCTAATCTGATCGCTTCAATTTCTGCATGCTCGATCGGAATTTGGATATCGGGATCATTCTTAACCTCCAGCTCCGTCTGATACCATCTGATTAACGTCGCGGCATCACTCATGTTAAGAATGTTCTTCTTATCTACTGTGAGATAACATTGCCCTGCTTTATCGGGTAAATAACGGTAGCTCGTTGCGCGATATTCAACCTTCCCCATTAATGCAGGACATAGAAAGCTCTCAAGTTGCTGCTTTAACTTGCTCCAGGACATGTCATTCTCCTCTGTTGTCAATATAATGTCAATCGCTAAACTGAAGCCTAAACTGCAATGGGGTCATTCCCGACAGCCTGCGGAACGTATGTACAAAATGACTGTCGTCTTGGAAGCCTACGGCTAGCGCAACTTCTCGCACTGTCAGCCTTCGATCCGCAATCAACAGCTCCTTCGACTTCTGGATCCGAAACTGCAGCAAATATTGATAAGGACTTAGACCCCAGCTTTTGCGAAACAGCGTATTGAGGTGCTGAGGGCTTATCGCAAGCGTGGCAGCCATCTGCTCGAGACCAAGTGCGGGGTTGCCATATGATTCCTCAATCAGCAGGTAGATCGGAGTCAGCCTCTCATGACCGGCAGACAAGGAGCTTTGACCGCTTATCTGTCCATACTGCTTTAATTGTGTAAGGAAAGCGTAGACCTCAAGGGAACCATTGACCCCAGCGAGATCAAAGCTATATCTGCACTTCTCTTCCGCTGTTTCGTGAATATGAGCCAGCGGACTATCCGGCTCCCATCCGATCGGCTGCGCCTGCGGAAGCTCCAGCGACGACGTTATCGGATTTGCCAGCGCTCCATCAAATGTCATATACCAGATTTCCCATTTATCGGTCACTGCATGATAGTGGTGAGGAACGTTCGGCTTCAATAAAATACCTTGATTCGCTTGAAGTCGGTACGTACTCCCTCCTACCGTAAAATCCCCGCATCCCCTAGTCGTGTGCAGCCAATGAAACGAGGGAAAGCCCTGCTCTCTATGAATAGGGTTCTGAGCATTGTCATATCCCATGCTTGTCAGATGCAGAGGCAAGCTGCGATCCCATTCCGTCGTCACGAAATAAGTGCTGTAGTTTGGTCTCAGGCTTATATACCCACTTTCATTTTATTATACCGATGATGAAATATATTATATATGAAACGCATACTTATTGGATTAAAATAATTTTGAGATTTGCATTTTATTATACTAATCACTGAATTGGAGTGAACTTGTGCCATGTCCGTAAAGCTTGGTGTTATTGGTACCGGAGGAATCGCGAATCACCATTTGAAGAACCTCGTGAAGATGGACGGGGTGGAAATGACGGCATTCTTCGACGTGGACTCATCGCGTGCCGAGAAGGCGGCTTCAGAATTCGCTGGAGCGAAAGCGTTTACGAACCTTGACGACATGCTGGACGATCGCAAGCTGGACGGCGTATACGTCTGTGTTCCTCCTATGGCTCATGGCGATGCTGAGCTGAAGCTCGTCGAACGCGGGATTCCGTTCCTCGTTGAGAAGCCTCTTGGCATCAACAACGAACTGCCTGCACTCATCGCCGAGAAAGTGACTGGCAAGAAGCTGATCACTTCCGTCGGTTACCACTGGAGATATGAAGAAGCTGCCGCTCAGACGAAGAAGCTTCTCGAAGGCACTCAGCAAGGTATGGCTCTCGGATACTGGATGGGCGGCATGCCGATGGTTCCATGGTGGAGAGTGAAGAACGGCTCCGGCGGTCAATTCGTAGAGCAAACGACGCATATCGTTGACTTGCTCCGCTACTTGTGCGGCGAGGTCAAAGAAGTGTACGCGGCTTACGCGCTTCAGATCATGGATAAGCAAGTCCCGGGCACTGACGTTCCTGATGTAGGCTCCGTAACGATGAAGCTTGCGAACGGTACGATCGCAACGATTTCCAATACATGTGCCATTCCTGTCGGACACCATGTTGGGCTCGACTTGTATACGAACCGCGGCGTGCTTGAGATCAGAGGCGGAACGCTTCGCGAGATCACCCCTGAAGGCATCAACACGTTCAGCGGCAGCACGAACCCGTATAACACCGAAGATGAAGCTTTTATCTATGCGCTGCGTACAGGCGACACTTCCAGAATCCTCTCGGATTATGAAGATGCGCTCCGCACGCATGCTGTGACGATTGCTGCGAACGAATCTGCTGTCTCGGGCAAGCCGGTCACTCTATAAATCATAGCAAAGGCGGTTAGTACCTATGAAATTCTCAATCTGTATCGGCGCTTACTCCGGCAAAGACGAAGTCTATCATCTGGAGAAAATCAAAGAACACGGCCTTCATGGTCTTGAGTATTATGCTTGGTGGGACCTGAAGGACATTCGTCATACGGCGAAGGAGCAGGAACGCATCGGCGTGGGCATCAACGCGACATGCACGAAGTTCATCAGCCTTGTGAACGAATCGCTTCGTGACGCTTATATCGATGGCGTACGACAATCGATCGAAGCATGTAAATTGTTGAACATTCGTTCGATGATTTCCCAAACCGGCAACGTTCTTGACGGCATCCCGCGTTACATTCAGCGTGCGAACATGATCGAGACGCTGAAACGCTGCGCGCCGCTGCTTGAAGAAGCAGGCGTCGTGCTCGAGATCGAACCGCTGAACGGTCTGGTCGACCATGCAGGACATTTCTCCCAACGTTCTGACGAGTCCGTCTACATCATCGATCAAGTCGGCAGTCCGAACGTGAAGCTCGTATTCGATGTGTACCACCAGCAAATTACGGAAGGCAACGTCTCTCGTAATGCCGTGAATTACATCGACCGAATCAACCACTTCCATATCGCTGACAACCCAGGCCGCAAGCAGCCGGGTACCGGCGAGCTCAACTATGTAAACATCCTGAAAGCGATCAAAGGAACCGGATTCGACGGCTTCGTCGGTCTTGAATGCGGCTACACCGTTGACACGGACATTGCGATCGAACAGTTCAAGCGTGATATTGTTGCGCCAGCATTGGGTTAATCGTTGGATGAATAAATAGCGGCGTAAGGGACCTTCGTTCCTTCGCCGCTATTTTTTATTTTGAACCGGAACTCTTGTTGCTTTATCTCCTATCCCCCCTTATTTGTTCAGTATATTGCAGGGGTTTTGGGGAAATAATTCCATAAAGCATTGCGGGGATGGGGGCTTTCATCAGACATGAATACGCAAAAAACTCCGATCGAGCCTTCGGTCGTCCGAAATGTGGATGCACTGCGTCATTTGTTCTCAGACAACGAACAGATTGCCTTTCATTATTTGGAGTCTAATGCAGGTTCACCAGCAGCAGTCATTGCATATATCAGAGTCCTTATCGATATGGAACGGCTCCAACAGCATATTCTTCCACAAATGAGCAAGCATTACCGCGCTTCCGGGTTCGATGCGCAAGCGCTTGAAGAATCGGCAGCTGCTCAAGGCTTCGAGCAAACCCTTGAAGACATGGACCTGGCGGTTCATATGATTGTCAGCGCGGGGATCGTGCTCTTCGTCGAAGGCTATTCCCATGCTTTTGGCATGAGCTTGCCGGGATATGGCAAACGCTCGGTTGACGAGCCGATGCTGGAAGTGAATGTGCGCGGCCCGCGGGTCGGTTTTATCGAGGACATAGGCATCAATCTAGGTTTGATCTATCGTCGGCTGAAGACGAACAAGCTCAAATCGAAGAAATACATGATTGGACGAGACAGTCAAACCGACATTACTGTAATTTACCTGGAAGATCAAGTCAGTCCAGACGTGCTGCAAGAGGTAGATCGCAGGCTGAATACCATCCGGCTGAATGTCCTAACGGATAGTGCTCAAATCGAGGAATGGATACAAGACAGTCCCTACTCTCCTTTCCCTCAAATTCAGAACACCGAACGGCCGGACCGGGTCGCAACGGCTCTCAACCAAGGACGAGTGGCAATCCTAACGGATGGTAGTCCGAACGTCTTGTTAGTGCCTGCAGTCATTACCGATTTGCTGCACCCTAGCGAAGATCTCTACGAGAAGTTTTATTTTGCCAATTTTCTGCGCATTTTGCGGTTGATTACGCTGTTTATCTCTTTGTTTCTCCCATCGATTTATATTGCCCTCTCCACTTTTCATCTGGAGATGATTCCGACTCCGCTCATGCTAACGTTCCTGTCTGCGAAAGCCGGCATTCCGCTGCCTACGTTTCTCGAAGCGCTCGTGATGGAAATCGCCTTTGAGATTCTTCGGGAGGCTAGCATTCGTCTTCCGCGGACGGTTGGGCAGTCCGTAAGCATCGTCGGGGCGCTGATCATTGGGGAAGCAGCCGTCCAATCAGGTCTTGTGTCAAGACCGATTGTTATCATCGTTGCGTTAACGGGAATCGCATCGTTCACGATTCCATCGTTTAACACGGCGATTGCGATACGGATGCTGCGCTTTCCTCTCATGTTCATCGCAGCTTGGACTGGTGTTCTGGGTATTTCGCTGTGCTTGTTCGCGTTAATCCTGCATCTCTGTTCATTGAAATCGTTCGGAAAACCGTATATTACGACACTGGAAATGGTCAAATGGCGTGACTTTATCAGTCACTATGTACTGCTTCCTGTCAAACACAGAAGGCTATCGAGAATGCAAGCTTCCCCCGCACTCCGGAGAGGGTCAACACATGAAGATGATTAAGCGGAGCATAGCGCTGCTTCTATCGATGGCAATGCTTGCCGGCTGTTCGTCGGACATTCGTGAAATCAGCGATATCGCACTGGTCATGCTGACTTCGATTGATTATAACGAGAAGAAGCAGGAGTATATCTTTACCGTCAACTGTCTCGAAGCCTCCACGAACAGTTCCGATAGTTCAGAGCGCAAATCGGAGTGGATTGCCAGCGCATCCGGCAAGTCCATCTTCGAAGCTGCCCGCAACTTAAGAAGCCGGGCTGGTAAAATTCTGGTCTGGCAGCACGACAAATTTTTTCTCATCGGCGAGAGCGCCGCACGCCGTTCTTTCTACGAAGTCGTGGACTTTCTGACCCGAACCCGCGAAATTCGGCTGTCAAGCTTCCTGATTGTCGGCGAAGGTCCTGCCCTTGAGTTGATGAGGATGAGAGCGGAAACCGGCGATCTGGTGTCTAATGAAATTTTGGGGCGAATCAAGAATGAGCAGTTATGGGGTAAAAGTCTGTCGATCACGATTAAAGATGTCGTTAATTATTACACCAACCCCTATCGCGGATTCGTCACCGGCAAGCTGAGTAAATCCATGCCGATCGGCGGAACTCGCGAAGTTATTTTCCTAAGCGGGGGCTCCGTCATCAAAGAAGGCAAGCTGAGCAACTGGCTTACGAAGGAAGATACGCTGAGCATCCACATCCTCGTCGATAAGAAGTATTGGAGGCATCTCGAATTTGCGGAATACGTGCCGTATAAGTCTTTAAACGTCGGTTTACGGTTGCATGTAAATAAGAGATCCATGAAACTGGTTCATATTAACGGCAAGCAAGGAATTGATATTCATATCGGACTGACGGGGACCATCGCCAGCTTAGATAACCATTTAAATCTGGCGGACCCGGTGAAGCTGCGAGAGCTGGAGAACGCTGCAAACCGATATATGGAGAGGAAATTGAAGAAGAGCCTTAACCGGTTCCAACAGGTAATGAAGACAGACATTATCGGCTTCTCCGACTATCTCAGGCATTACCACCCTTACCTCTGGCGGAAAATATCAGCGCATTGGGTGACGGAAGTTTACCCATCTATGCCAACTCGTGTTCACGTGGATGTGTCGATTCCTACGATCGGAATGAGTGAAGTGTTAGGAGGTTCGAAAGATGATTGAGTACCTTGTACTGACATTCGTCGTGGTCTATGGAAGCTGGAAATCAACTCTTTTGTGGAAGAAGTTTCAACGCAGCGAAGCCATCGTCGTATGTGTGCTCTCTCTTGTGGCAGCCTGCTACCTCCTTCCTGTGATCGGAAACTGGATCCCGACGACAGAAACCTTTAATACGTTCCTATACCAATCGATTTCCGAATTCGTAATGCGTAGTTTCCATATTGTGCAGGAGGTCAGCCCCTCATGAATGTCGAGAAGATTACCCCGTTTCAGTTTGGTTGTATGTGCTTCGCATTCATGTCAGGTTTCTCGACGCTATATTTATTGGAAGCGAAGCTAATCATGCACGATGTATGGATCGCGATCATTGCGGCCACAATTGCTACGCTTTTTCTGGTGCAATTACTCGTCTACATTCAACGTCAGTTCGCTGATATGAATCTAAGCGATATCATTATCACTGTTTTCGGCAATTGGGTCGGCAAGCTTGTTCTGTGCCTCTATCTCTTGGGAATGACGGGACTGGGCGTATTGTCGCTGCGCTCCATATCGTTGTTTTACACAACGGCCATATTGCCGAATACATCTCCGGGCCTGATTATGGCTATTGTATTGCTCGTCACGACTTATGCTGCTTATCTGGGGTTAAGTTCCATTTCCCGAGCTGCTCTGGTCATTCTTCCATTCTTCGCAGTAGCGATGCTGGTCATTTCCGTGTTCATATTTGATGATGTCGAGAGCAATCCGTTCATGCCTCAGTTTCAGAATGCTCTGCCGTTGATTGTCTACAGCTCGATGATTTCCTTCGGATTTCCATTTGGCAAAACAAGCGTGTTCGCCTTCGTATTCTCCGAGATTACAAACCAGAAGAAGCTGGTCAAGAGCTGCACGACTGCCGCCATCTTCTCTTGTGTGTATCTTCTGATGTCGACTTACCTTGCGATTGGCTGTTTGGGGGAGTACATGTTCAAGACGGCGGCTTTTCCGTTCTTCTCCTCGATTCAATTAGTGAAGTTCGGCGAAAATATTGAACGAATTGAAATTATGATTATCGGAATATGGACGATCTTAACCTTGTTTGAGATTATCATCGTACAGTATTGTTTTGTGAAAATCGTAGGCCGGATATTCGGAGCGAAGAACCTCTCCTCGCTCTATCTTCCCGTTGGAGCCATCTTCTTCGCGGTATCAATGAAAAGCTTCGACAATCCTGCGAAGCTGGTCGCGTATGACGTGAAGATTCTACCCTTCTCGATCATCCTGCCTTCGATCATTCTCCCGTTAATATTGGGATGTATTCTGTGGGTGAAGAAATCAAGAAAGAATCAGATGGATATCCAGAACTCATAGGATGTCCTCGAAATATTCGACAACGATTTCCCGAAAATCCAGCGAAGCCGGCGATAAATAGCGGCTCTTGTGCCACAATAATGCGATTTTCCGCACCGCTTCGTGGCCTTCGATCTGGAGATACCTGATCTGTGCTCGTTCATTCCTCGCCGTGCTAGGTATGAAGGCGATGCCGATTTCGGCTTCCACCAGATTGATCAGCCTCGCAGGCTCATCTCCCTCGTATACATAATGAGGTACGAATCCCGCCGATTTGCATACGTTGTCCATTAAATCGCGCGTACCGTATCCGATCTTCACCCCGACGAACCATTCGTCCTTCAGTTCGGACAAGGATACGCTGCTTCGATCCGCCAGCCGATGTCCTTCTGGGACGGCGACAAGAATAGGGTCAATGTAGACGATTTGACATTCGATGTCATCCCCCTGAACAGGTGGCGATGACAAACAATAATCAACCTCTCCTCTCTCGAGCAGCATAATCATTTCCTGAGTGGTCAGCATTTGAACGTGAAATTGAATGTTTGGCCGCTTTCTGCGATATTTCCGGAGAATATCGGGCAATACGCTTGCGCTAGTCACGGCTAACTCAAGTGTGCCATGATCGGGGTCGGATAAATCGCTAAGCTCCTGCTTCCCTTGTTCAAGCTCGAACAGAGCCCTTTCAGCCCGCCTGAGAAATCTTCTTCCGAACTCATTCAATTGAAGCTTCCTGCCTACCCGGTCGAATAGCAATACGCCTAGATCATCCTCCAAGCGCTGGATCGTCTTGCTTAAGGACGATTGCGTAACATGCAGACTCTGAGCAGCTGCAGTTACATGTTCTGAACGAGCTACCGCTAGAAAATAGCGCAGTTGAAGTAGTTCCAATCTCGTACACTCCATTCATTCCTTTTAATGAATGAGATTATAGCATGAAATGCGTTGGAATAAATAATGGATCTCAAGTACGATAACAATAAGCTATCACAGAAAGGATTGACCATTGTGAATCGTAAATTCATTGTTTATCTTGTCGCGTTTGCTGCATTTCTTGGGCCGTTCACGCAAACCATCTACACGCCGGTGTTGCCCGAGGTTGCCAGCCAACTTCACTCGACTTCATTCGTCGTCAATTTGACGATTTCCGTGTTTACCTTTTTTCTGGCCATCATGCAAATGATCTATGGTCCGCTTACGGACTCAAAGGGACGCCGAAGAGTCATGCTATTCGGAGTATTACTGTATGTGATTGCTTCGGTTGGGTGTTACTTCTCTAAAAATATAGAGCTGCTTCTGGTTTTCCGAGCGTTGCAGGCAATCGGAATCGCTGCGGGATCAGTCGTTGCTGTTACGGTGATCAGCGACTTGTTCGAAGGAAAAGAACGGGGTCATGCGATGGGAACGTTCCAGATGTTAGTTTCATTAGGACCGGTGCTCGGGCCCGTCATTGGCGGATTCCTGAGCGGGCTGTTCAATTTTCACTCTGTATTTCTCGCTCTGGCAGCAACTGGATTGCTTGTGTTGATATTCAACTACCTCTATTTGAAGGAAACGAAACCAAGCAACGTCGAAGCCGGCCGGTTTCAACTGCGGGACTTTGCCATGATTCTTCAGAATCGGATCGGCTCGTCCATTATTTATCTGGGGTTTATTCAGTATTATGTGTTTTACGATTTCCTTGTCTTCCTGCCGAACATCCTAAGTGATCGTTACGGCTTATCGGCTGAACAGAAAGGATTGGTATTTCTGCCGATGTCACTCAGTATCGTGATCGGCAGTTATTTGGGCGGAAAAATCCAAGCGCGGATAGATGGAGAAAAGGTTGTTGTGCTGACGACTTACCTAAACGCAATTGCGGTATTGTTCTTCCTCATCTCCTATTCGATATCATTGGCTTGGCTGCTGGCTGGAATTATTGCCTTTGGATTATTCCTGGGGCTGTCTCTCCCTGTGCAGACGACGCTCCTAACGGGAGCTTTCACAAGAAATCGCGCGACTGCCGTCGGTGCGTATAACTTCTCCCGTTATATGGGAATGGCCGTCAGTCCGATCGTGGGCAGCATCTTCTACCGAATCGGCGGCTATGGCTTGTTGTATGGATTTATCGTAGTCGCGACGCTGGCCTTTGCCTTTATGTTGTCCCGACGTCTCCTTGTTACCCGATCGGTTTCGGTTTAACGGCTTCAGAGCTCTTCCTAATGCGGATGATTAGGGTAAGCAACAGCGTCATGAGAGCGACTAATCCGACAACGACGGAAACAATCCGAATCGCGGAGCTGAAGCCATAGACGGTAGACGCCAGACCGCCCCCATAGGAGCTGGCCCCTTGGAATAGATAGCAGAGAAAGACGGCGGATAAAAACTGCGCTCGATGCGCGGGAGGCGAGTTCAAGGCAGCGAGGGCAATTCCTCCGGCTGCAGAGAATCCATAGCCAAGTCCGCCGACAATTGATGAGATAATAAAAAGGGCGAAGGAATGAAGCTCCGATGCCATGACGAGCAGCACGAAAGTCAATATGATCGCAATCATGCCGGCCCGAATCGAGGTTAACGGACCCATTCGTCCGGCAATGGTTGCACTCACCGCGATCAGCAAATTCGATATCGATAATACGGTACCGATCACCAGAATATCTTTGGTCCCAACGACATCTCGCGCAATTTGCGCGCCAAGAGATAGGAATACACCGCCGTAGCTGAACGCCATGCCGACGGCTAACACTGCCAAAATATAAACACCCCATAATCCATCCGGCACTTTAATCCCCGCTGGTTTCCACTTTGACCGACCTTCCGAGCCAGACCTTGCATTCTGTGGAAGGAAGAGACAAAGAATAATGCTGATACATACAAATGCGGATAAGACCCAGTAACTTAGATGCAGCGGGAACGGCGCATATTTTATTAGAATTGCACCAACAATTTGTCCAAGGAACACGCCTACTGCTTGCGTAATGGTATTTATCGATCCGGGCAGCTTCTTGTTCGATGTCGGATTGAATTCGACTAGAGCTGCAGCCCCCGACCCCACGGCTAACCCAACTCCGGTGCCTTGCATCGCACGGCCGAAGAACAGCCAGTACATATTGGGAGCCAATGCGAAAGTCAAAGCGCCAGCCAGAAGAAATAGAAGTCCAGTAATAAGCGTATTTCGGCGTCCGAAGTAATCCGAAATATTTCCTAACACAACGAGTACCACTATGATTACGATTGGATACATAGCAAAGATACCTGTCGTAATGGATTTCGACAGATGCCATTGCGATGCATAGAGCGGAAACATAATGGAAGGAGCTGCGCTGGACCATAAACTCATGACGAGTGCCCAGGCAACAATCCAAAATGCCGTTCTGGATGAGACATGTTTCATTAGACCCCTCCATCCTGTAAAGTTGATTCCTCTGTCTATATTCCCCCTGCTCTCCATGATTAATGTTAGGATGCCGCCAGCCAATAAAAAAAGCCCGCTATTACAGTTTCAGCGGGCTTCACTTAGACACAGTCACTCTTCGATATTTCGTGTTTTACTAACACTTGTTAATGCAAAATCCTCTTTGGAAATTCCCATGTTTTCGGCCAACTTCTTCTTGATTACCATAGCTTGCTGTAAACTGGTAGCCCGATATTCAATCGCGGTGCCGGATGCATCTTCGAATGAATAGTAGCACTTCTTATTGGACATAAACGCTGCACCTCTTTTGTCTGACAATAACAACATTATGTCCCTGATCTTGGTTTATAAACTTCTTTGTACAATATCGGTATTATCATTCATTTCATTCGACGACACTTCTTTTACGATCCGGTTCAAGTCCACCAAGATCCCTCCGATCTCCCGAAGTACCAGAGGTGAATGTACGCCTGTCATGTCATGCAAACAAGCAAGCTGCAGGGACTGTGCCCGTTCTACATAACTGCGCTGCGTACTCCTGCTCGCGGTGGAATTGTGAATAATCGTCTCCCCAAAATGTTCAATGCATGCCGCTGTTGCCTCGAACGTCTCGAATATCCGTTCGATCCTCGGATATTCCACGTTGTACTCTTCGATTTCCCTCAGCTCAATCAAGCTGCGTCGTATCCCTCGAATTTGGATCGTCACCTTTTCCAATTGGTTCATTCCGAACCCGATCGCTTCCAAGCGCACCCTTTCTTTGGAGCGAAAAGGACTGAATTTCTGGCTTTGCTTAGCCAACTGCAATTGCTGCAAGCTAACTCCGGTTTCATCAATCAATCGTTCTACCGCTTCATCATCATGTGCTGGGCTGCTCTCCTGGCGATATAACTTGACGAAAGAATGAAGCGCCGAAGCCGCGCGCTTGCTAAGTTGAAACAGAGAAGCTTCTGCGCTTGGGACAGCGTTCGGCGGAATAATGAAGGCATTAACTGCAACGGCGACTGCGGAGCCAATGACGGTTTCCACGATTCTGCCGAGGGCATAGCCTTGATTGTGCCCAAAGGCCAGAACCAAGAGTGAACTGACCGCCACTTGCGTAGCGATTTGGTCATTCAAGCGCAATGCTTTCGGGATGGCCATTCCAATGAGAATGACGATGAAGATCGATAGAATCCCTGCACTGAGCCAATGTCCAATAAGTAAGCTTATAATAACTCCGAGAATGATCCCCATAGTGCGCTGCATCGCTTTCTCAAGCGAATCGGCAACGGTAACTTGTACCGTTAGAATCGCGGCCAGTGGCGCAAAGTACGGATAATTGTTGAACGACAGATGGGACGCCAGCTCCCAGGCTAAGGCGGATGACAGAGCTGTTTTCCCGATTTGCAGAGTCAAACCGTAGCGCGTCAACATTTCCAAGCTTAGCTTCATCGACTTCATCCCCCCTATGTAAACCATAACAAGAGGACATCCGGGATTCCGAATGTCCTCTTCCATTAAGTCCGTATTCACTGCGATGTCAGTTTAGAATAATACCGTTTAAATTGCAAGGAATAAATCAGCACATAAACGACAATGAGAGCTGCAAACATATTGATAATCACGAGCGAAGTGTTCAAACTTAAGAACGATGTCAGGACGCCGACGGCAACTGGGGGAGCAATGAATCCGGCATAAGCGCACATATAGAAGGCGGAGATGACACGCGGTCGTTCTTCCGGTTTGGGCAGCTGTCCGGCAAATCGCAAAGCGGCTTGAAACGTCCATCCGGCGCCGATCCCTTGAATGAAGAAACCTGCCCAGAGCAAGGGCATGCTCGACGTTTGCCCCGATAAGAAGATAAGCCAGGATCCAATGGTAAGCGCCAATATGCTCAGACGGATCCGTGTGACAGGGTTTTTAGGCCAAGGGAAGAACTGCATGAGCGCTCCTCCACCCAGAAGCAGCAAAATCAATAAACCGGATATGGATAAATTGCTGGTGTGTATTACGTTTTTGACAAAGGTTGGGATGAGTGATAAAACAACTCCGCCTAATGTGAACACCGTGAAGATTGGAAGCCCGATAATGGACCAGAATTGATTTCGAACGTTATGCGGGATGCCAAGAGAGATCTTGTTCTTCTTCGCATTCGAATCCTCGTGTTTGGGCAGAAGTTCCAGCAGCACCAAGGAGACGAAAAGCATGAAGAGCAGGATCCAGAACGGCATCCGAAGCGGTTGAACATGCAAGTATTGAACAATAAGGCCGGAAACCGCGGGTCCCAAACCAAATCCTAAGTTAACCGTTACCCCGGACAGCTTCAGTGCAGTTCCTGTTTTCTCAGGCGTCGTTTGTTTCAATAAGAAGGCACTAACGGCTCCTGTAAATGCGCCATATGCGATGCCTTCCAAGATCCTTGCCACATAGAGCATCCAGACATGAGTGCTGGCGATGAACAACAGAGTTGAAGCGATGGAAAGCCAAATACTGATCCGTAATACCTTCTTTAAGCCCCAATATCCCCCTCTGGACCCCACAATAAGCAAGGTAGGCAGAAGAACGGCAGCATAGATCGCGAACAAAATGGTGATTTCCAGACTGCTCAGCTTAAAGTGTTCACCATAGACAGGAAATAACGACGAAATGTATGTCGCCCCAATGGACATTAATAGCACGATTAACAGCGTTCTTTTCATTCAAGTTCTCCTTCTTCATGATTGAGTTATTATGCCCAGCATTTTAAAAGACATTTTGTCTTATATGCCCCTATTTATCAAAAAAAAACGACGGTGAGCAAAATGATTATTTCTGCGCGTTACTCACCGTTGATGTTTGAAACGCCTCCTTCAATTAATGCTAAAGGAAAGGCCGATTACCTCATCCATCATGTTCCTCATGGATTGGGCTTGTTCATGACCAAGCAGACCTTCGAATTCGGTTTGAGCTCGCTCCCATCCGCTTCTTCCGATTTCAATCCGCTTCTTCCCTTCATCGGTAACCGAGACGATGCGAGCTCGACGATCGGATTGACTAACCTCAATACGTACCAGCCCGTCACGCTCTAATGGCCGGAGGTTATGGCCAATTGTTGCTCGATCCATTGTCATCATATTAGCAAGCTCCATCATGGTCTTCGGTCCCTCGCGCTTAAGTAATCCTAAGATTGCGAATTGGGTAGCCCGGACTCCTGCGCCGGATTCAGCCAAACAAGTATCATAAAGACGTGTAATATGCCGCTGAGCACGTCTTATCTTGGTACAATTACATATTGCAGCTATATTAATGTCATTGGCCATTACGTTCACCTCCCTTAACCGTATCGTTATTGTTTGCTGCAATTCAACTTGATAAAACATATTTTAGTCTTATATGCCCGTAAAAGCAAGTGGCAAGATTAATAAAAAAAAAGCCGCAATTATGCGACTTTAAATCATTCTTCCATTTACCTACCCAAATTGCTCTTATTTGCTTCGCGATAGTATACGGCCTTCTGAACGATCGCGATGATGGCCAGGGCGATGATAGGCAGCGGTGTAAATTCAAACAAGAAGGAATAGAGAATGAAGAACAGAATGCCGCCAGTGATCATATGATTGACAGCCTTAAAGGAACTGTAAGCAGACCGATAGACCGTGAACCGCTCGGCTTCATCCAGTTTGTCGAACAGCTCGCGCTGAGCAGATCTTGAACGCAAATTAATCGAGCGATCCGGAAACAGCTTGTTGTAATGCCGAAGGATGATGGCCTGCAGGATGACTGCTAATACGACGAAAACAACGGAACTTAGCACATTGGCGATCAGGAAGGCTTCTTGATCATTATCCCGTGCTTCCCGGCTTGCGAAATAAGCAAAGCCAAGCGCGAACCAGACGAAGGCTATAATTACATTGTAAACGCTGATCTGAATAAAAGAACCAATCGCACGCTCGCTTGCAGGCGTTTCATCTTCCGCCATATTGGATTCATCATTTCTCATAGAAGATAGCTGCACAATTCCAACGATGCTCCACATCGAGAAAATGAAACAGGCTAATCCGATAACTCCGAATATAACATCGTAATCGTACACGATACTCGGTTTAAACGTTAAATGGTCCGGATGCGGAATCGAATCGCTAGTCAGGAGGAATCCGCAGATCCCTCCAATGGCCATCATGAATAACAAGTACGGCACAGAAATTTTTTTCGATTTATTGTTCATCGTTCTCCCCATCCCCTTCCAGGTAAAATATAGCCTCCACTTGCTCCTTAAAGACAGCAGCGATCTTCAAACACATGACGATCGAAGGTGCGTAATCCCCTCTTTCGATCAAGGCAATCGTTTGTCTGGATGCGCCGATTAATTGGGCGAGTTCGCTCTGGGACAGTCGATCGCGGGCCCTCAGCTCTCGAACTCGATTGTGTAATTCACCCACCTCATCACCTCCACTTGGAATTATACATAATTATTGTCATAATGTATATTATCATAAACAAAATGACTATAAAAATAGACACAAAAATAACCGCGAATTTCGCGATCATTTATGAACCTATGCAAGTTACATCATGAGCCTGATATCTGGAAACGATAAGGTCATGCTACTAGAAAAAGGTGATGCAATGGCTTCAACGACACCGCCTGCAAATGACCTATTAAGCTTATTCGAGAAGACCATTTCCATGGAGATACGAGTCGAAGACGCCGAAGACGGTTGTGGAGTTTTGGAAGAGCGATTTGTTAAGGACTGAAAGTGAAATATGGGATTGCTCCACGCTGAGGGCAGTCCCCTTATGAGAGGAAGAACTATGCAACTGTCAACGAGTGATGCAATAAGGCATCTTGAGGAAGTACTCACGATGTTAAACATTCATTACTGGCTTAAGCATGATTTGTTCACATTTCCTTGGTGGGTGCTGCTTATGACCTTAATCGCCCCATGGATGATATGGTGGAAACTGGTGGACAAGAGTCGAATTGCAGTCATTTTGGTTTATGGACTATTCATGAGTATCCTTATCATAATGTTGGACGAGATTGGGATATCGTTTGGATTGTGGTCATATCCGACCCAGCTTATTCGAATTCTTCCCGGTTTATATCCGGTAGATTTCTCATTTCTTCCTGTAGCACATATGCTGCTGTTTCAGTATTTCAGGAATTGGCGGTCATTCCTAATTGCTGTTACGATCACCGGCGCTGTTTTTTCGTTTCTTGGAGAACCGCTCTTTGTCTGGCTGGATATCTACGAGTTGAATCATTGGGAGTATTATTATTCATTCCCGATCTATATTGCTAAAGCCATACTGGTGAAATGGCTTGTGGAGTCTCTAATGACGAGAGCAGTAAAACACGCAGGGGGTAAAGAAAGGTGAGTCCAGACCCGGAGGATTATAAAGTTACATAAACTTAGAAAGCTGCGAGCCTGCAGGCGTCGCAGCTTTCTTCATGTATCCCTCTAAGGGAGCAATTTGAAATTGGGCATATAGCCGTGAATCCGGAATGAGCGAAAAGCTTCGGCATAGACGAACCCTGCTTGAAGCCCTCTGAATTTGTCGGTAATCTCCAAAATATCGAGCAGCCCATGCGTCTGATAGACGTCCATCCAGGTATACTGGCTTGTATGCTTGGTTAGTGCCTCCCTCTTCTGCTCGTAGAAATCGGTGATATCTACGTAAACCTCCGGCATAAAATCGATTCCCACTGGCGTCCCATAGAAGAAGAGTGATGGGTTTTTGGAAATTGGCGGTTCGTCTGCCGGAATCAGCCTCCCAGGAATGGACAGCATGACTTCGCTCACGATTTTTCCGGTTATGGCATGGTCTGTACTCGGATCGAGCGGATAATTGGCTAAGATTACGTCTGGATTCGCCCAGCGTATGGCATTGATGACGGCTCTTCTTGTTTCCGGCGTGTCCTGCAAGCCCTGATCGTCGAATCTCATAAACCGGACTTGCGCCCCCATCACCTTCACGGCTTCCAGCTGCTCTTGCTCCCTCTGCTGCGCGATCGCTTCCCTGCTCTCGTACTCGTTCGAACCGATATTTCCGCTCGTGGTCAACGCGATGAAGATGTTATGTCCCTGCTGTTTGTATTTCAGCAGCGTCCCCGCGCAAAACACTTCAATATCGTCGGGGTGCGCGCCGATAGCTAGTATGTTCATCTTGGATCATCTGCCTTTCAGTATGTTTTGCAGGATCGACGTCAATCCGTTCGCGAGCTGCATGAAGCCCAGATCGGTATGATGAATGCCGTCAACCGTGCATTCGTTCCAGATATCTCCCAGTAAATCGGCTCCATCGCAGAAGTGAATGAACCCGTCGTCTTGGCTTCGAAGCGTGTCCACGAGCTCTCGTTGGAAGGTCATCCGCTCGATTCTGTCGTGATAGGAAGATCTCTTGGCATGCTCGAACCCGAACGGGATGCGAGAAACGACGATGATCGGAACTTTCGGATGCTTACCGCGAATGATGCGAATGAATTCTGGCATCGTATCCTTCAATTTCTGCGGTGTCGGGCAATTCGTATCGTAGTCCAGCACCACGACGTTCGGATAATTAATGTCATTAATGAATGTGGCGACTTCAGGATCTCCTTGACCGTTTCCGGAGAAGCCCAAATTGATGAACTCGAGGTTGAATCTGCGGCTTAAAATATTGGAGTACGCCATGCCGGGACGGGAAGCGCAGCCGCCTTGTGTAATTGATGTTCCGTATACGATCACCTTTCCGTCAGAATCATAAGCGAATGGCTCTTCGATGACGGCATCCGCGTTCACGCCGATCTGTACCTCATGCACGCCTTGAAATAGAGGGAAATGAAGTGTGACTCCGCGCATCTCAGAGGTTAAATCTTCGTAGAAGACATACTCGTAATGGTCCGCATCATAAGGGAATCGCGTCGTTCCGTAATACAGCTGAGAGGCATGATCGCCTAAGTAGCAATCGAAGCCGTTCACGGCGGTCGCCGGAATATGTTCTGCGGTATTCGACGCGTATAGCTTGGCCTGAATGGCTAACTTCGTCGCATTCGTCCGGAATCGAATTTGACCGCCTGCGGTGTTATTCGCCAGTTCGTCGACTGCTTGCCGAAGCACTCCCGGTTCGACGACGGGAAGTCTGCGATACTTGCCGCCATACGTTCCCCAGGCGAACCCGGACAGCCGAAATGGCGCTTCCAATGGAGAAAGCCATTTCAAGCGCTCCTTGATTTCGACCTCGTTGTCCATTTGCCTCATACCTCCTTCTCGTTAGGATTCGAATTGATAGGTTCCGGAGCCAACGCGAAGAACCCAATATTCCGGATCGTCCCCTGCGAAGGCGACACCTTCCACGGCAGATACGTCGATGCCGCTTTCCAGCAGCTTCCGTGCTCCTAGCTTCGGGACGTATAGGGTTGCCGAAGCATTGACCGGTATCGTGACTGTCAGCCTAATCCCGTCGGCGGTTCGCTCCCATGCCGAGCCGATCGGTCCGCGGACCGTATCGATTGTCGCACTTGCACTGTTAAGTCCCTCGATCGGATAAGGTTTGATCGCGCTAGTCTTATAGCCATTCTCTCCTACTTGGATGCCTGCCAAATGACGATAGAACCAATCGTCGATCGTACCTAGAAAGAAGTGGTCGAATGAACGGGTCTCCTCTTCCCACGACTCCCAGAAGGCGGTCGCTCCTCGCGCGAGGCAATAGCCCCAGCTCGGATACGTTTCCTGCGTTGCGATCGTATAAGCGACGTCTCCTTTACCGTTCTCGGTCAATACAGGGGCCAAATATTTGGTGCCAAAACAGCCCGTATTCAAATGGCCTGCCTTCCGCAGCATCACATCCTGCGCCAAATTGTCGATCACGGCTGGGATGTCCTCTACCGGCGTTATCCCGAATGCGACCGCAAGAACATTGGACGTTTGTCTGTAGCCTGCTTCGATCTCGGTATGGTACACCTGCTGTTCGCGATCATAAAACTTCGCATTTATCGCTGCTTTGAGGCGCTCCTCTGCCGCTGTGAAAGATTCGACATCCGATTCATGACCCAAAACTCCGGCGATTCGTGACATCAGCGTACAGCAGCGGAACACGTAAGCTGTTGCCAGCAAGCTTCCTCCTTCTGGACCGATGAATGGCCCGGGAACGGCCCAGTCCGCGTAGCTCTTGTCGGAGCTTACACCGTCGAACAAACGGTCGAGCTCGAATTGGAGGTAACGTTTCATCTCCGCGTAATGCTCGCGTAGGGTTTCGCGATCTCCGTAATATTCGAATAGAGCCCATGGTATGATGATGAAAGCACTCATCCACGCAGGTGTTGGATCCAAGTATAGAAACGGACCCGGGCACGTATGGGCGATTCCACCCGATTCCTGCTGAGAATCTGCAATATCCTGAACCCACTTGGCATAGAACGACGACATATCGAAGCTCATCGATGCGCAATCGGCGATCAGATGCCCGTCGCCCGTCCAGCCTCTTTTCTCGTGAAAAGGTGTGTCCGTAGGAATGCTATGGAAATTGTTCAGCATCGTGTTCGTCATGACTTGATCGATCCGATTGAACAGAGGGTTCGAGCATTCGAATTCGCCGATCTTATCCAAGTCATTGTGAAAGATGCGCGCTTCCAACTGAACGGGCTGTACCGCACTCTCGACCTGAACGTAACGAAACCCTTTATAGCTGAATTTGGGCTCCCAACACTCGGTACCTTCTCCTTTGGCGACGTAGACATCCTCTTGGGCATTCTCCCAAAACTGATGGTCATACCCGTCTTTCCAAATGTCGAGCACGCCGTCCGCGCGCAGCTTCTCGCCATAGATGAGCTTTACGCTCGTGCCCGTAGGTGCAGCGCTCGTTATCCTCGCCCATCCGGCCGTGATTTTTCCGGCGTCGTAGATATAGGTGTTTGGCTTCGGATTGGAAATATAGGCACACGGGATCGTATCGACAATTCGGATCGGCGGAGAAACCGTTGCTTCGATCGCGCCTGTGTACGGCGTTAAGCGTCGAACTTGAGCCCATTCTTCTACCGGATATCCGGCCCTGTTCCATCCGCGTTGCTCGAGGCGAGCATCGTATTTATCTCCGTACCAGACATTGTCGTCGAGTGTCGGACCGTCTGCCGTAAGCCAAGTCGCGTCCGTGGCGATTGTCTCTTCCGTTCCGTCCGTGTACGAGAGTCGCAACTGAGCGATAGCTTTTGGCTCGATCGTCCCGGTAGTCGGCTCTTCTTGGCTGAAATTATCTCCGATCCAATCCTTCCCGTACGCGTAGTGCCCTCTGCCCAGCTCTAACCCGATGCAGTTGTCTCCGAGCTCCAACAAGCCGTCGCAATCGAGTGTCACCGAGTAGGTCCGTTTCGGAAAGTGGGTGTAGTCGGGCTGAAGAAGTTCATTGCCTACGCGCTGTCCGTTCAGTGTCGCTTCGAAATAACCGAGGCAAGCGATATGCAGACGGGCATGCAGCACTTCCTTGGCAATACGAAACTCCTTGCGCAGCAAGGGGGCTGGACCTCTGCGCCGAATGCAGCCCCAAGGCGCATCGCCGTAGGATGCAAGTATGACCGCGGACTGCGCGTCGAAATCAATGGAGTCGGCAAGCTTCCAACCGTCAATAGCCCGATTCGAAACAGACCAGGTGCTGTCCGTGTCTACGATTTCATATGTGCCGTCTTCGTAATGCAGCTCGAATCTGCCAATAAATCCTGCGTAAGGTGAAGCCGTATTTTCGGCCTCGCAAGCCAAACAGTTCGCTCCGTCTAGTAGCTTAGGCGTAAAATCGATATAGACGAAAGGAGAAGTATAATCCTGCTTCCACCGCACGTTCAGCTTCGCGATCGTGCTTCCGTTCACGTAGACGATGAAAGGCGTGCCACAAGTACCGTAAAAAAGAGCCTGCCTCACCGCCTTATGATCAGCGGACAAGTGCAGCACTTTGCGGTAGTAGATGCTTCTGGCAGGCGTTTCGCCCACTGGAAGCGCGAACGGCTGACCGATCCATGTGCCTCCATCGAGTGGGTTCGTCCTTGTGTTGCCGCCGATCCATTCTCCTTGCCAATCCTCGGAATGGAGCAGCCCCGTCTCGAACCAGGCGACGGGGCTCCACTCCGCGGCGGCATTCCCTTCACCGTCCCAGACGATAACCTTCCAATAGTAATGCTGGCCGGATGCCAAGGGGCTGCCGCCATAACGAATTTGCAAGGTTTCATCCGACTTGACCTTGTCTGAGTCCCAGCAGAAAGGGCCGAGGTCGTATCTCAACCGTTCTTCGTTCGTTCCGACGATAATCCGATAGGCGGATTGACGCTGCGCGCGCAAGGAGGCGTTCAGTTTCCAGCTGAATAGTGGCTGGAGGCTGCCGATTCCCAGCGGCTCAGCGGCATTATCGGTTCTCAAATCGTAAGGCTGAATACTTCCGAACATACTCGGTTTCCCCCTCATGGAAGCAAATGGAGACCGCCAGGTATTGGATACAGGGGCAGGCTACGGAAGCCTTCGGCGTATTTGAAACCGGGAGCTGCGCCTCGGAATGCGGAGGTTTTCGCGGCATTCTCCACCACTCCCGTTCCATACATGTATTTCAGCCAGGAATTCTGACTATCGTGGCACTCGAGCATTCGCGCTTTCATATCGAACGTATTGGTGATGTTCACATACGCCTCGGGCTCGAAGCCGACGCCGCCGATCGTGTCCATTAGAAACACATGCGGAATCTTCTCCATATGCGGATATGCGGTCTTAATCAGCGGGACGGTGACCGGAATACGGCAATCGACGGCGATTTCGGAGCAAATCCGATGATCGGGATGATAATCGTTGCCGCTGTGCACGAACATCACGTCGGGATTCGCCTTGCGAATCGCGTTAATGAACGTCATTCTGGATTCGCGGTCGTGGAACAAAAACTCGTCGTCATAATTCAGCCAGATGAAATCGGCGCCGATCAACTCGGCCGAGGCTTCCGCTTCGCGCTTACGCACAGCCGCGATTTCATCTTTGCTGAGCGCCTTGGAGCCAACGTTGCCGTTCGTCGCGACCATAATTGTCACGTGGTCGCCGCGGGCAGCGTATTTCGCCAGTGTGCCGCCGCACAGAATTTCCACGTCGTCCGGGTGAGCGCCAATCGCCAGTACTCGCATGAAGTTCCCCTCCTATGCTCCTACAAAATCTGGCCGATCCGCGGCTGGAACTGCGGATCTTTCGGATCGTAAAATACCATTTCCCGTTCGAAATCCGTTCCGTACAATTCGAGTTTCGCGATATCCAGATCGATGCCGAAGCCAGGGCGATCCGGCACTTGGATGCTGCCTTGGCGGAACGCCAATTGCTCGCGCAGCAAATCGCCAGTCATGAAGTTCAGGTGCGTATCGTTCGCGAACGGGAAATTCCGCGAGGAGGCGACGAGATGCACGTTGCCGAGCGTCCCGATGCCGGTCTCGGCCCAGCTTCCGGTCACGCACCAAATGCCGGCATGATTGGCGAGGTCGACGATTTGCTTCGCCTTCAAGATGCCGCCTGCTTCTGACGGGTAGACGAGAAAGCAAGCGCATGCTCGCTTGTCGATCAATCGCAGCGCATCCTCGTAGGTAGCGCACCCTTCATCGGCGATGATCGGCACGTCGACCGCGCGCGCGACGGCGGCCATGCCGTCCACATCGTCGTAGCGGGTCGGCTGCTCGACCATTTGCAGATCATATTTCTCCATGGAGCGAATCGCCTTGATGGCGGTTGGTACGCTCCAGTTCTGGTTCGCGTCGATACGGATCTTCATCGCCGGACCTACCGCTTCGCGGACGGCTTTGACCCTAGCCGCATCCAGAGCGATGTCCCGTCCGACCTTCAACTTCAATTCGGTATACCCTGCGGCGGCGAATTTACGAGCCTCCTCCGCATTCGCTTCAGGCGCATCGATAAAGATGTAGCCGGCGAACGCGACCTCCTGCTTCACCTTTCCGCCGAGCAAATTGTACACGGGCGTGTTCAATATTTTTCCTCTCATATCAAGCAGAGCCATCTCGATGCCCGCCATGCCGTAATAGCCGATCTGCTTCCAATTGACGCAATATTCCTCCAGCCGGTGGAGTATGGATTCCAGTTCCATCGGATCGCGTCCGATAACGAACGGGGCGAATTCCTTGTCTACCACGGTTTGGATCACGGGAATGGTCGGTCCTACCGATTCGCCGATGCCGATCAAGCCTTCGTCCGTTTCGATTTGAATAATGAGCGAAGGCGCGCTGTACCTGGTCCCTCCAGACCATTTCTCTCCTTTGTAAAAAGGGATCTTAATCGGTTTCGTACGTACGGCTGTAATTCTCATCGCGGTCCCCCCTCATCTTCTTGATCTTCTTCTAGCGAAACGATGATCTTGACGGCTTCATCCGATTGGCTCCGAGCGAATTCGATCGCCTGATCCATCTCTTCGAACCGATAGGTGTGCGTAAGCAGCGGTTTTACTTGCACTTGTCCGGAAGCCATCATTCGGATGACCCGCGGCCACACGCGAGGTGCATTCGTTGTGCCAAGCAAGCTCAATTCCTTCAATACTACGGTTTGCACGTCCGCCGAGATCGGCTTGCCGGGTAAGCCGAACAAGAGCAGCCGCCCGCCCCTCTTCAGAAGATTGACGCACAAGGCAAGCGATGACTCTGAGCCGGCCGCGTCGATGACGATGTCTTGCGATTCCGCATCAGGCGCTTGCATTGAAGCGCCGCTTACATTCACCGCTTCGTCCGCACCGAGCGCAAGCCCCAGTTGGAGACGGCTCTCCCTCATGCCGATGAGGCTTACTTTGCCGGCGCCAGCTGCCTTCAGCAGCTGCACGAAATACAAGCCTGTCGGTCCATCGCCAACGACTGCCGCATGCTCGCCGATGCGAATGTTCAATTTATCGATTCCGCCCAAACAACAATGGAGCGTCTCCGCTTGCGTGGCTTCCGCGAAGCTGATCGAATCCGGCAACCCGTACACGTTCGCCGACGGTACGATCATATACTGCTGCCAGCCCCCTGGATATTGGAGTCCGAATTCTCCGGAATCGGGGCAGCGATGCTTGTTGCCGGACAGGCACTCTCCGCATTTGCCGCAGCCTGTTAACGGATCGATGCAAACGCGGTCGCCAATCCTCCAGGAAGTAACGCCCGCACCGATGCGCTCCACGACGCCTGCCAATTCATGTCCGAGGGGAAGCGGCGGCTCAGCGAAATTCGCGTGACCGCTCATAATGTGCAGATCCGTCCCGCAAATGCCGATTGCCCGGATACGCACCTCGACTTGACCGTCGCCAACATCTCCGCGCTCTGCGACCCGCGGTTCCATGGCGTTAAACCCCGTCCATTCCCAAATTTCGTTTCTCATCTTAAGTCACGACCTTTGTCTCGAACTCTACGAAACTTCCCGTCCGGTCGATGATCGCGAATGACAGCGGCTTCAGCCGAACGGGATAACGGTCTCCCTCCCAATTCAGAACGCCTGCCGTCTCGGTAGCTGCTAGATTCATTAGAACCGTTTTGCCACCATCGTTAGCTCCAAGCCACGTGATTCCGATATTTTCGCCTTCAGCGATCCAAGGAAAAGTCCACGCATCCAGCTTTGCCAGCTCCCGAAGCCGCTCGGTTCCTTCAACGACGTTGTTTCTATCCGCATCGAGATCCCAGAAAACAAGAAGAGAGACGGATGATTGCAGTTTTCCGAGGAGATCTATGTTCTTCGAAGCCGCCTTACGGTCGAATATGACCCTCCTATAGCTCGAAAGCCTCTCTTGCCATTTGTCGCTTAATTGATAGTCTCCGAAGAACAACAGCACCTCTCCGTCGTCGCTGAATTGATCCGCGCGGACCGGCTTCACGGGCAATCCCGCCAATAGGGGCAGCGTTGAAGGGACGAAGGCTTCCGCGAAAGCGCCGTTTGTACCATAAGCAAGGTGCACAGGGTATTTGCGAGTGGAATTCGAGCAAGCTTGGTCGAGCGCCTCCAAGGTCGGCCGCGCTGCCGCCAATGCTCTCCAGTAGCTCTCCTCCAGCAGCCAGGTGCCGCTCATGAAGAGAACATTTTCGATGCCGGCTGTAATCGCCAGCTTCGCTTTATAGACCAGATTGTGCTCCTTTAACGATCGTGGCGGGAAAATGGTAGATTCGCTATAAGCTTCCGTGCCGGTCATAAAATTCAGATGATAGAGGATACCCATAAGTTCTTGCGCTTTGCCGTTCGGGTTTCCGAAGCTTACGTCATTGAAGTGCAGCTCCCCGACCCGGAAAATCGTATTCGGTACTCGTTCGCGGATGGAAGGCACGTCGATTCCATGCCGTTCGTCGCCGTAATGCATGACCATAATGCCCGGCCGTACCCCGTCGATGTCCGTCGCCTTCACCACGTCCGTCACTTTATCGCATTGGAACGCGACCCAATCCAGCATCAAGTCCGCATCCCGCTTATCCACCGTCGCGTCCCGAAGCGTTTCCCTTGTCGTTTCACGATTATAAATTCGATTGAATTCGGCTACGCAGTCGTCGCAATAACAGCCTTCGATGTCCGGATTATAGTTGCCCGCTCTCAGATCGTCGTCGAGAAACACTTCCTTGAAGCCAGCTTCCTTCAAGAGAGTGGCCGCCTTGCCGTTATCTTCGATCAAGCTTTCATCGATCGCCCCGCAGTAATAGACGGTTTCACCGAATTTGTCGATGCGATAATGCCAATGCTTCGGCAGTTCCAAGTGCTCGATATCCGGATCGTCCGGATTGAGCGCGTTGCCTGGATGGCCGACCGGAATGGTGACCGCTCCGACCTCGAGACCGTGTCGCTCCGCGAAAGCCTTCGCTTGCTTGAGCTCCTCGATATCGATCATTTTTCCGGAAAAGAAGCCTGCGATCCAGATTTTTTCGATTCCCGCGTCTTTCATCAGTTCAATCAACCGATCTCGCGATGAAACGTCCAGCAGCGGCTTATGCTCCATGCTATAGTTCAGCTTCATCTCTATGCTCCCTTCACACGTTGGTTTCTTTAAACGGGAACCGGGCCGAACACGACAAGCGGGATTCCGAATTCATCTTTCACGTTGACGACGGGATTGAAGCCGGCTCCATGCGATAGCCAACTGTCGGCTGGAACGGATTGCTCGAAGCGCAATCGGATTCGCCGCCGTTCTTCGGTCAATTCAGCCGTTAACGGCAATCTCTGATTCTCTTTCTCCACTCGAAACCCGCACACGCGGCCAACCTCTGTCAATCGGCCATTAATTCCAGTCAGGGCTATCGTTAGCTCCGTGCGTTCCTCGTTCCAACGAATCACGTCCGGTCGCGGACCGGATTCCGCAATCGGATTTCCATAGGCGATGCGCAAAGCTTGCCACGCCATTCTTTGCCCGACCTGCTGAAGCGACTCCGTATCCAAATGTATGATGTCCGCCAAACCTGCATCAATCGTCGGGACCATCGCCGTGAAAGGCAAGGCGTGCTCCAGTGCCAGTTGATCCGCCTGCACGCGGTTCCACAACGCAGAATCCGGCCATCTTGCATCCGGCTCGAGGACGTAAAACACGGATAGCTGCGCAAAGATAAAAGGCAGCTGCGGGTCGTTCAGGTCTTTGCGCAGGGCGGCTACCCAGGCAACCATCGTTTCGTAATATTGCGGTGCCGTTTCAGCGTTAGTGTCACTCTCGCCTTGATACCACAGGCAGCCTTTGACCTTGCCGCCCAGCTTATTCACTCTGCGCAGCATCGCCCCGTAGAAGGAGCGGCCTCCCTTATCGGCAAGCCGGTAATCCCAATGCGCCATGCTGGTCCCGGAATGGGAGCATACGATAAGGCCGATCGGCACGTTGACGTGCTTTCTGACCTCCTTGGCGAACGGAATGCCTAAACCCGCCCCATGCTGGCGAAATTGCCTTTGTTCGAGAATGGCTTGGGACAACTCAGCCTCCGGCACCTCCCGATTAATAGGGTCGACCGATTCAAGCAGCCAGCAAAGCGGATCGGTCGCGATCTCCCATCGGTCGCCGAGGTAGAAGCAGCTGATTCCGGTTTCTGGAAGCTGGATTTGGCCAAGCTTGCCTACGCCGTCCATATTCGATTGGCCTGCCAGAATCCACAGATCCCCCACGAATACCGGTGTCACGTAGCATCTCGCTAGTTCGGCGTCGTCGGTCCACGATACGATTCGAACTTCTACGAGGTGCTCCCCTACGGGCACGTTCGTCAATGAACCGGAGAACGAATCGCCTTCGATTGGGCCAAGTGGTTTCCATGCTCCAACCGAGCTTGTTCCGACGATTCTCCCTTCCACGCGGCTGCTCGAGCTTGCGGGTAGTACGCCTGTTAATACCAGCTTGATCGGGATGACAGCTTCGTCCAGTTCTTCTCTTTGAAAAACCTGATGCGGCACTGGCTCGATAATCTTCAAATCTTGCAGATTATTCATCTGATTAATGTTTAACCCCCTTAATTAATACGGATTCGAAGGCATCATTTCCCAAACGCGGATCGAATCGAACGCCGCGTCGCCGCCTTCACAGAAGAGGTACACGCCTGTGCTGTCCAATCTCCCCGGATACACGCGTCTTGCGATGCCCTGTCGCTCACACGCAAAAATTTCGATGACGGATTTGTCGAGGAAGATCGTCAACTCCAGCTTCTCCAGCCCGTGCAAGCGAAAAGGCGCTGCTTCTCTGATTCTCCTGCCGCCGGCTCCGCTCTTCGTCGAATCGAACACCAGTTCATCCGTATCGGCATCATAATAGAGCAGCGTAACTTCCTCTTCGTCCTCAGAGGCGCGCACCTTCAATCCCACTTTGCGAGCCGATCCCGGCGCGATCTCTAATTTGATTTCGGAGGATTCCCCGTTGATATTCGTAAGCTCCAGCCTTTCCCCGGCAGGCACAACGATTGAGGGAAAGCTCCTCTCGTTGTATCTCAGCAGAGCAAGTTCATCGACAGGCGCCATTCGCAGCGTGTCGTCATCGCCCAGCCACAACGTTCTCGGCAAGCTGTACACGCCGGACCAGCCGTATTGGAGCTCGTCGTCCAGATTATCCACGAGCCAAGCCCACATAATTTGCCGACCTTTATCATCCATCAGCGCTTCGGGAGCACAGTAAGTAGTGTCCGCCCATGTCATGCGTCCGTGGGATTCCAGCAGCAAGCGCCCGCCACGATATTCGCCAATATAATATTGGCAGCCTTTGTTATGCGAGATGAACAGCTGCAGATGCTTCCCGCTTGATGCTCCGCCCTGTTTGGATACCGGTAGAGGAAAGAAGCTCGCGCACATATCGTCCTCGCTTTCCTCGGTCCACTTGTTGGAGCGATCCCGTTCATAGAACCGGTCGACGTAGGTCCATGTTTCGAGGTCCGTCGATTGGAACAGATCTGTCCAGTCCCCTCTGGCTTCGAGCGGAGAATCTGCGGCCCTCCCGTACTTGCCCAATACGCAAAGATTGCCTGTCTGCATGTAATAGACGCCGTCTTGCTTCCATATATTGCTCGGATCGCAGCAGCCTACATACAGCGTTTCACCATCCGGACCGATCGCTTCCGTAATCCCGTTGACCGTGCTTTGCAGAGCTAGCTTATCGAACTTCTCCCACTTGTCGTAGTGTCTGTCCGTGCTCTTCGCGATGCCGACGCCTCCTCCGGCCATCGTTTCGAGACTCGTCGCCAAGCTCGAATAGGAGAGATATGCCGTACCGTCATCATCGACGAAGGCGCCGCCGCTGAAGGCTCCGTTATCTCCGTTACTCACAATCAGGGCATCCATGTGATATCGCCAATGCACCAAGTTATGGCTCGATATGTGCCCCCAATGAAAGGAGCTGCCGCTATGCGCATAGAGATACATCAGATGATAGCGGCCATTCGCGTAGAAGGCACCGTTCGGATCGCCTGGAATGCCGAGCCCTTCGGGCATCGCGAAATGATAGCCCGGACGATGGCGGTCATCCAGCAGTTTCATTCTGAACTCCCTCGTTGTGCGAATCGCCTCTTGGATCTTCTCGTTCTCCATGATTTTTGGCTCGCTCCCTTTACTTGATCATTCTTAAGATCGCATCGCTGAACACCGGATCGAACAGCCCCCAGTTCCGATCGGTATACCCGTACGGATGGTTGATCATGTTGCCCTTCAGCTCCGTGATGAAATACTTCCCGTACTCGTGCAGCTTGCTGAAATACGAGTATCCTCCGACGAAAGCGACACCGTATTCGGCCGCCATCCTGCGGTATAGGTCATGATAAGCTTGGAAGTTTGCGGAAGACGCGTGTCTCGAGAACTGTGGATTCGCTCCGTTGTTCGTAAGGAGAATGCAAGGAGTGCCCTCGTCCTGAATACTTTGCAAAATAAAGCGGGCAGCCTGTTCGGTCTCCTTCGGGTCGCCGTGACACACATCGTTGATAAAATACTCCATGATAATCAGGTCTGGCGCGCCAGGCAACACCTCGCCGTGGAAGCGGTGCCTGCCATGGCGCATCTCTTCTCCGCCATAGGTAATGGAGGAAGTTGAGATTCTGGTTTGCGGATACGAGGTCCTTAAGCTCTTGATCACGTGATACGGCCATAAGCCGGAGCGCGCGTTACTCGCGCCGAATAAAGCGATTCTGACTTGGGCATCTCCTGAGGCGAGCTTCTCTCTGAAGCCGTTCAGATGCTCGCGCTGCTCCAATGGGATGCATGATACCGGGTCGCTGCCGCTGAGTGCGGCTCTTCTGTCGAAAATCATTTCTGGATAAGCTTGAACCCTGTACTCCCCAGGAAGGTTTCGACCTCCTCCAACCTGCCACGATGGCGAAAAATCGAGCTCAAGTCCCCAGTTCACCGGGAATCGATAGGCGGATTGCAGCAGCAGCGGCAGGTTCTGATCGCGCGGCAGAGGCACACGCTCTGTCCATCGCAGCGTATCCATCGTCAATCTATCGTTCATGCCGTAATCTGAGCCTGTCGCGGCGATCCGCACGTAATAAGTTCTCCTGGGATAGGAACCCTCCTCGTTCTCGTTCTCGACCTCGTCCACCGTCACTTCAACCACATATTCGCGTTCCTCCATGTCCTCGTACCGGCCAATCAGCCGCGGAACCGTAGACGAAACGGATGTCGATCGCGCTAATTGGTTCACCGACGAAACGAAGCTCCCGCCGCCGTATACTCGCTCTTGCCCCCAGCCGGTAAACACATGCGCGAGCACGTATCCTTCTGAGACACACGGCGGCTCGGGAAGCAGAAGCTCGCGCGATTCCGGCGCTTCGCAATCGCCTTCGGCGACCCGGATTGTTCCATCATCCTGCAGGACGATAGCATCGTATCGACATAGCCAGACCGCGTAATCCAGGGACAGTTCTTGCCCCGCCTCAATCTCCCCTTGGGGATGACGTTTGATTGACCCCCAATAGCTGTCATGCGTATAGTCCGTATCTGCGAGATAGCGTTTTCTTCTATCCTTGGAATACACCTGCAATGATCCCGGTACCATTCTCTGATAGGGCATCCCGCCGCTGCCGCGAATGTCCTCCCCATTCCATCCGCTAGGGGAAGCGGCGCCTTCGCCTTGGATGCGATAGATTTGATTCCTATACGGCCTCTGGCCAGCCTTGCGAATCGCGATAGTGACGGGCTCTCGCAGCTCAATCGTACGAGTTCCCGTATTCAACCACCCGGGCTCCACGATGACGTTCATGGAAGCCGGCTTCGTTGATACGACCGCAAGTCCCGAGCAGCTTGGTTTCATAGACATCCCTCCATGCCCTATTCCGTTTCCGTCAGCATAATGAGCTGCGAAGTTAAAGCCGTATCCAGCTTGATCTCGAGTCCTGTGCGCGACAACGCATAGCCTTGAAGCGTGAATTCGCTGCCTTCCGGCTCCACGGTCACGCGGTAATGCGCGTTCTTATTCAGTCCTCTGAACTTCAGCGTATACATGTTTTCTTCCGCGTTCATGAGCCGGAATACAGCTGCGACAGCCTTCTTCCGGTCCTCGGATACATACTCCAGCGCTGCCCATCCTGTGCCATCAGCACCGGGGATAACCGGGGTATGATGATACACTTTCGCCGTTCGATGGAAAGTCCGAATGAAAGTTTTGTAGATTTCAATAAACTTCCGGGTTGTCTCCATAATGGCCGGATTCGCTTGCTCCAAGGAAGGCGTAATTCCGAACAAAGTCGGGTGTCCCATGATAATCACATGCATCTGCGTATCGAGATTTCCGGCGTACGAGCTCTCGACTCCCGTCGACCGATTGATATATTCAGGCGGCAGCGCCATGCTCATGCCATTCAGAATGCGAACCGTACGCGGCATTTTGAACCAGTCGGAAACCCAGGTCGTCGTAAAGCGGCTGACGATACCGACATCCGTCCGTCCTCCACCGCTCGCGCAGTTCTCCAGCTGCAGGTTCGGGAACCGTTTACCAACGCGCTCGAATATGTCGTAGATGGCTTCCACATGCTTCCAATGCGTGTTCTCGTGCCGTCCATCGTGGACATTAAAGCCGCCGTCGTTCGAGCTTGAATTGTAATCCAAACGGAACATATCCAAGTTATACTTCTCTACGAGACGGACGATTTCCGACTCGACGAAAGCTTTGACCTCCGGCTTCGCCAAATCAAGAACGCGATCGAACTTGCTGCCGAATTTATGGAGGAACCAATCCGGATGCTCTTCGGCGAGCTTCGATTTGGAACCCGCCGTTTCCGCTTCCACCCACAAACCGACCTTCAAGCCCTTCGACCGCGCATAGTCGAAGACGGGAAACAAGTCGTTCGGAAGGCCATCCGCAGCATGCCAATCTCCCGTCGTATTTCCCCAATCCGTGCCCTCTTGGCCGTTCTTTCCGTACCATCCCGCATCCACCATCAGGAGCTCCGCGCCTAATGCCGCGGCGATATCCGCTTCCCGCTTCAATCCTTCCTCGCTCATCTGCGGCTGTTTATAACCCGGCTGCATATAACCCGCCTGGTTATAGATGACCGGCTGCAAGCCGTCGCCGACTTGTCGCAGAACGCTCTTCCGCAGATGCGAATGAAGGTTCTGAATCGCCGTATCCAAATCAACATGACTCATCCCGAAATGGACGACAGGCGTTCGAATCGTTTCTCCCGGCGCGATGAGTCTCGCCGGAGCCGGCGTAACCGGCATCATCTCGAAATTCAAGCTCACCTTCATCTGCAGCCGTCCATCGTTAAAGTAATCCGCGAAGAAAGCCGTTTTCCAGTTGGAAGACCATCCCATCTGACAGACGAAGTAGCCGCCGTTCAGATTGTTGCGCAGGATGAAGAACGGGCTGCTATGCCCGCTCATGCCGAACGTCGATTGGAAGAAGATGCCGGTGTTTAGGGGAATGTCCTGCCAATCGAAATTCCCTTCGTGCGACCAGTACAAATCTTTGAATCGTCCAACCGAATAAGGCGATACCGAATAGTCTTTCAGATTATCTGCCAAATTGTCGTTGATACTCCAGATACAGCCCTTCAGAGGGGTCATGCTCGTAAGTCCTATTGTCGCTTCATCCGATAAATTCGTGATTTCTATGAATCGTTTGAAGAATCCGAACCCGCAGCAGCTCGTCACCATTTTAAGTAGGATCGGCTTTATCGTATTTTTCAGCGTCAACGTTCCATGCATGTTACCGATCTCGTCTTCATGAGAGTTGAAGTCCGCGAATTCCCAACCGAAATTGAGAGTATCGCCGTCCACCACGAGATCGAATGACGGCTTATCCAACACATCGCTTAATTCGTAAATGGTGATGCCGTTATCTTGAAACCCCGAAACGAGCAGTCTGCCGTCTGCGAGCGTCTCCGTATAAATCGAGAGGTCCGATCCGTACTGAAACCGTTTCTTCTCCAAATCCGCGAATACGACATTAGGTTGAACCGGCATTCTCATAACCTCCTCTCTCCTATTTGGTAGAATATTCTAAATTTCCAAATCCTAAGATGGTCGAGACGCAGAACGACTTCCCCTTCGGAGCTTTCTATTGCCGTTTCTGGCAACGGAATGCTGGTTCCGTCTGCCAACAGTTCATAAATAGTCCACTTGGCTTTGTCCGATCTTGCTCCAATTCGCAGCTTCGCTTCGAAGGAACCGGTCTCGTCGAATGATCCATTGAACAGCATGAGGAACCAACCGTTTGCTTCCTCCGCTTGCTTGATGAATGGTACGACCTTCAGACATCGGTCGATGACCACAGGCAGTCGGTCATAGCTGAGCCAATCGCAAATCCGCAACAACTGCGTTCGTTTGATCCCGGAGTGGATCAACTGCCATGGAACATATCCTTGAACGGCGACTCTGCCGCCTAGCGCATTCTCGTAGAGCGTCGAAGCCGGTCCGACATCTTCCTTCGTATAGCTCACTAAACGGTCGAGTACTCGGACTTCATCGTGAAGCGGTTTCAACACGTACCCGGGTTCCCTGCTCATCGAATTGCGGGCATCCCTGTTTTCCCCGGCAAAGCCAGTATTAATCGGATCGTCTGTAAAGCGCTCGAGCACCCCGTTGTCGTACGTTCTCTCTATTGCGACTCCGCAATACTCGCCCAGCCCTCGCGCAGTCAGTATCTCCACGGTCTTGCCATCCATCAGCACACCACGGCTCAGCATCGCCATTAATTCCTCGGTCGTATATCCTTCCGCCATCATGCCGCTTAGAACGATCGCGCATGCCTGGTCTACGTCCATGCTTAGCGGGATTCCAATCTCGCTAAGCACGTATACATTCGGCGCGTTATCGACGGAAATGGGCTCGAACCAATTACCGCCGTCCACGCTTCTGCGCGCCTCATACAACGGAGATAACGCCGGGTAAAGCCCAAGACTGCTGTAATTCCCGGCAATGCGATCCATTTCTGACCATAACGGCTTATTCGCTGCGATTGCGTCCATGATCTCGTGGAACTCCGCAAGCGAGCCCTCTTCTCCCTTCAGCGCGTTGAATGCGATCCCGTGGGTACCGGAAACGAACGCGGCCGTGCACTCCAGCATCGCGATATGAACAGATTTGGACAGCCGGTGGTACGGGAAATTTTCCAATTCGTATTGAATGTCCTTCACCGCTTCGGGGTAATGGGCAATTTGCCGGTTGACTTCATGCGCCTTGCGGATGAACCCGAACGGCTTGGCGTCGTCGAAGAATCCGCCTCCCGGTCTGCCTTTCACAGAACGGAGCGCTGCGAACCATCTCTCGTAATCCGCGCCAGTATAAGTCGAGATATTAAGGCTGACCGTCATTAACCCGAGCTCAATTCGAGGATCTACTAATCGGACCGCTTCCGCGATATGAAGAAGTAAGTTCTCAATCGTTTCGATATTCTGCTGAACCCAGTTTTCTCGAAACGGCTCGCCTGCAGGGGAATTCAGCTCGCCAATCAGCGCTTCTCTCGTATAGGCGGTCTGATGCTTGGCGTTATAAATTCCGATGCAAGTATCACAGAAGCAGGCATAATCAACGCCAATGCCGAACATGCGCAGATCGTCGTCGAGCCATATAAACTCCGGTTCCGCGAGTGCGGCCATCGTGTATTTGAGGGCAATATACGTGCGGAACTCCGGGGAATTCGGACAGAAGGTGCTTGTGGCGACCTTACCGTCCCAGCCGACAGCGCCTTGATAAGGCAGTTCGGGCAGCCAATCCCAGGCTTCAGGCATATGGCCGAGCGTGCTCAGCATGTTAATGCCTACGTTTCGGAAACCGTGCGAGCGAAGGCGTTCCATACGGTTCTTCAAGATGTCGCATCGCTTCGCGAAGTCGTCCAACGGGAAGTAACCGTAATGCCAGTACTCTGTGAAGAGGGTCAGTTCATCCACAATTTCTCTATGCCTCAGCAGAAACGTGAGCAGTTCTTCGAACTGATCTTCTCTCTCATAGCGGGAAACGCCGATGCGAAACGATAATTTCATCAGGGAGCCACCTTTTCTTTAATTGAAAAGGGACCCCCTAAGGCAGTCCCTTCTCAAGTTTCCAGTCCAGCCGGTTTGATTATTGATCCAATTTGACCGTCTTCGCGAACTCTTTGGCGTCATCGATCAGCTTGCGGAATTCATCGTACGCTTTGTCGACGCCCATCGCGTTGAAGTCGTCGATCGCTTTCTGCTGCGCGGCATCGAATGCGGCGTCGTCCTTCGCCATAATGTACTTCGCGACGTTCGCCATGAAGTATTGTTCTGCCTTGACGAGCGTCTGAGCCGTCTGTTCGGAAGGCTGCTTGACGAATGCGGTGAACGGGAAGTACGTCGTGTTGACGATCCCTTTGCCCTCTTTAACCAGCTTGTCGTACACCTGTCCTGGGTACAAATCAGCTCCGAACTGTTGAGCGAGTTCCTTCTCGGCTTTCGTTACGGTAGCCGGGTCGATGTTGATCTTCAAATCGAGCGGATACCCGTCTTCCGCTGGGTAGCTCTCGATCAGACCAGCCAAGCGATTCAGCTTCTCCGTGCCCACGCTCTTCAGATAATCGGCATAACCCGGATCGGAAGGATTCGCCATCTTGCCGATCAGCTTCGGCTTGCCGTCCACAACGTCCCAATCGACGCCTTTTACCCCTGTATAAAGCAGCCTTCCGCCTTCTGTTCCGCTCAGGTAATTGAACAATTCCATCGTGCGTTCCGGATATTTATTCGCCTTTGTAATCGCATGGGCTGGCGATAGACTGTTCCCGCCCGGATTTTCAATCGGGTACAGGTACAGATAGCCAGGAAACGGACCAGGCAATTGCAGCAACTGCGCGTTATCGTTACCGGTGTTCTGAATCAATTCGTTGCCGCCCATCCAGAAGCTTGCAGCCGAGTTGAATACTTGGCCGGAGTTGAGCTTGGCGATATATTGGTCGATCTTCTGCGTAATGCCCTCTGGGTCGAAGATGCCCATGCGGTAAGCTTTATTGAAGAACTTGATGCCCTTCCAGAATACGCCGTCTTTCTCGGTGAAATTGTACGAAACGTCGCCGGTCGTCGCGTTCAAAGAGGTATCCGAAAGCCAGTTGCTCCATCCCATCGCATGCGGATACGAGATGATGTAAGGGAACAGCTCTCCTCCCCATGCGGAGAAGGCATATGTCTTCTTGCCGTCCTTCGTCGTTGGATATTTATCCTGCATTTCTTTATTGACCTTCAGGAAATCATCTTCGTTATTCATGGCGGGAGCGCCGACGCCCTTGTACAGATCCCATCTCGTATAGAATCCGACGAAGCCGTCTTTGGCCATGCTCGCGTCGTTCGCTTTACTTACCCGGACCGGCAGGAAATAGACTTTGCCTGTGTTGTTGCTCGCGACTTTCTTCATAATTTCCAGGGCGCCAGGCGTGTACTTCTTAATGTTCGGACCGTATTTATCGATCAAGTCATCGAGTGGAATGACCTGGCCGCCTTGAATCATCGAATTGACCAGAGCCGATACCGATCCGACTGTCATGATGACGTCGGGCAAGTCGCCGCCGGCGATCATCGTTTTCGCTTTCACGTCGTCGCCCGTGATGAAGTCGAGCGTGATGCCGAGCTTCTTCTTAATCTCTTGAGCGATCGTTGTGTTCCATATCCCCTTGTCCGTATCCGCTCCGCCGATGAATACTCGTAAAGTAATGGGATCTCTCGGAAGCACGGGATAGCCGTCCGAGTCGGCAGCTGTGTTCTCGGTCGTGCCCGTCGAATTGTTCGCAGCAGGCGCCTTGTTCGCGTCTGACGTATCGGTTGAATTCGACGTGCCCGCCGTGTTTGTCGTGTTGGTCGAATCATTTGCCTTGGATGAAGAGGTATTGTTTTCTTCTTTATTACCGGAACAGGCCGATAATGCGAGAAGCGTCATAATGACCATGATCGCAATCCAACTCGTTCTTTTTTTCAAGATTGACATGGAATACCCTCCCTATTAATCGTTAGCGTGCTTCTATCGATACATGGTCCCCTAGAAAAACCATCATATCTGCTTCAACCTTTTACCGCGCCAAGCATAATTCCTTTGATAAAATTTTTCTGCAAAAATGGGTACACGAGTATGATCGGGAGCACCGATATGACGGTGATGCTCATCTTAATCGTCTCCGGCGATAGCTGAAGCTGCCTGCCTGAATTGGCGTTCGTCACCATCTGCGTAAGATCGGTCGCCATCCCCTGCGCTTCGTTCAGATAAGCGAATAAGATGACTTGAATGGTTTGCAGCTTCTCGTTATCGACGAGCAGATAATTATCAATCCAAGTATTCCAGCAGCCTACAGAGGCATAAACGGCGACTGTTGCGACAATGGGTTTGGATAATGGGAATATGATTCGATTGAAGATCGTCAGGAATCCCGCCCCATCTATTTCCGCTGACTCTTCTAACGAAGCTGGCATTTGTTCAATGTAAGTCTTGATGAGAATGATATAGAAGGCGTTGATGATTCCTGGGAGGACATAGAGCAGGAAGGAATCTCGCAAGCCGTACGTCTTCATCGTGATATACCACGGGATCAATCCGGAATTCAGATACATGGACGAAATGACGATGCGATACATCGTTTTGCGAAGGGGCATAACACGTTTCGTGAAGAGAAAGGCAAGCATCGCCGAGAAGTAGACGCATAATACGGTGAAGATAAGCGTCTTCTCCACGGAGATCAGGAAGGCGTGCGGAATCGTATTGAGGCTAAGGACTTTGATATAACTGTCGAAATCGAAATGAGCAGGCCAGAAATAAATGCCCTTCGAAGCGAGTCGCGGATCGCTGATTGAATAGATCAGCACGTAGTAGAACGGATAGATGCACACTAAGGAGAACAAGGCCATGAATACGTAGTTGAACACGTCGAACAATCGTTCAGCCAAAGAACTGCGCCCATTGCTTATCATAGAATCGACTCTCCCTTCGTTTTCCTGGAGAGATAGTTAACCGCGAACAACAGCGCGATACCTAGCAGAGATTTCACCATTCCGAGAACGGTCGCGTAAGAGTAATCGCTGACCAGCCAGCCAACCTTGTAGATATAGAAGTCGAGAACCTCGATTTTATCCGCGACGAGCGAGTTATAGAAGACGAAGTATTGATCGAATCCGTTATTCAGCAAATTGCTGATTTGCAGCAAGAGGAGTACGAGAAAGGTCGGCGCCAGCCCCGGAATCGTGATATGACGCATTAATCCGAATTTACCAGCGCCGTCGATACGGGCGGCCTCGTATTGCTCGTTGTCGATCCCGGCGATGGCGGCGATATAGATGATCATCGTCCATCCGATGCTCTTCCACACGGAAAGTCCAAGCTGGAAAAACCAAGTCGCGCCGTTATTGCCCATGATTCCGATGACAGGTACGTCGAGATGCAAGTTTCGGAGCAAGGTATAATAGAGACCATCGTTCGAGAAGACGGCGAACGTTAATGCGAATACGACGATCCAGCTAATGAAATTCGGCAGCGTAGTTACCGTCTGTATGAACCGCTTGAATTTGCCATGCTTGATTTCGTTCAGCATGATGGCTGCGATCAGAGGCAGCGGCGTCACCAAGATCGAGAGGAAACTCATCGCCAGCGTGTTCTTGAGAACCCGATAGATTTCGCTCCATTCGTTGTAGATTTTGAGGAAATTATCGAAGCCTGCGAATTGCAGCTGCGAGAAGCTGAGAGCCGGATTGTAGTTATAGAAGGAATAGATCCAACCGAATAACGGGACGAAGTAGAAAGCAATGACATAGAGCATGAACGGCATGGCGATTAAGAAATATCTCCATCCCGTTTTATTTTTCCTAAAGGTCATTTGATAGTTCTCCTTGCCGGGTGGATTTGGTCTATGGACTCATTATAGAAAAGAGAAAATCCGATAAACATGGACATTTCGGCGAAATCTAGAACAAACCAGAGCATCGCGAAATGAATGAAAGCAGCTCCGGTAAAAAATTGTACTTTTTTTACGATTTTTGGACTTTCGGGATGGCGAACGTCAGCTTAGTCCCCTCTTGCGGCATGCTATCGATCTGAATGTAATACTGACCGCCGAAGTGAAGCTGCAGCCTGCGGTTCGTATTGTACAAACCGATGCCTTTCCTTTCGTTCCAATCCTCCCCGTCCCAATTCACGAGCGCTCTCCTCACTTCCTGCAGCCTGGCTTCGGTCATTCCCTCTCCATTATCCTGGATGCTCCAGATGATCTCGGTGCCCCGTTCCTCTGCCGTCATGCTGATGACGCCGCCGCTTCTGTTCTTCAGTCCATGCGTGATCGCGTTCTCAACCAAAGGCTGCAGCAGGAAGCGCAGAATTGGGTAATCCCTTACATCGGCGGGAATTCGGTGCTCGACTTTGATTCCGCCCGCCATTCGATAATTCATAATCCTGGTATAGTTCTCGATATAATCGATCTCCTCTTGAATGGTACAGAACATCCCTTTGCTGAACATCGGCTTCAGATAATCGCCCAGCGTCGTAATGCTTTCCACAATGTTGTCCGCCTTGGCCATGATGGCCATCCATTTAATCGTATTCAACGTGTTATAGAAGAAATGGGGATTGATCTGGGATTGCAGCGCTCCGATCTCGAGCATCCGCTTCTCTTCCTGAATGGTTTCCTTCTGCTCCATCAATTCGTATATGTTCTTCGACATCTTGTTGAATTGCGTGATCAAGATGCCGAGCTCGTTTCTTAATTCCAGATCCAGCGTCAATCCGAGGTTCCCTTGTCCCATCTTTCGGACGACGTTCGTTAAGCTGTTGAGCGGCTTCGTCACTTTCAGAATCCAGAATCTCGAAACAACGGCCGCCGATGCCAAACTGAATACGAACATGGTCATTACGATGGTCCTTAACGTCAGCGCATCGCTTGTAAAAACACTTACGGGTATCTCGTTCACTAATTCCCAGCCCAAGCTGTCGATCCGGTACGACATGATCTGCTTGCCGCTTCGTTCTTCGCTGGAAAATTTATTCCCGCCGCTTGCAGTGGCGCTTGCCTGCAAAGGTGCCATTCCCGATTCGCCTATTCTCGCTTCGATGCTATGGGAGACGATCTTCCCCTTCTGGTCGATCAGATAGAGCTCATTGCTGTTAATGTCATTCGCATGATTATAAATATCGGTGAAATACTTCATGTCCACGTTGATGACGAGCGTGCCAGCCCTATTATTCGAAAAGAAGCTGCGAGCCGCGGAGATATAAGCAACGGGCTTTGCAGCTTCTGGAGACGTCGTAAAGCCGTCCGTTATCGCGAAATCCTTATCCGTGAAGCCGCCTAACCAAACCAGCTTCTGCCCCCCGGATACCGCCTGATCGTAAATTTCGGACCGATAGAACTTGTTCACCTGATCCGCAGGATCGACGAGAATTTCATTGGTCTGCGCTGTCGTGCGAATAGCGAAGCCATCATCGCCGAAGAAGCTGATCTCGTTGATATATTTATAGTCGGACAGAATTTGCGTGAAATTGCGGAAAGCAAGCCCGACCGCAAGAACGCGATCCAGCTCGGGCTTGCTCTTGTAATTGATGAGATCGTACAGCTCGGAATCGAGGACGAGCATCCGGGACAATTGATCCACTTCGCTCGTGAAAGAGGTAAGGTTATAGTCGTATTGTTTAAACTGGCGAAGCGTCGTCTCCTTCGCGTTGTTCTTTAATATCGCCAGTATTCTTAAATAAGCGAATAGCGAACTAAGGGAGAAAATAATCAGGAAGATGACAAGGAAAGAAAGCACTAATTGATTCGCGAGCGAGACCCTCTTGTTCCGTTTATAGATGGCCATCTTCTCTCTCCTCCCTGCTGTCCGCGAGCCATTGCCTTCTGAACTCGTGAGGTCGCATGCCCGTCATTTTCTTGAACGTTCGGCTGAAATAACTGTCGTCCCAATAGCCCGTTTTTTGGGCGATTTCGTAGGATTTCAGACGCGTATTGAGCAGCAGGTTTTTCGCCATGTCGATCCGATAGAAGTTCAAATACTCGACGTAGCTCATTTGCAGCTCTTTTTTGAACAGTCTGCTTAGATAGCTCGGATTCAAGTGAACCTGTTCGGCGATTTGTTGGAGGGATACTTCTTCGTCGTAATGCTCCCGAATAAATTGGATCGCTTCCGCGATTTCTTTGCTCAAGTATTTCTTCTTCTCGTTATAGTTCAAGATGTCCCGCAAATAACGCTGAAAAATCTCGATCGTCTCGTCGAGCGTCGCGCTGTCATGAATTTGACCGGCATAATCGAGCGCCATCGCGGAGATGTCGTCGGAAGGGGGGTTCAAATTCACGGTCGGCCAATGAATCCACCGGATCATCATGATTTGAACGTCCAATCTGCTGATTCGATCGAGACGAATGAGCGCCTGCGTACCAGCCTCGATTTCTTTGGCGTGCCTTTCGTTGAACGGCTTCGATTCCCTCAGCATCTTCTCGAGTTTCGCGCCAACGATGCTCCGAAGCGTACTCAATCTCACCGTATCCCAGCGGATGAATCGCTCGCTGCTCAGAATGAAGCTCTGCTCCAAAGCGCCGACGCCTTCTTGATATAATTGCCTTAGCAGCGAGTAGCCGGTTTGAATCGTGCTGATTCCGAAAGTGACGGAAGCGTTAAGGTAGGTTTTGATCACATTGCTAATATGCGAAAGAATATCCTGCAGCTGCAGGTAAATCCTCTGTTCGCTGACGATGTCGTGAAAGCTGAAAACCAAGATATACTTCGCGTCTTTCTCATATATGACTTCTCCGCGGTCGTATCCGGCGAGCAGCTCGCTGACGATGTTCAGTATGCTGAAACGAATCAAATTGCCATGGTTATCGTGAAACTTTCTTTCCATGCGTTCGAAGTTATCGATCGACATGACGCAGAGAAGCAACCGCTCCGGCTGGAGCCGGAAGTTCAGCTTCTTCGTGATTTCGGCAAATTCCGCGTCCGAGTAACGGCCGTAGGACAAATAATCCTTCATCGCGGTTTCTTTCAGGCTTGTCCGGTCCAAGGCCGGGGGGTCTTGCTGTTCCGCTGATGCGCGGCTGTTCTCCGATTGCAGCTCCGTCTGAACTTTCCGCAGCACGGACTCCATCTCGTCGATAGACATTTTGAACTTGAGAATATAGTCGGTGACGCCGAACCGGATCGCCTTTTTGACCAGATCGAACTCCTCGTACGCAGTTAGTATAACGATCTTGGTCTTCGCGTCGTTCTCCCGGATAAGCGAAATCAGCTGCATCCCGTCCATATTCGGCATCCGGATATCGGTCAGAATCAAGTCCGGCTTGGCCGCATTATAGAAATCCCAGGCCGCTTGCCCATTAGAGAGGTCGGCGATCACTTCCATGCCCAGCTTCGCCCAATCGATCGAGTTTTTCAGTCCGATTCGTACCAGCATCTCGTCTTCGACGATGATCACTTTAAACATGATCGGCAGCCTCCTATCCTCGTACATTCGACAAACTGCTATCTTTCCTCTTAATTCAGCAATGGCTATCGATTCTCCTGCGGTGAAGTCATGGCGGGAATGCGATATAAAAAAAGCAACCGCTCTTACCAGCCGGCTGCTTCGTGTCCTTCTTATCATTCTGCTAATTCGCACTAGGTAAAACAACTTCCACAATGGTTCCTTTCCCAACCTCGCTCTCGATGTGCATCGCCCCTTTATGATTCTGGATGATTCGCATGGAAACCATTAATCCTAATCCGGTTCCCGTTTCTTTCGTCGTGAAGAATGGATTACCGATCTTAGCAATTTCTTCTTGCGGAATGCCGATCCCTGAGTCTTGAATTCGAATATGGATTTCGCCGTCCATTTGCTTCGCGGTTATGATGGCTTCTCCGCCATTAGGCATAGACTCAATTGCATTCTTCAATATATTAATAAATACTTGATTGATCCCGCTTTGACAACGAATTAACGGTAATTGGGTATCCAATTCTTTCTTGATCTGCACATTATAGAGGTTGGCTTGTCCTTCAATTAATCGAGTCACATGATTGATGATTTGTACCAAGTCTCTTAACTGATATCCCTCTCTCGAAGGCTTAGCTAATACGAGAAGCTCGCTTACAATGCCATTGATCCGATCGATTTCAGCCAGCATGACATCATTGCGTACTTTCCTTGAACCGTCAATATCCTCCCTTAAATACAATTGCATAAATCCCCGCAGGCTAGTCAGCGGATTTCGAATTTCATGGGCGATCCCGGCTGCAAGCTGGCCAACTAGCGTAAGCTTCTCTGATCTGCGGATTAATTCTTCGGAATTAATTCGTTCCGTTATATCGCGTCCCATACTGATTACATGTTGAATCGTTCCGGCCGCATTCCTTATTTTCTTGGAGTGTGCCTCTTGCCAGATATAATGACCTTTCTTATGCAGGAGACGATAAACCGTTATTCGGCTATCCGATTGATCGGGATGACCTCGGGTTAACCAGCCGTTGTTCTTGTCATCCGGATGCCAGTAATCATAGGCATATGTTCCGACAAGTTCCTCGGGCTCATAGCCGAGCTGGTTGCGGACAGCCGGCGAGGCATAATCGATCATTCCGTTAGGCGTTAGCCGCAAAATCACGTCTTGTGAATGCTCCGAAATCAGAGTGTGAAGCTCTTCAATTCGTTTGAATTCTTCTTCCTTCTTCTTTTGTTCCGTGATATTTACGATTTGGGAAATGAATATGTCATTCCCGTCGATACCCTGACAGTTTCTTTCGGCTGTAACATTGAGAAGACCCCACAGGATGGCCCCGGATTTGTGAATATACCTTTTTTCCATTTGATATTCATCCAGTTCACCCCGACACACTTTGCGCCATAACTGCATATCCGCTTCTACATCTTCAGGATGAGTGATGGATGTAACATCGAGGTTAATAATTTCACTATCGCTATATCCCAACATGTTGCATAGAGATGGATTCGCTCTTAAGATCGTTCTATCGCTTAATAATAATGCCATTCCGCTTGGCGATTTCTCGAATATGCGAGAAAACAGACGATGGTCACTGAATTGAGATAACATGTAATCCTCCATTAAAGCAGTTGCATGGATCAACTAACCGACTACTGAATTTAAAATTACCTTAATGATGGAATTATAACAGCAATTTACTTTTAAAAATATATGTTTTTACTTGGATATCGTCATTCGTCTATTTAGCAGGAACCAAGAGGAAGGATATCGAATGATGTAAATCAATCACATTATCCTTCAGGAGGAGAAGCCCTTGTTCCGAAAGCTGCTACCCTACGCAATCGCGCTTATGAGCGCCTTGTACATCTTCGTCATTCCAGCCGAACCAGAAGGCTTGAAGCTGGTCTTCAAGCTGATCCCCATGGCGCTTATCCTGACATATGCCTGGCTGCTTGCTCCGACTTCGCGACAGTCGAAGCATTGGCTGCTCCTGCTGGGGCTATTCTTCTCCATGTGCGGAGACGGACTTATGAAATGGTTCGTTGCCGGACTCTCCGCGTTTCTGATCGGGCACTTGTTCTACATCGCATCCTTCACACGCGAGCTCCGTTTCTCTTGGCCGCGCGCCGCAACACTGCTCCCGATTGCTCTCTATGCTGGCTATATGGGTTACCGACTGGTGAACGCACTCCAGGACAGCGGGGACAACGGACTCCTTGCGCCTGTGCTCGTATATATCACCGTAATCTCGCTGATGGCTTGGACGGCGATATTGACAGGCAATCGCTTCGCGATAATCGGCTCGCTGCTCTTCCTCGCCTCCGACTCCATCCTCTCATGGAACATGTTCGTGTCGGACATTTCCTATTCCGGAGTATGGATTATGACCACCTACTATGTAGCTCAGTTTTTCATCGCCAGCAGCATTCGGGCGCGCGAATCATAATCGTAATCCCGGAATTGAAAAAAACCGCGGTTTACGCGGCTTTTTTCGGAGCGAAAAGTTAAAACGTATTATAAATATTTTCGCACTCTTGTCCGGTCGGCTCATAAAAGCAGTGCTTCTTCCAGCGTCCTACGAACGGCTGATTATACCAGGTTGCTGGACATGGGCCTGGATTCTCGAACGAACCTGGACGGAAATACCATAGGGAGAATTTGGCTGGCCAATTCCGCTCCCCGTTCACAGCCCGCTGCGCCAGACGACGTTCTCTGTCTCTCGCGCTTTGATAGTACATTCCATGCTGCAGCGCTTCGAACGCATGCGGCTGGTTGATCATTTGGGGAATGGTCCGAAGATTCTTGAAATCGGAGCAATTCGCGCGTATTCGGTTAATGCCGACATTTCCAACAAGGAGCATGCCCATTTCGCCTTCGGTCTCCGCTTCGGCCCGAAGCAATCTTGCCAACATATCGATATCCTGCTGCCTTGCTTTTACGACTCCCATTGGCTCACCTCTTTAGATGTCTAGACTCATCTTATTGTAAGTGAAGCGGATGTGTTCCTCTGCAGTTTCATAATCCTACTATCCTTCAAATGAGGTGCTTGCATGCAGTTCGTCAAGTTTAAGGTTTCATTCCTTTATTCGTACGTCTGTATTACCGGCGCGTCGGTTATGGCGCTGGAGCTTGCTGCATCGCGGTTCCTGGCTCCGTATTACGGAACCTCCATGATCGTATGGGCGAACATTATCGGTCTCATTCTTTTATCCCTGTCGCTAGGCTACTGGATCGGCGGCAGATGGGCCGACCGCAGGCCGGACGGCAAGCTGCTCATGCTGATCTCTCTTGCGGCAGGCGTATTCACGTCGCTGCTGCCGCTTTGGGGGAAGCTGATCTTCCCGTTGCTGTCGAACGGTATCCTCGATACATCGCTTTGGATTATCCTGTGCTCCTTCTTCGCGATCTTAATCGTGTTTGCGCCGCCTGTCTTCTTGCTCGCCATGGTCAGTCCATTCGCCATCCGACTCGTTTCGGCGAGCGAAGAACAGATCGGCAAGACAGCCGGCAATCTGTACGCCTTCTCAACGCTTGGCAGCATCATCGGCACGTTCGGCACCGCATTCGGCACAATCCCCTTCCTTGGCACGCGCGAGACGATCTTTCTATGGTCGGCAGCGCTGATCGCCATTAGCAGCTTGGGGCTCCGCAAGTCCAAATGGAAGTGGTCGGCGCTGTTTCTTCTGCTTCCTGTGCTGCTCTACTTGATCCCGTATGATACATTCAAGCAAGTAGAAGGGAAACCTGTCGTCTGGTCCAAGGACACGCTGTACCAATTCGTGCGAGTGACGCAAACCGCTGATGGTCAAACGTCTCTGATCTACAATGAAGGCGGCGGCGTGCAGTCCATGCGGCGACCGAATGACGCCCTCAATAAGAATGACTACTACGACGACTATCTCATGCTGCCTTTCCTGATGGAAAAACCAGAACAAGTGCTCGTGCTTGGCTCCGCGGGAGGCACAATTCCCCGGCTGCTCGCCAAATATGTCAAACCAATCTATCCGGGCTTACATACGACGGGAGTAGAGATCGATCCCGAAGTGATCAAGCTCGACTCCCGCTTCTTCGGCCTACAACCTGAAGATGCGAAGCTCGTGAACCAAGACGCGCGCGTCTTCCTCGACAACACTGAAGAGCGCTACGATATCGTAATCGTCGACTGCTACTCCCAGCAAATCTACATCCCCTTTCACCTCTCGACGGTCGAGTTTTTCCAAACGATTGAGAACCATCTGAATCCATCCGGTCTGCTCGCTCTAAATGTGAACGCCGTCTCGACAGACTCGCGTCTGCTGCAATCCATGGAGAAAACGCTGCACCAAGCCTTCCCGTTCAGCTATGTCGTCAGAGCAAGAGGCGATTATAACTACATACTGCTTGGCTCGCTCACACCACTTAAACTAGACAAGCTAAAGGCAATTGAAGCCGATCACCCACTAGCTGGGATCCGCGACGAATGGCCGAAACAGTTGACTTCCCTTACACCTGAGCAATTCGCGAACGGCCAGCTGCTCACAGATAATCGCGCGCCAACCGAGATGCTAACGGACTCTATGATATTCAGTGCTGCTGGAGCTAGATAGTCCTAGCAGAAATACGCTCCATGTGTCGGCAGGAAAATCCCGTTTTTTGGCGAATTTAATCAAGGAATGTAAGTATTAACTTCGATTAGATTTTGAAAGGCGGCCGGCGCGTGAACCTCACAAAAGATTTCCTGCTTCAACTATCGCTGGTCGGATTCCCTCTCGGTATTTATCTTGCTTATGTACTCGGCCACATCGGGCCGGTCACTCATATAAAGCTTTTCATTACCTTACTGTGGGGGAGTTCGATTGCACTTTGCATGTCGTTCCCAATTTATTATGGCACCGGCAGCCACATAGATCTCCGAATTGTTCCGCTCCTGATGGGAACGCTGTACGCCGGACGCAGAGCTGGTTTCTGCTTAGCCATGTTCATTCTCGTGTACCGTTTCATCGAAGCCGGCGCAGTTCCGGGCTTCTGGACGACCGCGCTCGCGCTGCTGCTTGGTTTCTCGGTGGTTCTGTACGCGCAGCGCATGTTCGAACAAGCCGCCAAGGGCAAGCGGCTTCGCATTGCCTTATTGCTGGCAGCGTTCTATTGCGTGCTCGGTTCTGTTCTCGTCGGCGTGCTTCAAGGCGTGACGGCTGAGAGCCTTCTTGTGCAGTTTATTCTCTTGAATGTTGTCGTTGGCATCGTCGCGACAATGATCGGGCTGATCGAGACAATGGCGGAAATCCATACGATGCGCAAGGAGCTTCACAATGCCGAGCGATTGCGGCTCATTGGCGACTTAACAGGCGTCTTCGCGCATGAAATTCGCAATCCGATGCAGGTGGTGCGCGGCTTCCTTCAGCTGCTGGATTCGCCCGAGCTGCCTGCAGCGTCCAAGACGCAGTACATTCGGCTATCAATCGAGGAACTTGATCGTACGAACGAGATTATCAGCGAGTTTCTTCTTCTCGGCAAGCCCGTCACGGACAACCTGGAGAAGTTCGACGTCGGCAAGCAGCTGCAGCGAACCGTGAACCTGATCAACAACTACGCCCTCGATAAGAACGTGATGATCGAGACGACAATTGAGCCGGATTGCTTCGTTAACGGCAACATGCAGCGGCTGAATCAATTCATGATCAACATCATGAAGAACGCGATTGAAGCGATGCCGAATGGCGGGACTGTACAGGCATCATGCATCGTTGTCGACAAATCCCATATCGAGATTCATGTCAAGGACGAAGGCGTGGGCATGTCGAAGAGTGAAGTGGAACGGCTCGGTTCGCCGTATTATTCGCTCAAGAAGAACGGGACGGGGCTCGGGATGATGATCAGCTTCCAGATCATCCGGACGTTCGGAGGTACGTTACAAGTCTATAGCGAGCAAAAAGTAGGGACCGAGGTAATTGCGAGAATCCCGTGTGTTAAGTATTCTCCTTCTCTGGAATCGTCCTCGCTCCAATCTGGATAAGAAATTGCTCCAGATCCCGTTTGGTCACGGGCTTTGCCGCGTCCGTAAGCTCGTAGCCAAGCTCCCCGTTCGCCTCGATGACGCCGGACTTAATATCATCTATGTTGGAGATGCCTAATTGACGAAGTCGCATCTCAAGCTGATTGACCGTAATACGAAGCTTGCGCAATTCCTTCATATCCACTTGCCCATCACGAATAACCGTAACCGCTTCTCCTGTGATTAAATTCTGGAACTTGCCGAAGCGTATCTCCAGAAGTTCCAGTATGACCAATACGGCTAGAAACAAAGCAACTGACGCAATTGCCCTCCATATGGTTTTCTCGATAATCCCTTGCGCGATCAACTCACCAATAGAGATCATGATTACCGTCGTCGCCACGTTCATTTGCGCGATTGATTTTCGGCCTGATAAGCGCAGCAAGAAGATCCCCGCCAAGACAAGGAATGCACATTTCCAGATTAAATGCCAGGATAGATCCATCTCATCCCGCCTCCTTCCTGACCTATCTTTCCCATCTCCCCCACATTCCACCCAAATCCGGATAATGAAAAAAAGGCAACCGATCCACTCTGATCGGCTGCCTTCATGTATGTATTGGACGCTACTCCCCTGCTCTTATTTCGACTCTCGCAGCATATGATCAACAGACTTGCTGAGCTGGTTGAAAATGAACTTCGGCGCGATCCGGTTCATGAACTTCAAGTCGTTACTTTGCCCAGGTCGAATTTCGAAATTGTCCTGCTCCATGCCCCGAATTGCAATTCCAACCATTTTGGTCACGTTCATCGCTTTGGAACCTGACAGATCTGCTGGATCGAACGAGTCTACGAGCGGTGTATCGGTGAGCGGAGGCGCGAGCTCAAACACGTTTACTTTCGTATTTTTGAGCTGTACTCGTAATGACTGTGTATAGGAATGAAGCCCGGCTTTTGCTGCACAATACACCGGCGAGATAGGCAGCGGGACGAAAGCAAGTCCTGACGATACATTCATAATCGCGGCAGATTCTTGTGACTTCAGATGCGTCAAAAATTGATTGATCATCCAGATTGGCCCGCTTAAATTCGATTCGATCTCGCGATTGAGATCTTCCATATCGATATCCGTGTCGTGTAGATTAAGTTTGCGCATGAATCCCGCGTTATTGATCAGGACGTTAAGCTTAGGGAACTGCTTCACCACAGTTTCAAACAAATCAGCAATTTCGCGAGGATCCGCCGCATCGCTTCGTAAAGTATGTACAGCCGGCAGCTTGAACTTCGCCGAATTCAGCTTCGCCTGATCGCGCCCCGTTATGATAACGGTATTTCCGAGCTTAAGCAGTTGAGTCGCAAATTCGAAACCGATGCCCGAAGTGCCTCCCGTAATTAGAATTGTGTTCCCGCTCATTTTCATAAGGTCGCCTAACCTTCCTTTTTATAGTAGATACCCTCTAGTATCATACCAGCCACAACGCGTTTGCGGAAGATTAATAGGCATTCAGGTTAGTTTCACGACTAATTGATGCGAAGAATGATTTTACCGGTATTCTGGTTCTTCTCCATGATTTCATGAGCTTCGTTCGCTCTATCCCAATCGAGCACAGAGTCAACGACAGGTATCAGCCGTCCATCTGCGAATCGTGGCATCGCGAACTGGACGAACTGCTCGGTGAGGTTGGTTTTAACCGATAACGGTTGGGAACGAAGTGCCGTGCCGATAACCTGCAGCCGTTTCCTCAGCAAATAGCCGAGTTCAAGCTCGCTCACTTTGCTTCCGCCCATCGTCCCGATAATAATCAACCTGCCGTCGATCGCAAGCGATTGCAGATTCTGCTGCCAATACGAAGCGCCGATGAAATCCATAATGATGTTCACGCCGCGGCCCTCGGTTGCATCCTTCACAGCTGGGGCAAATGGGCCTGCATTGTAATCGATCGCCACTGACGCGCCGAGCTCGAGACACGTGTCACATTTGGCCTTCGTTCCTGCGGTTATGATCGAGGTAGCTCCTGCTTCTCTAACAAGCTGAATCGCAGCAGTACCGACACCGCTTGCTCCCGCATGAATCAATACGGTGTGGCCGGCTTGCAAGCCTCCGAGCACGAACAGATTCAAATATGCAGTAAGGAACACTTCGGGAATTGCCGCCGCTTGTTCGAATGAGAATTGGTCCGGAATTCGCATCGCCATATCTGCTGGAATGGCGACCCGTTGTGCGTAACCGCCTCCGGGCAGTAAAGCGAACACTCGGTCTCCTGGCTGCCAACCCTTCACACCTGTGCCAACCTTTTCAACGACCCCTGCCATTTCGAGTCCCAAAATCTCAGATGCACCTGGCGGCGGCGGGTACAATCCCCGTTTCTGCAGCAGGTCCGCTCGGTTGAGGGCAGTTGCTTTGACGTTAACGAGCAGCTCGTTCTCAGCTATTGACGGCTCAGCGGCTTCTCCGATATACAGCTGCTTCGTTTCTTCGTTTACAAGAATAGCTTTCATGGGTATCCTCCTAGCGTGTACGGCAAGACCGATTATGATTCTTAATTTGTGCTGTCTAGGCTTCTTACTTCAAAATGTGTAAGCTCATCAACGAGTGCAGCGCGTTTGTCTTCATACCAGCTCGGCAGCTGAAGTGATTCCCCTAACTCTTCTAGGGGTTCATCGACAGTAAAACCAGGAGGATCTGTAGCGATTTCGAATAATATCCCACCGGGTTCCCGGAAATAGATCGCATTGAAGTACTGTCTGTTCTGAAAAGGCGTTGACGTAAGGCCTCTTCGTATGACTGCTTCTCTCCACTCTGCATGCTGATTATCATCCTCGGCTCGCCAAGCAATGTGATGAACAGAACCAGGTCCGCCGTGACCGTCATCCCTTACACGCTCGTCAATATCAACAATATTTCCGCGGTCTCCATAAGATCGGTACCGGCTGAATCCTTGTTCGACGCCAACCTTCTTGAAACCAAGCAGATCCTCCAGCACGTTGCCCGTGTCTGCGGGGAGCTTGCTAAATAAGACGGCGCCGCCAAATCCTTTAATGGCTTTCTCTGCAGGAATATCTCCGAACGACCAAGTACCGTTCATTCCATCATTTCGCTCCACCAGTTCAAGCTGCAGACCATCCCGATCCGTAAACCGAAGAAAAGTCTCATTAAATCTGATTAGGCGTGTAAACTCGATACCAAACTTGGTTAGTCGGTTCTCCCAGAATGCCAGAGTGCCTGCTGGAATCGCGAATGAACTCCATCCGACTTGGCCGGCACCAATCTTACCCTGCCGCCCCTTCTCGAAAGGAAAGAACGTGATGACCGTTCCTGGCGATCCCATCTCATTACCGAAGTACAGATGATAGACACTTGGAACGTCAAAGTTGATCGTTTGTTTGACGAGCCTCAATCCAAGTATCCCAGCGTAAAAATCAACGCTGTCCTGGACATTTCGAACGAAAGCTGTGATATGGTGAATCCCGGCTGTTTTCATGGTTAAGATTGTCAGTCCTTCCTCCGCTCATCTGTAGAAAGAGCCTTATACACGACTTCAGCGTATATAGGGCTCTTACATCTGATCCACGTAGCATTCATTATAAGGGACGTTCGATTTCAAATAGCTCACCAAGTTTACTATAATAATTCCCTGCCATTCGACTAATTGGAGCAAGCTTATGAACATCGATGCGCCCATCTTGAATAATGTCGTCCTCGAAATGAAATCTCACGATCCGAGCAATCAATAAATCCATTCCTGGTGAATCTGGCGTACCCCCTAGCTCGAAAGCATGTTCAAGGACGCATTCCATTCGAATTTTGGACTCTATAATACCAGGCACATGAATGGTTTCACTTGGGACGGGAGTCATGCCGGCGAGCTTAATTTCACTCTCATGTGATGGTAAATTCGCAGCCGTTTCGTTCACCTGCTGCACGTTGGACTCATCGACGATATGAACGACGAGTTCGCCTGTGCTTCTTGCATTACGCGCGGTGTCTTTCATGACGCCATTCTTCCGTTGGATCGCCAGCGAAATCATCGGCGGCGTGCTTGAGACTATGGAGAAATAACTGAACGGTGCCCCATTAATAATTCCATCATCGGTTAATGTAGTGACAAAAGCGATAGGCCTTGGCACAATACTTCCAATGAGCAGCTTATAATTATCTCTGTCGCCTTGTTGACTAGGGTCGATCGATAACACATCAAGACCTCCTTTGACTTACAGCTTACTCTTACTGCTTAGACTTAAGGAGTAAAGTGTTCTTTGAACCATTGGGCAGCGGCATCAGCTTCCGTTCTCGTCAGCTGGTGACCGTAATTCTCCCAATGAACGTGAATGTCCGCACCGGCTCCGGACAACAGCTTCTGCAGTTCTTCCGTTTCATCGGAACTACAGATTGGATCGTTCTCCCCTGCTCCGATGAAGACGGGGATGCCGCTCTGATCAGGAAGAGCTATGTTCCGAATTGGAACCATCGGGTGATGCAGGATCGCGCCTTTGAATGCCTGCTCATAGTGAAAGAGCAAGCTGCCGGCAATGTTAGCGCCATTCGAATATCCGACCGCTACGAAATTATTGCGATCGAGCGAATATTGCTCAGCAGCATCGTTCAGAAACTCGTAAACTTCCTTCGTACGAAGGATCAAGTCTTCAATGTCGAAGACACCTTCGGCAAGGCGACGGAAGAATCGCGGCATCCCATTCTCAATCACATTCCCCCGGACGCTCAGTATAGAGGAATCCGGCGAGATAAACTTACCGAGCGAGATCAGACTACTCTCCGTCCCGCCGGTGCCATGAAATAATACGAGTGTCGGTTTAGTTAGATCCGTTCCTGCTTCAAATATATGTTTCATTTCTTCGCACCTACCTCGCGTACTTGTATCGGAAGAAGGTTCGCCTCAATAGCGGCACGGTGTTGTTCGTACCATGCCGGCAGCATCAATGTCTCGCCGAGCGATTCAGGAGCTTCATCACGAGCAAAGCCTGGAGGATCGGTAGCGATCTCGAACAGTATACCGCCGCCTTCACGGAAGTAAATCGCATTGAAGTATTGACGATCAATGATATCCGTTGTGTGGTAACCATTCTTTGTTGCTTCCTGCTGCCATTGTTTATGTTCTTCGAAATCTTTCGCGCGCCATGCAATATGGTGAACGGTTCCGGCACCGCCTACGCCCATCGGGATATTCTTGAGCGGGACATCGATGATGTTGCCAATTTCGCCAGTCGCCTTGAACCGCGCATACTCCCCGTCATCGTCGACTTTGGTAAGTCCTAGCGTATTTACCAAGACATTCACTGTTTTCGCGGCATTCGCACTGAAGAGTACTGCACCGCCGAAGCCTTTAATCGCTTTATCAGTTGGAATGCCGCCGAAGGACCATTCGCTAAGCGCGCCTACTTCACGCTCTACAAGTTCGACTCTTAGTCCGTCGCTATCTTCAAGTTGAAGATAATTCTCGCCAAATCTCGCCGTCTTGTTGAAAGTGATATCCAAGCTGTTCAAGCGCTCTTCCCAAAATGCGAGCGCACCAGTTGGAACTACATACGTCGTAATACCGACTTGGCCGCCGCCGATTTCCCCTCTTCTTGCTCCGCGTGTCGGGAAGAAGGTTATGATCGTACCAGGACTTCCCTGCTTGTCGCCAAAGTAGAGGTGATACACGTCCGGAGCATCAAAGTTAATGGTTTTCTTCACAAGTCTTAAACCGAGTACACCTGCATAAAAATCAACGTTCTTCTGCGGATCACCCGCGAATGCAGTAATATGATGAATTCCAGCTGTTTGTAATGACATAATAAGCCCTCCTCGAGTTTTGTTATCTGATATCCTCGTTTATTCAATGATATTATGTCTTCCATAATGGCACTGAATACCGAGCGTAAGCCGCCATGCTTCTTTAAGCTTACGAGTTCGAATATCTTTGAACTTAATATCTTAAATTAAAGATATATTGAATTGAGATATTTGTCAAGCACTTCTCATCCCGATATGACATATAAATGGGTGACGGTTACTATCTTGGAAAGGCGCATCAATCCGGTATTAATTTGTTTATTTCGTTCTTTCAAATAAAAGGAGACCCGTAAAAGTTCTGAACTGTGACCCGCAAGATGGACACTTTGAAAAAAGTGTCCATCTTGCGGGTTTTGTGTTTTAATAAGAAGCTGAGATCTGAAACGGGGATGTAGATTGTTATGAGTAATAGAAGACATTTTAGTCAGAATGAAATTCAGTTGTTGGAGAAGAACCCTTACGTACATCACGTTACCGAGAAGAGTATTACATATGCTCCTTCCTTTAAGGTTGAAGCCGTTCGAGCATATCATGCTGGTCAAACACCGATGGAAATATTTCTTCGCGCTGGGTTTCCAATCGAGATCATTGGTCAGGAAACACCTAAGAGGTGTTTGAAACGTTGGCGCAGCATTCA
>NZ_QTTN01000039.1 GCF_003386535.1 Paenibacillus taihuensis
CCTCCATAACCTCGCCTTAACCGTCACGGTTTCGAACAAGGGTTACCGCTTCTTAGCGGAGACGATGAGATCTCCTTGGGTCACGTCAACCGACTTTCCCCCGAAACCAGTCCTCCTAACTTCCAGAGCCACTGGTGGTATTGGACCTCCCCTTCTTTTGCAGGGTTATCCGGCTCTGTCAGCCAACTTGGTATGCCGCCTGTTCCGGGTTTTGCCTTCGCATCCTCCGCACCTCTCCTCGCGGACAAAGCACTATGCGTCAGCTATGCACTTCCGCCACCTCGCGGTGTGCTAGAGACTTTCACTCCTTAGTCGATTGCGCTGCCAAGCGCACAAAAGACCGTAAGCCCATTCGCTTACGGTCTTCATGCAATGTGGAACATAAGGCGCGCCTCTGTGCCGCCTGTCGTAGGTGGCAGGTCGGAATCATAATCATTGATTACGATCGTGATTGGGAACGTAATCGTGATTGCGATGCAGCGCGGTTATCCTTGTCTTTCCCTTGCTGGGGCCCGTAAAGGCCGATGGACAATGAACAGCTTATTCAATTGAGACGTGTGGGCAATGTTGCGGACCGTCATGTCAATCGGCCTCCTTCCTGTTTAAGATAGTGTTTATGATAATGGCAGCAGGGAATGAATGTCAATACAAAAATAGAAAATAATTATCGGACAAATTAATTATATTTATCACTCGTGTTGCGCGTGGCTGGCGCGTGAGTGTGGCGTGATTGGTGTGTGATAGATGCGTGAGCGGCGCGCGAACAATGCATAACCAGTGCGGGACCAGTGCGGGACCAGTGAGAGTTACTCGCTGATCTGCAGCTCGCGTTCGAACAGCGTCTGGTTGCCGCGGTGGAATTTGCGCATGTTGCGCGGGAACTTGCAGCCCTCGATCAGCCTGTCGATCGCAGCCTGGTCGCCCGCCCGGACAGCCGCCCGCATCGCGGCAATGTAAGCCAAATCCGACTCTTGGCGGCGTTTCATCTCGCCGTGGTCGGTGGTTGAGTTGCCATGACCCGGGATAAGTCGAGTAATGGCGCGGTTCGCGAGCATCGTATCGAGCTTCCGGATGCTCGTCTCGTACTCCGTGCTGCTGAAGTAGATATACGGGAACTCGATGTCCGACCAGTAATCGCCTGCGAACAGCAGCCCGAGCGGCTCAATGACGGTATAGATGCCGTCGTTGTTGTGACCCGGTGCTTGGTAGAAGGTCAGGCGCGTTCCGCCTTCGCTCAGATTCAGTACTTGTCCATCTGCTTCCGCGCGGTGCGTGACCGTTGGATAGGCGATCTCGTAATCCCGCTCCAAGTAGTACGAATGCTCGAAGTCGCGAATTTGCTCGAGAATTGCTTCTTTATCCGCATCCGGCTTATCTGCCAAAGCGGCGGATGCAATGACCGCCGCGTCCGCGAACGCCCCGTATCCGATGATATGGTCGAAGTCGGAATGGGTGAATAGCACGTACTTCGACCTGTCTCCAGCGAGGTTATCCGCATATTGGCGAATCTCCTCGACCTCATGCGGCAGCCAGCACGGATCGACAATAATGACTGCGTCCACCGTTTCTACGACTGCGGACATGGTCTTGTACAGCGCGCTCTCGAACAAGGTGAGCGGGCCGTCTTGCAGTTTGATCATTGGGGGTGGTACCTCCTTTTAAGATAGAGTTCGTTGTCCGAATATGTGTATCCCTGAGGGTCACTCTTGCACCTAATTCCCCGGATTTCCGCCTATGTGTAATCCTGAGGGACACTCTTGAGTCATACTTCGCACATATTCGTCTATGTGTATCCCTGGAGGACACGCTATTTCTCCACCTACCGATTCTCAACCAATGTAGATACCTGGAGCACTCTCTTTTGCCAAAATCCCCAGTCGGGAGATTGATTCCCGCCGTTCTGGAAAATAATAATCCGACAAGTCTGCTTAGGCTTCATCTTCAACTTCAACTTCAACTTCAACTTCGACTTTGACATGTAGGGAGATTCGTCATGATTATGGATTGCATCATTATCGGCGGCGGCATTGCCGGACTGCAGGCTGCCATTCAGCTCGGGCGATATGCTTCGCACCGGGTGCTTGTCATCGACTCCGGCGACGGCCGGTCCGCGATATGCCGCAGCTATCGCAATCTGCTCGGCTACCCGGACGGCGTATCCGGCACCGAGCTGCGCGAAGCCGGCATGCGGCAGCTCGCGGCATACGGCATCGACGTCGTACACGACACGATCGTCGATGCTTCCCGCGCCGCGGACGGCCACTTCGTGCTGCGCGGCGCCGGCGAAGGCGAAAGCAGCAGCAGCGCCACATACAAGGCGCGGACGCTGCTCATTGCCACGGGCGTCATGGACCGGTTCACCGACTATCCGGGCCTGCGCCCATGCCTGGGGCTCACCGTCTACGTGTGCCCGGACTGCGACGGTTACGAAGTGAAAGACCGCCGCACCATCGTGCTCGGCGCAGGCGATGTCGGCGCGAACATGGCGCTTACCCTGCGCGCATGGACCGACAAGCTCGTCTACATCGAACAAGCCGAAGCCGAGCCCGAGGCTAAAGCCAATAACGATGCTCAGCAGCGAACCGCTTCAGGCGCCACAAGCGCCAGCATCCGCGCGCAGCTTGAAGCCGCCGGCATTCGCCATACCCAAGCGGTCGTCTCCGCCATCACCGTCGATACCGCCACCGGGCAGTTTCGAGGCGTGCAGCTCGCCGACGGCACCGCCATCGAAGCGGACCGCGCCTTCCTCGCCTACGGCGGCAACGAGGTGCGCTCCCAGCTAGCTCGCCAGCTCGGCGCAAGCTTGCACGAGAACGGCCATGTCTGGACCGATCCGCGCAGCAAAATGACGAGCGTGCCCGGCGTCTGGGCCGCCGGCGACGTCGCCGTGCATGCGGAGCAGGTGTCGATCGCGATGGGCGAAGGCGCGCAAGCGGCGATCTGGATCCACAAGCTGCTCATGGATCCCGCCGCGAATATCCCTACTTATTCGCCACATGCACCTTGAGCAGCTTGCCCTTGATCGTCGTCTGCTTCATCGCCTGCAGCACGAGCTGCCCTTTGCCGTTCAGAATGTCGACGAACGTGGCATTATCTTCAATCGAGATAATGCCGATATCGTCGGCAGTAATGCCTTCAAGCTTCGCGATCGTCCCCACGAAGTCGACCGCGCGCAGCTTCTTCTTCTTCCCGCCGCCAAAATACAGCTTCGTAATATCCTGGCTCAGCAGGTCCCGCCGGTCCACACGCGGCGCCTCTTCCTTGCCAAGCTTCGCCTCGAATGCCCGCGAAGCCACAGCCAATTCCTCCGCCGTCGGCATCTCCGCACGCGGCAGTTCAAACCCGATGTAGCTCTCGATCTCCTCGAGATACCGCTGCTCACCCGGCAATACAGCGAAAGTAATCGCTTCGCCGCTCATGCCGGCACGACCTGTCCGGCCGATGCGGTGCACGAAATTCTCTTTATCCATCGGCAAGTCATAGTTAATGACATGCGTGATATTCTCAATATCGATGCCGCGCGCAGCCAGATCCGTCGCGACCAAGTAGCGGAACTCTCGCCTGCGGAACGCATGCATGACGCTGAAGCGGTCATTCTGCTCCATGCCGCCGTGCAGCTTGTCGCACGGATAGCCCCAGCGCTTCAGCTGCCGCGCCACTTGGTCGACCGTCTCCTGCATCCGGCAGAACACAATGCAGTTGTCCGGATTCCGAGTTACCGTGATCGCCCGCAGCAGCTCCAGCTTCTCCTGCTCCTGAGCAACCGAATAGAGCGTATGTGTAATCCGCTCTACCGTCACGCCGCCTTCCGCCTCGATCTCGATATCGACAGGGCTTTTCATATACTCATGGCAGAGCCGCTCCACATCAGGCGGCATCGTAGCCGAGAACAGCAGCGTCAGCCGCTGCGTCGGCAGCAGCGCCATAATCGCCTCCACCTGCTCGATAAAACCGCGGCTCAGCATCTCGTCAGCCTCGTCGATAACGAGATACCGCAGCTTCTCGACCTGCAGCGTGCCGCGCTGAATATGATCGAGTACCCGTCCCGGCGTTCCCGCGATGACGTGCACCTTCTGCTTCAGCTCAAGCCGCTGCTGCGCGAATGGCTGCTTCCCGTAGATCGCCACCGCCTTTATCCGCTTAAATCGGCCGATATTGATCATATCCTCCTTGATCTGCCCGGCCAGCTCCCGCGTCGGCGTCAGAATGAGCGCCTGCGGCTTATTCTCCTCCCATGCGACAAGCTCGCAGATCGGAATGCCGAACGCCGCCGTCTTGCCGCTCCCTGTCTGCGAGCGGACAGTCATATCCCGCTGCGCGAGCACCTGCGGAATAACCTCGCGCTGCACGGGCGTCGGCTCCGTATAGCCAAGGCTATCTAGCGCACGGACGATCTCCTCGCTTAGCGGATATGACTCAAAACCTGTCTTTTTCGATGACATGCATAGACTCCTTTTGCCGTAACAATATAGTTGATTCCAGTATAGCGGTTTTTTGAAGCTATGAACAGCAATTTGGCATAGGTCCACCCGTTGGAAACTAAATACAAATATGTAAATGAAGGATTTTCAAGCATTTGCGCCGAATTCCCCCAATGTAGCGCACAATCCGCCCGCCAAGAAAACGAAAGGGGCTCCTTCCGATGCACGAAGGCAAGATTATCAAGCTTTACCGGGAAAAAGCCCAGCTAACGCAAGAACAACTCGGAATCGGCATCTGCTCGGACACCCATATTAGCAAGATCGAACGCGGCATTACGGACTACTCGCCCGAAATTGTAACGCTGCTCTCGGAGCGGCTTGGTATCTCGTTAGAAGAGGAACTCTCTCGGTTCAATAAGCTCAAGAAGCGGCTGTATGACTGGCACGACGTCATCGTGAAGCAGATCCGGCCGGAAGTTGAAGCTATACGCGGAGAGCTCGAGCAGGAGATGCTGCTATCGATCTCTGAATATCAAACCCTGTACCTCCTGCTGCAGATCAAATATTTGCTGTTCATGAATGAGGCCGATAAAGCGCATCGCATGATTCAGAAGATCGCGAAGTCGAAGGATCAGCTGCCTGCTTTTGAAAGCAATCTCTTCAAACATGTGCAAGGCATCTACTATTTGGCGCGGCAGCATTATCACGAAGCCATTGCGATGCTGAAATCGATCAATGAGAAAGAATATAACAACCCTGAATTCTATCACCATCTGGCGGTAGCCTACCATACGCTGAAGTCGGAGGTCATGGCTTACTTCTACGCGGAGAAAGCACGCAACTACTTCAAGGAGATCAACTGCTTCCTGCGTGTAATTGACTCGGAGATGCTGATGCTCATTCAAGTACAGGACGACCACGGCACGGAGTTCGACAAGGTGGTTACCCGCTTCGAGAACTTGATTCAAAGCAGCGACATGGTCGGTGCCCCTGACCGCAAAGCGCGGCTCGTGCATAATTTGGGGTACGAGCTGTATCGCCGCAAACAATACAAGCAAGCAAGCCTATTGTACAAACAGTCGATGGAGCTGAAAAATCGGCGGACCGGCCCTTACTTGCTGTCGCTGCATGGATACCTGAGAAGCTGCTACGACGGTGAACTGCTCCCTAACGAACAGGTCGAGCAGCTTGCGCAAGAAGGGCTCGCATCCGCAGTATCGATGAAAGAAGCGCTCTATGTATCGCTGTTCAACCTCGTTCTCTACAAAATCCGCAAAGATGAGTTCCAGTACCACACTTATCTTCGCGATGAAGCACTGCCCATTTACCGGAAACTCGGCCATGTACTCCTGATTGAGCAATCCGAGAAAGAGCTGTTCCAGTATTATTGTCGGACAGGTGAGACGGCAGCTGCTCTGGAAATAGCTCATGCGCTCATTGACTGATGAATAATGACATTTCACCCCAAACAAATAACCCGTGAGACAAGCCCTCCGCAAAGGGTGTCGCCTACGGGTTATTTGGCGCGGATTCGCTATGGTTTATGCTGGACTATTTTCTGGAACGTTTCTTAGTGGATTTCTTAGCTCGTTTTGCACTCGATACCCGAGCTTTTTTGCCTCTAGCCATGACGTCAGTCTCGGAATACGTGTAGCAGTGGTTGTAAACAGGGCAGCAGTGATGCTGCTTCACTACATTGACAGCATGAACGACGTTGACCAGCTGCGGATGATAGACATCTTCATATAGCGTAACCGGCGGATCATACATCGTTTGTGTAGGACAGTCTGGACAGAACTCCCCGCCAGTGTTTGCTCCAGCGACGTTGTTGCCAGGACCCATTCCTGCACCTGCTAATGCTTGGTGGTAATTCACTAAGGAATCACTCCTTCCTCTTAATGGAGTACACCACATACTATGCGTTATCGAATGCGGCGGCCTGTACGCTTGACACGGAAGGCCATCGCCTCTTCTTCGCCAGCGCATTAGCGGCCAGGATGTATGCCAGGGAACAGCAGCAGCCCGCATGTTGGCGCATAGAAAAAGACAGGCATCCCGCTCCCGATCAGGAGCAACAGACACCTGCCTTACTTGAATAAGCCGTATTAGAACGCCTTGACTTCGAGCAGCTTGTACACGACTACACCCATCGGGGCGTTGACGTTGATGGAATCCCCAACCGATTTGCCAATCAACTCTCTGCCAAGCGGGCTTTCATAAGAAATTTTGTTCTCTGCCACATCCGCCTCTGCCGGCGCGACGATTTGATACGTGATCTTCTCATCAAACTCGACATCATGCACTGTGACCATCGAGCCTACCTGCACTGTGCTTTTGTTCGGATCAGCTTCGACAACACGCGCGGTTGCAAGCATTTTCTCAAGAATAATAATGCGTGTTTCCATGAACGATTGGTCGTTCTTCGCGGAATGATACTCGCTGTTCTCCTTCAGGTCACCGTAGCTGATGGCCAGCTTAATGCGAGCCGCCAGTTCCTTGCGCTTCACATACTTGAGGTCGTCGAGCTCCTCTTGCAGCTTGTCATAACCTTCTTTGGTCAAAATCACTTCTTCTTTCGACATCGATCCAGCTCCCGTTCCACTTGATTCCTCTATTTTAGCCTATTTAGGGCCTAAAGTCTCTTTCCTCTTGCCCACCTTTGTCATTGTTGACAAAAAGTTGTTGCCCTATAAGAGCTTACCCAGCATGCTTCTCGTCTTATTCCTCCATGTCAGGTCCTTACAATAAAAAAAATGCCCCCGCAAGGGAGGCATCTGAACGCCAGTATTTTACTTGATCGGCACGTAAATGTGGAGCTCCGAGTCGGCCCGCCCCTCCTGAAATCCGGGACCGTAGAACTCGAAGTCGAAGCTGCACGCGTCGCCTCCATCCATCTCTTTCCGTGCTTCCCCGGACGCCGGAAGCCACTCACCGTAAATATATCCGAATGTTTCGCCGAGCAGCTCTGTGGAGCCTACATGCGTGAACACCGCGTATTTGCCGCCGGGAATGGTATAGCCGGTAACGCCCCCTGGTAAAGCAGACAAGTCGGCTACTTGAACGCCTGCCACGTACGTGAACTGCCCGCTGCGAGCATCAGCCTGCGGTTCGTAGAGCTCAAGCCCGAAGCAGCTCTCCTCGCTCACTTTGCCCGGAATTTGCGCCCACAAGCGGCTAAGCTCCTTCCAAGCGGCTGCAATGTGACGGTCCTTCGACGTATCTGTCTGACACACGACCCCTGCAACATGCGCAGCTTGACGCACTTCAATCTTCGGCTCTCTCATTGTACACGCTCTCCTTCTGAATAATTGAGGAGGCTCCCCGAATCGCTTCATAAACGAGCGGATGAAAGACTCGTGACTGCCGTAACCGATGTCGAACCCGATGCGCGTGCCGGATTCGTCCGTGCTTCTCAGCTGGCGCGCCGCATAAGCGAGCCGCCGCTCGCGGATGTATTGGGACAGCGTCGCACCCGTGCAAGCGCAGAACAAGCGGTGAAAATGAAACGGCGAGTACCCCGTCATCCGCGCCAGCTCCTCCAGATGAAGCTCCTCCTGCAAGTGCTGCTCGATGAATTCGGCCGCGCCGATAATACCCGCGTACCGCTCTTCTTCATTCATCGGATCACCTCCCCTTATCCTCATTGTAGAGCGACGCCGCTTGCCGAACCTGACAATCCTTGCGGTCTTGCCGAGAGGTATGTAGTACCCCACACTGGCGGAAATCGGCGGGAAATTGGCAAAGAGAGGTACGTAGTACCCCACATTGGCGGAAAGCGGCGGGAAAGCAGCAAAGAGAGGTACGTAGTACCCCACATTGGCGGACATCGGCGAGAAAGTAGCAAAGAGAGGTACGTGGTACCCCACATTGGCAGAAAGCGGCGAGAAAGTGGCAAAGAGAGGTACGTAGTACCCCACATTGGCGGAAAGCGGCGGGAAAGCAGCAAAGAGAGGTACGTAGTACCCCACATTGGCGGACATCGGCGAGAAAGTAGCAAAGAGAGGTACGTGGTACCCCACATTGGCAGAAAGCGGCGAGAAAGCGGCAAAGAGAGGTACGTGGTACCCTACATTGGCGGAAATCGGCGAGAAATTGGCAAAGAGAGGTACGTAGTACCCCACATTGGCGGACATCGGCGAGAAAGTAGCAAAGAGAGGTACGTAGTACCCCACATTGGCGGAAATCGGCGAGAAATTGGCAAAGAGAGGTACGTAGTACCCCACATTGGCGGAAATCGGCGAGAAAGCGCCAAAGAGAGGTACGTAGTACCCCACATTGGCGGAAATCGGCGAGAAAACGGCAAAGAGAGGTACGTAGTACCACACATTGGCGGAAATCGGCGATAAAGCGCCAAAGAGAGGTACGCAGTACCCCACATTGGCGGAAATCGGCGATAAATTAGCAAAGCGCATCCGGAAGTGTGATTCGATTGCGCTCTATTTGTCCAGCGATCGGAACAATGATCCGAACGCGCAGCGGTTGATTTTACCTGACCCATATACTCACTTCATACCGGAGTTTTATACCGAAGCCTTGATCTGTTTACTCCGCAGCTGTCCGCACGCAGCATCAATGTCCGTGCCGTGCTCGAGGCGCACGCTCACGCTGACATCCTGCTTCTTCAGCGTATCGTAGAAGACGCGGATCGACTCCTGCTCGCTGCGCTGGTACTGGCTGTGTTCATCGACCGGATTGTACGGGATCAGGTTCACGTTGACCTGCTGGCGCCGATCGCCGATCAGCTCAGCGAGCTCAAGCGCATGCTCCTTCTGGTCGTTCACGTCCCGCAGCAAAATATACTCCAGCGTCACGCGGCGTTTGTTCTTGCTGAGGTAGTAATCGATCGCTTCCATTAACTCTTCGATCGGAATCGCCCGGTTGATCTTCATAATGCGCGTGCGCAGCTCGTTGTTCGGCGCATGCAGCGATACCGCCAGGTTCACGCCGACGTTACGGTCGGTGAACTCGCGGATTTTGTTCGCGAGCCCGCTCGTCGATACCGTGATATGGCGCGCGCCAATCGCGAGCCCTTTGTGATCCTTGACCACGTCGAGGAAATCGACCATATTCTCGAAGTTGTCGAACGGCTCGCCGATGCCCATGACGACGATATGGCTGACGCGATCCCCGCCCCCCTGCGCATCTAGGTGCAGCTGCACCTTCATAATCTGGCCGACGATCTCGCCTGCCGTCAGATCGCGGCTCTTGGCCAGCAGCCCGCTCGCGCAGAAGCTGCAGCCGATGTTACAGCCGACCTGCGTCGTCACGCAGACGGACAAGCCGAACTTGTGGCGCATCAGCACCGTCTCGATCAGGTTGCCGTCCGTCAGCTTCAGCAGAAACTTGATCGTGCCGTCCGCCGATTCCTGCTTCGTATGCTCGCCCAGCGTCTGAATATCATAATGCGCTGCCAGCTGCTCCAGACAAGACGGATGAACATCCGTCATCTCGCCAAAGCTCGTCACCCGCTTCCGATACAGCCAATCCCACACCTGCAGCGCGCGCGACTTCTTATGTCCGTGTTCTGCAAGCCAGCTGGTCAGCTGCTCGAACGTAAATCCATAGATGGATGGTTTATGCATGATAGATCCTCTCTTCAACACCTAACTGATGTCCCGGTGCACATTCTTTGTTCGTATTGTCCCAAAATTTCAAGGGGAACACAAGGGCAGCAGCCGCCAGCCAGCTATTTATACGAATAAAAGCGTGCCGAACTTGCCAGGCATATGAAACTGGACCGCCCCCGTAGGCTGCCATGCTTGATACTCGCGCACGCCTTCCACGCTCTCGTCGATGCGGTAGAAGTTCACCTTCCAGCGGATGCCCTCTTCCAGCTTCGTCTCGAAGTTGCCTGCCGCCGGAATACGGATCTCATAGAGCAGCTCCCCCGATTCGATTCGGTTTACCGACGTTTGGAGCCCTTCGATATTCCAGCCCAGATCAATATTAACCGCACGATTGTCCTCGTTACCGATCCGCGCATCGAACACGACATTATGCGGACTCACTTCCAGCTCTATATAACCGGTGCCGATGCACCGCTCATCGATGAACACTTCCACGACATCCTGGTTGTACAACGGCTCGTCCTTCTGCGTATAGTCCGATACGATATGCGTATCCTCGCATAGAAACTGAATAAGCAATGCCTCGGCCGTCCAGCCGCAACGCACGCGCGTCCGCTCCGCAGACGCTTCGCCGCTCACCGTATCCGACAGCTGCACCCATTCATGCGAGTCCCAGCCTTCTTGCTCACTCCATCTTTTGCACGCATACACGTTAGCGTCCATGTTCATCCTTCGATTCTCCCCTTCGACTCCAATAGTCACTTTCCTCTATCGTACCAGCTTTCGAGCGCGTTGAGACAATAAAAAAAGCAGCCCCTATAGACTAGGGACTACGATTTTATAACATTTACGTAAACGTTACTTTTTGAACATGCCAAGGTGCATTATTGGGGTCCGGCACAAAAGTATAACTTAACTTAGTGACCCTCTGCCGCATCGACATGCTTCAGATGTTTGCGGTTCAGCCAGATGAAGATTACTGCCAGTAGTACGAAGCCGCCGCCAATGTAGAACGGAGCATGGAAGTCGAACCATTCCGCGAACTTAACTGCATAGTACGGTGCAAGCGCGCCGCCGATGAAACGAAGGAAGCTGTATGCCGCCGAGGCTGTCGGACGCTCGATCGGTGCAGCATTCATAACCGCCGTCGTAATCAGCGTGTTGTTGTTGCCCAGGAAAGCGCCAGCGACGATTACCATCACGATGACAACCGATTTATTCGTCGTCCAGTAGCCCATTGCGAACAAGGTTGCAGCGAACAGAATGAGCTGCGTGCACATGGCTGTAATGGTACCCATGCTCTTCTGCAGCTTCGGAGCTGTAACGACCGATGTGAAGGCAAGCATAAGACCCCAGCCGAGGAACACATAACCGAGACCGTGCACATCCAGATGGTGCATATGTCCAAGCACAAGCGCTGCGTATACAAGCAGTGTGAAGAAGCCGAAGTTATAGAAAGCCGCGGACAAACCGAATACGAACAGTGCGCGATACTTGAGTGCGCGGAACGGATCGAGCAGCGATGCTTTCTTCTTCACTGTCTTGGCAGCCGCTGTTGGTGCTTTAGCAAATGCTCTGGGCATCATGAACAGAATGAGACAGAATGCAATAACCATCAGTCCTGCAACACCATAGAACGGCGCGCGCCATGTGATTGCACCGAGCTCGCCGCCGAGCAGCGGACCTACCGAGATGCCAAGACCGACCGCGACCTCGAACAAAATAATCGAAGCAGCAACGCCGACACGGGACAGCGATACAATCGCGGACAACGCCGTTGCAACGAAGAAGGCGTTACCTAGACCCCAGCCTGCGCGGAGCCAAACGATATCCATCACGTGATCGACACTGCCGGCAAGCGCGGAGAAAATAGCAATGATGACGATACCGCTAAGCAGCATCCGCTTAATGCCAAGACGTGCAGAGATGACGCCTGTAATGAGCATCGCAACCGCCATAACCGCGTTATAGCTGGTGAACAGCAGCGTAAGCTGGCTGTCCGTTGCGTGCAACTGGTCCTTCATCATAGGCAGAATCGGGTCAACGAGGCCTAGGCCCATGAACGCGATAATGCTGGCGAAGGCGATAGCCCATACGGCGATCGGCTGATTAAACATACTTTGTTTCTTGGCAGGAGCGCCTTGGACAGGCGCTTCTGCACGAGCTTGCTGACGTGCCGGTGATGACATGGTTGAATTACTCCCCTTCTTTTGGTGGTGTGGGCTGCTGGTTCAGCGCGTTTGAGACACGTACCTGAAGCTTCTCGATCTCTTTGCGGAACCCCGCGATCTTCTCGAGCTTAATGTCGATCATCTCGAGCTGCTTATCGAGCATCTGCCCGACTTCCATCAGCTTGAGACGTCTCTGCTCAGCCTCTTCGGTGAGGTGATACGCATCCCGATGCTGAACGATCTCCTCGCGTATCGCTACGAAATCGACCAGCTCCTGCAGTGAGAAGCCGAGAACATCACGCGCATCGACAAGCTGCTTCAGCCGATCGATATGCATCCGAGTGTACAGCCTGGTTCCGCCCTCTGTACGCTCTGGCGCTGGAAGCAAGCCAAGCTCTTCATAGTAGCGGATCGTGCGCTTCGTTAGACCGGAAGCCTTGGCGACATCGTCAATTTTGAAACGTTCCACTGCTTGTTGAACCCTCCCTTCAATCATCCGATTGTTATTCGTCGTTGATTTCATCTTACTCCTATTATAACGTTAACGTCAACGTTAGATTTAATTCGCAAATAGTTGCAGTCAGACCATCCAGCATCGATGCTAATGTGACCGAGTGCGGTGGATTTCATGCAAAAAAGAGCCCTATTGCCGCTGCAGACCTGTTAATGCCAAGGTGCCAGCCTGAAAAGGACTCTCTTATGAACGTTAACGTGAGATGCGGCCGCTCCACACACTAATGCCGCCCCGCAGATGCGAGATGTGGCTATAACCGCCCCGGCCCAGCATTCGCGCCGCCGTCTTGCTGCGCATGCCGCTGCGGCAATACAGCAGCAGCTCGCGCTCCTTCGGAATTTCATCGATTCGCTGCCCGAGCTGCGACAACGGAATGTTGAGCGCGCCCGGAATGGCGCCGCTCTTGAATTCGTTCGGCTCGCGAACGTCGATGAGCATCGCTTCGGGAGCTGTTTCAAGCTTGCTGCGGAAGTCTGCTTCCTTCAGCGTGCGGAGCCCTTTCACCCTGCCAAAGCGCGTATAGGCGAACCAAATGACAAGCACAATAAAAAGTAGATTAATTGCCGTTTCCAATGTAACTTTAGACGCCCCTTTCGATTGCTAACGCTGTTCCCTGCTAGTCCTGCACAAGCTCGCCTGTCCAGCTCATAAGGCCGCCCGTCAGGTTCACGACATCGAAGCCTCGTTCGCCGAGCAGCTCGCAAGCGAGCGCGCTTCGACCGCCGCCTTTGCACATCACGATGAGCTCGCGTCCTTGCGGCAGTTCTTGCAGCCGCTCCTGCAGCTGACCAACCGGAATATGCACCGCTCCTGCCAGATGACCCGCCGCCCATTCGTTCGGCTCGCGAACATCAAGCATGAAAGGCTGTTCTCCCTCGCTCAGTCGTGCAGCGAGCTGCCCAGGCGTTAATTCTTTTGCGATTCGAAATCCCATTGTTGCCGTCCTCCTCAGGATGCTTATAATTAGTCAAGATTTAAGTATTAAGAGTTAAACAGTTAAAACGGCCCTTCACGAGCAGCTCGTCTTCCATCAAGCGGAGCACGCCGCGTTCACGGAGCATATACCCCTATGGGTATACTAACGAACGCAGCTTACCCTGTCAATGCCATCTCCGCATGCAAAATAAGGCTGCCCGCCAGTCTGCATCAGACTACCGGACAGCCACAATTCGAACCTATACAACCTCTGCTTTGGCCGTTATAGCCGCAGCAGATCGCCTTCTTCCCCTGCCATGCGGAATGCACAGCGGCGTTCCGTACAGCGGATCAGGGATAATATCGCATTTGAGTCGGAATACCTTCTCGATCAATTCCTCATCGATAATTTCATCCGGTCGTCCCTGCGACTCGACCAGTCCGTCTCGAATCGCAACGATATGATCCGCATATCGGCACGCGAGATTGATATCGTGCAGCACCATGACAACGGTCCGCTGCTCCCGGCGGTTCATCGCGTCAAGCAGATCAAGCACCTCGATCTGGTGCGTCAAGTCGAGGTATGTCGTCGGCTCATCGAGCAGAATGATCGGCGTTTCCTGCGCGATCGTCATCGCGATCCATGCCCGCTGCCGCTGGCCTCCGGATAACGAATCCACGGACCGCTCCGCCAGCTCAGTCATGCCGGTCGCCGCAAGCGCGCCCTGCACGCTCGCTTCGTCCTCTCTCGACCATTGCTTCAGCAAGGACTGGTACGGGTATCTGCCCTGCTTCACGAGCTGCAATACGGTCAGCCCTTCCGGAGTAACCGGCCCCTGCGGCAGGATCGCCAGCTTGCGCGCGACCTCCTTCGTCGACATGCCCGCAATATCCGCGCCCTCCAGCACGACAGAACCGTGCTGCGGCTTCAGGAGCCGCGCCATCGAGCGAAGCAGCGTCGACTTCCCGCAGCCGTTGCTCCCGATGAACACGGTCACCTTCCCCTTCGGAATGGAGAGATTCAGATTTTCAAAAATATAGTTACCTCCGTAGGACAACCCGAGTCCCCTAGCTTCTAAATGACTCATATTGATTTCCTGCCTCCCTGCTAGCTGCGATTCCGGTTCCGATAGAGCAGATACATGAAGAACGGCGCGCCGATTGCCGCCGTCAGTACGCCTGCCGGTACGTCGTTCGGCAGGAAAGCCGTGCGCGCGACCACGTCCGCGACGAGCAGAATGAGCGCCCCGAGCAGCGCGCTGACCGGCACGACGCTGCCGAAGGACGAGCCGACCAGCTTGCGCGCGATATGCGGCGCCATCAGGCCAATGAACGCGATCGCCCCGCCGATGGCAACGGCGGCACCCGCGAGGCCTACGCTAAGCGCGATGAGCAGGAGCCGCTGCCGCTGCACCCTCGCCCCGGCGCTGCTGGCGACGTCGTCGCCGAGCGCCTGAATGTTCACGTTCCTTGCCTGCAGCCACGTCAGCGGCAGCAGGATGAGCACCCACGGCAGCAGCGTCATGACATCCTTATCCCAGGATGTCCCGTAAATGCTGCCGGTCATGAAAGTAAGCGAGCGCTGGGCGAGCGCCATCGGCCCGGAGATGATGAGCATATAGGAGACCGACTTGATCGCGGCAGAGACGCCGATGCCGACGAGAACGAGCCGCAGCGGCTCCACGCCGCGCTTCCACGCGAGCACATACAGCAGCGCGGTCATAAGGAGCGCGCCGGCAATCGCGAACAGCGGCATCCAGTGGATCGATACGGCGCCGCCGAACAGGAAGATGAACAGCACGGCGCCAAGCGATGCGCCCTCTGTCACGCCCGTCACATCCGGCGAAGCCAGCGGATTGCGGATGATGCCTTGCAGCACGGCGCCTGCGACCGCGAGCGATGCGCCGACGAGAACGCCGATGACGATGCGCGGCAGCCGCAGCTTCTCGATAATGACTTGATCCATCGGCTTGCCCCCGCCGAGGAGCACCTTGATGACGTTCAGCGGCGAGATCGGTTGGCCGCCGCTGCCTGCGCTAATGATCGCTGCTACGATGCAAAGCACGAGCAGAATAAGCGATATCCAGACCGTTCGCTTCTCGATGAGAAACGAAACCTTCGATGTGCGGAATGTTTGATATTTACCCATGGCGCGTTCTACCTTTCCTGGCGATATAGACGAAGAACGGAACGCCGATAATCGCCGTCATGACGCCCACGGGCACTTCTTTGGGCATCGCGATGTAGCGCGAGCCCACATCGGCCGCTACGAGCAGGAGCGCGCCGTATACCGCGCTGTACGGCAAGATCCAGCGGTAATCGGTTCCGACCATGTAGCGGACGATATGCGGGATGATAATGCCGATGAACGCGATCGGTCCCGCTGCGGCAACTGCAGCGCCAGCCAGCAGGATGATCGCAGCCGCGGCCAGCACCTTGATGTGCGCCGTGCGCTGCCCAAGCCCCGCCGCGATATCGTCGCCCATCGCGAGCACGTTCAAGTGACGCGGCAGGAACAGCGCGATGACCATGCCGACCGCCATATATGGCCACACGGCGGCTAGTTGCGACATCTCGCGTCCTGCAACGGAGCCGACCAGCCAGGCGAGGATCTGGTCGAACATTTTGCCATCCGTCAGCATAACGCCCTGCGTCAGGGAAGCGAAGAACGCAGCCATCGCTGCGCCGCTCAGCGTGACCTTCACAGGCGTCATCCCGTCCCGTCCGATACTGCCGAGGGTGAATACGATTGTGCCGCTGATTGCCGCGCCCAGCAGCGCCACGAGCGTGAATGCGTGCAGCCCGGACACGCCGAACCATGCGCCTGCCACGATAATGAAGAACGTCGCGCCGGAGTTTACCCCAACCGTGCTCGGCGAGGCGATCGGGTTGCGCGTGATGGCCTGCATCAGCGCTCCCGCAACGGCGAGGCTGGCGCCAACCGCCCCGGCAATGAGCGCGCGCGGCAATCGCGCCGTGCGGACGATGAGCTGTTCATTGCTCGTGCCGCCGTGGATGATCGAGTCCCATACGACCCGAAGCGAAATATCTGTAACGCCAAAAGAAATGCTGCAAATAAGGGCTATAACAAGTACGGCGAGCGACAACAACAAATATAAGGCCAATCTCATAAGCGCGCATTCTTCCCATCTGGGCGAACCTCGTAAGAGGTACCCTTTTATACTCGTCAAATTTTAGTAGCATCCACCTCTGTTGTCAATGACACTGAGAATCATTATCAGTTTTTTATTGACAACTCCAGCACTTAGCCGTTATAGTTGGTACCTGTTACTGATAACGATTCTCAACGTCATGATCAGCTCGATCAGAAAATCGCATTAAGCACTAGGGGGAAATGAATATGTTTGCACCACGCACCACCTCCACTCGCCGCCGCGCTGTCCTGTGGACGATCTTGACTCTCGTTTTTGCCGTTGTAATTGCAGGCTGCGGGAACAGCTCGAATAATACGGGAAGCACAAACAACACGTCGGCGAACACCGAATCGGCCAATACGAACAGCGAGGCTGCTGAGCCGGCTTCCGATACAGCAACACGCACAGTGAAGCATGCCATGGGTGAAACTGAAATTACAGGCACGCCGAAGAAAATCGTCGTTCTAACGAACGAAGGAACGGAAGCACTTCTCGCCCTTGGCATAAAGCCGGTTGGCGCAGTGAAATCGTGGACAGGCGACCCTTGGTATCCGCATATCAAGGACGAGATGGAAGGCGTAACGGTTGTCGGCGAAGAGAGCCAGCCGAACCTTGAGCTTATCGCTGGCCTGCAGCCGGATCTCATTATCGGGAACAAGATGCGCCAAGAGAAAGTTTACGAGCAGCTGAAGGCGATTGCGCCAACCGTAATGGCAGAAGACCTGCGCGGCTTGTGGAAGGTTAACTTCAAGCTTTATGCGGAAGCTGTTGGCAAGACCGAGGAAGGCAACAAGCTGATCGCCGACTTTGATGCACGCATCGACGACTTCAAGGCAAAAGCCGGCGACAAGCTGAATCAAACGGTATCCGTCGTTCGGTTCATGGCAGGCAAAACACGCGTTTATCATACGAACACGTTCTCCGGCATTATTTTCGATCAAATCGGCCTTGCACGCACGGAAATGACGAAGAACGCGAAGGATACGTTCGTCGACGAAATTACGAAGGAGCGTCTGCCTGAGGCGGATGCGGACCGGATCTTCTACTTCACGTATGAGACGGGCGACGGCAAAGCGAGCGACACGGAGAAGGAATGGACGAACGATCCGCTTTGGAAGAACCTGAAGGCCGTGAAGAACGGTCAAGCGTACAAAGTGGACGACGCGATCTGGAATACAGCCGGCGGCATTAAGGCAGCGAACCTGATGCTGACGGAGCTTTTCAAAATTTATGGACTGACTGAATAGTTATAGTTTAAGCGTGCTGAAGCGACCCCTTGCGGGTCGCTTTTTTGTCGTTATTCGGAAGCGCGGGAGAGTATGTTTTTCTTCGGTTGGTAACAATACCCTTGGCTAGTTTTCATTTACTTCGAGAGGAGCTTACGCGTGAACAAGAATCAACATGACGCTCCCGGCGGCGATTCGAATCAGACGCTGACGACCGGGCAAGGTCATCCTGTCACGGATAATCAGAACATTCGCACTGTCGGGGGCCGCGGTCCGAGCACACTCTGGAACAGCTTCGCCCGAGTATAAGGAGCAACAGGCTTGTCGCCCACTTTGCCGTAGGCCTCGAAGACGCCATGAGCGCCAGCGCCGCGGCCATGAACGAAGCGCTCAGGGATGCGCTCTCAGTCGAATAGACTGATTTTCTCGATAAAATGATAGTTCTCAAATGTGGGGTACTACGTACCTCTCTTTGCCACTTTCTCGCCGATTTCCGTCAATGTGGGTGAAAGCTATCCCCGTCGGCCTTCTCGCTGCGCCTAGCCGCTCCCCGAGCCCGCCTCGCAGCGCCACACCGCACACGCGCACAATCCAAAAAGAGCAGTGACCCAAGGGTCTGCTCTTCTTCCGCATTCACTCTATATCCTTATTCCCTTTTCCCCGTAACAGCCGATACCGGCTTATCCGCTTCCGTCTTATCCGGCAGCTGCTTCACATAGCTGTCTGACAGATTCAGCAGCTTCAGCGTCCGGTTGTACTGGCCATTCGTAATACCCCGATCGACCGTGCTGCCATTCGCCAGCGAGTAATTCGTGCCATCCTCATACGCGATGCCTGGCATGAACAAGAAATCATTCGTAATAACGGAACCCGACGGCAGGAAGTGGCGCATCGGAATCATATCGGACGGCTGGTTCAACAAGTCTTGGCCGAAATGAATTTGCCCATCCATCGACACGCCGGCCAAGTTCGCAATCGTTGGCATAATATCGACTTCTCCGCCCATTTGCGAGACTACTTTCGGATAGGTAACGCCTGGTGCATGGAGAACGGCACCGATCCGGAACATGTCGGTATACCCGTATTCATGGCCGAGCATCTCGGCAACCAGATCCTTCTCCTTGTTATCCAGCGAGTAGAGCGACAGCCCTTGGTGGTCTCCGTAGAACATAATGATGCTGTCGTTCCACAGACCGCTCTCCTTCAGCCCTTCAATGAACTGGCCAAGCGCATAGTCGGCATAATTCTGCGAGCGGATATAGTCACCGACAAGCGTTCCCTCGAAACGCTCAGGCAGCTGCATTTTGTACTTGCGCTCCGGCAGGTCGAACGGATGATGCGCGCTCATCGAGATCACTTGCGCGTAGAACGGCTTATCGCTCTCGTCCATCTTCTTCAGCTCCGGAATCGTCTTCGCATACAGCACTTCATCGGAAGAACCGAATGCAACGTGATCGTCATCGCCGTACCAGGCTTGGTCGTAATACTTATCCCAGCCAATCGCGCTGTACAGCTCCGTCCGATTCCAGAACTCGATGGCATTCGTATGGAATGTCGCCGTGTCGTAACCGTTGGCATGCATCAGTTTCGGGAAGCTTGGAAGCGCCTTGGCCACGTTCGTATCCGTCGCCGCTTCGTGCTTCGGCACATATAGCGATGTATTCACCACATACTCGGCATCCGAGGTCGTGCCTTGCCCAACCATCGTATAGAAGCGGTTGAAGTGGAAGTTCTCCGCCGCCAGCTTGTTCATATTCGGCGTAATTTCCTGACCGTCGATTTTCAGGCCGATGAGGAAATCCTGGAACGATTCCATCTGCAGGATAATGACGTTCTTACCCTTGTCTGCACCGAAGTACTTCGGCTGCAGCGGCTGCTCGATCCCTTTCAGCCTATCGATCTCGCTCTGGGTGATTTGATCCATCGGGACGAGGTCATCATCTTCCGTCGAATCCGCGAAGATCGTGTACACCTCATAGTTGAGAATGCCCATTTCCTCCGCCTGTTTGTTTTCGTTCATGCTGGCGCGGTTCGGCCAGATGTTAAGCAAGCACAGCATCAGCGACACTGCGAACAGCGCGATAATGCCGCGTTTCTTCCGCACCGGGCGAGCGCTGACTGCCTGCTGGTACGAGACGTTCTTCGGACGCCACAGAATGAACGTAAGCACGATAATATCGACGAAAATAAATAAATAGTACGGGTCCAGCAAAGAATACGTACTGTTGCCGACCTGCGTTACCTTATCGGCCTGACGGAGCGCATGGTACGTAACGATAATTCCGTAATATTTGTAATACATGAGGACGGTAAAATAAAGTAACGTAAACAGCAGGTTCACGATCATGTAATACAGCATTTTGCGTTTGCTCGCCAGCCATTCAATCAAGCAGAAGACGACCCAGAAGAACGGAATTTCCGTTACGACGGTCATCCATGAAGGTCCCTCGTCGAACACGACCGACCAAGCCAATAAACCCTTGACCAACAATATAATGGTAAAATAAATAAATCTGCGGTTAAGCAGCCTTCTCAGAAAAGGCACCCCACATCAGCTCCCTCTAACGTTGCTAGCACTATGCACTTCCTCCGACAACATGAGCCAGCTCGCACAAATGCAGCTGCGGCGGCTTCGGCAGCACGCCGAGCACCGTAGCCATGATGCCGAGCGGATATCCCTTGGCAAACGAACCGAGCACCTCTTTCTTGCGCATGCTCGCTCTGAGCTGCTTGCTTGAATCGAACTGACCGATATTGATGGCCAGCGGCTGATCGACACTAAGCAGCAAATTCGACGATACGTACCCCGGTTGTTTGCGCATATAGGGGATTGTATGCTCGAAGTGGGCGATCAGTTCTTCTCGTTTCTCCGGAGCAAAGTGAACGATGTTCACAAAATGCGATAAATTCGAACCTTGCTCGATCGACGTGAAGCCTTGATTCGTCCGATGATCGCTAATTTCTACTGTAAAACGGTTCGGCGCCGCCGTTTCCTCCGCAGTCGTGTCGACATGCGCGAGCGAAATGACATGCTTGCCGCCAGTCGCACGCAAAATAGCGCCGCTCCGCACCGATCCGTCATGCCAGACCCGGTCTATGGCGCTGATCGCATGCTGCACCTCAACCTTCTGTTTATGCCGGTATGGCGCAGGCAGCACCTTCAAGCGGACAAGTTGCCCGACGCCCTGCCTTAATTGCAGCACCGGATTTAATTCGCCTTTCATCTCTGTTATTCACCCCGCAAAGACCCCATTCATAGAGTCGCTAGAATAATACAATTGATTGTCCGGTCAATTAGTTGTAAGATACAACTATCGATATGATTGTATTATACAAGTTTTTAAGATGTCAATTACCGTTCAGAAGTTGACAAAAAAGTGAATAAGCGGTGAACGAAAATGATTACAGATAACAGCACGATGCAGCTGCTGCAGCAGGAAATGGCAATTTTCATACGTCGGGCAGAAGCCGCCCGCATCGCATATTTGAGCGAGCATGACTGCGATCGCTCCACTTATTTATTGCTTCAGCATTTGAAGAAGAATGGGCCGGTCGGCTTGAAGGCAATGTCGACCTCGCTGCAGCTCGATATTTCCACCGCGAGCCGGCAGATCGCGTCGCTGGAAGCCAAGGGCTTTGTCGAGCGCACCTCCGATCCGAAGGATGCGAGAGTAAGCCTCCTGCAGCTGTCAGAGGAAGGCAGCAGCTTCTTACGCCGGGCGAAGGAGCTTCGCCATCAGTTCTTTACGCTTCTACTTGGGGAATGGTCGCAAGAGGAATGTGAACAATTCGGCCAATTGCTGCAGAAGTTTAACCAAACGGTCGAGCAATTTCGACAACGGAAGATATCCCTATTAAAGGAAAATGAGCAATAAGGTCGAATAAATTCATTACAGCATCCTACTAAAGAAGTAGAATGGAGTCCTGCGTAATGAATACAATTCGCGATTTAATTACTAATCTCTCGATTTTATCTGTATTTATTGTGATTGCCGGACAATTGTTCTATAACAAAGAGCCGAATATCATCCGCACTTGGCGTTACAAGCTGGCCGTTGGCGTTGTCCACGGTCTTTTTGGCATTGTGCTGATCCTCTTCGGCGCCGCGCTCGACGATCGCCATGTCATCGACTCCCGATTCGTATCGATCCTCATGTCCGCCTATTTCGGCGGCCCGATTTCGTCCGTCATAACAGCCAGCATGGTGATCGTATTCCGGACCATACAAGTGCCATCCCTCTTCGTGACCGTTCTTTGCGCCAATATGATTATCGCGCTCGGCTGCGGGTTCATCTCGATCAAGCTGCGCTCACATACGCGCAAGTGGCTCTATATGCTGCTTTTTTTAACTACTGTGCTCGTTGTCGATTATGTATTCGTGTTCAACTTCCCCCTTCAGCCTTACGTCGCTGAGCATCTCGCGATTAACCTTATTGGCGGATCCACAACGGCTCTGCTATGGCGCTTCTTCAGACGCAACCGCGAGCTCGCCCGGCAGATGGAGCTGTTGAAGAACGAGTATCATGAGGTCCTTCGCCTGCAGCCTGGCCTCATCTACAAAGTGTCCGTGCAATCGTCTCGCTATTTGTGCACGATGATGACCGGTCAGCTTCTGGAATCGCTTGGCCTGAAGTCAGAAGATATCGTCGGATTGTATTGCGATGATATTGAAGCGCTGCCCAGAGAAACGATTACTCTGCTTCAAGTCCACTACGGCAAAGTGCTCCAGACCGGCGAGAAATCGAGGTTCGAGGTCCATATTGCAGGCGTTGAGCTGCTCGTCGCCATTCAGCCGGTATTCCGGGACGCCCTGGTGAAGGAGCTCATCGTCTTCTTCACCGACATTACCGAACGCCATAAGCGCATACTCGCCGATGAAGCGAACCAAGCGAAGAGCCAGTTCCTTGCGACGATGAGCCACGAGATCCGCACACCGCTCAGCGGCATTATCGGGCTGACGCAAATTCTAATGAATACGTCGCTCTCCAGCGTGCAGCAAGAGTACTTGTCCAAGATCAATTCCGCCTCGAACGCCCTGCATTCGATTATTAACGATATTCTGGACTTCTCGAAGATCGAAGCTGGCAAAATCGAGCTCGAGCATGTGCCGATCCAGCTCGACGCCTTCTTCGGCAAGCTATCGGATATGACCGGACTGCTTATCGACAATAAGCCGATTGAAGTGCTGTTCGACATTGCGGACAACTGCCCGGGTACAATCATCGGCGACCCGCTCCGTCTGGAGCAAATCATGCTCAATCTGTGCGGCAATGCAATCAAGTTCACGGAGTCCGGCTCCATACATATTAAAGCTGAAGTCATCGACGATGCCGAGGCCGCGCGCAGGATTCGATTCAGCGTGCAAGATACGGGCATCGGAATTTTGCCGGAGCAGCTGAAGCAACTATTCCGCCCATTCTCGCAGGCGGACAGCTCGACAACGCGCAAATACGGGGGCACCGGGCTCGGCCTCATCATATGCAAGCACTTGGTCGAAATGATGGGCGGCACGATTGACGTCGCCAGCGAGAAAGGGCAGGGCAGCAAGTTCACGTTCCAGCTGCCGCTCGAGCAGGCTTCTGAGCTGCCGCTGCCTGCGGCTGCCATGTTCAAGGAGCTGGCCGGACGGCGCGCGCTGCTGCTCGGAAGCCGATCCTTGTCGACGTCCCATATGCGGCAGCTGCTGCTGTCGATGGGAATGGAAGTGTTCGTCTCCGAAGCGTGGCCGAATCAGCCTCTGCACGTAGATGTGGACGTGGTGCTCGTTGATGCGTCGCAGCCCTCGCTCACGACCGGATTATGGACGAACCTGACGAAGGAAGCCCGCCGGAGGCGCATTCCGAGCATCATTATGGCGACGGCCAACGTGCGCAATGCGCTGCTGCATACGACGATAGAAGAGCTCTCGAGCGGCGGCATTCTGCTGAAGCCGATCAGCCGAATTCGGCTGTATCAGCGGCTGGTGGCTTTACTTACGCACGCTGCTGCTCCGGTGCTGCCGGAGCCAATAAGCACGAACACAGTGGCTGCAGCAGCTGCAAGCCGCGGCGCGCGGCGAGTCATTCTCGCCGAAGACAACGAGATTAATCAAATTATCGGGATCGAAATTTTGCAAAGCAGCGGGTATTACGTAGAAGTGGCGAACAATGGCCATGAGGTGCTTCAATTGCTGGAGCAATCGGCTTGGGATGCCATTCTCATGGACATCCATATGCCGGAGATGGATGGCTGCGAGGCGACGAGACGGATTCGCGCCGACAAGCGGTTCGCTTACCTGCCGATCATCGCGCTCACAGCCGATGCGTTCGCACAGAATCACGATAACTATCTCAAAGCCGGTATTACCGATATTGTCACGAAGCCGATTGAGAAGGCCGTCCTGATGCGGATGCTGAACAAGTACTGCGGCACTGCAGCGGCAGTGGATCACGTATAGCTGCAGAGGATAGCCTATGCCCTCTATCCGTGCTTGATCGCGTAGAGAACTTCATGCAGCATATGCTCGAACTCGGGCAGAAGACGCTCTATCGACTCCGTCTGACGCTCCCGAATCGCGATTTGCAGCTCGCCCGACAAGGCGGACAGCTCCTTCGCGCCGATGCATAAGGCGTCCGCCTTCAACGTGTGCGCCAGTCTGACGGCACCTTCTATATCCCCGTTTGCCAGGACGTTCCTTATTCCGACAGCCGATTCCGTGTAATCGTCCTCGAATGCACGCAGAATCTGGCTGTATACCGTCTCACTGAAGTCGAAGCGTTTCATTGCTCCTTCTCTGTCCAAGAATAAGACAGGTTCGGAACGTTCGGCAACGGCGGCGACAGCTTCTGCAGCTTCTGCGCCTTCGTGCGCTCTCGAGGCTTGGATTACTCGCTGAAGCACACTGTAGAGCTGAATCGGGTCAAAGGGCTTCGTGATGTAAGCAATCATCCCCTCAGCGAGCACCTTCTCTTCCACGCCCTTCATCGCGTCGGCTGTCATGGCAATAATCGGCGTGTCGCTGCCATTCGCCAGCCTCCGAATAATTCGTGCAGCTTCGTAGCCGTCCATAACCGGCATCTGCAGATCCATCAGAATGGCGTCATACCTCTTGCCCTCCACATGTTTCACCGCTTCTTGGCCGTTATCCGCCACATCGATATGCCCCGCAACTTCTTTCAAAATCTCTTTATCGACCATCTGGTTTATCTCGCTGTCTTCCACGAGCAGAATGACGGCCTCGCCCAGCACGGGGAAATTGGTCTCGAAATCCGGCTCCTGCTTCATGCTCGGCTTCGTGCTCACATGCGGTTGAACCAGACCCATAATTTCGTCGTACAGCAGCGACTGGCTGATCGGATAATGGAGCATTTTCTTGATCGCCGGCGAGAACGAATCCGCATTCGTCTCGGACTCGTAGTAGGAGCCCATGAGCACAATATCCTGTTCTGCAGCAGGGAAGCTCGTCTTGATCCGCTCGGCCAGCTGCGTCACTTCAGCGCCGTTCAACTGCCGATCCAGAATAATTAGATCATACGGGCCATGCAGCTCAATCTCTCTCATCACCTTGCCGGCTTCATCGACCGTGTTGATTATGAATTGGAACTGCTCAAGCTGGCTTTTCAACACGAGGCTCATTTCCGCATTGTCGCTCACGATCAGGATGCGCAGAAATTTAATCGGCAGCGGCAATTCACTCTTGGCGACAGCTCCCGCGCTATAGCCAAACTTCGACGTAAAGGAGAAGCAGCTCCCCGAATCAACAACGCTCTCCACCTGAATATTCCCGCCCATGAGCTCCACGAGGCTCTTGCTGATGACAAGGCCAAGTCCGGTACCGCCGTATTTTCGGGTCGTCGACATATCGGCCTGCGTAAATTCACGGAATAACAGCCTTTGCTGCGCTTCGGATATGCCAATCCCCGTATCGCGAACGGCGAACTGCAGCATGACGTCATGCTCTTCTTTCACAACAGCTTTGACCGAGATGGATACAGTGCCGTTCTCCGTAAATTTAATCGCATTGTTCGATAAGTTGAGCAGCACTTGATTCAGGCGAAACGGGTCACCCGTCAGCATCTGCGGCACCTCGGGCGAGATGGAGAAGTGCAGCCTCAGCCCTTTGTCATACGCCTTGAAGCTGATCATGTTCGAAAGATTGTTCAGCACCTCGTACAGGTCAAAATCAATCTGTTCAACCGTGATCTTCTTCGCCTCGACCTTGGAGAAATCCAAAATATCATTGATGATGGCGACTAAACTTTTGGCGGAACTAATGGTTTTGTCCACGTAATCTTTCTGCCGGCTGTTCAGCTTGGTCTGCTGCAGCAAATAATTAAGACCGATCACCGCATTGATCGGCGTGCGTATCTCATGGCTCATATTGGCCAGAAACTCGCTCTTCGCGCGATTGGCGGATTCCGCCGTTTCCTTCGCTTCCGCCAGCTCCTTCGTGCGCTGCGCAACCAATTCTTCCAGATGCTCTTGATATTCCTGTACCTGTACCTTCTCCAGCAGCAGCTCCCTGTTGACGGATTCCGCCTTCTCCTTCGCCTCGACAAGCTCGCTCTGCTCCAGGAGATGCTGATACAGCTCGGTCATATTATAGTAAAGCCGGACATGCTCATAGATAAGAACCGCGAGCAAGATATTCCCGCTCATGAAGCTGTTCCACTTGGCCATGTACCAGCTGAAATCGTAGCGATGCACCGAGTTGATCGACAGCAGCACATCAAGCGCCGAAGCCAGTACGGCGACAGCGAGCCAGAGGTCGGTTACCGACCTCGTCCCCGGTTTCAGCAGGAGCCCGATAAAGGCGCCTAATGAAATCAGAAACGTGAGAAGAAGCCCACACTTAAACAGCATGGTATATTTGCCGTTCACGATGAGCACAGGGAGCGAAGAACTGCTGCATGCCACCCATACGGTAATGCCGGTCGCGATGGTGAAGACCGAGATCAGCATGACCACGGACCAGGCACGAACCTGCCGCACGCTCCACTGCACCTTCCGGTAACGGACGCTTACGAACAAATACATGCAGACGAGCAGCCCGAAGCCGCCATGCAGAATCGCATATAGCAAGGAAGGCGTCTGCCTGCCTTCATTCATCAGGCCCGCTTTCGTGAATAACTCGGGAAACGACAGCAAGAGCGGGATCGTAATGAGCGCCGAGAACAGATAAGCTGCGGAGAGCACCAGTACGCCCGGAGAGCGATTCACACGGAATTGATTGAACAGCACGAACGCCGTAATGAAGTTAAAACAGATGACCGTAGAGGTTACGGTAGGGAAGAATCCCGGCGTGTCCATCGTCTTAACATGAGCGACAGGTAAAATGCAGAGCGAAATGAACACCAGAAAGGCGCCAACAAGAAATGCCGATCTCCGCTGAGAAGCGCTGGTTGGCAATGTCATCAAAGTAAGTGCGTTGCTGTCTCTAACTGGTTTGGCCGCCATCGTTTCCCCCTGGTTTTGGACATTTATTTCTTACAATTTTTGTTTATATTCGACTGTATTCGACATTTTTCGCCGTAATCCTTTTACCGAATTAAAGCGATTGCCCAAAAAACTATAGATACGCAGAAAAGCCACCTCCGAGTGGAGATGGCCTACTTCACCTGATAACTGGTAACCGGGCTGACGAAGTGCTATTAAGCTAGCGTCAACTGCCATGTCACGCCGAATTGGTCCCGCACCCAGCTGAATCTCTTGCTGAACGGGTATTCCCCGAGCGGCATTAACACGCCGCCGCCCTTCGACAGCATCTCGTGAGCACGATCAATCTCAGTCTCCGTCTCGCACGTCACATAGAGGGAGATCGCCGGCGTGAATGTAAACCCATGCTTCACGTGGCTGTCGATGCACATGAACATTTGATCGGCCAGCTTGAAAGTCGCCATCATCACGCTTCCCTCCGGTCCTAGCTCGCCTGCGCCATACTTGCGCATGCTTACAATTTCAGATTGGTCGAAGACGGAGAGGTAGTAGTTCATCGCTTCCTCGGCTTTACCTTCAAACATAAGAAACGTCATAATTTTCTGCGGTTTCGTTTCCAATTCGACTCAGCTCCTAATTATCGGAATATAGGACAAGTATACCCGACCAATATGCCCGCTTACCAGCCGCGGCATTTCGCTTCGCACTCCACTTGTAGTACTATTAATGCTGTACAATACGAACCGATAGGATGTGCTTACGATGACGAATGATCAAGCTGAACTGGAACGTCTGTTGAAGCAGGAGCAGGACTTGCAATTTACGACTTTTACGAACGAAACGGCTTTTGAAATCGGTACGCGAATGATTCAGAAAGCTCAGCAGGAGCAGAAGGCGATTGCGGTCACCATCGTACGCAACGGCGAGCTTCTCTTCCATACGAAAATGAACGGCACGACGGCAGACAACGATATGTGGATCAAGCGCAAGCGCAACGTGGTGCACCACTTCGGCCACAGCTCGTACTATATGCATGTGAAATTTAAAGTTGAGGGCGGCTCGGTTGAAGGCGCCTGCCTCGATCCGAAGGATTATGCGGCAGAAGGCGGCTCGTTCCCGCTGCTCATTAAGAACGTCGGCGTAGTCGGCACAATCTCCGCATCGGGCTTGCCTGGCGACCAAGATCATCAGATGATCGTATCCGTGCTTGAGGATTACCTCGGCGCTCAATAAACCGTACATCTGGACGAGAGGAGTTCCTACAACATGAAGACACTAGTCGTACTCGCCCATCCGAAGCTGCAGGAATCGCGCGTGAACCGATTGTGGAAGGAACGGCTGCAGCAAGAGCCTTCGATTACCGTGCATGATCTGTATGAGACGTACCCGGACGAAGCGATTGATGTAGAGCCGGAGCAGCTGCTTCTGCTCCAGCACGACCGGATTGTGTTTCAATTCCCGTTCTACTGGTACAGCACCCCGTCGCTTCTGAAGAAATGGCAGGATGAAGTGTACACGTACGGCTTCGGGTATGGCACTGGCAACCAGTTGAAGGGCAAAGAGTACATACTAGCCATCTCTGTCGGCCGACCAGAAGAATCGTATCGACCGGACGGCCCAAGCCTCTATACGCTGGATCAGCTGATCCTGCCGCTGAAAGCGACGGTTCTGCTAACCGAGATGAAGTATATAGAACCGTTCGTCGTTTACCATGCGCCTCGTCTGACCGATGAGGAAATCAAGGCTAGCGCGGACCGGTTGGCCGCTTATCTGACATCTCCGGCTGATGCACTTATCGCAAAATAATCAGAAAGCCCAGCGGCCGCGTGAGCGGTGCCGGGCTTCTTTCTTTTCTATGCAAGCCAAACCTAGGAACTATCCACGTCTAACTCAGTGTTTTCCCCCCGGATTTTCAGTGAATTCCCTAATATCCCCATGCACGCGCATCAGGTAGGATGAAAGCAACACCTACAAGAGGAGCGACTGCAGCTATGATTAACGTAACTGAAGCCAGGAAGAAACAGCTTGATTATATAGGCATTACGAATGATACACTCGCATTCTTGAAGTCCCATGAGCAAACATTCAAGCAAATTACGGAGCTGGTCGTGGACGAGCTCTACGCCCGCGTCTATAAGCAGCCTGAGCTGGCTGCCATTATTACCGCCCACAGTACGATCGAGAGGCTGAAATCCACACAAATCTGGTATTTCCAGACGATGACCGCCGGGTTGATTGACGAGGCCTTCATCGAGAAGCGCCTCTATATCGGCTCCCTGCACTCGCGCATCGGACTGACGACGGAATGGTACCTCGGGACGTATATGTTATATCTCGACATCGCGACTCATTTCTTGATGAGCGTCGTGCCGGATGAATGGCTCCGAATTATTCAGGCCCTGTCCAAAATGTTCAATTTCGACTCCCAGCTCGTCCTCGAAGCGTACGAGAAGGACGAGAAAGCGCTCGTCCAGAAGATGGCCGATGATCGCCAGATGATGATTACGACGATCAGCGCTGCCGTGCAGGAGCTCGCAACGATGATGATCGAGCTGACGGGAAGCACACAATCCGTCGCTCATACCGCAACGCATACCGCGCAGCTGCAAGAGGACTCGCATGATAAAGTCGAACAGCTGAACACGCAGATGAAGGACATTCAGCTGATGGGCAAGGTTATTCAGGAAGTCGCTGACCAGACGAACCTGCTGGGCCTCAATGCCGCTATCGAAGCAGCACGTGCCGGCGAGGCCGGCTACGGCTTCGAAATCGTCGCGCGGGAAATCCGCAAGCTGGCGGAGAACTCCAAGCAATCGTCGAAGACGATTCAAGAGAAGCTGCGCGGCATGAACACGATCATCGCGGACGTTAAGCAGCGTAACGACGAGACGGTGAAGCTCGCGCGCGCCCAGGCCGAGAGCTCGAAGGAGCTTGCGAGCTTCGTTACTATGATCGAGTCGATCACGGATGAGCTGAGTAAGCTTCAGGGTGTGGCTGGGTAACTAGGCAGTCATGCGGGTGGATGGGCTGGGCGGGTTACTAGACTGGGTGATCCGATCGATGGGTGGATAGCTGGGTAGTGGGGCTGGTGGACGGGTTGGCGGCTGGCGGCTGGCGGCTTCGCTGAGTGGCCAGGCTGCTGGCGGGCAGCTGGCTGTAGTGGATTTATCCCACATAAAAGGGCTCAAACGGCCGAAATTGCAGCCTATAATGGAAATATCCACTCATTTTCGCTCGACACCGGCTTTATGGACCCTTTGGCTGAAAATGAGTGGAAAAATCCAATATAGATACCGAGAAACGGCGGTTTTGATCAAAATAAGTGGATTTATCCCATATAGCGGGCCAAAGGTGGTTAGTGTTAGGGCCAAGGGTGGTTACTGTTAGTACAAGCGGTGAATCTGCAGGTCCTTCTTGTACTCGGCCACGTATTCCGCCAGCAGCCTCCTGTGGCACTGATGCGGCTTATGCTCGCTGCACATGAAGCAGACGATCTCGCCTTCCCCGAACAGCTCGCCCACTTTCTTCTCAATCTGCCGCTTCGCAATCAGATCGATGAATAGCTTCTCGAACTCCGACCACGACACCTGCTTCTGCTTAATCGCTTCGAGCAGCTCCTTCGTCGGTGCAAGATCAAGGTCATGCGTATAGTCGATATGGACGAGCTCCAGCACATAGCTGAGGTCGTCTTTCTTGGCATAGCCTGCAAGCTGCGACACGTTGTTCAGCCGCGTATCGACGACTTTAGTCACCTGATTGCCCTGCAGATGGGAGACGAACTCGCGCAATGATTTTTGGGCAAAACCGATCGTGTAGAGGGGCTTACCGGACATTGTGCAATGCCGCAAGCGCCGCCTGCTCATCCGGCAGGAAGAAGAACTGCTTGCCGTGATTGCTCTCGTAGATGAAATCCTTCAAGCTCTTGCTGCCGTAGCCGCTGAAGTCGCCGACAATCGCAAGGTTCACCTTATAGTTCGTAAACTTCTGCAGGATGTCCCCCGCCAGCTTCGTGCTAAGGTCGAAGAACGACTCGGCAATAGCCGACTTATGCAGGAGCAGCTTGTAGCAGCCGTCGTGGTTATACTGTATGGTCGCCATCAGGTCGAGCGCGTCCTGCACACTGCCGATCACGACCTCATCGCTCTCAATAATGGCAACATTCGAGCTGCCCTTCTGATTCACCGTAATGTTCATCGCGTCTTTCATCCTCCCGACTTTTCATAGGCTATCGTTCTCCATCCATTATAACGGTTTGTAGTGCCGAAGCGGAATGAGTAAACTAGAGCTATAAAGGAGGCTTACCAAGATGAACGAAGCAACACCTGCAATGGAAATTGGAATTAGTACGTTTCTGGAGACGACGCCGGACCCGGTGACAGGCAAAACGATGAGTCACGCGGAGCGGCTTCGCAATGCGGTGGAGGAGATGGTGCTCGCCGATCAGGTCGGCCTTGATGTGTACGGCATCGGGGAGCATCACCGTCCGGACTACGCGGGTACGGCACCTGCCGTTGTGCTGGCGGCCGGCGCGGCGGTTACGAAACGAATCCGTCTGACGAGCGCCGTAACGGTGCTGTCCTCGGACGATCCGGTGCGCGTCTATCAAGCGTTCTCGACGCTCGACGGCATCTCGAACGGGCGCGCGGAAATTATGGCAGGCCGCGGCTCGTTTATTGAGTCGTTCCCGCTGTTTGGCTACAGCCTGGAAGACTATGATGCGCTGTTCGAAGAGAAGCTGGAGCTGCTGCTCAAGATTCGCGCTTCGGAGAAGGTAGACTGGCGCGGCGGCCATCGCCCGGCCATCGAGAACCTTGGCGTGTACCCGCGCTCCGTGCAGGAGCCGCTTCCGGTCTGGATCGCCAGCGGCGGCAACGCCGAATCGGCTATCCGTGCAGGACTGCTCGGGCTGCCGATCGCTTTTGCCATTATCGGCGGCATGCCGGAGCAATTCGCGCAGCTGGTCGATCTATACAAGCGCGCCGCCGCGTCCGCGGGTCATGACCCGTCGAAGCTGCAAATCGCGACGCACTCGCACGGCTTCGTCGGCGACGACAACGACCGCACGGCGGATCTGTTCTACGCGCCGACCGCCGCGCAGATGAACGTCATCGGCCGCGAGCGCGGCTGGGGACAGCCGTATACGCGCGCGACTTACGACGCCGCGCGCAGCCTGCGCGGCGCACTCTATGTCGGCGATCCGGAATACGTCGCCGAGAAGATCGTGCTGCTGCGCAAGAACCTCGGCGTCACGCGCTTCTTCCTGCACGTGAACGTCGGCACGATGCCGCATAAGGGAGTGCTGCACGCGATTGAGCTGCTCGGCACGAAAGTGGCGCCGCTCGTTCGCCAAGCGCTTCGTTCGCAGAGCTAGAACTCTAGCAGCAGCATGAGGTAAACAATGACCGCCGCCCCCATGAAGGCGGCGAATTTGTAGTTCGGCCGCGCCAGCTCGAATACGGTTCGCTTGAACAGCCCGGACAGCAGATTGTTCACCGCTGACGCTGGCGATACCGTGTTCGAGACGGCCCAGCTGCCGAGCAGCAGCACGGCCATATAAGTCGGCGTTGCCCCTACGCTGTGCGGATCGACGCCATTGGCGAAGACGCTCACGAGCACGATCGGATGCAAGCCGATAATCGATGTGCCGGCGATGAGCACGAGCGCTAGCAGCGAGAACGCCACGTCAATCGGCAGCGGAATCACGCTTAGCATCTTCGGCACGAACGCGCCGAAGCCGACCGCTCCGACCGCTCCGCTGAAGAAGCCGGCGGCGAGAAACAGCGTAATCTCTTTCTTCAGTGCAGGAAGCGTGACCGTCAGATGGTTGATCAGCCCTTGGCGGTACGTCGCCATCGCCCCTTTGAAGAAGCACCAGATGACCGGGAAAATAACGGCGGACATGCACGTGATGATGACCATCGGCACGTCAATGAGCGGCTCCAGCAGGAGAATCACGCCAATGGCGCATATCAGATACACAGCGAGCCCTACCGGAAAAGCAGCCTTCTTGCTAGCTTCCGGCAACGCCGCGACTTCCGAGACCTCCGAGATTTCAGCCTGCCCCGACTCCACCAACACCTCGGACTCCTCCCCGCCCACTCGCTTCAACTTTGAGAAATCCATCAAGAAGCTCACTATCAGCGTAAGCAGCGACAGCACAACCAGGTACGGCAGCAGCGAAGACCAGTTCAGATGGAGCGCCGTCGTCACGATCGCCATCGCGGCAAAATACGGCGACCAGCAAATCGCCCCCGCGAATCCTCGGTTCAAAGCTCCTGCGAGCAGCCCTTCCATCTTCGGCCGCGGCTTAACGAAGGCAAGATGGTACACGACCGGAATGGAACCCACATTAATGAACGCGCCCATAATTTGCGTGAGCAGCTGCGTGCCGAGGAACATGACCGTGCTGCTTCTGAGGCTCGTATCGTAGAATCGTCGCAGCGCCTCGACGTACGCCGGTATACGCACTGGAATTCCGAATAACGGCGCGAAGACGAACAGTGTCACAAGCGTCGCGTTAATGCCCGCCGACTCGAACCAGACGCGGGCGCTTGCCTGCTGAACAATGAGGAGCACCACGCCGCCGGCGAGAAAAGCGGAAGTCAGCCACAGCGTCATCCCTCGAAGCTGAGGCAGCAGCACCGCCATGGCGATGAAGACGAGTCCGCCCAGCGCCCAGACGAGCCAATCTGCGCCCGACAGCTGCAAAGCGATGAACGCAGCGGCGACTGCGAATATGAGTAAACGATCGATTTTCAACATGTATCCTCATCTCTATCCCGTAATTGAATCACATGCTTGTTGATATGTATTATAAACCAACAAAGACCACCCCGGTGGATGGTCCTTGCCTTCGTATGCGCTTATTCGGACATTACGTAGGACGGCTGGCATTTAGAATCATAATATAATTGTACTTATCGGCATGTTTCTGTTCATCCGTGATAATCTCAAATACCATATCACGGTGATAGCGGCTTGGCAGTCCTGCACGAATGTCCCGATATCGCTCGACAGCCCCGAGTTCGCCGAAAAACGCCTTCTTTACGCCTGCCAGATAGGACGCCGGTTTCTCGAAAGCGGCTGCCTGCGAAGCTGGCAACGTTTGCCCGGTCAGATCATGATAAATCTGACGGAACATTTGATTATGTTTCCGCTCATCGTCCCGAATGGAAGCAATAATCTGCTGTTCCTCCTTCGTAGGAGCAACGGATATCAAATAATCGTAAAACAGTTCGTCCTCGCGCTCGCCTTCCACAGATTGCTTGATGAGCGTGAGCGCCTCCGGAAGCGACTTATAGGTCATTTCCCTCCAGTAACGATCCATCGGCGAGTAATAATACGAATACATAGAACCCCTCCAAACAATAGCTGTCAGAGGCATCATATGTAAACTTTACGAAGATGTGCCTATAAAGAGCCCCAGTAGAGCTCGGTCTCGTACTCGAAAGTCACGCAGCCATTCTCTTGGTATTGATCATATAGTCTCCGCAGGTCTGCCATCATCGCTTCATAGCCCGGCGCGCCAGGCATCGGTATGTAAGAGGAAGACGTCAGCCTTCCAATCATGCCTTCAAAGTCGAGCCGTTGATCATTGGCAAACCGCGCTGCCTGCATATCCCCGTTATGGAAGAAGGCAGCGAGATCCTCGGGCAAAATATTCTTTTGACTAACTGTCTTGTAATCCGTTCCATACGTAAGAATCAGCTGCTCGTATTGTTCCCGAAACGGTGTACCTTCCGTAAGCCGTGTGTTCCAAATGAGCACGACTTTACCGCCAGGGCGTAAAATCCGCTTGAACTCAGCCCCCGTTCGTGCACGGTCGAACCAATGGAAGGACTGGGCGCAGACAATGTAGTCAACCGATTGGTCCGCGAGTCCGGTTACTTCTGCAGAGCCATTCACCGCCTGAAATCTGCCATCGCCGCCAAGCCTCGCCACCGCCGCATTTCGCATCGCCTCATTCGGCTCCAAAGCAACGACCTTGCTGCCGCGATTAAGCAGCAGCTCGGAGAAAATGCCTGTTCCCGCGCCGACATCAGCGATCTCGCTCTGAGGCGTGAAGCGTACCGTTTCGTACAAATAATCGATTGCTGACTGTGGATAGGTCGGACGGTATTTCGCATACACATCTACTCGATCGGAGAAACGTTCCTTACTGTCCATCACTCCACCACGCTCCTGCTTTACGTTTTTAGTTAGTCAAACTGCCAACAGCTCAAGCTTAGACTACCCAATTGGTAACTGCGGTGAATCAGCGTCGCCTTCCGGTTCGCATCGCCTGCACCCATCGCCAACAATAGAGGAATGAAGTGCTCCGTCGTCGGTACCGACTCGACTGCAAACGGCGCCTGCTCGCGATAGCGGAACAGCGCTTCCGTATCCCAGCTCGTAAGCTTGCTCTCCAGCCACTCGTCGAACTGGACCGCCCACGCATCCGCTTCTGCCGCCCGCCAATTCAATCTGCGCAAATTATGAACCGTGCCGCCGCTGCCAATAATAAGGACGTCTTGCTCCCGCAGCGCGCCGAGCGCCTTGCCGATCTGATACTGCTGCTCATTCGTCAGCATCGGATTGACGGACAGCGCGATGACCGGGATATCTGCGTCCGGATAAACCAGTTTTAGCACTGCCCATGCGCCATGGTCAAGCCCTCTCGTCTCGTCGAGCTCGCTTGGAATGCCGTGCTGCGCGAACAGCGACTGAATTTGCTCGCTCAATGCACGGTTGCCGTTCGCCGGATACGTCATTTGATACAGCTCATCCTGAAAACCGGAGAAGTCGTAGATGGTGCTGTACGTGCCGACTGCGCTGACCTTCTGCACCGATCTTTCTTCCCAGTGAGCGGAGAAGATCACAATCGCTTTCGGCCGCAGCCGGGCGGAAGCGAAATTTTTCAGAAAATCACTGTAAGCATGCTGTTCTAATACTAATGAAGGCGCGCCATGCGCGAAGAAATAAGCTGGCATCATCGTCGTATCTCTCCTTTATGTGAGTTGAATATATTAGTTTTAACAAATTAATTTCTATATTACTAATATTATGCGCATGGTGCTAGCAAGTCAACTTGGAAATTGTTAATATCAACATATATTTCGTATGATCAATATTTAAGTTAGGGTGAGCATAAACATGGATATCGGCTCTTCCATTCGAGCGATCCGCAAGCGCAAACACATCACGATTGCCCAAATCTGCGAGGAAACCGGCTTGTCGCAAGGGTTTCTCAGCCAGGTGGAGACGAACAAGACGTCCCCTTCCATCTCGACGCTGGAGAGCATTGCGAAGGCTCTGAAGGTTCCGCTCGCCTACCTGCTGCTGCAGAAGGAAGATCGGATGAAGATTGTACGCAAAGATGAACGGCGCGTCACATCGAGCCGCAGCGATCAGTTTAAAGTAGAGCATCTGAGCGCAACCGATAAAGTACGCATCGTCATCGTGGAGCTGCCGCCAGGCGCTTCGACCGGAGCAGAGCCGCATGCGCACGAAGGCGAAGAGGTGCATGTCGTCATGAAAGGAAGTATTTACGCCGAGCAAGGAGAAGATTCGGCAGCGTTTCATGAAGGCGATTCGTTCAGCTGGAACGCCTGCATTCCCCATCTCGTCCGCAATATTGGCGAGGAGCCGGCGGTCATACTCATCTCGATCTATACGGAAACCGATTATCAGCCGGATCGACTGTAGAAGAGCGGATTGAAGCTGTGCAATATGGCGAATGCTAAGTCGTGTTAAGCTATCGTTACATCTTGCTTCCCGCAGGAGCAGACGGTATCATTACGAAGTTACTAATTTATAGAAAAACGAGGGATTAAGGACATGGTTAAGCCGAAAATCATAATAGACGCCGATACAGGGATTGACGACGCGCTCGCGATTCTTTACGCAGTCAAATCCGGCAAAGCGGATATTGTAGGCATCACATCGGTCTTCGGCAACATTCCTGTCGAGCTTGCGACCGAGAACACGCTCAAGGTGCTGAAGCTAGCCGGGCTGGAAGGTCATATTCCCGTTAGCCAAGGCGCTGCGCAGCCGCTCGTCCGCAAAGTAGACGTATTCCCTACGTTCGTGCACGGTTCTAACGGTATTGGCGACGTTGAAATTCCGAACACCGCACAGCGTCCGGTGGATGAAGCTGCAGCTGACTTCATTATTCGCAATGCGGATGAGCTGCGCGGCGAGCTTGTTGTCGTTGCGCTTGGGCGTTTGACGAATTTGGCGCATGCGCTTCAGAAGGATCCCGAGCTTCCTTCGAAAATCAAACATGTCTACATTATGGGCGGCGCTGTTCGCGTACCAGGCAATATTACGCCGACCGCCGAAGCGAATATATGGGGTGACCCGGAAGCGGCTGACCTCGTTATTAAGTCAGGACTATCGATCACGCTGATCGGTCTGGATGTCACGCTGCAGACGATGCTTCATCAGTCCCATCTGGATGGGTTGAAGACCTCCTGCAAGTCGGAAAACCGCGATGTAGTCGGCTTCCTGAACGACTCGATGCAGTTTTACTTCAATTTCTACCACGAGGCGGACGGCTACAACCAATGCGCGCCGCTGCATGATCCGCTTACGGTTCTGGCAGCTATTGAACCAGGCGTTGTGCAGACTGAAGTGCTTAAGCTGTCGGTTGAAACGCAGGGCGAGGTATGCCTTGGCATGACGGTTGCGGACTTGCGCGAGAAGCCGTCCGTCGGCACGCCGGTTAACGTTGGCGTTCAGGTAGATGCTGAGCGGGCGCTCGAGTTGTTGCTTAGCGCGTTTTAAGAAGAAGAAGAAGGAGCCGCCCGGTGGGTTGCTCCTTCTTTGTTTTTAGCCGATATGCTGCCCGTTCACGACGAGCTTCGTCTCGATATTGCCGCGAGTCGCTCTGGAGTATGGGCAAACGCCATGCGCCGCCTTCACCAGCTCTTCCGCTGTCTGCTGCTCGACTCCGTCCACGTTCACATGCAGCTGCACCGCCAGCTCGAAGCCGCCGTCCGCTGCTTTGCCGATGCTGACATGTGCGGTTACGTCGCTGCCTTCATGCTGCACCTTCTGCATGCGCGCCACCAGGTTAAGCGCACTGTCGAAGCAAGCCGAGTAACCCGCTGCGAACAATTGCTCCGGATTCGTCCCTTCCTCGCCGTTGCCGCCAAGCGCTTTCGGCATCCGGACATTGAGATTGAGTACACCGTCCGATGAAGTGATAACTCCGTTACGGCCGCCTTCTGCTGTTGCAATTGCTGTATACAATGTGTTCATGATTGATCTCTCCTCATTTGTGTTTTATACAATTTAATTTTATACAATTAACTTAGCATTGCAGTGGTCGTTCGTCAATACCAATTTCTGAGTACGATTTGCATGCTTCTTATCAGAAATTTAACATTCGGCTTCGAATGGCTGTGATAAGATGGGGATACTTCTGTTTATTTATGCGGTTAGATGAAAGGATTACTGAAGGATGCATACAAAAAAACCAAAAGGTCGGCTGGGAACGCTAATCGAGCTGCTGCTCGTGTCGACGAAGCTAGGGCTCACCTCGTTCGGCGGTCCGATTGCTCACCTTGGATATTTCCATCATGAATATATACGCCGCCGCAAATGGCTGGACGAGCGCAGCTACGCCGATCTTGTGGCGCTATGCCAGTTCCTCCCCGGGCCGGCCAGCAGCCAAGTCGGTATCGGCATTGGACTCATGCGCGCCGGATTGCTCGGCGGACTCGTGGCGTGGATCGGCTTCACGCTCCCGTCTGTTATCGCGTTGATTTTGTTCGCGCTCCTGCTTCAAGGGGGCGATATCGCAGGTGCGGACTGGATTCACGGACTGAAGATCGTTGCCGTCGCCATTGTCGCCCATGCCATTATGGGCATGGGCCAGAAGCTTGCTCCTGATCGGAACCGCGCTACGATTGCCGTCGCCGCGGCGGTCTTCTCGCTCTTATCGCCGTCGGCATGGAGTCAAGTGCTGCTCATCGTGTGTGCTGGTCTGATCGGGCTGTGGCTCTATCACCGTCAGAACGGAACAGCCGTGGAGGCGGCACCGATGGAGGTGCCGGTCAGCCGCAAGTTTGGGGCGTTCTGTCTCGCACTCTTCTTGGTACTGCTCATTTCACTGCCGCTGCTCCGGCAGTGGACCAGCGCCTCCGGCGGAGCGGATGGGATTGGAAGTGGCGGCGGGGGCGAGATACTTGCTCTGTTCGATAGCTTCTACCGGTCCGGCTCGCTCGTGTTCGGCGGCGGTCACGTTGTGCTCCCGCTCCTGGAACGCGAGGTCGTGCCGACCGGATGGGTCAGCTCTGAGCAGTTCCTCGCTGGCTATGGCGCGACGCAGGCAGTGCCCGGCCCGCTGTTCACCTTCGCCTCCTACCTCGGCATGATGGCCGATGGCGTGCTCGGGGCAGTGGTCGCAACAATCGCGATCTTCCTGCCCGCCTTCCTGCTCATCGTCGGCGCACTGCCATTCTGGAGCTCGCTGCGTACGAGCCCCAAAGTGCAAGGCGCCCTCGCCGGCGTGAACGCGGCAGTGGTCGGCATCCTGCTCGCCGCGCTCTATAATCCGCTGTGGACGACGGCGATTCTGGCGCCAGCGGACTTCGCGCTGGCGGCTGTCTTGTTCGGCATGCTTGCCTTCTGGAAGCTGCCGCCGTGGATCGTCGTCGTGACAGGCGCGTTAGGCTGCTTGTTGCTCGGCCAGCTGTAGATGTATAGCTGCAACAAAAAGAGAGGTGCTGAGCACCTCTCTTTTTGTTGCAGCAATTTCGGCTCATGTAGCGTACCCAGTATCCCTCTTTATCCCATTTCCCGCAATTTCGGCTCATGTAGCATACCCAGTACCTCTCTTTGTCTCATTTCCCGCATTTTCGGCTCATGTAGCGTACCCAGTACCTCTCTTTGTCTGGCTAGTCCACTAACCTAATCCTCCAGCTAACATCTCCTGATACTGCCCGTACCACCGCTCCCACTCTGCCTTACGGTTTTCAATCGTTCTGCCATCCAGCAGAGCGCCGATCACATCAAGGCAGACATGCCAGCCCGCTAGATCCTTCGGCGTATGAACGGTCAGCTTGCTTAGCTTCTCGAGAAGCACCAACCTGCAGCCCACATCCTCCGGATACAATTCGAAGCGAACAACGTCTTCGCCCCACGCGTACTCGAGAATGGACTCCGGTTTCATGTCCAAGATCGCCATCTCAAGCGCATCGCCGCCATCAGGCATCAGGAACCTCATACATCCACCCTCACGCAGCTCACCGACACGAAGCTCAGGGAACCAAGTTGGCAGCAGCTCATTATCCGTCAAGTACGCCCACACCTGCTGGACCGAGTGAGCCGTGAAGACACGTTCGAAACGAGCCATATAACCCTCACCATTTTGACTTACGATTGCTAGCATGGCGTATCTTCCTCCTTCATCTAATCTCCGCCTGCAAGCTTCTCCCACTCTTCAAAAGACAACTTATCCGTTATGCCCCTAAGCTCCTCGGGAACCGGAACATAGCAGATCAACTCCAGACTGTTACCGTCCGGGTCATTGAAGTAGACGGAAGCATTCCCTTGATTCGGACGGACGAATGGCTGGACCGAAGTTCTCCGGCCGAATGGGACAGCATCAACTTGAATGGATTCCAGCCATTCCACGGACCGCTTCAAATCCTCATACTCAGCCTCAAAAGCAATATGCCGCAATGAAGGATGGTACGGCGTTTGGTACTCGGCACCCTGCCAAAGCCCCACCCAGCTTCGCCCCTCCACGATCCAGAAGAACGCCGTATCCCCATCGCGCCAAGCCAGCTTCAACCCTAGCTTTGTATAAAATGCAATCGAAACCGCTAAGTCTCGAACCGGCAAATGCGCCTCATACAATCCTTTTATCATCGTATCTACACCCACCTAAGCTCAATAACATCGCCATCCAGAATCGGTCTCGTGTATGAGATCGGATCGCCGTTATGTGTCATAAGCAGGCTGCCCTGCCGTTTGCTTCTGTCGAAATCGACGTAGTCAAACAAGTTGACGAAGACGAGACCGCGCGGCAACACAAGCGGAGAACTGTTGCACACAATAGCGATGGCGGCATCAACATTGTCCGCAGCCGTTGCGGCGGGCTCCGCAGGTTCCGCAGCGACAAATTCAGCTGCTTCAACTTCACCCGCTGCATCCGCGGTCTCAACCGCCTCCGCAGCCACAACCGCAGCTGCCGCTGCTTCTTCCCTAGCCGCCTCCACCTGAGCCGCCGCAGCTTCCTCAGCATCAATGCCCGCTTCAACGCTAATCAAATCATGGTCCGCTACCCGATAGCTGTCCTCTACGACCATACCGTTCGCGTATACAACCACGCTCGCATCAAGGACGAGCGCCTTGCGCAGGTCAGCCACCGTCTCAAGCTGCTCGAACTCGATCACATCCTGGTCGGCGAGCAGCAGGTCGCCCTCCGTGGCCTGTCCATTCAACCGCAGGTTCACAATCGTGCTCATCCAAGCGCCGTTCACCTTAAAGCCTGCATGCACGTGGACGAGCTTGCCGAGCGTCATCGCCCGTTTCTCGCCATGCTTGGCAGGCACGATAACGATGCGGTCCTGCGCCTTAATCGGGGTGCTGATGCTCGCAGGCTCGCCGTTCACGTAGATTTCGCCGGCCTCGCCCGCTTCGCCGAACACCGTCTTCTTCCGTCCGTTCAGGTACACCTCGAACGACCTGCCCGCCTTCGCAATGAGCTGCTGCGGATTGAAGCCTACGAGCATAAGCGCATCGATGACCTTCAGCGTCTTCGTGTTAATGAGCTTCACGCCGGCGCCGTTCACGAACACCTCCACGAAGTCGCGCCCCAAATGCGACAGCGCCTTCGCCAAGATCCCAATCGGCGTCACAACCTCCGGTCCCTCCAACTTAAAGTTACTTACGCTCAGGTTCGGAATGTTCGACATATCCCTTGTCGTGACCCGCTCCGCCGGCAGCTCCAGATAGCCCGCGATCAGCTGATTCAGCCGCGGAATTTGGCTCCCCCCGCCCGTCAGGAACACCGCGCTCGGCGACTTGCCGTTCTTATCGAGCACATTGTCGGCAATGTTCTTCGCGACCAGGTCGATGACTTCCGACAGCTGGTCCAATATCTCCTCGGTCGGCTTCTCGTACTCGATGCCGATGATATCCTTATACTGCTGCACCGGCTGCTCGCGTAGTCGGCACTTGAGCTCTTCCGCGCTGTCAAAATCCATGAGATACGCTTGCGCCAGCGCTTCCGTAATCTCATCCCCCGCGGTAGCGGTCATCGCATAGGCCACAATGGTGCCATCCTTGGTGATGGCAATATCGCTTGTCCCCGCGCCGATATCGACTAACGCTATGTTGAGCAGCCGAATGTTCGCCGGAACCGCCGCTTCGATGGCCGCAATCGGCTCAAGTGTCATATAGCTGACATCAAGCCCGATCCGGCTCACCGCTGCATAGAGACTGTCCACCACCGTACGAGGCAGGAACGTAGCGATTAAGTCGACCTCAATAGACCGGCCTTTGTGCCCAAGAAGGCTGAGCATCGTTTTCTCATTCAAATAATAATGAACGACCGTATGCCCGATGCAGAAGTAATCCTGCATCTCCGGCGATGTTTCCAGCAGCTCCGTATACACCTTCTGCAAACCATCCATCTCAAGCGAGTCGATGACATGCTTCTCAATCGGCTTCGTCTCGTCGATTTGCTGCGCCAGCCGCGCTCTTCCCGTAATGAGCGACCGCCCGGCTGCTGCGATCGCCACTTCCGTGAACGTCTGGCCGCTTGCTCCCTCAAGCTTCGCCCGTATAACCCGAATCGACTCCGTGACCCCGTCAATATCATGAATTTGCCCGTCGATCATCACACGGTCCTTGTGGTATTCTACCTCGCCATGCTCCACGACAAGCTTCCCGTTCTCGTAATAGCCAACAAGGCCGATAACGCTCCTTGTCCCAATATCAACTGCAAATACACGCTGCTTGTAGTGAGTTTCTGTTATCTGCGCTGACATGTGCAAAACCCCTTTGGATTGGCCATTTATGTAAGTAAAGTATAGCATAAAGCTCCCCTCGCAGCGGCACAAAAACCTGTAATATACAGCAGCAGCGAACTGCCAATCACTCCCGTTGTCAGGTTATCTAACATTAAGTTATGATGTTTCCATGGACTGGGCGTCTACGCCAAATCTCGAAATCGTGTATAATAGATTCGTTTCTAGCATGGTTGCGCTTTCATATTAAACAGGGCGGTGTATGACGTTGTATAAAGTAATAATCGTCGATGACGAAGCGGTCGTACGCGGAGGCCTTAAGAACACCATTCGCTGGGAAGAGCATGGCTTCGAGCTTGTCGGCGACTATGCCAATGGCCGCGATGCCTGGCATGCGATCGAGCGCGAGCAGCCCGACCTGGTGATTTCCGATATCAGCATGCCCTATATGGACGGACTGGAGCTGGCCGGTCTCATTACAGCGAGCTATCCCGAAGTCAAAGTCATTATCCTTACTGGCTACGATGAGTTTGAATATGCCCAACAAGCGCTCCGGCTGAAGGTGTCCGATTTCCTGCTCAAGCCGATCACGGCGATGGAGATCCGCACGCTGCTGAACAAAGTGCGTGCCGAGATGGACGAAGAGATGAAGATCCGCGAGGATCTCAGCATGCTGCAGAGCCAGCTGCGCCAGAGCATGCCGCTGCTTCGCGAACGGCTGCTCGAGCGTCTTGTCACGCTTGGCGTCGGCAAGCCGGAGATCGAGGTGCGCTTCGGCTACTTCGATATTCCGAAGCTGACGCCGCCATATCTCGTCCTCGTGGCGGATATCGACGACTTCGGCGACCGCGAACGGCTGGAGAGCGTGCATGACGAGGAGTTTCTGCGTTTTGCCGCGTTCAATGTGTTCGAGGAGATTACGGCGCTGAAGAAAGCACTGTCCTTCCGGACACGCGAGGAGCGGATGGCTGCCGTTATCACCGGTGTGCCGCCCGAGATCAACATCTACGAGCACGCCTACGAGCTAGCGGAAGAGCTTCGCAGGCAGATTGAGAAGTACCTCAAGCTGACCGTGACGGTCGGTGTCGGACGAAGCGTCAGCTCCGCCGATCAATTGCCGCTCTCTTACAAGAGCGCGCTCTCCGCGCTCGATTATAGATTCTTGCTCGGCAAGAATCGGGTGCTCGGCATCCTCGATATGGAGGGAGCCCCGGCATCGACGACTATCCCGACCCCGGATTGGGACCGCAAGCTCGCTACGGTTGTGAAGACCGGGTCCGCAGCGGACGCCCAAGAGCTCATCAAGCAGATCGTGGACGAGTTGAAGCGCTTGCGTCTTCCGATCGAAAGCTGCTACCTGCAGCTCCAGAAGCTGACGCTCTCGCTCATGAATACGGTACAGGAGCTGGGCATCCAAGAGAAGGGACTCGCCAATCAGCAGCAGAGCTGGATGATCGACATCTATGGCTTCAAGACGCTGGACGAGCTCGAGCAGTGGCTTCAAACGATCGTCTCCAGTCTCATTACCGCGATCTCCGCCAATCGGAGCCATTACACCAACACGCAGATGGTCCGCGCGACGGAGTATATCGAGGCTAACTATGCCGATGAGCAAATTTCGCTGCAGGATCTATGCCGGCACGTCCTCATGAGCACGAGCTACTTCAGCCTTGTGTTCAAGCAATATACCGGCGAGACATTCGTTGAATACTTGACCCGTGTGCGTGTAGAGAAGGCGAAAGTGCTGCTATCGACGACCTCGCTCAAGCTCTACGAGATTGCCGAGAAGGTCGGCTATGCCGATCCGAACTATTTCAGCCTCTTGTTCAAGAAGCACGCCGGCCGAACGCCTAGAGAATACCGCGATACGCAGAGCGGAGGCTGACCTGATGAGGGACCGCAAACCTTTCGCACCCTTGCTCCCATTCAAAAGCATCCAGTCGAGCATCTCGTTCGCTTTTTCCTGCCTCATTCTTGTGACCATCACGGTGACGAGCCTCGCCAGCTACCAGCTTGCGGTCTATTCCGTGGAGCGGAACTCCGAGGGCTACATCGAGGAGATTATGAAGCAGGTCAACACGAACATTCAGTCCTACGTGGACAATATGGAGAATATCTCGCTGCTCGCGATGACCAACAAGGACGTCAACTATTACATTTCGAGCAACAACTTTATCGGCAACGAAGACCGCAGGGTGTACGAGAAACGAATCTCCGATCTGTTCCAAGCGATCCTCTATACGCGCAAGGACATCGCTTCGCTCATGGTGTTCGGCTACAATGGCCGGGTCGTCTCCGACCGCCGGATTACGAGCATCAACCCGTACGCCGTGCTTACGGATCAGGCTTGGTACCGCAATGCCAAAGCGGCAGGCGGTAAATCCGTTCTATCCGCTCCGCACGTACAGAATATCATCCAGAACGAATATCGCTGGGTCGTCTCGCTCAGCCGGGAGCTGAAGAACTCCGACGGCGTTACGGGGGAGGGGGTCTTCCTCGTCGACCTGAACCTCAGCGTCATTACCGACCTGTGCAGCCAGATCAACCTCGGCAAGAAGGGCTACATGTTCATCGTCGATAATGACGGCAACATCGTCTACCATCCGAAGCAGCAGCTCATCTACAGCAATCTGCGCACCGAGCAGATCGAGCGGGTGAAGGAGGCGCCGAGCGGTACGGTGTTTACGGTGGATGATCAGGAAGGGAAGCGGAGCTACACCGTCCAGGATACGAATTTCGGCTGGAAAATCGTTGGCGTCGCGTATGCGAATGACCTCATCAGCAACAAGGACGATATTCGCCAAACATTCCTGCTCTACGCCAGCGCCGGCCTGATCGTCAGCCTATTGCTGTCGATCGCCATCTCGCACCGGCTGTCCCGTCCGATCCGCAACCTGCAGCGTGACATGAAAGCGGTGGAACGAGGCAACTTCGACACGCAGACCGTCATCCGCGAGCCGAACGAGATCGGCCAGCTTGGCCATACGTTCAACATTATGGTCGGGCAGATCAAGCGGCTCATGCAGGAGATTATTCATACGCAGGAGAACAAGCGCAAGAGCGAGCTGCAGCTGCTCCAGTCGCAGATTAATCCGCATTTTCTGTACAATACGCTCGATTCGATCGTGTGGATGGCCGAGCAGCAGCAGCATGAGCAGGTCGTCTTGATGACTTCTGCGCTCGCCAAGCTGTTCCGCGCAAGCATTGCCAAGGATACGGAGCTCGTCTCGATCCGCGTCGATGCCGAGCACATTACGAACTATCTGCTCATTCAGAAGATGCGCTATGAGTCGCAGCTGGAGTACATCGTTGATTTTGACCGAGGCATCATGCCGTATAAGACGCTGAAGATTCTGCTTCAGCCGTTCGTTGAGAATGCGATCTACCACGGTCTGCGCAACAAGCCGGACAAAGGGACGGTAACGGTTCGCGGGTACGAGTCGAATGGACTTATCGTCTTCGAGGTCGAGGATGACGGGCTTGGCATGACGGCAGAACAGCTCGAGCGGATATGGAAACCCGCACCTGTACCGGCTGACGAGGTGCTGACGATTAGTCCGAAAGGGATCGGCATTCATAACGTCGATGAGCGGATCAAGCTGTATTTTGGACCGGAGTACGGGGTTCGGATTCATAGCGAGCTTGATGTCGGGACATGCGTCACCATTACGATTCCCAAAGTGAAATAAGGAAGGACTAGAGGCTTATGCGATTGCACCGTATGACCTTCATACTCGTACCGCTGCTCATTGGCCTTATTGTGTTCGGCGTGCTGAATTACAAGCTCGGCGAAGTGTCTCCTCCGAAGGCGCGTTCGATTGCTTTCGTGCTGAAGACGAGCAACGCGAGAAGCGACTTCTGGCAGGCGGTCAGCGCGGGAGCTCAAGCAGCGGCGAAGGAGGCAGAGGCCGGACTCACGGTTGAGGGACCGCTTCAGGACATGGATGCTGACACGCAAATCCGGATGATTCAAGAGGCTGCCGACCGGGGGCCCGATGCGCTGGTCGTCGCGCCCGTCCACGATCCTCGCATGGGCGACATTCTGCGCGACATCCGCGAACGAGGCATTAAGGTGGTCGTCGTCGATACGCCGCTTCAGCTGGATTCGCCGCCCTATTACGTCGCGAACAATCACAAGGAAGCCGGGCGCCAAGCGGGCCGAACCGCTGTGGAGGCGACCAGCGGCAAGCTCAATGCCGCGATCATCAGCGACTTCCCGAACTCGGGCGTTCAGAGCGATCGGGAAACCGGCGTGAAGGAGGCGCTCGACGCCCATGCAGACGAGTACGACGAGACATTCTATGCAGAGAATTCCGAGGAGAAGGCTTATGACTATACGAAGTCGCTCCTCCAGGATAAGCCTGCTCTCAATACGATTATCGCCTTAAGCGAGCCGGCTGTGCTTGGCGCGGCGAAAGCGCTGAAGGAACGGGGTCAGGCGGGGAATGTGAAGCTGATCGGCTTCGACAGCTCCGTCTATGAGATCAAGCTGCTGGAAGAGGGGGTCCTGCATGCGACGATCGTGCAGAAGCCTTTCAACATGGGCTATCTTAGCGTGAAGACCGCGCTGGGTCTGGTCGCAGGAAGACGTACCGATCAAACCACGTATATCGATTCCGTCGTTGTGACGAAATCCAATATGTACACCACGGAGAATCAGAAGCTGCTCTTTCCGTTCATTCAAAAATAAAGCTTGCAGGGAGGAGTTCATGCGATGACCAACCGAACGAGGCGAACGACGCGATTAATAATGGGTTCCGGGCTGCTTGCCATCACCTTCAACGCCTTGCTGCTGTCCACCGGCTGCTCGCCGTCCGAGCCGGCGCCGATTATCGAGACGAAGGAGAAGCAGTCGCTCATCCGATTCGTCGCGGCCGAGTACAGCTCGGAGACGAAGCCGCTGCTGGAGGAGATCGTCCGGCAGTTCGAGATCCAGAACCCGACCATTGAGGTCGAGCTGCAGGTTGCCAACTGGGATATCCTCGGCGGCATCTACACCGCGATGATTAGCAAGAACCAGCCGCCGGACCTGCTGAACTCGAACGCATACGCGCAGTTCGCGAGCGACGGGCTGCTCAACAACATGGGGAACATCATGTCTCCGGAGCTGAAGCAGAAGATCTATCCGAATCTGCTCGAGAAGGACCGGATGGGCAATGTTCAGTACGCGGTTCCTTACGTCGCTTCGGTGCGCAATATGTACTACAATCAGGACCTGTTCGACGCGGCTGGCATAGAAGCGCCTCCGAAGACATGGTCCGAGCTGAAAGCGGCGGCCGGCAAGATCGTCAAGACCGGCAAAGCGACCGGCTTCGGCGTCGACCTGACCGATAACGAGACGCAGGCGTACTTGTCCTACTTCTTCCTCGGCTCCGGCGGCGGCTGGATCAAGGACGGCAAGTGGACGATCAATTCGCCGGAGAACGTGCAAGGACTCACGTTCTTGAAGGAGCTGTACGACGCGAAGCTGACCGATCCGGAGCCGACCGTGACGACGCGGGACGAGAAGCAGCGGGTGCTGGGCGACGGCAAGCTCGGCATGCTCATCTCCGGCAACTATTTCACGTCCGTCGTGCCGCGGGAATTTCCGAACCTGCGCTTCGGCGTCGGCCCGATTCCGGTGAAGGACGGTCATGCGCCGCTATCGTTCGGCGTGCAGGATGTGCTTGTGTCGTTCAAGAACGATCATACCGACACGGCGGCGCTATCCAAGTTTCTGGACTTCCTATACGATGATGGGCGCTATGAGGAGTTTACACGGCGCGAAGGCTTGCTGCCGGTAACGTCCACCGTTGGCCAGAGGCTGGCGAGTAACAATCCCGTCATGCAGAATGAGATGGCTGCGCTTGAGAAGGCCGAGTTCTACCCGATCCAAGAACCGGCCTGGCAGGCGGTTATGGATACGGCGCGCAAGCTCGGCGATGCGGTGCTGTTCAGTCGGATGACGCCGAAGCAGGCACTGGATGAGCTGCAGCATTTTGCCGAGACCCATGATAAGAAATAAAAGAGAATACTCAAGATTTCTTGGAAGATATTCAATAGTGAGATGCACCCTCCCAGCGCTATCATACGGATAGAGCTTTACAAAACCATTTGGGAGGGTGTGCAACACATGATTCTAAAGAACAAGCTGGCTACACTCAGTCTTGCAACTGTACTCGCTGTCGTGCCTCTGACAGGCTGCGGTTCCTCGAGCGACAACGACAATTCATCCAACCAAACGAATGCATCGACGAATGCGTCGACAAACACAAACACATCTACGAACACATCAACGAATACGTCGACCGATGCAACAACGAACAACTCCTCAACGACAGACAATGCTGCAACAGCTACGAAGCTGACCGGCGACTTCGAAATCCAATACTTCGTCGGCGGTTACGGCGACAAGTGGTGGAAGAAGGTTATCGCCGACTTCAAAGCAGCTAACCCTGACCTCAATATCAAAGAGCTTGCCGGCCCGAAAATCAACGATCAAACGAAACCCCGCTGGATCGGCGGCACCCCGCCTGACTTCGTCTACATCGACGGCCCTGGCTTGAACGACCGCCAAATGGTCGAGGACGGTCAGCTTGAAGATTTGACCGAGTGGCTGAAAACAGCGAAGAACGTTGACGGCGAACTTATCACGGACCTGCTGGCACAACCGGCTCAACAATACGACGGCAAGACGTACAACATTCCGCTCGTTCTGAACTCATGGGGCGTGTTCTGGGATAAGGCGCTCTTCAAGGAGAAAGGCTGGACGGAGCCGCAAGACTTCGATCAGTTCCTGCAAGTCAGCGACCAAATCAAAGGAGCCGGCATCACGCCATTCATCCATACCGGTAAATACCCGTACTACATCAACGGCGCAATCTTGCTGCCAGCGATCGTATCGGAGAACAACAACGATACAAGCATCCTGCAGGATATGGGCAATTCCAAAGTTGAAGCGTTCCAGAAGCCGGCTGTTCTTGCGGCTCTGAACAAGATCGTCGCGCTGCGCGACAAAGGCTTTATCGACAAAGCGTCGATCCAAATCAACCACACGGATTCGCAAATGCTGTTCCTGCAGCACAAAGACGCGTTCATCCCGAACGGTCTGTGGCTGCCGAACGAAATGTCCAAGGATATCCCAGGCGGCTTCGACTTCGGCTTCATTCCGTCCGTCACGCAAGGCGCAGGCGGCAAGGTCGTAGCGAATACGTCCACATCAACGGTTGCCATCGCGAAGAACGCGAAGAACAAAGACGCGGCGAAAGCGTTCATGCAGTTCATCTTCTCGAAAGCTCAGGCATCGCAATGGGCGGAGCTGAGCGGCGCGCCTTCCAACATCAAAGGCGACATCAGCGCTTCCAATGCACCGAGCTTCGTTAAAGACGCAGCGAAATACCTGACAGATGCGAACACCGTCGTGATCCCAACGATCACGTTCAATGCGGACGTAGACAAAGCGATGCAGGATGCGACTGATGCCCTTACAATCGGCAAAATCACGCCGGAAGAGTGGGTAAAACGCGTAACTGACGTAGCAGCTAAAGTAAAGCAATAATCGGCACATAGGTTCAGCAACCGAATGATGATCAGGGCTTTCCCGTAAAAAGTCCCTGGTCATCATTCGCACTTTGATTGGGGAAGGACGGTGGGGGGCGTGAAGTCGGGCTCGTCCAAGCTGCAGCGTAATATCTTTATCGCGTCATTCATCATTCCGACGTTCGTATTCTATTGTATCTTTACCGTATATCCGGTCATTAAGGGACTTTACTACTCCATGTTCGACTGGTCGGGCATGTCGCAGAACAAAGAGTTTGTCGGCTTCCGCAACTTCAAAGACCTGTTTCATGATCCAATCATCTGGAAAGCGATCGGCAACGATTACTTCCTCGTCGTAGGGAAAGTGATCGGCATCATGGTGATCGCGACCTTCTTCGCGGTGGCGCTGACACGCTTCAACTTTAAGCTGGCAGGCTTCCTCCGGTCGGTTTATTTTATCCCGAACATTCTTTCAGTCGTCGTTATCGGTGTCCTCTGGAATTTCATATATAACCCGCAAATCGGCTTCCTGAACGGATTTCTGTCCTTGTTCACGAAGGAGAAGGTCAGCATTACGTGGCTCGGCTTCACCAGCCATACGATCTGGATGCTGCTCCCTCCCGCGATCTGGGCGGGTATCGGCTTCTATATGATTCTCCTCATCGCGGCTATCCAGAACATCCCGGACTCGCTCTACGAAGCATCCGAGCTGGAAGGCGCGGGTCAGTGGCAGCAGTTCAGGAAGATTACGGTCCCGCTCATCTGGGAGCAGATGAAGGTGTCGATTCTGAATATCATGATGACGACGCTGAACGGCTCGTTCGTCATCGTCTGGATCATGACGCAGGGCGGTCCGGACAATTCCACGCAGGTTATGGGCTCGTATTTGTACCAAATGGCATTCCAGCAATATCACTTCGGTTACGGAGCGTCGATCGGCGTCCTGATTCTCGTCTTGTCGCTGATTACGACGGTCGTGCTGCAGCGTCTGCTTCGTCACGAAACCGTGGAATTGGGCTGAGGAGGTTAATCAATTATGAACGTAGGCATCCGCAACCCTGTCGCGAAAGGCTTCTTCTACTTACTGCTTCTCATATGGGCCGTTTCGGTTATTTATCCGTTAATATGGACGCTGCTCGACTCTCTGAAGGACAATGAACAGTTCTTCATCCATGCGCCGTGGTCGCTTCCCGACTTCCCGCTGCTCTGGTCGAACTTCAGCTATGTGTGGAGCAAATATAATTTCAATACGTATTTCGTCAACTCGCTTGTCGTCACGGTCGGCTCGACGCTGCTCGGCCTGATTCTCTCCGCCATGACGGCTTACGTGCTGGCACGTTACAAATTCAGAGGCAGCAACTTCCTTTACTTGCTGTATATCGCTTCGATGATGATCCCGTTCATTCTGGCGCTCATCCCGCTGTTCTTCCTGATGAACTCGATGCATCTCATCAATACGAAGCTTGGCCTGATCCTTGTTTATTCGTCCAGCTTGCTGGCGTTCGGCATCTTCGTGCTTGTCGGCTTCTTCAAGTCGCTGCCGAAGGAGCTCGAGGAATCGGCAACGATTGACGGCGCTTCGCATTTCGGCACGTTCTTCCGGATTATGCTGCCGCTGTCCCAGCCGGGCCTCATCACGGTCGCTATTATCAACGTGTTGAACATCTGGAACGAGTACGTGGTCGGTACGATCATCGTGAACGATCCGACGCAGTACACGCTTCCGATCGAAATCGCGGTCATGCAGCAGGAGATGCAGTACCGTACGGAGTGGGGTCCGCTGTTCGCAGCGCTGCTCGTTACCATCGTGCCGGTTCTCATCATGTACATCCTGTTCCAACGCAAAATCGCCAGCGGCATTACGGCTGGTGCCGTGAAATAAAGTGAGTGAGACATGGAAACCCCTTGATTGCTGCGGCCCCGAGCTGTAGTAGCCGAGGGGTTTTTCGCTGTTCATAATCCGTTCATCGTTGTTCATATTCGGTTCATGACCTCGTGGCAAGATAAGCACATCGAGAACAACAACATCAACAATAACAACACATTCTTATCAATCACGCGGAGCTGACCCTATGGTACACGATAAAACGAATGAACAACCGAAGATTGCTATTATTGGCGGAGGACCAGGCGGACTGACACTGGCACTCATTCTGCAAAAGCACGGGCTTGCGTCCACGATCTATGAGCGTGAAGCGTTAGATGCGAATGCGTCGCGAGGCGGCTCGCTAGACATTCATGAGGATTCCGGTCAATGGGCGCTGAAGGAGGCTGGACTGCTGGAGCAGTTCCACGCTCTGGCACGTTATGAGGGCGAGGATTTCCGGCTGTTCGATAAGCGCGGAACGATCTATATGGATGATGTCGCCGACGCCGAAGTATCGGTGGGCGGACGCCCGGAGATCGACCGCGGCACGCTTTGCGACCTGCTGCTTGATGCGTTGGACCCTGGCATATCGGCCATTCGCTATGGCCACAAGCTGCTGGAGGCCGTTCCGCTCGCGGATGGGCGGCATGAGCTGCACTTCGAGAACGGCCATAACGTTAAGGCCGATCTCGTCATCGGCGCAGACGGTGCATTCTCCCGCGTTCGCCCGCTGCTCACGGACGCTGCGGCAGCTTACAGCGGACTTACCATGATCGAGCTGCATGTGAATGCCGCTGAGCATCCCGAAGTCGCGCGTTCAATGCGCGCGGCAAAATGTTCGCCTTGGACGACCACAAGGCGATTCTCGGTCAGCTGAACGGAGACGGCCGCATTAAAGTATACGCCTCCTTCCGCGCGGAACGGGACTGGCTCGATACATGCGGCATCCCGTTCGATCAGCCAGAGGAAGCGAAGCGGCAGCTGCGGCAGCTGTTCGAAGATTGGAACGAGCAGCTGCAGGATTACATCCGCTGCGCGGACGATGTCGTGCTGCCAAGGCGCATCTATATGCTGCCGGTCGGACTGCAGCGGGAGAGCAAGCCGGGCGTGACGCTCATCGGCGACGCGGCGCATTTGATGTCTCCTTTTGCAGGGGAAGGCGTGAACCTCGCAATGAAGGATGCCGCAACATTGGCGCTCGCTGTGGTGCGGCATGTCGGCGGCGGCGGTAGCGATGGCGGCAGTGTTGACTACAGTGCTACTGCTGGGCTTGCAGCTGCGATTCAGGAATACGAGGCAGAGATGTACGAGTACTCGTCCGAATCGGTTCAAGCATCCGATGATAATCTCAAGCTTGTCTTTGCCGAAAATGCGGCGATTAACCTGAAAAACCTGTTTGATCAGCTTCATCAGCAGCTAGCTGAGCGCTAATAGAAAAACCTTAGCTTAGGCGGAGCACATCCGCATACGCTAAGGTTTTCTTCGTAATAAGAAGTCTTATGAGAGCTTGCTGAGGACTTGCTGCAGCGCATCTTGGATCGGCGTGAGCGGACGACCAAGCAATGCCTCGAAGTCATTGCTTTCCACTTCCAGCGAGCCTGCGCGAATGCCTTGCTGAATGCCGACCACGATCGGGATAGCGAAGTCCGGCACGCCGACACTCTTCATGATTCCCGCATATGCCTCATCATCCACCTGCTGAACGGCAACTTCCTTGCCTAGAACCGCGCCGAGTGCAGTCGCCAGCTCTTCTTGCGTCAGCAGCTTGCCGGACAGCTCATACGTCTTGTTCTCATGCCCTTCGCCTGCAAGTACAGCCGCTGCCGCTTGCGCATATTCTTGATGCAGCGCCCAGCCGACTTTGCCGGAGCCTGCGGACGTCACCCATGGCGCGCCTGCTTTCACGCCTTGAATGCTGCCAACCTCGTTCTCCAGGTACCAGTTGTTGCGCAGGAACGCGTAAGGGATACCCGTCTCGCGGATCGCTTGCTCTGCCGCTTGGTGCGGAGGCGCGAACAGGATCTGGCTGTCGGCAGCACCAGCCAAGCTCGTGTATGCGATGAAGCCGACTCCGGCACGAGCAGCCGCTTCTATTGCATTCACATGCTGGCGAATCCGCGTTTCCGTATCGCCATCCGTCGAGATAATCAGGATACGGTCGATGCCTGCGAAAGCCGCATCAAGCGTCTCTGGCTGGCCGAAATCACCGTAACGGACGTCGATGCCTTGCGCCCGCAGCCCCTCTGCCTTCTCCGTATTCCGGACACTGACCGCGACCTGGCTGGCCGGTACCGTCTTCAGCAATTCCTCGACCACTTCCGCGCCAAGCTTCCCTGTTGCACCTGTCACTAACATTTTCATTTTCGTTTTCCTCCTCAAATTTGTTGTAGCTATTATTGTTATAACTTAAACAGTTACAACCTTGGTATAAAATAAAGGTTCCTAGGCAAAACCGTTTTGTTCGCGAATCTCGCTCGCGAAACCGTTTTGTGCCCTTTAAGAACCTTTACTTAAACTTCTCAAGCAGCTGCGCAATCGTGGTCTGCGCGAGCCTCTGCTCCATCAGCGCCTGCGCCTCCGCAAGCTCATCTTGAAGCACCTGCTCAATATTCCGACCAACGGAACACTCGATCTTCGAGTGCTCATGAATGCGAAACAGCTGGTTATTCTCCGTCACGCCCACGGCATGATACACATCGAGCAGCGTAATATCCGCCGGGTCTTTCAGCAAGGCAGCACCGCCAACGCCTGGCTTAACCTCGACCAGACCGGCTTTCTTCAGCATCCCCATAATCCGCCGAATGACGACCGGATTCGTGTTGACGCTCCCTGCGATATAGTCACCTGTACAATCTGGCGTAACGGCGATTAGAGAAATTGTATGAACCGCAATTGAAAACCGCGTACTAATCTGCTTCACTTTAACCACCACCGTTGTAACCATTGTAGTTACTTCTCGCAAGGATGTCAACATCGCACTCTAGAGGGCTTTTACGCGGGCATTTACTATTTTACAGGCTTTTCACAACACTTTTAGCCGGTCTGCTCCTGAGCCGCCCATTGATTGTGAACCAGCCCCGCGTAAAATCCGTTCAACTGGAGCAGCTCCTCATGCGAGCCCTGCTCAATAATTTCCCCGCCGTTCACGACCAGTATGCTGTCTGCCTCCCGAATCGTGCTAAGCCTGTGCGCGATAACGAAGCTCGTCCTCCCTTTCATCAGCGACTTCATCGCCTCCTGAATATGAAGCTCTGTCCGCGTATCTACGCTGCTCGTCGCCTCATCCAGAATGAGAATTGCCGGGTTCGCCAGCACTGCGCGGGCGATGGTGAGCAGCTGTTTTTGCCCTTGGCTGAGGTTGCTGCCATCCGCACTCAAGTCCGTATCGTAGCCTTTCGGCAGTCTTCGAATGAACGTGTCCGCATTCGCGTGTCTAGCCGCTGCCTCCACTTCCTGATCGGTGGCATCGAGGCGTCCGTAGCGGATATTTTCGCGGATCGTCCCTGAAAATACGTAAGCATCCTGCAGCACGAGCCCGATTTGCTGCCTAAGCTCCTGTTTGCTGAATTGCTGAATGTCCCTGCCGTCAATCCGAATCTGCCCTGACCCGATCTCGTAGAAACGGGTCAACAGATTGATCACCGTCGTCTTGCCCGCGCCTGTCGGTCCGACTAGTGCAATCATCTGTCCGGGAGAGGCCTCAAGCGATAGCTGCTTCAGCACAGGCACGTCCGGCTTGTAGCCGAAGGTTACTCGATCGAACACGACCTCGCCTCGTATTGGAAGACTCCGGTTCAGCCATTCTTCGCGATCATCATACATCTCCGGCTCCAACTCCAGCACCTCGAACACGCGCTCGGCCCCGGCTACCGCGGACTGGAACAAGTTATATTGATTGGCGAGCTGATTGATCGGTTGGCTGAACTGTGTGGAATAGTTAAGAAAGCTGACAATAACTCCTATCGTAATCAAGTCATGATAGGCAAAGAGGCCGCCGCACACTGCAATGATCACAAACGTAATATTCCGCATCGTGTTCATCATCGGTCCCATCGATCCGGACAGGCTCTGAGCCTTGATGCTGACCGCCCGCAGCTTCTCGTTAATGTCGCGGAACTGCTCCGTCGACGTAGCCTCCCGCCCGAACACCTTAACGACTTTCAGACCGGATATCATCTCTTGCACGAAGCTGTTCACTTCGCCAAGATGCCGCTGCTGCTGGGAGAAATAATGCCGGGTGTACTTCGTAATTCGCTTCGTAATAAACGCAATGAGCGGTACAGTCAGTATCGTAATCAACGTCATCCAGCCGCTGAGCACGAACATCATGACGATACTGCCGACCAGCATCAGCACGCCTGAGATCAGCTGAACGACCGTCTGATTAAGCGTGTTCGAGACGTTGGCGATATCGTTGGTCGCCCGGCTCATCAGCTCGCCGTGCGTCTTCTGGTCGAAGAACGGAACCGGCAGCCGTTGATAATGCTTCATAATGTCCCGGCGCATGTCGCGGACCGTGTTCTGCGACAGGCTCGAAGCCGAGTACTGCTGAATCCAAGTAAATATCGCCCCAAGCAAATAGACGCCTAACAACAGCATGCCCATTCGCATAAATCCGTCGTAATGACGGGGGACAACGTAGTTATCGACCATTTTGCCGATCATATAGGGACCTAGCAAAGCGAGGCCAGAGGTGATCACCGTGCTCAGCACAACGGTAATCAGAGACTGACGCTGCAGCGCCAAGTAACTGCCGATCCTCCGCAGCGTACCTGCCGTATTCTTCGACCTTACCTTCCCCGGACCTCCGAGGAGCGGCCCATGACCTTGGCGAAAGCCCATTTGGTCAAAATTCGCCGCCGGCGCAGGAGCCTGATTCCCGCTAGCTGGGCTCCCGTTAGCTGAACGAGATGGGTTGCTGTTTCTGGGCATGTGCCATGACCTCCTCTTTGCCGAATTGGGACCGGTAAATATCTTGATACACTTCGCATGCAGCGAGCAATTCCTCGTGGGTGCCGCTGCCGGCAATCCTGCCAGCGTCAAGCACGACGATTCGATGCGCCCCGGCCACAGACGTAATGCGCTGCGCAATGATGAACGTCACCGTGTCCTTCATAATGGCTGTCAGCGCCTCGCGAAGCTTCCGTTCGGTGCCAAGATCAAGCGCGCTCGCGCTGTCATCCATGATAAGTATAGGCGGTTTAATGAGAAGCGCCCGCGCAATCGAGAGCCGCTGCTTCTGCCCGCCGGATATATTAACGCCCTTCTGGCCGAGCTGCGTCTCGTATCCATCCGGCAGCTTCTCGATGAAGTCATGCGCCTGTGCAATTCGCGCTGCCGCCTCAATATCCGCTTGCGACGCGTCCGGCTTGCCGAAAGCGATGTTGTCGCCAATCGTACCCGTGAAGAGGAACGATTCCTGCAGCATCATGCCGATACTCCGGCGGAGCTTCGTGAGCGGCAGATCTCTTATATCCCGGCCATCGATCTGAATCGACCCCGATGTGACGTCGTACAGACGCGGAATGAGCTGAACAAGCGAGGATTTGCCTGATCCGGTGGCACCGATAATGGCGATTGTCTCGCCGCGGCGAGCCTCCAAGTTGATATCCTGCAGCACGAGATCCCCGGCAGCCGCAGATCCGTTGTAGGAGAACGCAACTCCGCTCAGCTTTACTTGTTGAACCGGAAGCATTGCCGTTGCTTTTTCGTGTTCCACTTTGCTCGACGGTGCGTCTTCAATCTTCGATTTCGTCTCCAGCACTTCATGGATACGCTTCGCCGATACATTCGCCTGCGAAACATTCATGAGCAGTCCGCTGACCATCAATAAGGACGAGAGCACCTGAATGACATAGTTGATAAAAGCAACCAGTTCCCCCACCTGCACGGACCCTTGCGTCACTAAATCCTGACCGCCGTATAGCAGAATCGCTACGAGGCAGCCGTTCATGATGAAGGTGACGATCGGGGCATTCAGGGCGATGAAGCGTGCCGCTTGAATCGAAATATCCGTGTAATCGCGGTTAACCGCCTCGAAACGCTTCGTTTCATAGCCGGATCTGACGAACGCTTTGATAACCCGGATACCTGCGACATTTTCCTGAATGCGCGTGTTCACAGCATCGAGCCTCGTCTGAACGGCTGCGAACAGCTTGGATGAGAATCGGATAAGGACAACAAGTACGAGGCTCAGTGCCACCAGCGTTCCTAGCAAAATAAGTCCGAGCCGCATGTTCATCAGCAGCGCCATGACGACACTGCCAATCAGCAGGCTCGGCGCACGAACAAGGCCCTGCAGCGCGATTTGGAGCAGGTTCTGCACCTGGACGACGTCGCTCGTCATGCGAGTGATCAGCGAGCCTGACTTCAGCTGATCGACATTGTCGAAGGAGAACGTCTGCACCTTCTTGAACAGCGCTTCGCGGATATCAGCGCCGAAGTTCTGCGAGGCGCGACTTGCGAACAGGTTGCAGCCAACGCCCGTAATGAGCGACAGCAAGGCCACGACAGCCATGAGGATACCGGTCTTCTCAATGACCGAGAAGTCGCGTTCGACGACGCCGAAATTGACAATATGAGCAGCTAACCGTGGCTGCAGCAGGTCGAAGAACACTTCGCCGAGCATGAAGAGCGGACCGAGCAGGACGAATTTCCAATACGGCTTAATGTAAGCTCTTAACTCCCACATGCGTTAGCTATCCCCTTCATCGCCAGCCTCGGCAGGCGGGATTGGTGGTGGCGGCGGCTCAGATGGGGATGATTCCAGCTCGTGAATCTCGAAATGCTGGGCGTATTCGTCTATAACCGCTTCGAGTGCTTTCAACTCGCCAAGCACAGTCGGTCTTATATCTTGAAACTCAGGCGCATCAAGCTGCCGCAGCAATGTTGCGCGTTTCACTTGGAGCCGCTGCAGAAACTCGAGTGCCCGTCCGCGGCGGAATGTTTGCGCACCATGATGATGATGCTTGCCATGTCCGGGTCCTCCGTGACCGCCTCGGCCTCCACGACCTCCGCGACCTTCATGACCTTCATGTTCGTGTCTCATCGTTTACACGCCCTTTCTTATGTGCATACATTTGTATACAACCACTATATGCTCACTGTATACAATTGTATGCACTCCTGTCAATTTTAAAAAAAGTTTCTCCGCCCTGTCACAAATCCGGCCCTCCAATTGTCTTAGACAGCGAAAGAACGAAAGCTTAGGCAAAACAATAAACCTAATGGAGGTATATATCGATGAAATTAAGAATGAACCACATGAACGCGAACCGCGCCGGCTTCCAAGCGATGCTGAATTTGGAGGAAGCAGCGAAGAAAATGGGGCTTGATCCTGTCCTGTATGAGCTGATCAAGATTAGAGCTTCCCAGATCAACGGCTGCTCCTTCTGCCTCGACATGCATGTGACGGATCTTCGCAAAATGGGCGAATCCGAGCAGCGCCTCGCTCTGATTACGGTTTGGAGGGAGACGCCGATCTTCACAGAGCGCGAGCGTGCGGCGCTTGCGCTGACTGAGGCGGTCACTGTGATCTCTGCTGGCGGCGTGTCGCAAGAGCTGTATGACGAAGTGAGCGAGCATTTCAGCGAAAGCGAAATCGTATCGCTAGTCATGGCGATCAACGCAATCAACTGCTGGAACCGAATGGCGATTACGACAGGCATGTTCCCAGGCTGCTACGAAGCATAAGTTCGTGTTATAAGCACAAGCCACCCGAGACTCGGGTGGCTTTATTGGTCTTGCATTGCTAGAATGAGGTCAATATGATGAGTTCAAATGAGATGAATTCAAATGAGACGACCTAAGAAAGGGACGATCCGCCATGACGATGAACGAAGCAGCGCCTCAAGTTTCGGCACAGGCCGGGGCTCAGGTCGAGCAGCTCTACCGCGAGTATAAACCTTTGCTCACTTCCGTCGCCTATCGGATGCTCGGCTCGATGAGCGAGGCTGAGGATGCGGTGCAGGACGTGTTTGTCGCCGTCAGCAAGCAAGACAGCGGCTATGCCGTGCAGCATCCGAAAGCCTATCTCGTGAAGCTGGTCACGAATCGCGCGCTCAACATGATGAAGGCTGCGCCGCGCAAGCGTGAGAGCTACCCCGGCCAGTGGCTGCCGGAGCCGATTATCGAGCTGGGCGGCGAAGGCTCCGAAGCGCCGCTCGATCGGATCGTCCGCGACGAGCGCCTCGGCTACGCCATGCTCGTGCTGCTGCAGATGTGCACGCCGCCGGAGCGCGCGGTGTTCGTGCTGCGGGAGTCGTTCGGCTACGACTATGCCGACATCGCCGCGATGCTCGACAAGTCCGAAGCCGCCTGCCGCAAAATCTACAGCCGGGCCGCTGCCAAGATCGGCCACCGGCCGGCCGTGGAGGACGAGACCGCGCTCGACGCATCGATCAAGCGGTTCGTCCAATCGTTCACGCAGGCGCTCGACACCGGCAAGCTCGAGAGCTTCATTCATCTGCTCACAGAGGATGCGGTCATGCTCAGCGACGGCGGGGGCGTCGTCAGATCGGCGATCAATCCGATCACAGGCCGCCACCGGATCGAAGCCTTCCTCCGCGGCATAGCGGGCAAAGGCTCGCTCAAAGGCGAGCTTCGCGAGGCTACGATCAGCGGACAGCGCGCCGTGCTGCTGGTCCGCGAGGGCCGCTCGCCGTACGCGATTATTTTCGAGCCGGACGAGGAGCTCGGCGCGATCCGGGCGATCTATATGGTCACCAACCCGGAGAAGCTGCGGCGGATTTTTTGAATTGGACGGTGAGAGAGGGAAAACCCTCTCTCACCGTCGCGCGTAGCGGCGTGATGCGATGCCGTTCGTTGCGATAGACGCTCGCCGACTAAGGAACCCCACAGACGTTATTCAGCGCAAAATGACCTCCTAGAAACTCTAAGGAACCTCAGGAACGCTATTTGGCGATTTTGGAGGCAAATTCGTGCCGATCGGGCCAAATAAGGTCACTTGGGTTCCTTAGAAGTTGAGCGAAGAGCAATTTTCGAACGAATAAGCGCTGTGGGGTTCCTTAGAGTACTGGTGGGTGAGCGGCGGGACTGTTGGGATTGTTAGTTGAGTAAATATAGTGGTTGATGCGTTGTTGGCGATTCCAAATGGGAGCTTTCGGCTTCAGTATGGCAGCGTAACCAGCTAGTTCAGCGTTTGAGTGAGCCAATTCGGGGCTCTCAGTATCAGAAACACACGAAATGGGCGGCGAGAGAGCCAAACGGATCTTTCAGCGTCGGCGCGGCAGCTAACTAGCAAGTTCGGCATCTGAGTGAGCTAATTTGGAGCTTTCAGCACCAGAAACACACGAAATGGGCGGCGAGAGAGCCAAACGGGATCTCTCAGCGTCGGCGCGGCAACCGACACAAGAAAAGGGCACCTCAACGGGCAATGTCATTAAGTTAAGGTGTTGAACCAAATATCTATGCAAAGGAGCAGGTTATCGAAAGATAGCCTGCTCCTTTTTTGCGTGAAAAAGAGTAAAAGAACTTGACAAGCAGTTGAAAATGTGTGGCGAAGCCCCTTGAAAAAACGAGGAGGTTTCGCCCATGAATACGTACGCGAATTCACTAAAACAAAAGCTGACATCCCTTATTCAAGAAATGTCAGCCGCACCAGCACTGTATGTCAAAAACCCCGAAAAAGACTTTACGCGAAAGAAAAAGTTACCCTTTGAAACGGTTATGCAGCTCCTGATCTCAATGGGCGGAAACAGCCTATACAAGGAGCTCTTGGAGG
>NZ_QTTN01000040.1 GCF_003386535.1 Paenibacillus taihuensis
TACTCTTTTTCACGCAAAAAAGGAGCAGGCTATCTTTCGATAACCTGCTCCTTTGCATAGATATTTGGTTCAACACCTTAACTTAATGACATTGAGGCAAAGCCCCGCCTTTTCCTCACCTGTGCCCGCCGCCGCATTATCACACAACCCCGCTCCGGTAATCCGCCAGCACCTCATCAATGATCCGCTTCGCCACGCCTGCGAACAATGGATTGCTCTCCTTGTAGTACGGGTAGGCGATGAGCCCCATCGACAGCGCGAAGCCTTTGCCCCGCTCCCATTCCTGTTCATCCGGCTGCAGCTCTGCCCGGAAAGTCTCCCGCGTGTCCGAAGTAAGCATGCTCCATGCGAACAGCGTGTCATAGGCCGGGTCGCCAACGCCCATACAGCCAAAATCAATTACAGCCGAGAGCCGTCCCTGATCAAGCAGCAGGTTGCCCGCGTGAAGATCACCGTGAATCCATACCGGCTCCCCCTGCCACTCGGGCAGCTTCATCGCTGCATCCCAAGCGCCAGCAGCTGCTTCTTGGTCGATCCCCCCAGGCAGCTCTGCAATGATCTTGCGAACAAGCTCATCCCGCTTCGCGAGCGTATCCCGCCGCGATCCCACCGGAAGCGGCCCGCCCGCCGGATCGATTCGCCGCAGCGCTGCGACGAACTGCGCCATCGCCTTCGCCGCTTCATCTAAGTCGCCAATTCGGCCGACGATCCCATCTACACCTTCGAACCACCGATACACAGCCCACCGCCACGGGTACTCTTCGGCAGGCTCGCCAATCGCAATCGGAGCCGGAATCGCCAGCGGCAAATGCGAAGCTAGCTTCGGCAGCCAGTAGAGCTCCTTCTCCGCCTGACCTGTTGCCCAGTCGATTCGAGGCAGCCGCACGGCCAGCTCATCGCCAAGCCGGTAGATCGCATTATCCGTTCCGGTGGACTCGACCCGCTTCAGCGGCAGCTCCGCCCACTGCGGAAACTGCCCCATGAGCAAACGCCGCACCAGCGCATCGTCTACGAAAACCTCATTCTCGTGCATCCCGTTGCCCTCCTGCATGTATTTGGTTCATCTGCTATATACTTCGGCTTTGCCAGCCAGACACACGCGATTTCGTCCTGCACGCTTCGCATCATACAGCGCATGGTCCGCCTGCTTGAGCAGCTGCTTCACTTCGAACGCCGCATGGCTTTCTCCCGCGGCAGCACCGAAGCTGGCTGTGATCGTAATCGCTTGCTGCGAAGCACCAGCCGAACCAGAACCCGATCCTGATGTCGCCACCGGCATCGGATGCGCCTCGATCTCTGTGCGGATGCGTTCCGCGAACCGCCCCGCTTCCTTCAGCGTCATGCCGGGCAGCGCGATAACAAATTCCTCGCCGCCATAACGAGCGAAAACATCCACGTCTCGCAGCAAGCGGCGGCATAGGGATACGACGTGCTGAAGCGCTTGGTCGCCGACATCATGACCGTACGAATCGTTAATCTTTTTGAAATAATCAATATCAAACAGTACAACCGAGAAGTTTCCTCCGCTCGCAACGTGCTGCGCAATCAGCTCTTCGCTCAAGTGCAGGAAGTGATTCCGATTGTAAATCCCCGTCAGCCCATCGTAGAACGCAAGCGCATGAAGCTTCTTCTGCAGCTCCACCTGCTCCGAAATATCAATGAGAATGAGCAGCTTGCCGACTTCCTGTCCCCCGTTCTTGCGGACGACCGAGGAACGAACGCTGTAATGATAGGACTGATCGCCAATCGTCCAGATCACTTCCCGTTCAGCTTGAGGGTCGTTCACCAGATTCGTGAGCGGTTCATCGGTGTATTGCTGCCACAGCTCGTCAATGCGTCGACCGACATTTTGCGTGGACAGCTCCGGCATCATTTGCGCCGCAGCCGGATTGAAATCGACGAGCCGATTCTCCAGATCGAGCACAAGGACGCTGTCGCTCATGCTCTCGAACAGATTTTCGCGGGCAATCGGCACGACGTTCAGCATCCCTCGGCCAGCCAGCGCCCACATATACAGCGAGGAAGTGACGGCCATTATCGCTGGAATCGGGTCGATCCCCTCTGGCGTCAGGTTGCCGAGATATAAGAAATCGCCAGCGAGCGGCATCACGAGTGCCACCAGCATGACGATATGCTGAAGCCGGTACGACGACTTCATCCGATTCCAATAGAGCAATAGGAGCACGACACCGCCGATCATACACCCGAATGTATAACCGCCTGCAAAAATGTACCACGGCCCGGCAACCAGATCTGTTTTGAGGAAAGAAGCCCCTTGCTTCAGCTCTATCGCACGGTAATACAGCTTATGCTTATCATTGGTCAGGACAAGCAAAGTCGTGATCGCAGGAACGATGAACATGATGATACGCAAAGGACGCTTCAAGACTCGATCCATCCCGAGGAAGTACATCACAAGCAGCAGATTGAGCGGCGGCAAATAAGGCATGCCGAGATACTCGAGCTTAATCCACAGCTTGATCTCTGTTAGTGAATTGGCTGAAAGCTCCAGCGTAGAACCGAATACGTACACCGCAGATAAGAGCGTGAAAGCAATGAAGGTTTTGGACATCGACTGCTTGGATCGGTAGAAGAAAACGTAAATGCCCATGATGACGTTAATGACGCCGGCCGTCACCATAAGCGTTAATATCGCCGAATAAGGCGTTCCCACAATAGATACAACTCCACTTATCGGTTGAGACCAGGCTGCCCGTTCACAAACGATTCAAATTGTGCGATCGACTCAAACTGATTCAGATGGACGCCTTCTTGTTGTAAATGCCGTTCAATTTGGTCAATCAGATTCAGGACCGCTATTCGAAGCGGCTAGAAGTCGGCCGGATTCAAGAGCGCGATCAGCTCGGGGATTGCCATACCGATTATAATATTCATGGTATTCGCCCCCATCGAAATCGCTGGGCCAGCGGCCTTTCTCCGCAGTATAAATCATTTTGGCCAAACTGTCCTGTACATTTGCCGTGGCAAAATAAGCCGTTTCATAATGTCCGCGCCATCATACGTCAGTCACCTTCCTCGCTTGGCACAACCGCGTCGCGGATTTGCTCGAACGTAATCGGCGTGTAATCCCAGTGCTCCACGCTGACGTTGATGTAGTTGATGCCCGCATATTTTTGCGAGTGGATATGTCCATGCACGTTCACGTACGGCATGTGTTTGTTCATGTACATCGGCTCGTGCGAGAGGAAGAAGAAATCCTTGTAGATAATCGGATGCTCGCTCACTTCGTCGAAGCCGACGTCCAGCCACCACTTGCGGGAGCGTCCCCGGTCGTGATTTCCCAGGATCAGCACCTTGTAACCATTCAATCTCGACACGATCTCCTTCGTCTTCTCCTGGTTCAGAAACGAGAAATCGCCCAGATGGAACACTTTATCCTGCTTGCCGACGACCGCATTCCAGCACTCGATCATCCGCTCGTTCATTTCATCGACGTTCTCGAAAGGTCTCGATTCGAAATCAATAATTTGCTTATGTCCAAAATGATGATCGGAGATGAAAAATACGTTTTGCATGGTCGGCAGCTCCTTTGGTGGATGGTGATGGTGATCGTAATAGTGGTGATGGTGTGTCGATTCGTAACTATTTTACCGATTTTTGGAATGGAAAAGAAGCTCCATCTTCCGGGAGCCGGCGATGAAGCTTCTATATATTGTTCTTGATATCGTTCTTGATATTGTTCTTGCATGCTTATATGTCACCGTTAATGATTTTATCAAAATCAGGATGGATCCAAATCGATATGAGATCGTTCTCGTTCATATCGGCCGTATCAGGATCATAGGGAACGATTCGATTGAGAAAATCCGTGAAGGAGTCCGTGATATACTGCAATTCGTGCAGCTCCGCCCTATGCTCAGGAGCACGTTCGTGATTCCAAAGGTAAATCTCGCAATAATTCTCAATCGAGAGCGACATGAGGATGACATTGCCGTCTGAATCGCAGCAGATCGGAATCGACTCCTTCGGGATAAACTTCCTGTAGAAGCCGTAATTCTCCGCAAGCTCGTCGCCATTCTCGAGACCAAAGCCGAAGAAGGACCTGATGCACGACGATTCAACCTCCCTGCGGCTCGTTACTTTCATGTGGATGATGCAGGGCTCGGGGTAGCCGCCGTTATAGCGCTCCAGAAACGCGATATAGTCGTTTGGCAGCTTCAGCCTGACTTTATTTTGAAATTGCGTTATCGTTTCTTTATCGGTCGGAATTGAATTCTCTATTTTAATCATGTGAATCCTCGATTCTGATTTGAAATCTTTTCTATTACTAATATAATCGCAAAAACCGGGCTCATTCTTTAGTGGAAAATATAGCCCTCAAGTTTGGCCGCCGCCGACCGAGCTCCTCCTAACGAATCCTATGATGGCGATTCGTCCGAAATCACCCTTTTTCAAATTCTAACGAATCCAATAGACGATCTTGTGGGGAAAATGGTTGCAGGTTGCAGAGACACTCGAATGTGGAAAATAGTGCCGGTGGAGTTTGTCAGCAGATTTGTCAGCCTCCCCGTTGCGCGCTGCCGCTTGCTGCAAACAAAAAAAGCAGTGACCGATGACGGTCACTGCTAGTGTGTATGCGTGGCGGTGGCGGTGTTCGCCGAGCGGGGTCTGCCTGCGGGGCTGCCGGTGGGGGCTGCCGGTGGGGTCCGCCGAACGGGGCCGCTGGCCTGCTTCTCTATAATGGATTTATCCAACATAGAAGGGCTCATCTAGCCGAATTTGCATTCTATAGTGGAAAAATCCATTCATTTCTGCCCGAAATCGGCCATTTCAACCTTTCCGGCCGAAAATGAGTGGAAAAATCCATTATAGCTTCCGAAAAGTCCCCTTTTTGATCAAAATGAGTGGATTAATCCAACATAGCGTTCGTTGTTGTATACGTGCTCAGCCAAACTCAACATGCCCCACTATACCTTTCTCCACAATCCACCTTGGCAAGGTTGAAATCCACTCTCCGTATAAAACGACGTATGTTCGGGTGCGAAAGTGACCGTTACGATCTCTAATCCGAAGCGTTCTGCCTCGAGTAACAGCTCCCTGACCAGGGCTTGCCCGACTCCTCTCCGCTGGAACTTCGGGTGCACGATTACATCTTCCATGTATCCATGCTGCAATCCCGTCCCTGCCACATAACCGAAGGCGATCAGCTCATTGCTTGCTGCATCTCGAACCCCCGCCCAAAAGTTACAACGTTCAAACAGAGCAGGGTAGTCGGCATGCCTGCCTTCCCAGCCGACCAGCTCTCTTAAAGCCGGAACCTCATAGGGTTCAATCGAACAATTAATCTCGATATTCCAACTCATTACAGTAACCTACTTCTTCCCTGACCCGAACCCAATCACATATCCATCCAGGTCACGCACGGAAAAATCCTTCCACGCGCCCCAGTCATGCTCCGTCACAACCGGCTCGGACGCGATAATAGCGCCGTTGGCCTTGAACTCCCCATACAGCGCGTCAAGCTCCTCGTGCGTTTGCACGTAGGCGTAGGTATTCCACGTTCCTTTGTTCGGCCGTACGTCTTCAGGATTCTGTGCTTGAATGAGCTTGAATCCGAGCCCGAAGTTATCTCGAATGGCCCAGTGCTCGTTCGCCTCGCAACCGAGCGCCTCTTCATAGTACTTCATGGATTTCTGGAGATCCGAGACCAGCAATACAGTAAGCGAATTTTCGACTCTTGCTTTCAGCTTCTCAGTCATGCCTACACCCTCCTCTTATTCAAACCGAATCCGATATGTCCGAATCGCCCACGCCGGCACCTCAACCTTGAGCATGCTGCTTCCATCCGTCGGCAACGCGCACACATCTTCCTCGTTCAAATTCACTTCGGAAGCGGAAGCGATCGCCCGCTCGAAGCGCAGTGCTGCCGCGTCCCCCGCGTCAGAGAAGTTCGACAGCCGCACAATGACCGTGTTCGGCTCTTCCGATTCCGGACGCTTCATAATGCTCAAGCAGCAATGCGCGCTGTCCAGCTCGAGGAAGCTCCCCTGCATTTCAGCCACATACTCCGCCGCGACCGGCACGGACGAAGCTTGGAAGCCCGCCTGCAGCCGATCCTGCAGCCGCACGAGGTCCGCGTTCGTGACCGCATCATCAAGCAGCGCCAAGCGGTAAGCAAACTGGTGCTCGCCGAGAATTTGGCCGCCCGCCTCGCCGTTCGTCATGACCGTCTTGGCGAAGCTGCGGAAGAGCGTCACCGCAAGCGTGCCTTCCTCGTCGTCATGCGCGGCGCACTCGTGCAGGCCGTACGCGGACACGAACGCGAGACCGCTGCCATCGGCGCGGCGCTTGCCCGCGATGCCGCCCATCTGCTTCTCGGGCACGTCGCATTCCTTCCAATCCTGCGTATCCACACGCAAGCCGACTGGACGCTCCACGAACGCAAACGGCTGATTCACGAAATACGAATCCGCCGCAACGCCTGTCGGCACTAACACCCTCAGACGGTGATCGCGCGCCGAATTGTCCACCGTCGTCTCCACATCGACATACGCGTTGCCCGTGGACAAGCCCACCAAACTGACCACCCGCAGCGCCCGATACCGATCCGAGCGGCGAATGTTGCGCTTCGTCTCGTCGAGGGATTCCGGCACGCTCAGCGTATGCGTAATCCGGAACACGGTACGCGACGGTCCGTCTTCCACCTTCTCGATCGTGCAAGGCGCACCCGTACTCGAGACGACGCGATCCTCCGCCGGATTCACATGGAACCAGCCGTCGCCGATCTCGCCGTCGTCCAGATAGCTGAGCAGCCGATCATACGAAGCGCCGGTCTTCTTATCATAAATACTCACCGTACCATCGCCATTCACAACGAGGCGCAGCCGTTCATTCTCCGCGCGGCGATCTCCCGTGGACAGCTTCGCCAAGTACCGCGAAGGCGTCGCGCTCGGCACCACCCGATACACGGCCGCCCCCATCGGAGGCATCTCCACAGCGAGCGTAATCGTATGGCGATCCACCCGCTCCGTCACTTGATTGAAGATGCGGACGACCTTATGCTTTTGCATCGAGACGAGCCCAAAAGGAACTTCACGCCCATCTCCATCGTAGACGCGGAAGCTGTTCTTCTCCTCATACCCGAACGGCTCCTGATAGCGTGCAGGGTACGCCGTAGGGAAATCGATATCGACCGTAATGACCTCCGCCCGTGCAAAAGGCAGCGGGTTCCACACCGTAAGCAGCCGATCCGCACCGTCCTTCGCCGTCTCGAACCGCGAGCGCTCGTGGTTCATAATATCCGCGATCAGCTGGCCGCCGATCATCTCGGTCTGGCTGAACCGGTACTCCATGTCCTTATGCACCTGATCGATCGAGCAGCCGCAGATCGAATCATGCGGATGGTTCTGGATCAAATACTGATAAGCCAGATCGACATACGACTTCTGCAGCGAGTAGCCGCGCACCGCTGCGACCGCAACGAGCGGATCGACCCATTTCTCCAGCAGCGTCTGGTTCTGATCGTTTGCCTTCTTCAGCGGATATCGGCTCGATAACGTATGCGTGATAACGTAGACGTACGGTCCGTTCTCCTTGGCAGGCTCGTAGATTTCGCCTGTCCGAACAGGCAGTTCTGCTCTGTGACCTTCAAGCTGCTTCGCCATCTCCAGCAGGTCGACATGCTTCACATCCGCCTCCGGATACAGCTCCTTCAGCAGCCCCACCAGCTCCGGCGTACTCTTTCGAATCGGCTCATGATCGACGCCGTCCATCACGACCGCAACGGGAAGCTCCGTGCGAGCAAACTCGGAATCGACAAAGGCTTTCAGCCGCTCCGCCTTCTCCTCCCTGCTCCACTCCCGCTCATAATATTGGTTGTCAAAAATATGCGGCAGCGCGCCATAACCGCCGTAATCCGGCAGCTTATACGTGATGCACTGCGTGCCGTCCGGCGACTGCCAGAGCAGATGCGCCGGCGTCGTATGCTCGTTCGTTCCTCTGCCGAGCACGGCATGACGAATATCGAAGCCGGCGAAGATTTGCGGCATCTGCGCGATATGCCCGAAGATGTCGCAGATGTAGCCGTTCTTCCAAACCGGCACATTCCACTTCGCGACCGTCTTATGGCCGATCATCAAGTTGCGGATTAGGCTTTCGCCAGAGAGCAGAAATTCATCCGGCATAACGTACCACGGACCGATCAGAATGCGCCCGTCCGCGATCAGCTTCGCGAGCCGCTCTCTCTTGCCAGGCTCAATCTCCAAGAAATCGTCCAGCACAATCGTCTGTCCGTCGAGATGGAACACGCTGAATTCTGGATTTTGCTCCAGCACCTCGATCATTTCGTTCATCATCGCCACGAGGCGATAGCGGAAGCCTTGAAAGGTCTGGTACCATTCGCGGTCCCAATGCGTCGCGGAGAAATAGTAAATCGTCTGCTTGGACTGATCCAACGTCTGCTTCTTCGTATCCATGTGCTTCGTAACCCCTTCGCGGAAAAGTTTATGGCATTGCCAGCGGAACGATCAGCTGCACAACCGTCCCTTTTAACCTCTTGCTACGAATCGTCATGCTTGCTTCGCCCCGGTAATAGGTTTGGAGGCGATGATACACATTGTGAAGCCCTGATCCACCGCTGCTAAATTCTTCTTTCCCTCCCCGTTTCGCATTCTCAATGACCGGCTGCAAAATAAACTTCAGCACCTGCGCGTCCATCACTTCCGGCTGCACCTTCCACTCCACCTCGAACGTGAAGCCGAACCGGATCTCCTGAATGACGATATAGTTCTGCAAATGTTTGATTTCCGTAGCCATGCAGGCGTCCTTGGAGGCGTATATTTTACAGTTGAAAATGCGCCTTAATCTGACCTGCGACTTCCTCCGGCGTGAGAAACGTGTTGTTAATCTTCAAGTAGCGCTCATGCACGAGCTCGCCATCATTGGAGTTCAACCGATGCTGCTGCACAGCTGTGAGCATTCTCGCCTCCGATTGCTCGACATCCCGCTTCGAAGGCTTATTCGCCAGCCGATTCTCGCCCCGGTTCCGCTCGATCCTCGTATCCAGCTCCGCTTCAAGCTCGACCCAGTACACCTCGCCGCCATGCTTCTCGAAGATGTCCCCGACCTGCTTCACATAATCCCAGTCCGCCTGCACATCAAACGCCCAGACGAAGGTGAAAATCATCCCGTAACCCTCGCCTTTCGCATACGTCTCGAATATGCTCATGCGGAACTGATGGGCGAGCTCCCACATCTCCGGGCTGAACCCGAAATACGGGCACAGCAGCTCGATCGTCATATGATTATGGAACAGCTTCAGCTCCGTCATCTTCGCAAGCTCCTGCCCTACTGTCATTTTGCCGACCGCCATCGGGCCGAATAAGAGTACCAGCTTCATCCGCGATCACCATCCAATTATTGGTATCCGACTCTTATTCGTTGCTCCGGCTTCTCTCTCCTGCCAAGCGGGAAACAAAAAAACCGCCCTCCACGTAGAGGGCGGCATTGTAGGATAGGAACACAGCAGCAATTGCAGCGTTAACGAGTTAGCATGCACAAGTCTGCACAAGCCGATAGGCCTAGCAAAAGCGTCCAGATCGAACTAGGCCTGGCCGACTCCTATGCACTCAGCGAAGTAAGCAGCGTCTGCAAGCTTTGCTGCAAGGACAGAATCTGCTGCTTCGCTTGAATGATCTGCTCCTTCAGCGAAATGATCTGCGTAAGCTCCGCAACGCCTGAAGCGGTGTCATCGCTCTTCTTCGCACTCTTCACTTGCGCCCACAGCGCTTGCTTCTGCGTACGAATCGCTTTGATGGAAGCTTGCTGAGCAGCGATCTGCTCCCTCACGTTCTTCAAGCTCGCTTTAAGCGATGCTTTCTGCTCCTTCGTGAGCGACTTCGCCGTTGCCTTGTTCGTTTCACGCAGCGACTTGATTTGCGCCGCCAAGCCCTTCTGCTGCGCGCGCAGCGTGACGAGCTGGCTCTTCAGCGCGGCCGTTTGCGCCTTCCATTCTTCGTGATGCGACTTCGTGGTGGAAGTCGTGCTTGCGTCCGCGCTCGATGCGAATGCGGCCTGCGCCGAACCTGCCACCAAAGCCAGTCCAAGCACCGCGACTGTCAAACTTTTCTTCAACATGATCATTATCCCTCCGCTTCAATATGTCCTGCATCCCCTACTCTATCGAAAAAATGTATCAAAAGTTTGTCATCGGCAGCTCCACTTGAAACGCCGTTCCCTTCCCTTGCTCGGAACGGACGGCAATCGTTCCCCCATGGGCTTGCACAATGTATCGTACAATCGTTAGCCCAAGTCCCGAGCCGCGGGAGGTACGGCTGGACTCCGCTTTATACAGGCGTTCGAACAGATGCGGCAGATGCTCGGCGGCGATGCCCTGCCCGTTATCGCTCACGGTAATGACCGCTTTTCGCTCCTTCCGCTCTACACGAACGCACACTTCCGTACCCGACGCATTATGTTCCAGCGCGTTGCCGATTAAATTCAGCAGCACCTGCCGAAGCCTCATCGGATCGCCGCGCAGCACGATCCTCTCGTCCGCTTGCGCATGAAGCCGCATGCCTGCCGATTCCGCCTTCGTCCGAAGCTGCTGCGCCGACTGCTCGGTCAGCTCCGTCAAATCGACCTGCTCCCAATCAAACTTGATTTGATGCTCTTCGAAAGCCGACAGTTCATGAATCGAATCGATAAGCCGTCCCAGTCTAACCGACTCCCCAAGCGATAACTCCACGAACTCCTCCTGCTCCTTCCCGGACAGAAGGCCGTCCCTCAGCGCTTGCAGTGTCCCGCGAATGCTTGTAAGCGGGGTTCGCAATTCATGCGAAATCTCCATTATGAGCCGTCTTCGCTGATCCTCAATTCGCTCCATCCTCCCCGCCATCGCGTTGAAGGAGTCGCCAAGTCTAGCGAGCTCATCTTGCCCGGTTACATGAACCCTGCTGGAGAAATCGCCGCCCGCAATCGATGCGGCCGCCTCGCTAATCTGCCGAATCGGCCTAACGAACCGGCGAGTGGCCAGCCAAAGCAGCAGAATGAGCGGTCCAGCGCAAGCAAGCGCAATAAGCCAGATACTCCGCCGAATCGGCTCAGCGAGCGCACGCACATCAGCCGATGGGGAATAAATGAATGCAGCTGCGGTAACTTGATCGTTCTTCATAAGCGGGAAGCCGACAACGAGCATCGTCCCGTTATCCTCTTTGCGGAACTTGGAGATATGCTCGATGCGCTCGCCTCCCGATACCGTATCAATCCAGCTTTTTACATCGGGACGCACGCCGACCTCATATAGATCCTGTTTCAGAAACTTCACTTTCTTGCCGACCAGGCTGATGTTCACTTTGTTCTCCCGCTCAAGCTGCTTCAGCTCCTTGCGGAAATCCGCTGCCGTCAGCTCGCCGGAGAGATGCTGCTGGTACGCTTCCTCCACATATACGGACTGCTCGTTCAATCGCTCCATGCCCTGTTTATAATAATTGCGCTGGACCAACCAGCTGACGGCAGCGGTCATCAGGAGCAGCACGACGAGAGTGATGCATGCTGAGGCCCAAAGCCATTTGCGAAAAATCGAATTCAGCACGATGCGCTCACCTCGAATTTGTAGCCGACGCCCCAAACCGTAGTCAGGCTCCAGCCCCTTCCTCGCCCAAGCTTCCGGCGGATGCGCTGGATGTACAAGTCGACCACCCTATCCTCGCCATCGAAGTCCCAGCCCCACACCTGCGCAATCAAATCCTCGCGCGAAAATACTTTCTCCGGACGCCCCGCAAGCCATGCCAGCAGATCAAATTCACGCCTCGTCAGCGCGACAGACTTCCCATCCACGCTTACCGTGCAAGCATCCAGCTGCAGCTGCAAATTCCCCACCGCTAGCTCGGCCCGTTCTGAGACAGGTTGGCTGGAAACAGGACGGCTCGTCCGCCGAAGCACCGCATCAATACGCACCAAGAGCTCGTTCGGGTCAAAAGGCTTCACCAAATAATCGTCGGCTCCCATACGAATGCCTTCGATTCGTTCATGCACTTCGCCCCGCGCCGTCAGCATGATGATGGGCGTGTTATCCCCGCTTTGTCGCAGCTCTCTGCAGACCGCCCAACCGTCAACTCGAGGCAGCATCAGATCGAGCACGATTAGCGCGTAGTTCCCACCACTGCCGCCGCTTCGGATTTTGTCCAGCGCCGACTGCCCGTCGAACGCCTCGTCGACCTCGTAACCGTTCTTTGATAGATATAGATTCGTAATTTTGACGATTGAAGGATCGTCATCCACGACCAATATACGTCCCGGCATAATCTCCACCCGCTTTCCGGAGCTTCCAAACAGAAACTTTCGAATACACGACTACTATACAACAAAGCCGCCTTCCTTGTGGAGAACGGTTTTTGCAGGATCGGAACGCAGCATGTGCTGACAATTTTCCACAAAAAAACGTTGACTTTCCTATTAGGGGAAGGTTTATCGTAGGGTTAAGTAATTCCGGCCGGAGTGCTTGCCGAGGAGGTCACTGCGCTTGAAAATTAGCGAATTCGCTGCACTGAATAACGTCACTGCCAAAATGCTTCGCCATTACGACGAAATCGGTCTGCTGAAACCGACCGCAATTGATGCGGAGACCGGCTACCGTTCCTACGAACAGGACCAAGCCCACGTGCTCAACTGGATTGTCATACTTAAAAGTCTTGATTTTACGTTAGCCGAAATCAGAGAACTGTTAAGCGGTCCTATCGACAGCCCAGAGATCGTTCACCAGCTAATCCGCAAACGCATCGAGATTAGCTCGGCGTTAAATGTGCAAATTCAGAAGAAAATCGCAATTGACCGCCTCATCCATCTAATTGAGAAGGAAGGGTTCAAAATGGATAAAAAAGTCGATTTGATGCTCCTTGAGCAGACAGACGTCCATGAGATCAAGAAGAATATTCCGAATTTCGAAGCCTTTCTGGATGCGGCCGCAGACATAGTCGGCTCATGCTCCTTGCAGGATCGGATCAGCGTGTTCCGCTTGGATATCAGCCACTTTAAATCGGTTAACGATGATTATGGCTTTGAGGCAGGGGATAGAGTCATAGTCGCTTGCTATCAAATCATTGAATCCAGCGTCCGGCGCCACTTGCCTGAAGCAGCCATCGGGCGTGCGGCGGGAGACGAGTTCGTCGTCATTGCCAAAGCCGAGAAGGAATTATGCGCTCAAGCCGCGCAGTCGATTATCGAGGAGATGAGGAGCTTTGACTTCTCCAGCATCGGGTGCAACAAGCAGATGGGCTGTTATATCGGGGGACTCGTCGGGCAAATTCAGAAGCCCGCTATCCGCCAGATGGTCGAGTATTCGATCGAGCTGCTTGACCGCGCTCGAAGCAACGGAACGAATTCGATCGCGATTGAACAATATCGCTCTTAACAAAGACAAGGCTTTCACGGTTGTGAAGGCCTTGTTTTAACTGGCTCTATTGATTTGTTGGGCTTTGGGCTTTTGGGCTGAGAGACCCGTATTGGGTCTCTCCGTTTCTCTTTCGCGCGGTTTCGGCGCTGAGAGTCGGATTATCCTACTCTCAGCACACAATCTCCGCCTTTTCACTCTTGAGAGTCGGCTTTTCCGTCTCTCAGAGCCCAAATCGGCGGGAATTCCCTCTCCCTTCATGCTGAGAGTCGGTTTTTCCGTCTCTCAGCTCCGCAACCTACCACTTTTGCGCTCGAGAGTCGCTTTTTCCGACTCTCGTTAAAATTACTGAGAGAACGTATGTGTTCTCTCGCCCCCGCTTTTCCCACCGTTGAAAGCGAGCAAAGAAAGAACTGCCCCACCCGGGCAGTTCCCTCTCTTCTCATCCTCATCCACACCCGGCAGCATCATGGTGGAGAGCACAATCTGAACAGCGCGCCTGGTGCTTGGATGCGGGCGAAGGCGTATCCGTTGGGCTTTTGGTCTTTGGACTGTACTGGAGAAATCCGCTATAGCCCGCTTGTTCTGATCCACACCGTCATTTCCCCGGTCTTCCGATTGCCCCAAAGATAATACGGAACCGCCCTCAGCGTTACAGAACTCGCCTCCTGCACTTGCTGCTGTGCAAGTGGACGATAAGGGAGATCCGGCTGCCATGACGCCATATTATCGACGCAGCCTTCGGCTTCGATGACGACTGCTCCGCCCATCAGTCCAGGATCGTAGGAGGAATGCAGCTTCGTATCCGCTTGGATAGTCAGCGAAGATAACAGGTCGCCATTATCCGCTTCCTCCAAGCAATACACGAGCGGACCGCGTTCGATAGCCGCTTTGCCCGCATTTGCCCGGATCGCCGGATTAGCCGCAATGAGCTGCGCCTCCAGACGCGGCTTCCATTCCGCCACGTCTCCTTCGGACCATGCTCGGGTGACTATCGCATATCCGTCTACCACTTCGTACTTCGCCGCCTGGCCGCCAATGATCATCTCCGCTTCGCCATAGCTCCAAGATGGAATGCGGAACGCGAGCGCAAGCTCAGCCTTTGGCGACTCCGTGACTTCCATCCGAACATAGCCTTCCCAAGGCAGATGCGATTCCTGCTTTAACCCCACTCGTCCTGCCGCAAGCTCGAAGCTCGCCTCGCTGCCGATAAATAAATTTGTATATATCGTATTGCGCTCGGCCGACGCCGTATAGATGTACTCGTTCAAGGAGCTGAGCAGTCGTGCCACGTTTGGCGGACAGCAGGAGCAGCCGAACCACTTCTGGCGCACTGCCTTCACATGATGGCGGGCCGGATTCAGCTTCGAAGCCTTCGGCCACACTTCCAGCGGATTGACGTAGAAGTAATGCTTCCCGTCCTGCGACATGCTGCCAATGACATTGTTATACAGCGCCCGCTCCATCACATCCGCATAGTCGCTCTTCGCCTCCAGCTGAAGCATGCGCTGCGCAAAGAAGATGAGCCCGATCGAAGCGCATGTCTCCGCATAGACCGTATCGTTCGGCAGATCATAATCGAACGTGAACGCTTCTCCGTGATGCGTCGAACCGATGCCTCCCGTAATGTACATCTGCTTCTTCGTCGTATTCGCCCATAGCCGGCGGCAAGCTTCAAGCAAGCTCGCATCGCCTGTTAACCTTGCGAGATCGGCCATCGCCGTATACATATAAACGGCCCGAACCGAATGACCGGTTGCCGTATCCTGCTCCCGCACCGGCTTATCCGCCTGATTGTACGCCATTTGCGCGACTGTCGGGATCGCAATTTTCTTGTTCGCCCAATGGCTGAAGCCGTCTCTCTGCTTGCATTCTTCCACGAGGAAGTTCGGCTCAGCTCCCCGCTCGTCAATGAAGAACTGTGCCAGCGCGAGGTAGCGCTCCTCTCCGGTTGCTTTGTACAGCTTGACCAGCGCAAGCTCAATCTCCTGGTGACCGTCGTACCCCCGCAGCTTTCCGGGTTCCGTGCCAAACACCTGGTCGATATAGTCCGCGAACTTGCATACGACATCGAGCAGCCTCCGCTTGCCCGTCGCTTCATAATAAGCGACCGCCGCCTCCATCATATGGCCTGCGCAGTACAGCTCATGCGCTTCGTGCAGGTTCGTCCAGCGATTGCCCGGCTCCTTGATCGAAAAATACGTATTCAGGTAGCCGTCTTCCTTTTGAGCAGCAGCAATCAGTTCAATCACTTCGTCCGCCGTCCGCTCCAGCTCGGAGTCGGGATGCTGAGCAAGCGAGTAGCCTACCGCTTCCAGCCATTTGGCAACGTCGCTGTCCTGGAACACCATGCCGCCATATTCCCCTTGCTCCATCCCCGCCGTAATCCGGAAATTCCGAATCGCGTAGCTAGGCTCCGCATCCGGAATCCGATCGTTCAGCGCCTCCCACTGATAAGGAATAACCGTCTTCCGCACCAATTCACGATACGAATCCCAAAATCTATCGCTGATCCGAACCTGCGGATCCTGCTTCCCCGTCATACCGCTTGCAGCTGCTCCCATGTGCTTTTCCTCCTGGAATCGAAATGACTTTTATATGACTTTTGACTATTTACGAATTCCAGTTTATCGTTATGAATTATAGGAAACTACGAATAACTCCAACACATTTTTTATAAAATATAACACTTAGCAGAGAGGATCGCATACGTATGAACGAGCAGCAGAAATTCGTATTAATGGAGATCCCTCCGGTTCCTTATTACATCACAACCGGATTAACGACACTGCAGCCGGGGGAGCAGCATCCGAATCGGCGGAACATCGGACTATTCGACCTGCTATGGGTCATACAAGGAACGCTCTATATTGGCGAGGACGATCAGGAATGGACGCTGACCAAAGGACAGACGCTGCTGCTGCTGCCGGACCGTTATCATTATGCGGTGAAGCCGTGCGATACGGAGACGGTATTCTATTGGACGCATTTTGATTTCAAAGGCACCTATCATTTGTCGGATACGTCGCTAGGCTCGGTTCATCCCGTTCGAAGCGCGTGGAACAATCCTTATATGATACGGATTCGGCAGTACGCCTCGCCTCCGCAATTCGAGATGGCCGAGCGGCATCTGCATAAGCTGCTTGCATCCGCGGGGGCTTATCGCTCCGAAGCATTCTGGAATGAGCAGCAGCTGTTCATGGAACTGCTGCATGTGCTGGAGGAGAGCTACAGCGGGAAGAGCGACTCTCCTGCTTTGAAGCTCGCGGAGCGGACCGAGGCGTTTCTGCGGCAGCATTATCAGAGCGATTTGACGAACGAGGCCATTGCGGATGCGCTGCATTTTCACCCGAACTATATTGTGCGGTGCATGAAAGAGGTCTACCGCTGCACGCCGATGGAATACTTGCACGAGTACCGGCTGGAGCAAGCCAAGCTGCTGCTCATCAAGACGGAGTGGAAGGTCGCGCAAATCGCGGAGCATGTCGGTTTCCAGTACGCGCCTTACTTCTCCAGCTGCTTCAAGCAGTACACCGGCATCTCGCCGCTGCGGTTTCGGAAGCAGTTCTAGGGCGTAGCGGCGCTTACCAGCGGTATGGAAAGAACATGAAGAAGGAGCCCTCTCGCAAAGGCTCCTTGCTCGAGAGTCTACATAGTAGGCTCCCTTAAGCTATAATGGATAAATCCACTCATTTTCTCCAAATTCGGCGATTTTGCTCGGCTATATTGGATTTATCCATTCATTTCCGGCAAAACAGGCCGATTTCAGCTGTTTTCGGTAGAAATGAGTGGATTTTTCCAACATAGACCTTAATTCTCCTCTCAAGAGTCCTTCCATAATGGATATTTCCATTTTAGGGTTTGAGAGGCACTTTATGCCGGCAGAAACTGCTGGAATAGCTGCTCTGCCCAGCGCTCGTTCGACTGAATGGTGCGGCCCGCATTATGAGGCGTATGCACGACATTGTGCCTGCCGAGCAGCTCGTCGGCGAGCGGCAAAGGCTCGATATCGAACACATCGGCAGCGAGGCTGATCTCGTCTTTCAGTACGCGCTCGCGAATCGCTTTCATATCGCAGACGTCTGCGCGCGTCACCAGCACGACCAAGCAGCCCTTAGGCAGCGCATAAATAAGCTCCGCTGTAATGAGGCCTTGCGTCTGCGGTGTCAACGGCACCATCGGCGCGAAGATCTCCGCATCTTGAACGAGCCGATCCAGATGCCATTCCTTGCGCGCACCCGTGCGGTGGAACGATGGCTCCGCAGCGAACGGATCCCATGCCGCAACGTCGGCGCCGAGCATATGAACGAAGCTCGCATACCGGGAAGCGATATTGCCTGCGCCAACGATTCGAATACGCTTGCCTTCGACTGTTCCGCTTGTGAAGTCGGGATTATCCCCGAACTGATGCCCTCTTCGCTTCGGATTATCGCCCGCCGGCTCATAATCCCACTCTTGCAAGCTTGTAATAATCTCGTGATGAGTTTGCGGAATACGCCGCAAGCCGCAAAGCGTCAAGGCAAGACCGAATTCGGACACGGACTGTCCCCAATAGCCCTCGCTCTTATGGCGGTACAGCTTCACGCCCGCTTCCGTGAGCACCTGCTGCAGATCTTCCGGAATTGTATGGTCATACGGCTGCGTGATAATGACCGCTTCCTTCAGGCTGCTGAACTCGCGCATCCCATCGGCAGTAACCGGCGCCATTAAGGACACCAATCTCGTCACGCTGCCCGGCTCCTCGATGAGCTGTTCCAGCGTGCGCGATTCCCCTCGTTCCAGACGCGTAAACTCCACCGCACCTTGCGCCGCAAACAAGCTATGGAAGCGGTCCGCTGTCCATGGCCACACGATTTCGAACGCAGGATTTACGACAATTACAGTTCTCATCTTCTCGATTTCCCTCCTTATAGGCTGGCGAACGATTGCCAGCTCGCATTCACAACATCGGAATCCGTGCTTCCGCAGAAGACGAGAACCCGGTACTTGGACGTGCTCACTTCTCCTTCAGCCAGCTGCCAAGCTCCGGCGATGCAGCGGCTTGGCGAGATGCCGAGCTGGCCGTCGACGCGCCAAGGGACGGGATGCTCCGCATTGCCAGGGTGATCCAGGAAGGCGATGCCGGCTTGATCTGCCCTGCCTTCAATCGGCATGCAGCAAGCGACCCAACGGGCACGCTGCCCTTCCGCTTCGCCGCCGATCCGGCCCTCGCTATTGATCGCCTGACCGCCGAACTCATCGCGGTATGGCATTCTTAGGAACAGGCCGCCATAGGCGTATTGTCCGAACGCGAGTGCTGTTACCGCCCGCAAAGACCAGACAAGATCCAGCTCGTAACGATCTCCATGATCATGGAGGCCCCAAGCCTGCGTTTCAACCAGCATCGGCTGTCCGTTCGGATCGAGCCATTCCGTCTCTACTTCCCAAGCGGCATAATGCGGTCCGACAATAATCGCTTGCAGACGCAGCGGATTGAAGCTGCCGTCCGTCGGCTTATTCCGAAGCCCTTCTTCCCAAAATCCGACCCCGTTCACATCGTTCAGCCCCACGTAAATGCCGTGCTGCCAAGGATGATGGGGAGGCGCATTCTCTGTCAGTACGCCGCCGCCATCCGGTGCAACGACCGGGTGAATGTACGGTCTCTCGCCAGGTTCCGCGCGCTGCTCGACGATCGGCTCAGACGTGCCGCCGCGAAAGATTCGGATGCATGTCTCCGTACTTTCCACGCTTAAAAAGGTTGGCTGCATCTTGGACTCCCCCTTACCTATTTGCGTTCTCCTTGCGGAATTCCGGCAGCTTCACAAGCTCGCCGCCCTTCATGGCGGACTCATGCGCGCAGATGCCCGCGCACGTCCAGTTCGCCGAAGCGTACACATCCGGGAACGCAGGACGCGCTTCCACGATGCTCATAATAAATTCATGCGCCATATGCGGATGGGAGCCGCCGTGGCCGCTGCCTTGCTTAAAGGATAAGTGCACATTCTCCGTCGCGTCGTAAACGCCCTCTGTCGTATACTTGCGAATGCCTTCCGGGAGCAGATGCGCGTAATCCGGCACATTCACACGCTCCGGCTGCTCGCCCTTGAATACGATCGGGGATTCTCCCTCCAGCTGCTGCCATTCAAAGCTCATTTTCTCCGCATAAACATCGAAGCTTTCCACATATTCACGCGACGTTTCGAACAAGGAACGGCTCACTTCCATCGCCAGCTCCGAATCGCGCAGACGGAACAGCGCCGACTCAACGGCGAACGGGGAACCGTACTTCTCAGTTAGATTATCGGCAATCCGGCCCGATCCTTGACAGGACACGTAGTCGGCATCCTTGCCAGCGAGCGCCAGAAGCGGACTTACAGCATGCGTTGCATAATGCATCGGCGGCAGCCCTTCCCAGTAGCCCGGCCATCCCGCCATCTCCTGATGATGCGCCCCGCGCAGAAACTGAATGCGGCCCAGCTTGCCCGAATCGCGCAGCTCCTTCACATAGAGGAATTCACGTGTGTACACGCAAGTTTCCATCATCATGTAGTTCTTCCCGGACGCCTCTTGCGCTTCTACAATCCGGCGGCATTCCTCCACCGTCGTCGCCATCGGGACCGTGCAAGCGACATGTTTGCCCGCTTTCAGTGCGGCAATGCTCAGCTCAGCATGGTTCGGAATCGGCGTGTTGATATGCACTGCGTCGATATTATCATCCTTTAGCAGTTCTTCAAAGCTTGTATATCTGACGTTAATGCCGAAGTGATCGCCGATCTGGTTCAAGCTGTCTTCCGATCGTTGGCAGATGGCATACATCTCAGCATGCGGATGATTGAGATAAATGGGGATAAATTCTGCTCCAAACCCTAGTCCGATAATAGCTACACGTACCTTCTGCTGCATGTGAGCATCCTCCTAATAGATACTTGCTTGCTAAATCGCTAACAAAACTAATTTTAAACCGGGCGGCAGAGGAAGTCGATGCAATTATTTCTTATAAAAATGAGATTTTTCACCACTACATAGTATAATAGATACTAATAAATATGATTTATTAGGGATTTCGTTAAAAATGGAGGGTTGCGAATGAGTTTATTTACATCTCCTAAACGCAAGCAGGTCGCACTGCTAATCGAAACCTCTAACGAGTATGCGCGCGGGCTGCTTGGCGGCATTAAGAACTACCTTCGGGAGCATGCTTCCTCGTGGTCAGTCACTTTAGGGGAGTACAGCAGGGGCAGCAACAATTTCGCGTGGCTGGATCATTGGAACGGGGACGGCATTATTGCGCGGATCGAAAATGAACAGACGGCGAGGTTCATCCGTGAGAAAGGGCTCCCTGCTATCGACGTGAGTGCTTCCAGAAGAATTCCTTCTCTGCCCTGCGTAGAGACGAACGACCAGTCCATTGCGGCAATGGCGGCGGAACATTTTCTGGAGCGCGGCTTCAAGCACTTTGCCTTTTACGGGGATTCACGGTTCAAATGGTCGGACCTGCGGGGAGAGGCTTATCAAGCGTATTTGCAGGCCCAAGGCTACGAGTGCCTCTGCTTCGAGATGCCTGCAGATGCGGCGCATGAAGAGTCTTGGCATTCCAGCAGTGAAGAGCTGATCCGCTGGCTGAAGGAGCTGCCGAAGCCAGTTGGGATTATGGCCTGCTACGACATCCGTGGACAACAGCTACTGGAAGCATGCCGTTATGCCGGTGTTGCCGTGCCGGATGAAGCAGCCGTTATTGGGGTCGATAATGACGAGCTGCTGTGCGAGCTGTCTACTCCTCCGCTGTCGAGTATTCAGACGAACGCCTTGAAGACCGGCTATCTTGCCGCGCAGCTGCTCGAACGGATGATGGCGGGCGAGACGATCGAAGAGCCGATTAACTTGATCGAGCCGATCAACATTCAAGTCCGGCTATCCTCCCACGTGCTTGCCGTCGAGGACAAAATGGTGTCCGACGTCATCCGCTTCATCCGCGATCACGCGCATGAAGAGATTCAAGTGCAGCATATCCTCGACCAATTCTCCGTATCCCGCCGCGTGCTGGACAGCCGATTTCAGAAGGCGCTCGGGCGTACGCCGCATGATGAGATTTTGGCGGTGAAGCTGAATCACGTGAAGAAGCTGCTCGTCGATACGAAGCTCAACCTGGCGACGATTGCCGAGCGTACGGGCTTTAAGCATACCGAGTATATGAGCGTCGCGTTCATGCGCGCTACCGGAATCCGGCCAGGGGAATACCGGAAGAACAAAGGCGTCGTGCGGTAGTCGATGGCGCTTGCTCTGCGAGTGTGATTGCGAATGCGACTGCGCTTGAGTGATAAACACTTGTGCTTATGCGATCCGATGTATTTCCGTTCGGAAAGGTCCTTCTTTATGTGAAATAGTCACTACTCCGAAGCGAGGCTATCCTGCTATTGTTGCCCTAAAGCACCTAATTTGCTGGGAAGCGACGAGGTTGGGAGAGAGACTAATGAAGAATGTGAAAATCGTCTTTGCTGAGCCGAATGAAGTTGTTGCTAGGGCGCAGGAATGGCGCTACCCGACGTTTGCAACGCCGAACGCCAAGCATTCCATCCAGCGGAACGTGGACATTATTTTCGGACTCATCCGCGACAATAAGCTGTCGATCGATCCACTGCTCAGCCACATCGTCTCGCCGGACGAAGCGCCGGTCGTTTACGACGGGCTGCGCAACCGCAAGGACGAGTACTTGGACGTCGTGTTTGATTGGCGGGACGTATAAAATTGTGCAACCCAGTTCAATTGATGTGAGCTGGGTTTGTTTTATGCGGAGCCTTCGTCACGAGGAGTACCAACTGTCTCTCGCCTCCGCGCGCCATGCTATTCGGGATATTGCTCACTGAGAGAGAGGATAAAGCCTCTGTCGGGGGGCGATTTCAATTGTATTGAGGTTGCGGGGTTGCGGGGTTGCGGGGTTGCGGGGTTGCGGGGTTGCGGGGTTGCGGGGTTGCGGGGTTGCGGGGTTACTCGGGTTACTGGGGCTGGTCCGTTTAGTTGGTGGGGTTGGCAGAGAGTAGCTTAGTTTGATAGCCGCCAAAGCAATACTGAGAGTCGGATTTCCCGACTCTCAGAGTGAATTCGAGTTAGTTTTGATGCTGAGAGTCGCGTATTCCGATTCTCAAGCTGCATTCGAGGGTTGTTCCTGGTCTGTGACGTACTGAGAGTCGGATTTCCCGACTCTTAGCCCACCCCCGCGCCGCGCCCAGGCCGCGTCTGCCCCTTAATGCACCTGCCCAACCAAATGGCTCAGCACATTAAGTGGCGTGCATCCAACAATAAGCCGAGAGCCGTCCGAATAGCCTTCCTCTCGGCCTTTTAGCTCGCTGATCAACCGACCTCGCCACAGCTCCAGCTGCTGCCGTCTCTGCTCCTGCTCCGCTAGATTGCACAGCTCCTGCGGATCATTTTCCAAGTCGAATAGCTGCTCTTTGCCCGTTTGCGAGAACCAGATGTACTTGCGCTTCCCATCCGTCAGATAGTGGTAAGACCGCTCGCCGAAGCTATGTTCCCCATGAATATACGCTCGCCACGCCGCCGGGTCCGCCTCCTCTGGCTGAGCAAGCGGAATGACGCTCATTCCGTCGACAGTACGCGGAATCGGAACACCTGCCGCATGGAGCAGCGTCGGCATAATATCCTGCAGCTCGATGACCTCTTCGACCAGCTTCCCCTTCTTCAAACCAAGCGTACCGGTCGGATCGTTCAATATAAAAGGAACCTTCGCGCTTCCTTCATACGGCAGCCTCTTCTGGTATAGCATGTGATCGCCCATCAGGTCGCCATGATCCGATGTGAACAGAATAATCGTATTATTCCGTACTCCATATTCGAATAACGCATTCAGAAGTCGCCCGATTTGATGATCGATATGGGTAATCAACGCATAATAGGCAGCTAGCGACTTATGCCGCATTCGCTCATGCACGATGCCGCGGCCGGTCGTCGGATTCAATCCTTCGCGGCTGCTGTCGGACCGATCCACCCAATCGCCTATCGGCGGCTGAGGAAGCTCGATTCCATCGTATAGATCCAGATAAGCTTGCGGCGGATCGAGCGGAGCGTGAGGACGGACAAAAGACGTCCACAAGAAGAACGGCTTGCCCGGATCGCGCCTGCGCAAGAAGTCGATCGATTGCGATACAGCCCAGTTCGTTGGATGCAGCGACTCATCCAAATGCCAAGGCCGCGCAACCGTTGAGGCGTTGCAATCGAGTCCGTTATCCATAATATCTACGCCACTGCCTGCTCGTTCACGAAGCCAGTTCAAATAATCGTCGCACTGATCCCACCATCCCAGCGGAGTCGTCGCAGAACGATCGCGATTGTAATGCATATAACCGTCATGCAGCACGACGTTATGGAAGCCGCATAGATTGCGGGTCGGATACACATGCATTTTGCCAACGCATTGCGTATGGTAGCCGGCAGCGGCGAATTCTCCGGCAATGGTATGCTCGTAGTCCCAAGACACTTTATCCTGATAACCGACTCTGCCATGATGCTCCTGCTTCATGCCGGTCATGATTGCTGCTCTTGCCGGGACGCAAGAGGGCGTTGCCGTATAAGCACTCGTATAGGCCGCGCCATTCCTCGCCAAATTGTCCAGGTTCGGGGTTTCAATAACGGGGTGCCCCAAATAATGCAAGAGGTCCCCTCTCATTTGATCAACTGTAATTAACAAAATATTCGGCTGCATCCAGACATCCTCCCACTTTGCTCGTAATCTAGCTTTATATTACCTGTTTATCTCTAAAACTACGATAATGCCGTAGTAATACATGTATAATGGCTTCAAACGCTGCTAGCGAAAAAGGAGCCTATCGAAAATGGACCTCACATCCAGCACGATCCAAAACGAGAGTCAGCAATCATCCGATCCAATTCAACCTTGCTGCGCAGCTAAGCGGAGCGAAGCAAATTTGCAAACTCCCCAAGATGCGCAAACGCAAGCTTCAATAAAACTCGAGCCCCGATTTAAAGCTGCCCGACCATCTGACGCCGAGCGCGATGGTATTCAGACGATGCTCTATATGGCAGGCGGCTCGTTCCTGATGGGAACGGACGATCAAGAAGGATTTCCCGGCGACGGCGAAGGCCCGATCCGGGAAGTGACGCTGGACCCATTCTATATCGACCCTTGCGCGGTCAGCAATGCCGAGTTCGCCCGTTTCGTCGATAAGACAGGCTATGTAACGGAGACGGAACAATTCGGCTGGTCGTTCGTCTTTCACGCCCTCGTCTCTCCCGAGACAGCGAAGAAGGTCGTCAGCGCCGTTCAGAGCACGCCGTGGTGGTGGGTTGTACAAGGCGCGGATTGGCGGCATCCGGAAGGACCCGATTCCGATATTGCAAGCCGGCTAAACCATCCCGTCGTTCATGTCACATGGAAAGATGCCGAGGCATACTGCCGATGGGCCGGCAAACGGCTCCCGACCGAAGCGGAATGGGAATACGCCGCGCGCGGTGGACTCGTGCAGAAGCGGTACCCATGGGGCGACGAATTAAAGCCGGACGGCGAGCACCGCTGCAACATCTGGCAAGGGAAATTCCCGACGAAGGACCATGCGAGCGACGGCTACGCAGGAACCGCGCCGGTAGACGCTTACCTCCCCAATGCTTACGGGCTTTACAGTGTATCCGGCAATGTGTGGGAGATGTGTTCGGACTGGTTCCATCCGAGCTTTCACGTCACAGGAGCTCGTCATAATCCGAAAGGTCCGGCCAAGGGAACGTCGAGATCGATGCGCGGCGGCTCCTTCCTCTGCCACAAATCCTATTGCAATCGCTACCGTGTGGCAGCCCGCAGCTCCAATACGCCCGACAGCTCCAGCAGCAACATCGGGTTCCGGTGCGCGCGCAACGCCTAACGAAATAAGGTTGTCGGACGAAGGAACGGGACACACGCTTTGCCCGCCTTGATCTGACAACCTTTTTTAAGTGTAAATAACGATGCCTGCCACTCCTGCAGCTGCAATGACAGCAAGAGGATGCAGTTTATACCGTGTAAGCAGCACCAAGCAGCCGGCACAAATCACTAATGTAGAAACCGTCGTCCATGTAAATCCTTCTTTGCCGCTCAGGAATCCGAAATGCAGCGCCGCATAAGCGATCATCCCCGTAATGATCGGCCTTAATCCGTACAGCGACGACTTGATCCACTTGCTCCCCTGGAACCGGAAAAATAATGCCGACAGCAGCACAATGATCGCCAGCGATGGCAGTACCATGCCAAGCGTTGCGGCAATGCCGCCTGGAATGCCGGCTGCATCATAGCCGACAAGCGTTGCCGTGTTCGTCGAGATCGGCCCTGGCGACATGCCCGCCATCGCGACCGCTTGCTGGAACCGCTCGGGCTCGAGCCAGCCATGCGCCTCGACCTCATATTGAATCATGGGAATAACCGCATAGCCGCCGCCGAACGATACACATCCGATTTTGAGAAAAGTAAAAAATAATTGCCATATCATATTCGCTCACCCCGCTCTGCTCTGTTCTGCTTAGATGTAATACTCAGGAGCGAAGAGCTCCTGCGTGCTAGGATGCGAAGGTATTTTATCCATATTCGTGCGTTGTCCGAGCAGTTCCTTGCCCTTGATAATGGCGATGCCGGCGAATAGACCGATCAAGATGATATAGATCGGATTGAGCTTGAATACCACCTGCAAGAGGACGGTCGCAATTGCCACGCCGGCCGTTGTCTTGTCAATAACAGCCGCTTTCGCCATTCGGTAAGCAGCCATCAGAATGAGCGCGATAACTGCGCCGTGAATGCCTTTCAATGCCGCGACCAGCTTCGGATTCGTTCCGAAGAACACATACGCCAGACTCAGCGCAATTACGATTAGGAGTGCCGGAAGCGTAACGCCAACGATGGATGCGATCGCTCCGGCAATGCCGGCTTTGCGGTACCCGACGAACACCGCCGAGTTGACGCCTACGCCACCGGGCGCGCTGCCTGCGAGCGACATCATGTCAGCAAGCTCCGCCTCATCGAGCCATTGGCGCTTGTCTACGACCTCTCGCTCGATGATCGGGATCATCGCGTATCCGCCTCCGAATGTCGATGGCCCTATCTTCGTAAATACAGCGAACAGCTCGCCGCATACTTTCAATTGTTGTCTCCAATCTCGCTGCATGACCGATCAACTCCTTATAGCTCTATCATATCACCTTTATTCCATTTTGGATTTAAGTATTTCGTGGAATTACGTATCAAATCATTTTATGCCCATTATATAGGGACTTAATGAATAGTATTCCGATAAATAAAATCTATTTTGGATTTAAGTCCGATGCGATATAATGAATCCAGATGCAATCAACCTTCGAACTTAAACGGATAGGCAGGGATAGCCCTTGAACCTTATAGATAGCCGAGTTCCCACACCTAAAGAACGGATCTATTCCCGGATCGCAGACAGCGGCGGTACGGTTTCCAAGGCCGAGCTGCTTGCAGCAGACCAGCTGACGAACAGTACGCTGACAAGGCTGCTCGACGACCTCGTATCCGAGGGACTGATCGTCGAAACCGGCTTCGGTCCCTCGAACGGCGGACGCAAACCGATCCTTTACCGCATCAATCCCGATTACCGGTATATCATCGGCTTGGAAATATCCCGCTTCTCCTCGACGCTCGGGTTGTTCGACATGGCGCTCAATCCGAAGTCGCTCGTCCGCTGGTGGATGGATGAGAGCATGAGGCCTGATGCGCTCGTCGCCCATGCCTCCGGCATGATCAAGAGCTTGATGCGAGATCACGGCATCGGCGCCGAGCAAATTTTGGGCCTCGGGATCGGCGCCGTTGGTCCGCTCGATCGGGATCGGGGCATCATTCTGCGCCCCCTCTATTTCGCTGCAGAAGGATGGACGAACGTTCCGATATGCAGCATGTTCGAACAAGCAACAGGCCACCGCGCGATATTGGAAAATGGGGCGAATGCCGCGCTTATGGGTGAGATCGGCGCAGCGCCTGAGCCAAGAGCCGAGCATGCGCTCTACGTGCACGCCGGCGTCAGCTTGCGGGCCGCCATGATGACGAACGGCCGCATCGTCCATGGCAAGTACGACACCGAAGGCTCGATCGGTCAAATGATCGTTCATTCGGATGGTCCGCGGCTGCATGAGAACGGCAATTACGGCGCACTCGAGGCATTCTGTTCCGTGCCGGCATTGGAGCGCCAGGCGCGTACGAATGCGAAGCGAGGTGGATCGTCGCTGTGCGAACGATACGGCGTGGTGCCTGAGCGCATAAATTATGAGATCTTGGTAAAAGCTTTGAACGATGGCGAACCGTCGGTGCAGCAAGCTTTTCACCAGGCGGCTGCATATCTCGGCATTGGACTTGCCAATCTGATCAACCTGTATCATCCGGAGCTCGTCCTGCTTGGAGGCGCCCTGATGAATTCGAGCCCGGACTTCTATCGCATCGCGACCGAGACTGCGCTCAAGAATACCTTTTACGCTCCTGACTACACGCCCCGCTTCTCCAAGGGAAGTCTTGCGGAAGACGCCGTGGTGACGGGTGCAGCATTGAATGTGAGGAAACGATTGGAAATCGACTGATAGATATAGCTTGTTTGTTTGTGATAAAGCGATTGCTCATTCGGGGCAATCGCTTTTTTTGTGTTCCGATGCGACGTGACGCGAAATGCTGTCCCTCTATCCGCCAACACCTTCAAATTTTTTTGTTGTCCACCGTTGCACATTAACTGTTTATTATATATACTGTTTACATAAATAACTGTTTATAACATAATCAGTTGTAAAATGGAGGTTGGTTAAATGAACCGCAATGCGATCGAAATTCGCGGCTTGCGCAAAAGCTACGGTCAGCAAACGGTACTGGGCGGCATTGACCTGACCGTGCAAGAAGGCACAATCTATGCATTGCTTGGTCCGAACGGCGCGGGTAAAACGACGCTCATTCACATTCTAACGACACTGACGGACGCCGATGCCGGCACCGCCAAAGTAGCCGGCTACGATGTAGCGACGGAACGGAATGGCGTCAAACGCTCGATCAGCCTGACCGGGCAATTCGCAGCGGTCGACGAGATGCTGACCAGCCGGGAGAATCTGACGATGATCGGCAGGTTATCCGGCCTGACCGCCACTGAGACGCGTGCCAGAACCGCCGAGCTGTTGGAAATCTTCGACCTGACTGCTGCGGCCGACAAACGGGTGAAGACCTATTCCGGCGGCATGCGCCGCAGGCTGGATCTGGCGATCAGCCTCGTCACCGAGTGCCCCGTCCTCTTCCTCGATGAACCGACTACCGGGCTCGACACAACAAGCCGCCGCGCCTTATGGGACATTATCATGCAGCTGAAATCCCGCGGGATTACGGTGTTTCTGACGACACAATACTTGGAGGAAGCCGATCAGCTTGCGGATATGATCTCTGTTATTTCAGGTGGGAAGGTCGTCGCGACCGGCACGGCGGAGCAGTTGAAGTCCCGCGTTGGCGGCGAAGTGATCGAGTTGCTCGACGAGCACGACAATGTCGTCATGTCCATTCCGACTAGCGGAAGCCTGCATGATGTTCGGCAAACACTGAATGGACTCGGTGAGAAAGCTGCACCTGGTACGCGCGTAACGATCCGCAAACCGAGCATGGACGATGTGTTCGTTACGCTCACAACGACGTCGACGGCGGCGTCGGCGATTCAAACCACGAATGAGGAGGCAGCGATATGACAACCGCACGCGCGATGGAAAGGAAAACTTCATTCTTCACGACGAACGCCGTATTTATTGGACGGAGCATCCGGCTAAGCTTACGTAATACCGAAGCACTGTTAATGGCCATCATTTTACCCGTCATGCTTATGCTGCTGTTCACTTACGTATTTGGCGGCGCCATCGACGCTACCGGTGACTATGTCGTGTATGTCGTTCCCGGCATCATTCTGCTGTGCGCCGGATTCGGCTCCTCCTCTACAGCCGTGAGCGTGGCGGAAGATATGACGAACGGCATCATCGACCGCTTCCGCACGATGCCGATCCAGAGCGTATCCGTCATCACGGGGCATATCGTGGCAAGCCTTGCGCGCAACCTCGTCGCGACCGCGATCGTCATCGGCGCCGGCCATCTTGTCGGCTATCGCTCCTCCGCTTCCGCTGGCGAATGGCTCGCTGCGATCGGGGTCATCGCGCTGTTCATTCTCGCTTTCACTTGGCTGTTCGCAGCCATCGGACTCTCGTCCGGCAACCCTAGCGCCGCGAGCGGATACGGCTTCGCCCTGCTGTTCCTGCCCTATCTCTCCAGCGCTTTCGTTCCGACGAGCACGATGCCGTCATGGCTGCGCGGCGTGGCGGATCACCAGCCGATCACGCCGGTCATCGAGACGATCCGCGGCTTGCTGAACGGAACGCCGATCCATGACAACGGATGGCTGTCGCTCGCTTGGTGCCTCGGCTTGCTGGCAGTCGCATTCATATGGTGCCTGCTTGTTTTTAAGCGGAAGGCTGGACGCAGGTAACATATCGGGATTACAAAAAAGCGCTCTGGCCAAGATGGCCGAGGCGCTTTTTCTACCTTATTGCTGTTTCCGATCCAGAAAAGCTTGGATCCCGTCAAGTATTCGCTCAAGACCGAAGTCGAAGTCGTTACCTACCGTATTCTCGCTTTCGTTCTCTCCCGTATAGGCGCCGGAAGCGACGATGGGATGCAAGTAAGGATATTGTTCCGCCGAGACGAGCTGCTTCAATGCGGCTGTGTAGCTGAGACCGCTAAACGCTTCCGGCGAAGAGCCCGCCTGAACGGCGCGAATCATATCCCGCTGAATGAGGCCGACGGATCTGGCATAGCTGCTGACCAGAAGGACAAACGACATTTTCTCAAAATCGTTCAAGGGCATATCCCGAAGCGCTCGCAGCGCCCAGTCGACGATCCGCAGATGATTAGGCGTCATGGGCACACCGGAGAGGGGGATATCACCGAACCAAGGATGCTCGCAGAACACAGCTACCGTTACCCGAACGTACTCCCTTATGTCGTCGCGCCAGTTATTAATCTCGCTTATCTCCGGAATCTCGTAGAAGCATACCGCTTCCTGCATGAGCAGAAGAAGATCCTCTTTGCTCTCGATGTACCGGTATAACGACATCGCGGAATAACCGAGCGATTGCGCGACCCGATTCATGGACACAGCCGCTAACCCGTCCTTATCGGCGATTGCGACAGCGGCGTCGACGATCATTTTGATGCTGAGCTCGCCTTTCGGTCCCCGCTTCTGCTGCTTGACGTAACCCCAGCTGATTCCTAAAGCGCTCGGCAAGCTTTGGCGCACATCCGTGTTGTCTGTGTTGTCTGTATTTGGAATCACTTCTGTTTCTTTGTCCTTCTCCATCTTTCAGATCCTCCGCTATCTTGCTCATCCACAGCCGAAATTGTGTACTATGTAAACAGTATATCACAACAGAGAAACCCGCCGCCATGACCATGACGACGGGCTTCCTTATGTTTTGCGGATATCCTCAAGCATTGTAATCGCATCTACGAGGTGATTGTCAAAGATCTGTTTCGCCACTGCCAGCAGGTCCTTGATCAGCGGATCCCTCAGTGAATACACGACGGTAGTGCCTTCTTTTATCCCGTAGACAACGTTCTTGTTGCGCAATACAGCGAGCTGCTGCGAAACCGCGGAGCCTTCGGAACTTAATATTTGCTGAAGCTCATTCACGTTCTTATTCCCCTCGCTAAGCAGCTCCAAAATACGGATCCGCATCGGATGGGCAAGCGCTTTGAAAAAATCGGATTTGAACTGCTGCATATTATGAAATTGGTTCATAAGTGCTTTCTCCCTTATCGTGTGGGCTTCGTATCTATAAATTATACCACATGAGCGATGCTGCTCCTTATATTCCTTCACGAAGGGGATCCCGCTTCGCGATTCGATAATGAGGTGCATTCTCGGAAGGCGAAGTGCGTACAGCCCAGACATTTTTTCCGATCCAATAGGTCGATTGCATATGTGATTGCCTCGCCCGTATGTCTGAAGAAGTAGGGTTTACCGATATGATCGTACAGCCCGGATCGTACCAGCATTCTGTGCGGCTGCCGCTGAAGGCCGGTCACCAGTACCATCACGCCCGATCGCTCCAGCTGTTTCACGATTCTCGCCAGATTCGCCTCTCCCGTTGTATCCATGAACGTAACGCTTCCCAGGCGAAGGATGACGATTCTCGGCTGCTGCTGCAGCAGCTCCAGAAACAACTTTTCGAATAGGCTTGCCGATCCGAAGAAGAGCGTGCCGCCTACGGAAATCACGCTGATTTGAGGACAATCATGGTCTTTGGATACCACGTACGGCCTGACTTTCTCATGCTTCTCCTGCCTGTCCGGGAGCACTTTGGCCACTGCCAGATCGTCGCTCATGCGTTTCACGAAGATCAACACGGCCAGCGCTAATCCAACTCCAACAGCTATCGTTAAATCGGTTAAGACGGTGAGCATGAATGTGGCGACCAGCACGATGGAATCGCTTGTTCTCGACTTCAGAATATGCATAAAATGTTTGCGTTCACTCATATTCCAAGCCACGAGCATGAGAATCGGAGCAATGCTTGCAAGCGGAATATCAGAGGCAAACGGCGCAAACAGCACGAGAACGACCAAAACGACAACCCCATGTATGATGCCGGATATCGGAGAAACCGCACCGTTCTTGATATTCGTCGCCGTTCTGGCAATCGCCCCGGTTGCGGGGATGCCTCCAAAGAGGGGAGCAATCATGTTCGCAATCCCTTGAGCGACTAATTCCCGGTTGCTGTTATGGCGGCTGCCTGTCATCCCGTCCGCAACGACGGCAGACAACAACGACTCAATTGCTCCAAGCATGGCGATGATTAGGGCCGGTTGGATCAGATGCGTAATGACGCCCCAGGATAGATTCGGAATATGTAAATGGGGTAAGCCGGCTGGAATAGCCCCGAATGAGGAACCGATCGTTGCGACATGCCCTTGGAACAGCAGGGAAGCGACGATGGTGGAAACGATGATACCGACCAAGGAGCCGGGAAATTTCGGCAGCACCATCGGGGTAATCAGAAGAGACATGAGACAGACCGATGCTGTAGCGATGCTATACAGATTCGCAGTAGCCAGATGGAGCATAATCTCGTTCATGTTCGGCAGGAAATACTCATGCTTGACGATACCTCGAAGGCCGATGAAATTGGAAATTTGTCCGCTAAAGATAATGACGGCAATCCCCGCCGTAAATCCGATGGTTACTGGACGCGGAATGAATTTAATCAACTCGCCAAGCCTGCATAACCCCATAATGACAAGAATAATGCCGGACATAAAACCGGCAATCAGTAAATTTTCATATCCATATTGGAGCACAATCGCGAAGAGGATCGGAATGAATGCTCCCGTCGGACCTCCGATCAAATATTTGGACCCGCCGAATAAGGAAATTAAAATCCCGGCAACGATGGTTGTGTAGATTCCATACTCAGGCTTGACGCCGGAAGCAATGGCAAATCCCATCCCTAATGGAATCGCGATAATGCCGACAATTAAGCCGGCTATCAAATCCTTGCGCAGCGATGCCAACCGGTAGCCCTCAAATCTTCCCGATCCTTTCACCGTACACACCTTCTTTATATTTGAATATCTGATTATTTGAATATATAATAAATGTACGTCCAGACTCGATCAAAGTCAATCGTCGGTAACCAACGGAATGCAATTGTGTTCAAATATCTTATTATTTGATTATTTAATTATATGGTTTGGAGTGTGTGAGAATGCCGGAAAACTTACGCGTGAGCAGGGAATCCATTATTGCAATGGGGATGGAAGCGCTGCATGAGATCGGATCCGATTACATTTGCAGCATTTGCATCATTAATGGAGGATCCTGCTGCCAGGGGTGTAAACAGCTTGCGCCCGGTGTCGGATGTCAGCTGAGGAATACGGGATGTACGGCATGGTTATGCGGATTTTTGAAGTTCTTTCTGTATGAGCTTGGCTTGCTGCAGGAGTGGATCGACTTCTGGGACGAAGTCCCCGGTCAAGGTTACAGAGAAGATTACACGCCGGAAACGTTTGTTGTAACAAAGGAACTGCGGCACCCGGACATACGGAAATTGGGCGAATCGTTTGCGGCCGATCTTCGCGAGCTTACGAAATCTCATCTTATTCCCGGATTCATCCTGAACCTCAGGGAGAAGTTCGATCGGTATATTGATCTATTAATGGAGCCCGGTTACGATCCTCAAAAGAGGGGCGGAATCAAGCAAAGAATTAAAATATGGTCAGGCATTTTCCAGCAATTCCAACAGGAGCTGCGCGAGTATAAACATATGCTAAACGTTTAGCCATAGATATAGCCATTATTCCTTGGCGAATCCGTTGCTCATCCCAAGCAGATTTTGGTGCATTTGGCGATCAGCTCTTTGCAAGGCTCCCCCATAACCGGATCGACGAATTCGACCGCGCACATCGCCCCAAGCCCACGCACGTCGCCTATATGAGGAGATTTCGGGCATGACAAAAAAACCTCTTACCCTGAGGGTAAGAGGTATCTCTTGCAGCTGCTTAGACAGCTTACTTATACGAACGCATTGCTTTGCCAATCTCGCGCAGCGTCGGCTTCTTGCCATACATGAGCACGCCTGCGCGGTAAATCTTCGCCGACAGCCAGCCTGCGGCTAGAATCGACGCGAGCAATATAGCAATCGACAGCCATACTTGCCATAGCGGCGGATCGGATAATCCGAGCCGGACGACCATCGCATAAGGCGAGAAGAACGGGATGAACGACGACACTTTCACAAGCGTCGAGCCTGGGTTCTGAATGCCTCCGAGGATACAGATGTAGAAACCGGCAAGCGAAATCATTGTGATTGGCAGGACCGCTTGACCGAGGTCTTCGGTACGGCTGACAATCGATCCGACTGCCGCGAACAGTGTCGCGAACAGGTAGTAGCCTGTTAAGAAGAACAGGAGCGCGTAGATAACGAGAACCGGATCGATATTGCTGAGCGAGATACCCATGTCGCCAAGCTTCTCTTTATTATGCGGCAGCGTCATGTTGATGACGATAACCACAATGTAGATCGCCAGCTGAACCAGCACAACAAGGAACATGCCGAATATTTTGCCGAACATCGCCCTTAGAGGGGCCACACTCGTAATGAGAATCTCCATAACCCGGGAGCTCTTCTCTGCCGTAATTTCACTGGCAATCATTTGACCGCTGATCATAATGGCCATGAAGAGCAAGATAATGATGACGTATACCGTCAGCATATCCATCCCCTGCTCCTCTTCCGTCTTGCCTTGGCCGATCGAGCCTGCGCCGCCGTTCGTTGAGATTTGCACCGTGTCGAGCTGGACCGGCGAACGCAGAAGCGTCATCAGCTCATCGCTTAGACCGCCGCCGCGTAGAATCGCCTCCTGCTTGACACCTTGAAGCGCGCCTTTCAGCGACTGCGATACCTTGCCTTCCATAAGGCTCTCCGACTTGTACGTCACGATCGGGAAATCGCCTTTGTTCTTGCTCGGCGTGAAGGTGATATATCCGTCGATCGTGCCATCGGCTACTGCTTTCTTGAGCGCTTCTTCATTGTCTTTATCCGAGTCGTTTGCCGGCTTAATGGTGACAATGTTCAGATCTGGCTTCGGCTGCTGGCTCTTGTAATATTCCGTAAGCAGCGTGCCGATCTGGCTGGCCGTAAACATCTGCGAGCTGGTCTGATCTACCGTTGTTACCAGGTAACCGACCGGCGTCGGCTTGCTTTCACCGCTAAACTGGGAAATGATATAGGGCAGGTTGATACCAATGCTCATAATGACTGCAATGATAAGTGTTGTAATCATAAAAGATTTTGCTCTCAGCTTGTTGCGCGCCGTAAATCCGACAACCGTCCAAAAGCCGCTATTCATGGTTCTCACCTACTGTCTTAATGAAGATTTCGTTAAGCGTCGGCTCCATAATTTCGAAGCGTGTTACATTCGTCTGACGGAGCGCTTGTTCCAGCACGGGCCGTCCCGCTTCTTCGCTGCTGATGAGCAGCTCGTAGCCATACTCATGGCGAGTGACGTTCATAACCCCATGAATATCGGCCAATCCGGACACGTCGCCCTCTGTAGCGAGGATGATGCGTTCCCGCGGAAACTGTTTCTTGATTGCTTTGAGATTGCCCTGCAGTACAGGATTGGACCTATGTAAAATCGTAATATTGCGGCATAGCTCCTCCACATGCTCCATCCGATGCGTCGAGAACAGGATGCTCGTGCCGCCGTCGCGAAGCTCTTTCACCGTTGACTTCAGCAGCTCTACGTTGACCGGGTCAAGTCCGCTGAATGCTTCGTCCATAATGACGATGCTCGGCTTATGGATGACCGACGCGATGAATTGGATCTTCTGCTGGTTGCCCTTCGACAGCTCTTCAACCTTCTTGCCGTAATACTCCGGCACTGCAAAACGATCCAGCCAGCGCTTCAAGTTCTGATCCGCATCCCGCCGCGACATGCCGCGCAGCTGCGCCAAATATATGATTTGGTCACTTACCATTACCTTCGGATATAGCCCCCGCTCCTCCGGCAAATAGCCGAGTCCGCGCAGCTGTTCTTTACTGTAGGCTTTGCCGTTGTACCGGATTTTGCCGGAATCCGGATAGATTAATCCGAGCACCATCCGCATCGTTGTCGTCTTCCCCGCCCCGTTCGCGCCAAGCAGACCGTAAATCTCCCCCTGCTCTACCTCGAAGCTGATGCCATTCACCGCTGTCTTCTCGCCGTACTGCTTGAAAACTTGTTCAAGTGATAATGCGTTCATTTCCTGGATAACTCCTCTCACAGACGTGATATGTACAGTATAAGCAAGAGGGGGAATGAAAGTAAACCATTGGTAAAAAAGGATAGTGGAGAAGCAGGAGGAGGAATAGGTGGGGGAAGCGTGCCCTCCGGGCACTCCTCCACCTACTCCTCCACTGAGGGAGGAGCAGAAAGAAGACCGCCGGATTTATACTTCCGGCGGCCTTCTGGTTCTCTTAGCCGACTTTCGGTGCGGTTTGGCTGCTGAGCGCATGTATGTGTTTTCTCTGCTGCAGAACGTTTGTTGGATTGTTCGGCTGCGAAGCTGAGAGATCCCAATACGCTCTCTCATTACCTGAATCGTGCCGTTTGTCCGCTGAGAGTGCCGATTCGGATCTCTCAGCGGTATAAAACAACCAACTCCCCCCCTCATCTGGAGCTGAGAGATCCCAATACGATCTCTCAGCGCTTGAATCGAGCCATTTGTTCGCCGAGAATGCCGATTCGGATCTCTCAGCCGAGTTTCGGCGCGGTTTCTCGATCAAGCCCCGTGCGCTTTCCCACTTTCACGGCTCGTATTCACGGAACAAGCCACGCACCGGCAGTTGACCGAATGCCGCCTAGTATCTTCCGCATCCTTATTCAATAGATCCAACAAGCACTCCTGCTCCCGCAGTCCCTTTGCAATATCGTAGTAAATATCGCTCAGCGGCGGCGGCGAAGCATCGTTGTCATATACGCCAGGAAACTGGCCAAGCTCCTGTACAACTGTAGATCGCCCGCTTCGGCGCGCTGGTCGAAATTGCCTCGATTCCCACTTCAAAATAACCAGCATCAGCAGCGCGGACCCTAGCATCCACAGCCCCGACCGCCATGACGAAGTAAAGCCGATGACAAGGCAAGCGAACCCAATCGCCGGATATATAAACACCACCGTAACCGTTGCAATGAGCAGCCTGATCAGCCAAGAACCGAGCGAACTCCCCATGGGCTGCACCTCTTTCACCTGTTGTTACTCATAGTTATGCAGCGACGGGTTATCCCTATTTTGACGATATAAAAAGACGACCGAACGCTCTCCCAAGCGCACAGCCGCCTCCAACCTCCAACCTACTATTCCTTGCAAATCCGCTCATGCAGAAAATCAACCAAATGCAGTGCCTCCATCTTCCCGCTCATGCCGTGCTTCTCGATGCCAAGCTTCATCTGCAGCAAGCAGCCTGGATTGCTCGTCAGCAAGTAGTGCGCGTCGGTCTGTCTCACATGGTCCATCTTATGATCGAGAATTTGACCCGCCATCTCCGGCTGGGTCAAGTTGTAGATGCCCGCCGACCCGCAGCAGCGGTCCGACTCGAAGAGCTCGACGAACTCCGCGTTCGCGACGCTCTTCATCAGCTTGCGCGGCGCCTCGGAGGAGCGCATGACGTTGCGCAGATGGCATGAATCCTGGTACGTGATGCGCACCGGATCAGCAGCCGAGAAGCTGACGCCGCTGCAGCTGCCACCGCAGCCAACGGCTGGAGCGCTCGCCTGCTCCTTGCCCGCTGCTACCGCGGTCGCAGCGGCCGTCTGCAGGCGGCCGTGCTCCACGAGCAGCTTGCTCACGTCAAGCGTCCTCTTCGCGAACCACTTGGCGTCGGTCGCATACTCCGGATCATCGTGCAGCAGATGATCGTACTCGACGAGCAGCGCGCCGCAGCCGCCCGCGTTCGAGGCGATCCAATCGACGCCCGCCGCTTTGAACGCGGTAATGTTGCGTTTCGCGAGCTCGCGCGCGCCGGCTTGCTCGCCGCTATGCGCATGCAGAGCACCGCAGCAGTTCTGCGACTTGGGAATGACGACGTCGAAGCCCGCCGCATTGAGCAGCTCGACCGTATGCTTGTTCGTCTCCGTGAACAGCACATCCATAATGCAGCCGCGGAACAAGCCGACGGTGCCGACACGCTCTCCCAGGGCGGGATGAACGGAACCGATCTGTTCCACAACGCCGCGATACGACGCATCGGGCAGGATGCGTTCCATCTGTTCCATATGCTTCGGGAACAGCTTCATAATGCCCGCGCCGCGCACGAGCTTCCGAAGCCCTGACTTCTGGTACACCTGCAGTGCGCCGCCTAGCAAGCGCATGCGTTCCTGATGCGGAAACATCCCCTCGAAAGCGGTCTTCCGCGCCAGCTTCACCCACCAGCGATGGCTCTCCGTATGCTGCTCCACCGAATCCCGCGCCTGCTCGAGCAGCTGCCCGTACTTCACGTCTGCGGGACATGCAGGCTCACACGCACGGCAACCGAGACAATGATTCATTTGCGTCTCGAATGCATAATCCGGGTCCATCAAGCCGTCCGCAACAGCTTTCATCAGTGCAATTCGGCCTCGCGGCGATTCCGCTTCGATTCCCGTCTCGCGGAACGTCGGACAAGCCGGTAAGCAGAACCCACAGCGCATGCAGTTCGTCAGTTGATCGTAGTTCAACGTACTCTTCAGCGTCGTTGCCAGCTCCCTGCACGAGCCACCATCTTTGCTCTCCTTCGCTTCCAGCATAGACACGAGCAGGTTAGGCATGGCCAAGCACCACCCTTTTGCGAGAAGCTTTGGCGAACATTTTGCCCGGGTTCAGAATGTTGTTCGGGTCAAAAGCCGTCTTGATCGCCCGCATTACTTCAATCCCCGCAGGACCTACCTTCCACTCCAGGTAAGGCGCCTTCACAAGCCCTACGCCATGCTCCCCGGTAATCGTGCCTCCGAGCCGAATCGCAGCTTCGAAAATCTCTTCAAAAGCCGCCTCAACCCGATGGATTTCATCCTTATCGCGCGCGTCCGTCGTCGCCGTCGGATGCAAATTGCCGTCGCCGGCATGCCCGAACGTACAGATCGTCACATTGTGCCGCTCCGCAATTTCATTGATCGCGAGCACCATCTCGGCGATCTTCGAACGAGGCACCGTCGCATCCTCGAGAATCGTCGTCGGCCGCAATCGCGCCAGCGCCGTGAATGCGCTCCGCCGCGCAGTAAGCAGCTTCAGCGCTTCGGCTTCATCGGCTGCAATGCTGACCCGCTCGGCATTTTCGCTTCGGCAAATGTCCGCGATGCGCGCAATGTCCCGCTCCACCATCTCGGGATCGCCGTCCTGCTCGATGAGCAGAATCGCATCCATCTCGAGCGGCAGCCCCAGCTTCGCAAAATCATCCACGACCCGGATCGTCGGATTATCCAGAAACTCGAGCGTTGCCGGAATGATGCGGTTCTCGATGATTTTGGACACCGTCCGGGCAGCGCCGTAGAGGTCCTTGTACATCGCAAGCATCGTCTTCTTCGTCTTCGGCGGCGGAATCAGCTTCAGCGTCGCTTCCGTCACAACGGCGAGCGTACCTTCCGAACCGACGAGCAGCTTCGTAAGATCATAGCCGGCCACATCCTTCATCAGCTTGCCGCCTGTCCGGATGATTTCGCCGCTGGCGAGCACGGCTTCAAGGCCGATGACGTAATCTTTTGTCGTGCCGTACTTAAGCCCCCGCAACCCGCCGGAGCATTCCGCGATGTTGCCGCCAATCGTCGATATCGCCATGCTGCTCGGGTCAGGCGGATAGAACAGCCCCAGTCCCTCGACATGCGTAATGAACTGCTTCGTGTTAAGGCCGGGCTGAACGGTTGCAGTCAGATTTTCAAGATCAACCTCCAGAATGCGGTTCATCCGGTGCATGACCATGACGACGCCGCCTTCGACCGGAACCGTCCCTCCGCACAGATTCGTGCCCGATCCCCGGCTCACCACAGGAACTCGCTCTTCATTAAGCAGCTTCAAGATCGTCGACACCTGCGCCGTATTTTCGGGATAAATGACCCCGTCCGGCAGCGATTGCAGCATTGGCGTACCGTCGTAGGAATGCGTAATCAATGATTCCTTGTCATCCTTAAACCACTGGCTGCCGACAATTTCGCGCAGCTTCTGTTTCACTGAGTCACCTAGCATAATAGAACGATTCCCCCCTAGCCTTATATGAATAATAGATCAGGTCATCTGATGACTTTGTTTTGAAAGTAGTATATCATAAGATGGAGAAACGGGATATCGAAAAATCGCGCTGACCACCGTCAATCGCACCGTTATCCGAAGGAGGACCTTCATGCAAGCAAAGCCGCTCAAGAGCTACGAATGGGTATCCCGCGAGCTGGGTGATCGCATCGCCGCAGGCGACCTGAAGCCGGGGGACAAGCTTCCCTCCGTTGTCGACCTCGCTGCTCAATATAACGTCGGGCGCTCCACGATCCGCGAAGCGTTAAGTGCGCTCAAGGCACGGGGGCTGCTCGACATCCGCCAAGGCGGCGGCACTTTTGTGCTTGCTCCTCCGGAGCCTCAGGAAGAATCGACCGCTGCTGTTCGAGAAGATTGGCTGGACCGCGCCGATTCGCTGCTCCAGCTGCTCGAAGTGCGCAAAGTGCTCGAGACCGGCTGCGCTTCGCTTGCCGCTAAGCATCGCAGCGCGGATGATCTTGCCGCCATGGAAGCCACGCTTGCGCAGATGGAGCAGCGGCTCGACGATGAAGCGTTCGGCGAGCAAGCCGATGTGCAGCTGCACGAGCAAATCGCACGCGCGTCGCGCAATCCGATGCTGGTCGAGCTGATGAAGTCGCTCTCGCAGCGCCTTCACGAGAGCATGCGCGATACGCGCTCGCTCTGGTTTTACGGCGAGCAGCAGTCAGCGCGCCGGCTGCTCGAGGAGCACAGCGGCATCGTCGACGCGATCCGGCTGCAGGATGCCGGCCAGGCCGCATCACGAATGGACGCGCATCTCTCCAAGGTGGAGCAGGTGCTGCGTGAAAAAACCGGCAGTCTCTCTTAGGAGATTGCCGGTTTTTTCTGCTGTAGAGCTCTACCGGGAGGAGCGGTCCCGCTTTGAGGCCGAATTGCTCTACTTCGCGCCCCGAGAGCGGCTTTTTCCTCTCTCATGCACCATTCTCGGCCAATGTAGCTACCTGGAGCACTCTCTTTCACTCATTTGGCCAATTTTTAGTTAATGTAGCTACCTGGAGGACACTCTTTTGCTCATTTGGCCGATTTTCGGCCAATGTAGCTACCTGGAGGACTCATCTTTCGCTCAATTGGCCGTTCTTCAGTTAATCTTACACATGTAACCGGTCTGCTGGAATTCTTTAGCTAAATCTCGCCGAATCTCACACATGTAGCTGGTCTGCTAGACTTCTTCGGCCAAAACTCGCCAAATCTCACACATGTAGCTGGTTGGCTGGACTTCTTTAGCTAAATCTCGCCGAATCGCGCACATGTAGCTGGTTCGCTGGACTTCTTTAGCTAAATCTCGCCGAATCGCGCACATGTAGCCGGTCTGCTGAAGTCGCAGTTTGATAAGAGAAAAACGCCTTAGTTTGTGTCCACTTTCTTGACAGAGGTCCAATTGCTCTACTTCGCGCCCCGAGAGCGGCTTTTTCCTCTCTCACGCACCATATCTGCTGTTGCCGCTCGCAGAGAGCGAGTTTCCCCTCTCTCAGTCCCAATCCCCAATGGCCAGCTGCCCTTCGCGCACTACAATCTACAGGTCTTCCTCAATCACCGGAATCCGCAACACATTCGGATCTGTAAAAATATCAAATTCATCGCGGCTCGTGCTTGAGAACTCCGACACGACCGCCCCTTTCTCGCCAGCCTGGAACCAGTGCTTCGTACCGGGAGGAATGGTGTATTGCTGCCCTTGAGTCAGTTCAACCTCGTGGAAAACCGTGTAATATTCTTCACTTCCGCGCGGCAATCGCGCTTGAATGGTGCCGTTGCTCTCGCCTTCGACATAGAGCCACACTTTGCCGTATCGGCAGCGAAATGTCTCCATCTTGCCCGGGTCGTCGCCAACCGGCGGATGAAGATGCTCTGGGCAAGTCTGGCCTGGGAACAAGACGAGCTCCTTCGCACAGTAGCGGTCCGTATTGATGTACGTCACAAGCTCGAGTCCCTGCAGCTCGAGGTTGCCAAGCCCAAATTCCGCAACTTCGATATTGCTGCGCTCCTCCGGTGTCAGCGTGATGCCAACCTGGTCAAACATCGCCGCCGTCCGCTTCTGCGCCGCGCGCACTTCGCTTCTTCTCATCTTAAGCGCCTCCTTACTTCTCCGCCGAAATTAAAGATCCACCTGCACCTGCAAAAGTTATCCCCTTAACCTTAACCTTAACCTTAACCTTAACCTTGCCCTTGCCCGCGACCACCCTGCTCCTGCTCCTGCTCCTACTCTTGCTCCTCGGGTCCATACCACACACCATCACTCGTTCCGCCGCTCCGCCAGCCCGGCAGCGCGAGCTTCACCTCGCGGCGGCGCCAGCCTGCCGCCATCCGCGATTGCACCGCGTCCCACGCGGGCACGCCGCTCGTCGCGTCCGCATGCTCCACGTTGCAGGCGCCGACTGCAACGGCGCCATCCAGCACCGCTTCAGGCGCAAGCCCCTTCAGCAAGCCCGCGAGGAAACCCGCGATCGTGCAATCGCCCGCTCCTGTCGTGCCGGCAACGACGACTTCGAAGCATGGCACCAGCAGCTCGCGGCCTACCCATGCGCCGAACTGCTCCGGCGCCGCGGCTCCAATCGCGGCAAGTTTCGCCGCATCGTCTGTCGTCCGCAGGTACAGACCGTGCTCGCCTAGCTTGAGCACCACGATGCTAACGCCCAGCTCAAGCAGCTCCTGCGAAAGCTCGCGCAGCAGCGGGCCTTCCGCGAACGGCAGCAGATCGTTCGTCCCATGCTGCGCGACTAACGCTTCGTACTGCTCTCGTCGCAGCATATACAGAATCTCTTCGAAGCTCGGCAGGAACACATCCACCTGCGGGAGCGCTTTCAAGAATATGCCGCGCCAGTCCGCGCGACCTGCAGGCGACTCCGGGTCCGGCTTCGCCAGATCAAGCGACACCGTAAGCCCGGCGCGCTTCGCCTTCGCGAGCAGCGCGGCGAGCTCGTCGCCGCCATCTTCATACATCTTCCGCATGAGCGGCGGATAGCCAAAATGAAACAATTTCGCGCCGGCGAGCGCCTCCTCCTGAATATCCGCAGCCGTGAACGTGTCATTGGCTCCGGTACAGTGCAGGAAGACCCGGTCAATATTCGGCGGATTAATGACGAGCGTATACGAGCTGCTCTCGCCAGCGGCGACTATCATGCCACTGGCTAATTCATCACCGCCGTAGCTGCGCAGCACATCCACAATCGCTCCGCCGAACATATCATCGCCGATCTTGCCCATCAGCTTCGTGCGCAGCCCGAGCCGGTGCAGCGCAAGTCCCGTGTTGGACACTGCGCCGCCTGTGGCAATGACCGCCGGGCCGATATCGACAAGCTTGCCCGGGACGAGGATCGCCCCCATCCCGTCCTTCATCTCATGCATTGCCGGGATGACATCGAGGCAAATATGCCCGGCAACGACCACTTCCGCACCTGCACGAGCAGCAGTGCTCACCGCTAATCCCTCCAGTCCAGCGCGATCGTTTGCCCTGTTCGTTCCGATGCAAGCGCCGCCGTAAAGACCCGATGGCTCCCTTGCGCCTCTTCCGGCGTCGCGCAGTAGAACGGCTGCTGCATCCCATCTCTGCCGTTTACGAGCTCATCGCAGAACGCCGCCCACATTTGCAGAATCGAATCCGAGAAGCCGAACTCGAAGATGCCGCCTGTAATCGTGCCATAAGCCGATTTATACGGGACATCAGCGACATGCCATGCTTGCTGCTTGCCAGGCGAATACGGCAGTATCGCGATTTGCTTCGGATTCTTCGTGCTGAATTCCGCCGACAGCTCCGTTCCTTGAATGCGGACAAACCAACTATTCGCATGCCCCGGTGCGATACGCTTCGTTGAGAGCACCATCGGGAATCCGCCATCCGCCGTTGCCACGTCGCAGGCAAGAATCGCGTTATCCCATGTCTCGCATGGTGCCATGCCGCCTTTGCCGTCTGGACGCTCGCTTACGATTTTGCTCAGCAGCGCACGAACGCTATTCGGTTTCCAGCCGAACCGCATCGGCAGATGCAGCACATGCATGCCGAGATCGCCCATGCAGCCGTACTCCCCGTTCGTGGCGATACGCCGCTTCCAGTTTATCGGCTTCGTAGGGTCCAGGTCGCTGGAATGCCAGAAGCCTGCCTCCACCTCGATAATTCGGCCGAACTTGCCCTCTTCCACCAACTTAATCAAGCTCTGCGCCCCTGGGAAAAAAGGAAACTCCGACGAGCAGCGAACAATCACTTCGGGATGTGCAGCAAGCGCAGCCGAAATCCGTGTATTCGCTTCCATATCAACGCCGAATGGCTTCTCGCCCAACAAATGCTTGCCGGCTGCAATAATATCGGAATAGATTTGCGCATGCAGGTTATGCGGCACTGCGCAATACACCGCTTCTACCTCGGGATCTGCCAGCAAATCACGATAATCGGTATAAGTGCGTTCCACGCTCGGGACTTGCTTCTTGAACCAATTCGTCGCTTCCATGTTCGCATCGCACACCGCTACGATCCGCGGCTCGAACTCCACGCGCTCCAGATGCAGCCATCTTGCCGCCGCGCTCGCGAATTCCTTGCCCATCAAGCCGCAGCCAATGACGCCGAACCGAATGATTCTTGTGCTCATTCTACTCCACGCCCTTTCCGCTGCCAAGAATGGCAAGTGCTTCCGAAGCCGACGCACCGTGATGAACGATCGCCATCAGCGCATTCGTCATGCCCGCCGGACTCGGATGCTGAATAACGTTGCGGCCATACACGATGCCCGAAGCGCCTTGATTCATCAGCTCGACCGTACGGTTCACAATCTCTTCATCGCTTGCCCGGCCGCCGCCGCGCACGAGCACCGGAATGCCGGAAGCCACTTCAATGACGCGGTGATATTCCGTCACGTCGTCGCAAGGGTCTGCTTTAATAACATCCGCGCCAAGCTCGACGCCTTGACGAACGAGCGGCATGATTTTGTTAATATCGCCATCCACCATGTAACCGCCCTTCGCCTCATTCGGCAGCATCACAAGCGGCTCAACCATAAGCGGCATCCCGTACTTCTCGCACTCGCTCTTCAGCAGCGAAATATTGCGAACGCACTGGTGGTGCAGCTCCGGCTGGCCAGGAAGGAGCAGCAGGTTCACGCATACCGCAACCGCATCGAGCGCAACCGCCTTCTCAATCGCCCGGTCGATAAGCTCGCTGAACAGAAAGCGAGGCAGCTCTGTACCATAAATATTCGCCGCATCTGTACGCAGAACAAGTCCCGGCTTCTTCTTGCCTGGAATGTTTTGCAGCCATTTGGCTTGACCGATGCTGAGCTGGATGCAATCCGGATTCGCCTCTACGATCGTCTCGATCGCTTGCTTCATATTCTCGATTCCGGACAAGAAAGAATACTCATTGAAGAAACCATGATCGACAGCTACATCAAAACATTTCCCTTGCTCGCTGAACATCCGATTTAAACGCGGTGCTATTGCTGACATGTGAACCATCCCCTCTGTTCCGTTAGAACAATAAATGTTCGTTTATAACATTATTCTAACTAAACCTCATTCTCCTGTCTACAATAATGTTTTAAACAAACATGTGCATACTCAATCTCTAGCAGCTAAAAGCTCCACATTACTTTCCCTGCACGCCTCCAGCAACGACTGCTCCGGCTCTTGATCGCAGACGATGCGGTGCACCGTATCAAGCGCTGCGAAAGAGAACAGCTCCTTCGCGCCAAACTTCGAATGATCGACGACGACATTTACCTCGGCCGCCTGTGCAATCGCCATCCTCTTAATCTCCGCCTCGTACATGTTCGAGTTGCTAAAGCCGTGTTTGGCACTAACACCTGTCGCTCCTAGAAAAATGCGGTTGAACGCCATTCGGCCAATCGACTCCGCTGCCCCGGGTCCAACAAGCGTCGATGTCGTTTCTAGCGCCATTCCGCCCGTCACGACTGTCGTGATCCGCTTCTCGAGCAGTTCCAGCGCAATGTTCAGCGCATTCGTCACTACCGTAATGTTCATGCCCGGCTTCAAATGACGCGCCACATACAGGGTCGTCGTCCCGCCATCGATGAAGATCGAGTCGTTCTCCTGCACGAGCGCAGCTGCCGCCCGGCCGATCCGGCTCTTCTCATCTGTCATCACGACAGAACGATCCTCCAGCGTCGCATCCTTCGATGCCAAGATTGCCCCGCCGAATGTACGCTTCACATAGCCAGCTAGCTCAAGCTTCTCCAAGTCGCGCCGAATTGTCATTTCTGTCACGCCGAACGTTTCTTTCAGCACCGCAACCTTCACTTCGCCAGTACTCTCCAGCATCGTCATCAGCTGCTGCTGCCGATCATTCAAGCTCATACTCATTGCTTCCCACTCCTACGTAATCGTCAAATCCACTTCATATTCCAGCGCTTCTCCCGGCTGCAGCATAACGAGTGTCCCTCTCTGTCTCTCGATCTCCATGCCCTCTACGCCGCAGTTGGCCGGCTCAATTCCAAGTGCATGCAGGCCTGCTCCCGGCATCTTCCACTGCACCAGCCTCGGAAGCGTATCCGATTTCCAACTGAGCGTTACTGCAAGCGGCGCCCGCAGCCCCGCTGCAATTGGAAACTCCGGCTGGCGGATTGTCACTTCGCGCCTTCCGTCAACCTCTTGCTCCGGCTCGTGATAATAGCAGCGTTCATGATATGGTGCTGCAGGCGCCGTCCATTTGTCATAGCCTTCAACAGGTATCCCGTCGACAATCGCTCTCACACTCCCTTTCGGGAATATAAGCTCCGACTGCTCCGTCAACAACGGATAGCCGAAGTTAAAATGATACAGCATCATATGCGGGCATGGCTCAAAGCCAGCATTCTCCACCACATCGCGAATCGAAATTCGGTTCTCGCCAAGCCTCGTCCGGATTTCCCGTCTTAGCCGCAGATGTCCGCCGAACATCGCATGCTCTTCGATAATACCAGCGATCCGAATCTCATACTCGTCGTCGACCCAATAGCCTTCAGCAGCAACCTGCCTGGCAGGCGTATGATGCGCTCTGCCATGCATACCGAAGTTTTGTCCCCCGCTCTCGACTGGAGCACCTACGTTAATTAAACCGCAAGTCATCAACAATCCGCCGGAAGCCGTTCGGAGCCAGCCGTTTTTCTTATCGTCATAGTACGAGGGATGCACATCGCCGCTAGCCGACTGCCAACAGAGTGAACCACCTGAGAAGGAAGCTGCCGAGATGTCGAGTCCCTTGTCCGGCGTTACGTCAAAAGCAAGTCCAGCCCCTGTACGCACCGAGATGACGGATGATCCATTCTCATTGCCATCAGCCAAAGTCAGCTTGCGGATACCGCCAACCTGTTCAATCCGTCCAACCCGGGCCTCAATCTCCCTGCGTGAATACGTTCTCCCATGAAGCTTCAACGAGGTTCGCCTCCTGATTGAAACAAACATATTTTGTTTCTTCCTAACATGTATTTTACTGGTTCCTGGCCTAGCTGTAAATGTGCCTCTCGCGCAAAAAAGAGCGGCAAACCTCTTTGCAGAGATTTACCGCTCTAATGCTCTTTCTATTTCTCATACCTAACTGCTTAGCCGCCGAACAGCACGTCAAGCACGGGCTTCGTGTGACCGCCCGGATACATCAAGTACAGCAGCACGTACACCGTAATACCTGTAATCGCCGTAAAGAACCACACGACAGATGTGATACGGCCCCACTTACGGTGCTTCGCGAAGCGGCTCTTGAATCCAAGCGTCAACGTCGTAATACCGAACACCGCACCTACAGTTGCAAGTACGATGTGGAAGAATAGAAACGTCAGATAGTACGGCTTCATCTCATCCGAGCCGCCCCAATCTGTATTGCCGACGAATACCGTCCGGCTCATGTAAATAATGAAGAACAGCAATGCCGCAGCAGCGCCGGCAAGCATCACTTTCTTATGCGCTTCAAGCTTACGCTTGATCGCGAGACTCCAGCCAATCGCTACGAGAATGGCACTAAGGGCAATGAAGGAGGTGCTGATCGCAGGCAATACATCATACAGTGACAAACATCATCCCGTCCAATCGTCTATAAATATAATCGCTTCTTCAGACTAATTCAGCGCGCCATGCTCTGGCAACGGATCGTCAGAATCAGCATGTTCTCTCTTATACCAGTGGAAGAAGACGTAGGCGAGAATAACGCCGTACATCACTTCTTGAACAAGCTTCATAATAATACCGCCAAGCTGCTGATCCTCGGCCGGGGACATCAGATTGAAGAATGTCGGCCCTCCTTTGAAGGAAGCTAGCAGTGAAGCAGGATCGCCGGATACACAGTAGCCCATGGCCTTCGCCCATACTTCAGGGTCGTTATAGGTGGCATACATCGGCGTGCTGTTGAAAATAATAAGCGCACAAGCAGGCGTGAGCAGCATGCCGCTTGCGAAGATATAAGCCATTTTGCGAACATCGGTCAGTCGGCTCCACTCCTGTACCGGGCAAGCAATCTGCCACCACATTAAGAATGCGGTAACTAGCAGAACCAGATAGTAGATCCGATGTACAGTAAAGTGAATCATGACATAGTCATGCACACTTGGCAAATGATAGAGCGAGAACAGCACGTTAAATGCAACGAGCGAGAATATCGGATGCGTCGCTCCTCTGAATCGCTTCCAGAACGGAGCCGAGAACATCGCCTTCCAGAGGTAGGCCGGAATACTAAACATGATGATTGGCGGCACAACAAGATACGCAACCGACATATCGACCATATGAAACGCAAACATCAGGTGTCCAAGCAATTCAAAAGGCCCGCCCTGCACCAAATAGTAGAGCACCATCCCCGTAACAAACAACGACTTCTGCGTCACCGTCACAGGCGGCGCTTCCGGCGCATGCTTTTCCTTCCAAGGTCCAGCCAAGTAGAAATAGAGAATGACTAATGCTGTCATAAAGAAGAAAAACCACGGGCTCCATAGCGCTTCAAAGCTGAAATATTGCAAACCAAGCATAATGGTACCCCTTTCCATAAACCCATACATTTACAGCAAAAGAGGGGGCCAGCAAGGACCTCCCTCTCTTCAATTTAGAACTTTATTACCACCAAGCCCAGTACTCGGCCATGATGACAATTGTGAATACGACGAATACGCCACCTAGAATACCTACGATCGGGAATACGTGTCCACGATCCTTCATGTGCATCCAGAAGCCCATTTGAACGAAGACTTGGATAAGCGCCATGACAACGAGCATCACATAGATGAACGTTGTATTAATTTCGCCTGCAGCAACCATTGCGAATGCAATGATTGTCAGCAAGATCGAGAAAATAAACGCGATAATATGCTTCTTAGGACCTTCGTGCTTATGGCGTTTGTTCTCTTCGGCAGCAGAATGTTGTGTTCCAGCCATTCGTTAGCCCACCTTTCCCATCAAGTACACGACGGTGAAGATGAATACCCACACGACGTCGATAAAGTGCCAGTACATACCGGCCACATATATCTTAGGAGCAGTAACGACATTCAAGCCTTTCTTTAACACTTGAGCAATTAGAATCGAGATCCAGAGTACCCCGAACAATACGTGGGCACCGTGGAAGCCGACCAGTGTATAGAACGACGAGCTGAATGCGCTTGTTGAGAATTTATGTCCTTCATGGACATAGTTGTTGAACTCGTAAATCTCCAGACCAAGGAACGCAAGACCGAAGATTACCGTAATGACAAGCCACCAAAGCATCGATTTCACTTTGTTCGTATGCATCGATTGAATCGCGAATACGCTTGTCAGCGAGGAAGTCAACAAGATGAATGTTGCAAGAGCTACAGTCGGCAGCTCGAACAGCTCATTCGCTGTCGGGTTGCCGTCGCCGACTTGATGGCGGAGTGCCAGGAACGCTGAGAACAGCGTTCCGAACAATACCGTTTCACCGCCAAGGAACAGCCAGAAACCAAGTACTTTATTGCGACCCTCGAGTGTTGCCTTTTCCGGTTCGTGAGGGAGTTTACCGTCTACGTGTGCGTGCCCGCTCATGCTTTAACCCCCTTATCTCGAAGAATTTCATCCGTTTCGATATGGAAGCCATGATCGTCAAATACGGAACGCAGGAACATACAAGTAAGCGTAATGGCAAGGCCGAAGATTGCGACAATGTGATGGTGCAGGATCCAAGCCCATGCGCCTGTACCATAGTCACCTTTCGCATACATGAAGCCTAGACCTGCGATGAACAGACCGATCGACATGAAGAGCGGCAGGCTCGATGGCGAAGGCATATGAATCGGACCAAGCGGCTCAGCTGGAACCATCTCTGTCTTACCTTCCATCTTCTCTTTCCAGAATGCATCATATCCGCGAACGAGCGGAGTTTGAGCAAAGTTATACTCAGGTGCAGGAGAAGGAATTGTCCACTCCAGCGTACGGCCATCTTCCCATGGATCGTTGGAAGCATTGCGCGGTTTCGCCGATGTTACTACGATGTTGATCAAGAAAACGATCGTACCAAGACCCATCGTCATCGCACCGATTGTCGAGATCAAGTTCAGGTTGTTGAAGCCCAAACCGTCGAGGTAGGTCCATACACGACGCGGCATACCCATCAAACCTAAGAAATGCTGCACGAAGAACGTCAGGTGGAAGCCGATAAAGAATAACCAGAAGAAAATTTTGCCGAGTGTTTCATTCAGCATGCGACCGAACATTTTTGGCCACCAGTAGAACAAGCCAGAGAACAAGCCCAAGATCAAACCACCAACGATAACGTAGTGGAAGTGAGCTACGACGAAGTAGGAATCGTGATACTGGAAGTCAGCAGGAGCTGCCGCAAGCATAACGCCTGTTACACCGCCCATTACGAACGTTGGAACGAAGCCGACTGCAAACAGATTCGCTGTTGTGAAACGGATCGAACCGCCCCACATGGTGAACAGCCAGTTAAAGATCTTAATACCTGTCGGTACAGCGATCAACATGGTTGCAATCGAGAACAATGCGTTCGCAACCGGTCCAAGACCTGTCGTGAACATGTGATGCGCCCAAACCATGAAGCCAAGGAAGCCGATGAGCACTGTTGCGAATACCATCGAGCTGTAACCGAACAAACGCTTACGCGAGAACGTACTGATAACTTCGGAGATAACACCGAATGCCGGCAAGATGAGGATATAAACCTCAGGATGTCCGAAAATCCAGAAGATATGCTCCCATAGTACTGCGTTACCGCCGTTAGTCGGTTCGAAGAAGTTCGCGCTGAATACGCGGTCGAACATCATCGCAACCAACCCTACAGTAAGCGCCGGGAAAGCGAACAAGATCAGAGCGGACGTGATGAAAGCCGTCCATGTGAACATCGGCATACGCATGAAGCTCATACCAGGAGCGCGCATGTTGATGATTGTTGCCAAGAAGTTGATACCGCCGACCAGCGTACCGATACCGGCGATTTGAAGACCGATGACATAGTAGTCAAGACCATGTGTCGAGCTGTATGTCGCTGTCGAGAGCGGAGCGTATGCTGTCCAGCCCGCATCCGGCGCACCGCCGGCAAACCAGCTGACATTCAGCAGAACGCCGCCCGCGAAGAATGTCCAGAAACCAATCGCATTAACGAACGGGAACGCAACGTCGCGTGCACCGATCTGCAATGGGACGATCGCATTCATTAACGCGAAGATCATCGGCATCGCCGCAAGGAAGATCATTGTCGTTCCGTGCATCGTCAACAATTCGTTGAACGTATGTGCCGCAACGAAATCGTTGAGCGGCTTCCACAGCTGAATCCGAATCAGGAGGGCTTCCAAACCGCCGACCAGGAAGAAGAATCCGCCCGACAGCAAGTACAGAATGCCGATTTTTTTATGGTCTACGGTAGTTAGCCAGTCCTTCAGACCGCTATACCGCTTCACCTTGTGTCCGTGAGCCAAAGTAGGTACCTCCTTCATTCCATAAGTATTAATATTCTAGCTTCAAGCCTGCTAAGTATTTGGCAATGGCATCAATTTGATCGTCTGTCAGGTCAACCTTCGGCATTTGCGTACCTGGTTTAACTGCTTGCGGATCTTTGATCCATCTCTTCAGGTTGTCCTCAACGGAGCCTTCGTTCTTGTATTTCGGATCGTCTGTATTCACAAGGATACCTGCAACAGCTTGGCGGCTGCCGATACCTGTCAGGTTCGGATACAGTTGAACGCCTTTGTCGCCAATTGCGTGGCAAGACAAGCATTGCTTATTGAGAAGGTCAGCAACCTGTTGGTCGTCCGGAAGCTGAACCGGGTTCTTCATTGCAGCGACCCAGCGGTCGAAGGAAGCACGGTCAACGACTTTAACTTTGAAATCCATCAAGGAGTGAGATGGTCCGCAAAGCTCAGCGCATTTACCGAGGTATACGCCTGTCTTAGGCGCTTCGAAGTACATTGTATTTACGTTGCCGCCTGGATTTGTATCTGTCTTACCAGCGAGCGAAGGAATCCAGAACGAGTGAAGCACGTCTGCTGTCTTCGCTTCAACGGAAATAACTGCATCATTCGGAATGATCAGCTCTTGAGCTGTCTTCACGCCCAGATTCGGGTATTCGAACTCCCACCAATATTGGTGAGCAGTTACGTGAACTTGAATAGCTTTCGGATCATGCGTGTAGTCCTTCGCAAGTCCGAATACAGACTTAACTGTCGGCACACCAAGAATGATTAGAAGGACAATCGGGATGACGGTCCAAATAATCTCGAGCTTGTGGTTACCTTCCACTTGTACAGGGATCGATTTATCGCCTGGACGACGGCGGTAACGAACAATAACGTAAACTGCAATTGCAAACACGATGAGAACGACCACAACCATGATCGTAATCGTTAATTTCATTAGTCCAAACTGTTCTTCGGCAACCGGCCCTTGCGGTCTAAGTGTCGATAAGTCTGCTCGTCCGCATCCAGACAGCAGCAACACCATTCCGACAAGAAGCGGCATAACCCGTTTTAGAACGTGCCACCGATTCATCATCAATCAACCCCACTTTTTACGTTTTCGCAGCAGCCTCAGATGGCAAGAAAATAGGCGTTACTGCGTGCAATCCTAGTTGTTTAGACAACTTCCGCAATCTAATCACTTTATTTAATATAAAGTTGGAGGTGCTTTTTGTCAATCTTCCCAGCTGTGTTCACAAATTGTTCTCATACCAGTAAAATCGCCGCTTTTTTTGATTTTTCCACTTGCCAATTCCTAGTTTAAAGCCTCCATGTCTATCCTTCATTGTGTGCTAAAACCATGGTTCTTTATGTATTGAAACAGGATGCATATTTGCTCCTTTCGGGCCCATTCTAAAGATAGGTTTATGAAAGGAGCTACCCTTAATGAAAAAGCGTGCAGCTTATCGTTCTTTTCTCATCCTGATTGCAGCCGTTACTGTGCTCGGCCTCACTTTAAGCGGCTGTAATTATGAACGCCACGTTCAGAACAGTACCTATGATTATGGCACCAAGCAGAAAGGCGATCCGAAAATGCTCGGAAGCCGCATGTACGGCACGATGAGCGGACTCCCCGGACAGCATGATAATCACTGGTTCGAGTACAGCTCGCTCCTGTCGAGCGATGTGTCGAGCATTAACGGCGTAGCCGGCGCTCTTGTTTTCCTTACAGATAAGAATGCCTATGTCGCCATTACAACGGATTGGACTGCTACAGGCACTAAGAAGTCCGGCGGAACGAGAGAGCAGAATAATTCAGGAACAACTCAAGGCGTATATAATGTAGAGAACGGAAGTCCATATTGGAATAACCAGCGTATGGTGACGCCTTACAACTCTGCGTTATCCATTAATGATCACAATCAAATCTCCGGCGAGCTGAAGCAGACGATCGCCGTTCATGTCCGCCGTCTGGCGCCAGCCGTGCAGGAAGTGCATATCTCGGCGAACAAGGAATTCAATAACCATCTCATTCAATATGCGCAGGAAGCTTGGGCGGGCCACTCCCTCGCACCATGGCTTTCTTCCTTCAATAAGCTTGTGAAGCATCAATTCGCTGGCGGCGACTCGGTGCCGGAGCCGCTGAACGTGCAGCAGAAACGTGCAAAGTTACACTCCTAATGGTTCGACAGACTGGCTGGAGCGCGTAGTTGCGTCGCTTCAGCCTTTTTTATTATTCGATGCTTGACAATTGCTTCGAAATGATTTATCTTTAAATTAAGATATTTGATATTGAGATTATCAGAAGCGAGGTGACGACAGATGAGCGAACAGAATCATACACAAGCAGGCAATGAACTTCAGTTATTCGTCGTGCTGTCTCGAGCAAGCCAGTGGGTTACTGCCCATGTCCATCAAGACATTCGCAAATACGGCTTGAATCCGACGGAGTTCGCCGTCCTGGAGCTTCTTTATCATAAAGGCGAGCAGCCGCTTCAACAAATCGGCGAGAAGATCTTAATGACAAGCGGCAACATCACTTATGTCATCGATAAGCTGGCAGGCAAAGGATTGGCTCAGCGCAAGGCATGCCCGACGGATCGCAGAGTGATTTTCGCAGAGATTACACCGCAAGGCACTGAGCTTCTCGATTCGATCTTCCCGCTTCATAAGGAAGCGATCGGCAAAGCGGTCAGCGGCCTAACCGAGGAGGAGCGTACGCAAGCCATCCATCTGCTTAAGAAGCTTGGCATTGCAGCACAGAGCAGTTTCACCTAGATCGTCATGAGGCCGCTGAGCTGGCTTCGCTTTATCAAATATCTTAATTTAAAGAAACTTAAAATATAAATTATATGTGAAGGAGAAATTATATTATGAGTATTGCACTTGGATTGTTGATTATTCGCGTTATTGTCGGTTTGACGTTTGCAGGTCACGGAGCACAGAAGCTGTTTGGCTGGTTTGGCGGGTATGGTCTTAAAGGAACCGGAGGTTGGATGGATTCCATCGGTTTGAAACCTGGCGTGTTGGTTGCATTGTTAGCTGGACTTGCGGAGCTGGTCGGCGGCCTCCTCTTCGTTCTTGGATTCTGGATGGTACCGGCAGCCGTATTGATCGTATTGACGATGCTTGGCGCAATTATGTCGGTGCACCGCAAGAACGGATACTGGGTTACACAGAACGGCATGGAATACAACATCATCCTTATCGCTGTCGCAATTGGTCTTGCTCTGATCGGCGCAGGCGAATATTCGATCGGCTAATGCGAAATTAAGAAATCCCGAAAAACACTACATTATATAGGAGGGATTTACGATGATCCAAACTCTCGTATACGGACCGACCATGCAAGCTACCGGCGCTTTTGACGGCGGTAAAATTACAGAACAGAAGCCTATCGGCTTCCCGGGCGAAGGCTCGGTCGTGAAACGTGTAAGCACCTTGTTCTACTGGGCATGGGCACACGCGAACCAAGATGGTCATATCCCGCTACACCCGCATCAAGCGTTCGAGATTATGACTTATATTGTGGCAGGCAAAGGCGAACATGGCGATACCCTCGGCACGAAAAGCATCGTAGGTGCAGGCGGCGTACAGCTCATGCAGACCGGCTCCGGCGTCAGCCATGAAGAACGGTTCTTCGCCAATATGGAAGGCTTCCAAATCTGGTTCGAGCCTTCCGTCCAAGAGGCGGTAAAAACAAAGCCGACGTATAACCAGTATGAGCACGAAGAGTTCCCAATCGCGAAGGGTGAAGGCTTCACGAAGAAAACCGTGATGGGATACGGCTCGCCGATCTCCATCGTAGCCGATGCGCAAATGTGGGATGTGGAGATTGAAGCTGGCGCAACCTACACGCAAGCAATCGAAGCAGGCCGTACGCTTACCGCGCTCGCAATCCGCGGCGACGGATCCTGGACTTATGTATCACAACCTGGAAAAGATACAGCTTTCAAGCACAAGGACTTCATCGTGTCGAGAGCCGATCAAGCCGAAGAAGCGATCATTACCGCTGCCGGCGATGCACCGCTTCGCCTCGTCTTGATCGATGTCCCTTCCCACGTCGACTACCCGCTCTATCCGAAACGTTAATCATAAACAAGGGGATTGCCCCCGCAAGGCATCAGTTGCCTGCGGTGAGCAATCCCCTTCTTGCATTAATGCGCTGCTTTCGCTTTGTCCGCTTCGCCCGCATTGCGGGTTGCCGCTTCGCGATCCTGCAGCATCTCTTCGACCGATTTGGTCTTCAGACGCGCAGCTCCGCGGTAATCGTCGCGAGTCGGGATGAGGTTGCCGGCAGCGAGCCGCTGCTTCGCCTCTTCAATCGCAGCGCCGTATTGCGGCAGCCACTTCTCCCCGGCGACGAGCATTTCGTCGACCATTTGCCAGATTTCCTTCGGATTGCACACCGCGCCGACGAGCGGATCCATCATCATCGCTTGGCGGAGCAGCTTGTCGTCGCCGCGAACCGCAGCTTCCACAGCCAGCCGCTGCACGGAGATGCTTACATTACATACCGCTGCCGGGCCGAGCGGCAAGTCGCCGACAACCGGCATATTAATGCCGTTCGCGTCAACATAGCCCGGCGCTTCAATGATCGCGTCATTCGGCAGGTTCGTAATGACGCCGTTATTCACCACGTTGAAATGCCCGCGATATAGTCGGCCTGTTTCTAAGCCTTCTATTATGTAAGAACCGTGTTCCTCGGAACGCTTCTCGGCCGAGTACACGTACGGATCGCCCTTCATCCAGTTCGGGAAGTCCGTCTCGAACCAGTTGCGGCCTTCCGTACACACGCGCAGGTACCCGCCAGTCTCGCCATTGATCCAAACGCCGAGATCAATCCAGTCCTGGATTTCATCCGCGCGCTTCCGATACCAAGGTACATATTCGCTCAGATGGCCGTTCGACTCTGTCGAGTAGTAGCCGAATCTGCGCAGCATATCGATGCGCACCTTCTCGGTTTGGCTATATTCCGGATGCTTCTCGAATGCTTCGAGCAGCTCGCCCGTCTTGTCTATGCCGTTATGCTTAATCGACACGTACCATGTCTGATGGTTGATGCCCGCACAGATAATGTCGACTTCTTTCTTCTGCAAGCCGAATGCATTCGCGATTTGGTGATGTCCGCCCTGCACCCCATGGCAAAGTCCGATCGTGCGCACGCCGCCGTACTTGTTGCACGCCCAAGTAAGCATCGCCATCGGATTCGCATAGTTGAGCAGCAGCACATTCGGATCTGCTGCCTCGCGGATGTCTTTGCAAATGTCGAGCATGGCCGCGATGCCGCGCTGGCCGTACATAATGCCGCCTGCGCAGAGCGTGTCGCCGACGCACTGGTCGACGCCATATTTGAGCGGAATGTCTACATCATGCTGGAATGCTTCGAGTCCGCCGATCCGGACAACGCACAGCACATATTTCGCGCCGCGAAGCGCTTCCCGCCGGTCAGTCGTCGATTGAATGGAGATGTTCAGCCCATTCTCATCGATATCCCGCTGGCACAGCTGCGTGACCATCTCCAGGTTATGTGCATTGATGTCTGTAAACGCAAGCTCAATATCGCGAAACTCCGGCACAGCCAGCAAGTCCCTCAGTAAACCGCGTGTAAATCCGATACTGCCTGCTCCAATAAAGGTCACTTTAAACGACAATCGAAACCCCTCCTGCATCCTTTTGATATGGGGAACCAGCTTGATTCATCACCATCATTGTAGCAGGAGTCCGGATGAAGGCGTTTCCACATTTCCAACTGCTTTGCCTTCAAAATGTCAACTATCGCAACCTTGTACCTCGTTATCCATGCCTGCGTATCTCAATCGATTTGCGATAGGCGGCGGGCGACAAGCCGGTCACTTTCTTGAACAGCATACTGAAGTATTGCCGGCTGTTCAGTCCGATGTAGTCCGCAATATCGATAATAGGAATATCCGTGCGTGCAAGGAGCATCTTCGCCTTCTCGACCCTGAGCTCTGCCAAGTACTCCGTAATCGTCATGTGCATCGTCGCTCTGAAAATCCGCTGCAAATAGACGGGATGCAAGCTGACTGCCGCAGCAATATCCTTCACTTGAATATCACAATCATAATGCTGATGCATGTATTCCGCCGCTTGGCGCACATAACGCTGATGGAGCGAAGCTCCCGCTCGATCCTCCGGCTCTTCTGCCGCAAGCCGCGCCACCCGAACGAGCAGCTGTGAAATAAGCAAATGCGTCATGCTCTCATGATGCGAGCCGCCGGTGTCGATCTCCATGACGATGCTTTTCAAAATATGATGAATATCGCTCGGGTCCCGCAGCACGATGGAGCTCTGATGTCGGTCAAGCAGTTGAGTCAGCGGTGCATTGTGCTCGACCAGCTGCTTCATGGATGGATAGATCCCGTCGCAGTCCGTGAACGTGAACTCGATGTTAAGCATCCGGCAGGGGCTGTCCTTCTCCACAATCAAGCAGTGCGGAACGCCGGCATCGAGCAGAATTAGATCGCCCTTGCGCATCGTAATTGATTGCGCTCGCTCCCCAGTCTCTGTCTCAATCTCAACGACGCAAGTACCTGAGATGACATACATGATCTCAATTGCATCATGCGCATGAACGTCCATATGAAAGTCGACCCACTGCTTGTAATAGTACGCGACAATATGAGGGCGGTAGTCGCCGCCCTCACGCCATAACGGATCGTACAAACTGTATTTGCGCTCCAGCATGACTCTCCGCCCCCTCTTCCTTACTGCTCCCGCGCCACTTCGCGGCTGACATTTCTTCTGACCGATCTTCTGCGCAGCAGCACGAAGATGCCGCTTACGAACATGCCGACAATTACGCCTACAGCAAGATCATGCGTGGCAACAACCGATGCGACGGTGACAAACATGACGACCGTTTCCGTAACCGGCACTTTATGAAGCTTAAAGACCGACTTCCAATCGAAAATCGCTACGCACACCATGAGCATAATGCCTACCAATGCCGCCATTGGGATAAGCGATAACAGATCGCCAAGCACCACGACGAGCAGCAGCAGGAACAGCGCCGCAACGAGCATCGACAATCGGTTGCGACCGCCCATTTTCACATTGAGCACCGATTCCGCCACAAGCGCACAGCCTGCCATCCCGCCAAAGAAGCCAGCAATGAAGTTAGCAATGCCTTGGCCGCGCATTTCTTTGTTCTTATCCGTCTTCTCGCCTGTCATCTCATCGAGCAGGTTCTGCGTCAGCATCGTTTCCGTGAAACCGACTACTGCAAGCGAAAGCGAGTACGGCAATATAATGAGGAAAGTGTCCCACGAGATCGGCACATCCGGCAGCAGGAACGACGGCAAAGATGCGTCAATCGCGGCAATATCGCCAATCCGTGTCACGTCGCCAATACCGAACATCCACACAACGATCGTCAGAACCGCAACAGCTGCCAGCGGTGACGGAACGGCTTTGAAATATCGGGGCAGCAAGTAAATAATAAGCAATGCCGCTGCAACGAGGACATACATCGTCCATGAGCCATCGGTCAAATAACGAAGCTGCGACAAGAAAATCATAATCGCGAGCGCGTTCACGAAGCCCGTCAATACAGGCTGCGGCACGTAGTTGACAAGCTTGCCTAGCTTAAACACACCCATTAAATATTGAATAATACCAGTCAATACCGTTGCTGCGAACAGATACGCGATGCCATGCTCTTTCACCAGTGTGAGCATCAAGACAGACATCGAGCCAGCTGCCGCTGAAATCATCCCCGGTCTTCCGCCTAAGAACGTAATGACGAGCAAAATACATATCGTCGCATAAATCCCAACCTGCGGCGGCACGCCAGCCATAAACGAAAAAGCCAATGAATCCGGGATAAGCGCAAGTGTTGCCGTCATGCCTGCCAGCACATTCGCCCTCACATCCGTCGTCCACTGCGCGCGCCAGTTTCCACTACCTGTCAATTTATCCACCTCAAATTGCTTAATTATTGCTGTCGTTCCAGCAAGCACTTCATTCTAACGGTTAGCATAACCTCTCATCCGATGATGGTCAACGGCTATTTCATGGGTCTCATTCAGCGATTGTTCAGCTAAATCTCATCTACTTTTCATATAGCACGATTATAATGGAATCAGGAACTCGGAAAGAAGGTGCATAGAACCAGATGAAACAAAAGAAGTGGCAAAAATGGAAAATCGGCGCAGTCGCCTCACTCGGAATCGCGCTCCTGTTCCAGGAGGTACGGACGAGCCAAGCGTTCAAGGATACCTATGACGAGCAAGCGCCACAGTCATCGCCTTCGATCACGGATGATGCGAGGTCACCGGATTCGGTCATGAACGATGATGACATCAATGGATACTTTAGCGATGACGATAGCAGCTATGACAATAACAACGATGCGGGAAGCGGCGGGTTCGACGATAGGTTCAGCGATAATCAAAGCAGCGATGACTCGGGTTCGTTCGGCGGAGGAGAAATGTCTGCACCATCGACATCGAGACATTCGCGAACGGCGCGCTCTTAACTTCAAGCGCGTGTAAGGAGGCGCTCCGAAGATGAATACGAGGCTGCATCAATTCCGCACGAAAGCGATGAATACGAAGATTGAAGTGAAGTTCGCCGTAGAGCAGGAATCGAAAGCGCGCGGCATGGCGAGGTTCGCGGAGGACTGGTTCCAGAGAACGGAGCATCGCTTTACCCGCTTCCGGAAGGAGAGCGAGCTGAGCGAGCTGAACCGTCTCATTGGCGAGCGGTGCATGATCTCGGATGCGATGCTGGAGGTGCTGCTGCTGGCGGAGCATTACCGCTGCGAGACGGATGGGATATTCGATCCGTGTTTGCGGGAAGCGATAGAGGCTAGCGGCTATGACCGGTCATTCGAGCAATTGGCTGCGAGAGAGGCAACGGCGTCGAAGGCGAAGCTAGCGGCAAAGGCACGGGAGGCGGTGACAAAGATAGAGATCGACTCCCGCATGGAGATCGATTCTCGCATGAAGTCGGTCCTCCTTCACGCCCCGCTCGATTTGGGCGGCATCGTCAAAGGCTGGTCCGTGCAGCGGTTAGCCACCTATATGAAGCAAAAGCTTGCCGTCACGCAAGGACTCATTAACGCCGGAGGCGACCTCGCGGTATGGGGCGCGCCGGAATCCGACCCGTGGCTCAGCGCGATTGAGCATCCTTGGCAGGAAGGCGAAGATTACGGCGTCCTGGCGCTCTGGGATGGTGCGGCGGCAACATCGAGCAAGCTCGGACGGCGCTGGAGCGGAGCCGCTGGCAAGGAGCAGCATCATCTGCTCGATCCCCGGACGATGCAGCCGAGCAGCAGTGATGTTGACCAATGCACGGTGACGGGTCCGGATGCCGTCGCTTGTGAGATTTGGGCCAAGCTCATATGCATTGTTGGTGTGCAAGAAGGATTGGAACGCTTCATGAACAAGACGAAGCATTATGAAGCGCTGGTGTTCGGAACGGATCGGCGTGTCCATTACTGCGGCAGCCGTGCATCCTTCGAGAGCACGGCCAAATGGCGGGATGTCTCCATCGATCAAGCCCACTGGTTCGCATAGAAATGAGGTGATTTTGGAACATGAATGATTTTATCGTTAATTTGCCGACATGGCCGATCATCCGCTCGCTGGGTATCGCATCTTATGTGATGCTCGCGCTCGGCATCTGCCTCGGAATTCTATACAGCTTCCCCCAATGGTCGAGGGAGAGCAAAGCGGATATTTACAAGCTGCATAGCTTCCTGACGATTGGCGGTACTGCGGTCGGACTGATGCATGGCGTCTTTACTGTAATTGATACGTATATGCCTTTCTCTTGGCGGGAGCTTCTCGTTCCTTTTGCCGCTCAGAATCATCCTGTTCTGAATGGTCTCGGCATATTGGCGGCATACGGCATGCTGATCGTCATATTGACCACTGATCTGCGCAATAAGCTGAAGAAGAAGCTATGGTTTCTCATCCATCTGTCTTCCTACCCGATCTTCGTCATGGCTTTCATTCATGGCTACTTCCTCGGGACAGATACTTCGATGCCAGCTGTCCGGCTGCTCTATCTCGTTACCGCTGCAGCGGTCATTCTCCTCACGGTCGCGCGGGCATTCGTTCGCCGCACTGCACCGAAGAAGGGCAATGTTCCGGCGGCAAGTCGCAGCAGGAGCGGAAGCGGCAGCAGAAGTGCTTGAATCGTAAGAAAAGACCTTCCTGGTGAAGCAATGTCATTAAGTTAAGGTGTTGAACCAAATATCTATGCAAAGGAGCAGGTTATCGAAAGATAGCCTGCTCCTTTTTTGCGTGAAAAAGAGT
>NZ_QTTN01000041.1:0-25848 GCF_003386535.1 Paenibacillus taihuensis
AAACGATTCCGAGATCTCGATGGTTGGATAAGAAGAAGACTCCGGTCGGTACAGCTGCGAAGCTGGAGGAAGATAAGGAAACTTCATCGAGAGATGCGCAAACGAGGATGGGATAGAGAACTGCCGGGGTTACGAATGACCGCTTGGCGCAGCTCCTACTCGACGTATGCGCAGTATGCGATGCCAAACAAGTGGTTTGAAGAAATCGGTCTAAGTAGTTTGTCCTCGATCCAAAAAGACCTTCATCCCCAACGGGGATAATCATGGAGGAGCCGGATGCGATGACCCGCACGTCCGGATCTGTGAGAGGCCCATGCAATTGCGCATGGGCCTACTCGATTTAATCTTAATAATTTTAGCAGTTTGCTCAATAGAAACAGCAAGATCGCCTTAACCTACCTGCTTGGACAGGTGGTTGGCGATCTTTTTTACGTTCTGGCAGATGGCAGTCATCAGCGCTTGCTCCAGCACCTTTTTCTTTCCACGAAACCGGCAATAGCGAAGTCCGTGGAGCTCTTTGGCATCCGCGAAACTTCGCTCAATGGTTTGGTATCGCAACCGGTACAGGTATTTCCCCGAACGGCTTCTTCCGTTCTCTTTGACCCATTCCTTGCTGTCTTGCCACACATGCCGCGTAAGTACACGTTGTTTGTTTTTCGCTCTTGTACATTCTTGCAGCATGGGGCACTCAGCACAAACTTTTGGGTCGGACTTGTACTGCCGGTAACCCTCCCGGTCTGTTGTGGAGTACACCAATTCGTGGTTTTGAGGACAGATATATACATTCCGGTCTGCATCGTATTTGAATCGCCATTTCGCAATCAAGCCTTTTACAGGAGTAAAGCTTCTTCCGCCAATCACCGCGTAAATTTTTTGTTTATGGAGCCTCTTGCAAATCGCAGCTGTGTAATAGCCGGCATCGAGGGCAACGGCTTCAAGAGACTGTTCAAAGCCAAACTTCTTCACTTGCAGTTCAAGTCGTTCCAAATAAGGCGTTGAGTCATGAACATTCCCAGGTGTTATGTGAACGTCAGTAACAATGTTGTACTTGTGGTCAACCGTTCGATGATCCAAGTAGAAGAAGCCTTCCGGCTTACCGTCACGCACCATATAACCGCTTTCAGAATCGGTTGTGCTAATCTTCGTCTCTTTGGTTTCGGTCACCACCTTTCGAGGTTTTAGAGCTTTTTTCCGTGCGCCTTCCGGTCTTCAGTAATGGCTTCGTCCAGCTCATCGAGATAGGTCTTCACGCTTTTCTCTACTTCTTGTTTCACAAATTTCCGTTTGTTAGCGTTCGCCTTGAGATGCGTGGAGTCCGATACTAAAACACGGCCAGCGACCATACGATGCTCAATGGCCTTAAATACGATATGATCGAAGATTTCTTGGACGACACTGCTCTCCTGCAGACGTTTACGATTCAGGCTTAACGTGCTATGGTCAGGTACTCGATCTGTAAGACCTAGACCAACAAACCAGCGATAGGCATTGTTAAGCTGGACTTCCTGCTCCAGTTGTCGCTCGGATCGAATGCCAAACAAATAGCCGATGAACATCATTTTAAAGAGCATGATGGGATCGACGGAAGGGCGTCCGTTGTCCTCCGAATAGTACGGTCTTACTTTCTCGAGTATGAAAGAAAAATCGATATGTTTTTGAATTTTACGCAAGAGGTGGCCTTCGGGGACGAGATCCTCGAGGCAAACAAATTCGTAACTATTTTGAACGGTAGGATTAGAGCGCAACATACGGAGCACCGCCTTAAGAGAAGTAATATATGAATATTATACTATATTAACGCGGTGAATTGATGAAGTAATGCGAAAAAATGAAAGCCTGTTGAAGTTTCTCAACAGGCTGGGACCAGTCCATTGGACTGGTCTGTTTATTATTCTCGCACGTGAGCATTGAATTGATCAATCAAGTTGATATAGAACTCCAGGCTGCTGTGGCCTTTTTTATTACCATACAAGCTAATATGTATATTTTGAAGATATTGAACATCCTTTTCATCAAGGCTAAAGAACCTTAATAATTCGTCGGACAGAATATCTTGCACAGTGTATGTTGGGTAATTGGGATACACATCATGGTGTCTTAGAATTGATTCACTACAATTGCGGCAACATTGACTAATTGATTGGCTTTTATACTGCCTATAGGATAATGGGAACCCACATTTCCTGCATAAGTTTGTCAATGGAGTTTGGTGGAAGGGGCATTCCATAATAAACTTTGATTGAAATAACAAACTATGATATCCATGTAAGGAACAAGAATTACAATAGTATAGATCCTTACAGAAGTATATTTCAGGAGCTATATCCCCATTGTAAAAACTAAGAGAAAGAACGTTTACTGATGATTTGAAATGTAACATGAGATGGTTGGAAATGGACCGTTCAATGTTCGTATAATCCAAGTAATTTATGAGAGGGTGCGAATATTCTTGATTTTTAGCACAGGAGAAAGCAGTGTGAAAATCTTTTTGTGTGATATGATTCGCATAACAAATCTTGTCGATAACGCTGAACGGTGACTCAAAGTCAGATAACCAGTTTTTTCTCCAAATTAGTTTCATTACTTAATCACGGCCTAATTATTAATAATTTTGTGAATCAATCTCTGTAGTGAATGTTCTCTATCTGTAAGCTCGCTGTTTTCGTCCAGAATGGTTAGATCAAGACATGGGTTGAATTCAGCCCAATTTTTCCAAACGGGTTCTTGTACTGTTTGATACAACTGCGCCCCGCATTTACAAGTGAAGGGAATATGAAAGGCGAAATTGAAATAATATATTTCTTTTTCACAAACTTCACAGTTTCGTTTAAGTTCACTTAAATGAAACGGGCAAATATCTACCAACTTATATTGATGTAAATAACTATGGAAATTGTATCGCACACATTCCACACAATAACATAAGTGAGTATGGAAATAATGCAATGGATTATTCCGTTCAAATTTGGAAAGCTTCAGCATACTTTGATTTATTTCGTTAAAATCAATTCTCGTGAGTTCTTTTAGTTTAGTATGTGTTTCTTCAGACAATTTGTTTACATGAGTTCTTCCTCTTTTATTTGCTATGTAAAATAACAAATCACTGCCGGTAACAGAGTTAGCTATCTTTAAATTTTCGAATAATGACCAAACAGATTCGTAAGGCCTTTTCCATTCCTCTCGCCAGACAATGTTTGCAGTCATTATGAATAGCCCTCTCAAACGAGTTTCTTGATACATTAATGCCCAGGATCGTGCACTAAATATACATGATTTTCTCTATTGTCGGGATTTTTATGTCGTTCAAAATCTGCTTTTCTTGTATTATCGGGATTTTCTTGTCGTGAAAATCAGCGATTTTTTCGTTTGTTGGGATTTTCATGTCGCTAATGGGTGTATTTTCTTGTCGTTGTACTGAGGAGGAGAGAGAGCCGCGAACATCGCGGCTCTTTTGATGCTAAAACAAATCTTTACAAATCGCCCATTGACAAAAACTAATGTGATTAGTTATTCTGAGATCAATAAAACTAATTCGATTAGTTTTTTCTGGGGAGGAACGATTATAATGAGAATGACGCGCAAAGGTAATCTTTATCAGCTGACGTTTATGCCGAGATTTTTTCCTGTGAACTGCTATATTGTGGATGAGGGCAGCGAGCTGACCCTCATCGACGCGGCGCTGCCGTTCAGCGCGGAGCCGATTCTGAAAGCGGCGAACGAGCTCGGCAAGCCGATTACTCGCATCGTGCTGACACATGCACATGAAGATCATGTCGGTGCGCTCGATAAGCTGAAGGCTGCGCTGCCTAGCGCGAAGGTGTACATCTCGGCGCGTGATTCTCTGCTGCTCGCGGGAGACCGTTCGCTGCTCGAAGGCGAGCCGAACACGCCGATCAAGGGCGGCGTGCCGAAGAAACTGACAACCCGCGCGGACGTCTTGCTCAGCGAAGGCGATATGATCGGTTCGCTGCGCGCGGTGATGTCGCCGGGCCATACGCCGGGCTCGATGTCGCTGCTCGATACGAGAAGCGGTGCTCTCATTATAGGCGACGCGATGCAGACGCGCGGCGGCGTAGCCGTCTCGGGACAGTTCAAGCCATGGTTCCCGTTCCCTGCTTTCGCAACTTGGCATAAGGAAATCGCACTCGCAAGCGTGCGCAAGCTGTACGATCTCAAGCCAACGCTGCTGGCTGTCGGCCACGGCGTAATGCTGGAAAACCCGGCAGCTGCAATGAATAAAGCGATCGCGGAAGCAGAGAGCAAGCTCGGACAACAGCGGCGTTAGGACCCGTCACATATCTCACCATCTCACACCGCACCACACTACATCCAAAGGGGACTTCATCATGCCAAGAGCGGGACTCGATATCGATACGATTTTGCAGGCGGCGGCTGAGCTTGTCGATGCGGAGGGGCTTGATACCCTCACGCTCGCGACATTGGCGCAGAAGCTAGGCATACGCTCGCCTTCGCTATATAATCATGTGAACGGACTGCCAGGGCTTCGACTGCAGCTGACGCTGTATGGTCTGGGCCGGCTCGGAACCGTAATGCGCGGCGCCGTTCACGGCAAGACCAGAGATGATGCGATCCGTGCACTCGCGTACGCTTATCTCGAATTTGCACGCAAGCATCCTGGATTATATGCCATGACGCAGCGAACGATGGACCGTGCCGATACGCAAATCCAGCAAGCGGCCGGCAATATCGCGGCCGTTCCAATCGAAGCGCTGCGCGAATACGGGCTCGATCACGAGCTGAGCATTCATCTCGTGCGCGGACTTCGCAGCTTGATGCACGGCTTCGCTTCGATTGAGCAGCAGGGCGGCTTCGGAATGCCTGTCGATCTGAACGTCAGCTTCCAGCTGATGGTAGACACTTTTCTTGCCGGGATCCATGCACAGCTGAAATAACGATAGAAGAGGAGGCGATCGCCCAATGTTTCTGGTCAATTCACGCGCAATCATTGAGCGGACCGTTAACGGCAGCATCGAGATCGTCGTTCAAACACGGAATAAGTCTGACGGTCCCCAGCGGATTGAGCTTCCAGGCGGCAGAATCGATCCATTCGAACCGCTGCACAAGGCGCTGATTAGGGAAGTAAAGGAAGAGACAGGATTGGACGTGACGGAAATCGAAGGAGAAGATACGAGGATTGACACTGCGCATATGAACACTGATTTTGCAGTGGAGTGTTTGCAGCCATTCGCCGTCTATCAAACGACAAAAGGACCTTTTGATTCCGTTGGCGCCTATTTCCGCTGCAAAGCAATTGGCGAACTCTTGCAAGCTGGAGATGAGACAAAGTACCCAAGATGGGTTAACATCAATGAGCTCCAACGATTAATGTCCGATGATCCCCTGCAATTCTCAGATGTCGATCGCGCAGGAATCGTCTTTTATTTAAAATATATCGAAAAACACCGTCCATAAGGGCGGTTTTTCTTGCTATTATAGCTCTGACAGCAAGCTTAGAAGGAGCCCTACACCATGCCCAAATTCAACACGCTCAGCACGCGCTTTATCCTGCTGTTCTGTGCAATTACGGTACCGCTCTTATCGATTCTGTACCTCGCCGGCAATTTCACGAAGGGCGTCGTGCTGACGCAGGTCGCGAACTCGTATCAGAACCTGGTCAGCTCCTCGCTCAATATGATCGACCGGAGCCTCGACGATATTGCGATCAACATGATGGATATTGTCAACCATGACGACAACTTTCAGAAGTTCGGGCAGCCGGGGCTGACGGATTCGGAGTACTATTTTGCCCAGATCGGGCTCATTCAGCGGAACTCGATGTATCAGTCGTACTACCATACGGTGGATATGTTTTTTGTCTATTCCAAACCAAGCGATATGCTGGTCTCGACGAATATGGCCGGCGCGACGCCTTGGTACTACGAGCCCGCCCGGGCATGGGTCACAGAGATGTTCCATCACCCCGAGCAGCTGAAGACCGTGATGTACAAGTGGAACCTCGTACGGATCAAGGATCAGAACTTCCTGTTCCGGCTCGTCAGCGATGACCTCACCAACAACGCTTACATCGGCGCGCTGATTAACGTCAACAGCTTGAAGATGCCGCTTGGCAATCTCAATCTCCGCAAAGGCGGCGACCTGCTCTTCTTAGGAAATGATGGCATTATCCTATCCAATCCGTCATCCGCACTAGGCAAGCTGAACGGGCTGCCTCCCGAGGAACTCAGCGAAGACCACTCCTTCTCGTTCACGAACGACAAGACCAAATATCTCGTCGTGACGAAGCATTCGAAGAACAGCCCGATGAGCACGGCGGTCGTCATTCCGAATTCGGAGTTGCTGCAAGGCTTAAGCGGATTCCAGACGATTACGAAGTGGATGCCGCTCGTTGTGTTTGCGATTCTGCTGCTGTACGGATTTATCTTCCGAAGCATGATCTTCAAACCGATTCTGCAGCTGCTTGGCGCGATCCGGCGCATCAAGGAAGGGAAGATGGAAGCACGTCTTCCCGACTCTAACATTGCGGAGTTCGCAATCATTAACCATACGTTCAACGGCATGGTTGAAGAGATTACGGATTTGAAAATCGGGGTGTACGAGGAACGCTTGCGTGCCCAGAAGGCCGAGATGAAGCAGCTGCAAACGCAGATTAATCCGCATTTCTTCCTGAACGCGCTGAATATCGTCTTCCAGCTGGCGGACCTGAAACGAGTGGAGCTCGTGAAGAAAATGGTGCGTCACCTCGTCCAATACTTCCGCTTCATGATCCGGCTGAACAAGGAGACGATTACGCTCGAGCAGGAGATGGAGCATATTCGCCATTACCTCGAAATTCAGAAAATGCGGTACCAGGATGATTTTGAGTTCGAAATGGTGCTCCAGGATGACTTGAAGGAAGCTTGCCTGCCGTCGCTGTTCGTTCAGCCGTTCGTCGAGAACGCGATGGTTCACGGCCTGAGCTTGAAGGAGGCGCCGTTTCGCCTTACCATCAAAGCACGGCGCGATGAAGCGCAGCAGGATCGGATGGTCATTGATCTATTCGACAACGGTAAAGGCATGGCGCCGGAGAAGCTCGCGCAATTAAACGCAGACGATTATCTCCCGGATTCGGATGAAGAAGGGCATATCGGAATATGGAATGTGAAGAAAAGGCTCGCAATGCGATACGGCGACAAAGCAACGCTTATTTTTCGGCATCACGAACCAAGCGGAACCGCGATACGCCTGACGCTCCCGATTGAGTATGCGTAAGGAGAGAACAACGGATGTACGAAATGTTAATTGTGGACGATGAACGCTACGCAGCGGAAGGGATATGCAACTGCCATGATTGGGCATCGCTTGGCATTGGTCATGTGCATACCGCCTTCAGCGCGGAAGAAGCGAGGACGCTCTTAACGGAGCGAGCGATAGCTATACTGATCTGCGATATTGAGATGCCGGATGAGGACGGGCTGTCATTAGTCCGTTGGGTGAAGGATCATTGCCCGCATACGGAATCGCTGTTTCTGACCTGTCACAGCGAATTCGACTATGCGAAGCAGGCGTTCCAGCTGAAGAGCTTCGACTATTTGCTGAAGCCGGTGGACAGCGAGGAGCTTGCGAATGTCGTCGCGCAGATGATCAAGGCGATTCAGGGGCGGGCAGAGAAAGCGCGCTCGGCTGAGCTCGTTCAGCAATACGAATCGCTCTGGAGCAAGCAGCAGCCGAAGCTTGCCGAACGGTTCTGGCAAGATCTGCTGGCGCGGCGCATTCTCACTTTCGACGACTTCCTGGAGCGGGCACTTAAAGATGCTCGGCTCGCGTTGTCTCCGGACGCGCATGTGCTGCCCATTCTCATTCATGTCGAGGAATGGCTGCGGCCGTTCGCGGGACGTGATCTCGAGATGATGCGTTACGCCGTGCAAAAGGCGGCGGAGGAACTGCTCCTCGCCGGGGCCGGGCAGCAGGGACAAGTCGTAACGGACCGTGGCGGTCAGCTGTTCGTCATGGTCTACGAGCAGCGCCCGTTCGTGCATGAATCCGCAGCCGTAGCCGAGCAGTGGGAAGCGACGTGCAGAAGCTTCGTCACGTCGTGCAAGGAGCTGTTCTATTGCCGCATCAACTGCTACGTCGGCTATTTTGCACCGCTTCACGATATGCCCGGCTTGTGCGATGGGCTGAAAGAGCTGCAGCATACGCATGTTGGCAAGACGAGCCCGGTTCTCGTATACAGTGCGGAGATGGACGCTGCGCATGGCGAGAAGGAGAAGAACAGCTTCGTGCAGCAAACGATCCAGTTCATTAAGGATAACGTCGAGGAAGATATATCGCGGGACGATGTTGCCGCACATGTCGGACTGAATCCCGCCTATCTGTCGAGGCTGTTCAAGAAAGAGACCGGCGTAAACCTGATCGACTATCTTATCGAGACGAAGATGAACCGGGCGAAACAGCTGCTCGATACGACGGATATGACTGTCAGCATGATTGCGCAGCAGGTCGGTTACTCAAACTTCTCTCATTTCACCCGCATGTTCCGCAAACGGTTTGAAGCGAATCCGCAGGAATACCGGAAGCAATGACGCAAGCGCAAACGAGAGTACATGCGAGAGAACAAGCGGAATACGACAGCAGCGAAACAGCAAGCATAAGCAAAGCTCCTTTAAGAGAGTCGTCAAAGTGCCGAGAAAGTCCAATGGACTTTTCTTGGCACTTTTTTTCGCGGAAACTCTAACTAGAGCGCAGAGCTATATTGGATAAATCCATTCATTTTTCACTAATTAGCGGTTTCGAAGGAGCTATATTGGATTTATCCACTCATTAGTGGCCGAAAAGGCTCCAAACGCCGGTTTCGAGCGTAAATGAGTGGATTTTTCCATTATAGACTGCTAATTCAGCTGAAAAAGGCCTTCTACAGTGGATATTTCCCATATAGACAATGGACAAGCAAGCGGTGGCGGCGCCCTAGGACATTACTCGGGAACATGTGACCAATGTAGAGTCGGGTGAACCTCGGTCGAGAGCACACATACGTTCTCTCAGGAGCAAAATCGCAAGGAATCGGGGTTGAGAGCATACATACGTGCTCTCAGCAGCAGAGCGAGCTGAAATGACAAACAAGCGGTGCGGCGGAGGCATCCTGCCCGTGACTCGTCAGGGTCGTTTTTGCGTGATGTCACAAAATGACTAGACCCAGGTGACAAAACGAGTGGGGCTCCCTCTCGCTTCCAGCTATGATGATCTCATAGAAAGCAACAGGCGGTGGTTCAACGATGGAAGCAGTAAGGCAATCGGCGGCAAGGCCAGTGGCAGCGTCACGCAAAGGAAATCCGCTTCGGAAGCTGTGGAAGTTCCGGGCGCTTATCATTCTCGCATTACCAGGTCTTGCGCTGCTGCTGATTAACAATTATTTGCCGATGTTCGGCGTGTTTCTCGCGTTCAAAGATTTTAACTATGCCAAGGGCATTATCGGCAGCGACTGGAATGGCTTCGATAACTTCCACTTCTTGTTCGCGACAAGCGATATGTGGCATGTCATCGTCCATACGATCGTGTACAATCTCGCATTCTTGCTCATCAACACGGTGCTGTCGGTGCTGCTCGCGCTCTTGCTGAACGAAGTGAGGCATCGCTTCTTATCCAAGTTCTATCAGAGCACGATGCTGCTGCCGCATTTTATCTCGATGGTCGTCGTGGCGTATCTCGTTTACGGCTTCCTGAATCCGGAGCTCGGCTTCATTAACAAGTCGATTCTCGAGCCTGCCGGCAAGGAAGGGATCTCGTGGTACATGTCCCCGCAATACTGGCCGTACATCCTGACGGTCGTGAACATTTGGAAATCGGTGGGCTTCGGCTCGGTTATCTACTTGGCGACGATTGTCGGCATTGACCGCGAATATTACGAGGCGGCGATGCTGGACGGGGCAAGCAAATGGAAGCAGATGACGAAGATTACGCTGCCGTTCCTCATTCCGGTCATCATCATCCTGACGCTGCTCGCGATCGGCCGCATCTTCAGCGCCGACTTCGGCTTGTTCTATCAAGTGACGATGAACGCAGGAATGCTGAAGAGCACGACAGACGTTATCGACACGTACGTGTACAACGCGCTGCTTGTTACAGGCGATACAAACTTGGCTTCGGCGGCAGGCTTGCTGCAGGCGGTCGTCGGATTCGTCCTGATCGTATCGGTCAACATGATCGTGAAACGGGTGAGCAGCGACAATTCGTTATTCTAGCTATTGGCATAAGGCAAAAAGGAGGCTGTTCGCTTCATGAGGGGCAACAACTGGACGAACGTCCTGATCAATATCGGTTTAATTCTATTCAGCCTGGCATGCATCATCCCGTTCTGGCTGGTCCTGATGGTATCGGTGAGCGGGCAGAATGCACTGGCGAAATACGGCTACAGCTTTTGGCCCAAAGAATTCGATCTCGTCGCTTATAAGTTTCTGATTCATGACGCGGAGCCGATCATACGCTCCTTCGGCGTATCGATTGCCGTGACCATCATTGGCACCATTGCAAGTCTTGCAATCACATCGGCGCTTGCGTTCTCGCTATCTCGGCAAGACTTTCCGTATCGCGGCGCGCTTAGCATGTTCGTTCTCATTACGATGCTGTTCGGCGGCGGATTGCTGCCGTGGTACTTGGTCTACACGAAGCTGCTTCATCTGCAGGATACGATGATGGTGCTTATCATTCCGGGCCTCATCGGCGGCTTCAATGTGTTCATTATGCGGACGTTTTTCATGACGAGCATTCCGCCTTCGTTGATCGATTCGGCACAGATTGACGGCGCGAGCGAGTACCGCACGTACTTCAATATTATCCTGCCGCTGTCCCTGCCGGTACTGGCAACGATTGGCTTGTTCGTCATCGTGAACTACTGGAATGACTGGTTTACAAGTCTCGTGTTCATAAAGACGGACACACTGTATAACCTGCAATATTTCTTGTACAACACGCTGATGAATGCGCAGTACTTGCAGGCGGTCGCCGACAAAGCGCATATCGATGTCAGCACGATGCAGACGCAGCCGCTTGAGGAGCTGCGAATGGCGATGGCGATCATTGCTGTCGTACCGGTGGCGCTGGTATTCCCTTTCTTGCAGAAATATTTTGTAAAAGGGCTCACGATTGGCGCTGTGAAAGGCTAGACTCAGCCAAAGCCAACGTTAGTGTGCGCAGCTAACAGCCGGCACTCGCTGATTTAGTATACAATAGACCTATCCAAACAGGAGGTTTCCCCAAGATGAGAATGAGAAGAGGGTCAATCGTTCTTTCATCGCTCCTGCTGTCCATGTCGCTGATTGCGGCAGGCTGCGGAAGCAATAACAGCGCGAATAACGAAGCTGCCAACCAAAACAAAGCAAACAATTCGAGCAATGCAGACGCATCGGGCAACGCCGGCAACACGAGCACCAACGCCGCAAATGCAACGAATGCAACGAATGCAACGAATGAGAAGAAAGCGCTGGACCCGTATGAAGTGGTCATGGTGTACCCTGACCCGAATCAAAGCGACATTGGCACCGTGCAGTCCGCGATGAACGATTATTTGAAGACCACGTATCCGGATATGAACATGACGGTGAAGCTGAACCCGATTGATTGGAGCGCTTACTCCGACAAGCTGAACCTGATGATGTCCTCCGGCGAGAAATTCGACCTGCTCTGGACCGCGAACTGGATGAACTTCGAAACGCAGGTGAACAAGGGCGCGTTGCTGCCGCTTGATGATCTGCTGAACGAGGACGGTCCCGACATCAAGTCCGTTGAAGGCGATCTGCTCGAAGGCGCGCGCCGCAAAGGCAAAATCTACGGCGTCCACGTTCACCAGGAGCTTGGCAACCCGCAGGGCGTCGCATTCAGCAAAGAACTTATTGATAAATATCATATCGACCTAAGTCCGCTGAAGTCCGGCGAATTCAAGGATCTTAGCCCGATTCTGCAGCAAATCAAGGATAACGAGCCCGGCGTTACGCCGGCAGTCGGCCCGGCATTCCCGCTAGGCGCTTACTTCGGTTCAGGCAGCATGGAGAATATTATCGGACCGGTCGGCATCGACCAGCGCGATACGAATCCGGACAATCAGTTCAAGGTTGTAGATGCTTATGAGACGCCTCGGTACATGGAGCTTGCGAAGCTCACGAATGAATGGTACAAAGCAGGCTTCATCAACAAGGATGCAACGACGCCGGGCATCGACATCTGGAAGAAGTTCCAGGCGAAGACCGCTTTTGCCGCAATCGGCACAGACCTTGAGATCGTGAAGGATATGAAGATCGGCGAGCCGTCGCTGATGGCGAACAAGAGCACGCAGCTTGGCATGGACATCATCCAAGTGCCGCTTAATATCGACCGTCTCCACACGTCGAAGCTGGCCGCGACGATGCAGGCCATTTCCCAAACCTCCAAGGACCCTGCACGCGCCATGATGCTGCTGAACCTGTTCTACAAAGATAAAAACCTGCTCACCTTGATGAACTACGGCGTGGAAGGCACGCATTATGTGCTCAACAATGGCCAGATCGATCTGCCAGCAGGCAAGACGAAGGATAACGTCGGTTTCTTCCACGACAATCAATGGCAGCTCGGCAACCAAATGCTGAATTATACGCGTGTCGGCGAAGACCCGAATAAATACTTCAATTACGAGCAGTTCAACGAGATGGTGAAGAGCCAGCCATCGCCGCTGATCGGCTTCGTATTCGACTCCGAACCGGTGAAGAACGAGCTGATCGCGGTTTCCAAAGTACAGAGCACGTTCGATCCAGGCTTCCAATCCGGTCAGCTGGATCCGGAGAAGGATTTGCCGAAGATGATCGACAAGCTGAAGAGCGCTGGTCTGGACAAAATCATTGCGGAAGCGCAGAAGCAAGTCGACGCATGGCGTGCCGCGAACGGCAAGTAAGCGAGTGTAAAGCGATCGGGGTATAACCCACAAGGTTATACCCCGAATTATTTTCATGCGAAGCGAAGGAAAGGTGTGATCTTCTATGTTAAACGTAACGATCTGGAACGAATATTTGCACGAGATCAACAACCCGAAAGTAGCGGATATTTATCCGAAAGGAATTCACGGCGCGCTCGCAGAAGGATTGGAACAGGAAGACTTCGCGGTGCGGACAGCGACGCTGGAGCAGCCGGAGCATGGCTTGACCGAAGAGGTGCTGAACACGACGGATGTGCTCATTTGGTGGGGGCATCTTGCTCATGATCGGGTAGAAGATGCGATCGTCGAGAAGGTGTACCAGCGCGTATTGGACGGCATGGGGTTCATCGTACTGCACTCCGGACATGCATCGAAAATCTTCGGCAAGCTGCTCGGCACACCGACCGGACAGCTGAAATGGCGCGAAGCTGACGACAAGGAGCGGATTTGGGTCGTGAACCCGGCGCATCCGATTGCGGCTGGCATCGGCGAGTATATCGAGCTGCCGAAGGAAGAGATGTACGGCGAGCATTTCCACATCCCGGCGCCGGATGAGCTTGTAATGATTTCGTGGTTCGAGGGTGGGGAAGTGTTCCGCAGCGGTGTGACGTATAACAGAGGACGGGGCAAAATCTTCTACTTCCGTCCAGGCCACGAGACATACCCGACGTACCATAACCCGGAGATTCAGCGCGTAATCGCGAACGGCGTCCATTGGGCGGCGCCCAGCACTGCCGCTGCGCCTGTTTATGGGCATACAGCTCCGCTGGAGAAGATTCAGCCGAAATCATAGGCATTGAACGAGTACAAGGAGGAATGAGTAGACGATGAGCAAGTATCGGATTGGCTTAATTGGACTCGGCGGCATGGCGCAGGCACATATCCGCTGGATGTCTGCATTCACGGACCGCATGGAGCTTGTTGCGGTGAACGATGTGAATGAGGAAGCGCTGGCGCGAGTCGGCGAGGAGCAAGGCATTGCGCCCGAGAAGCGCTACGCGAGCTATGCGGCGCTTATTGCAGATCCGGACGTGGACGCGGTCGTGTCCGTTACGCCGAATAACGTGCATGCGGACATCGTCTCGCTCTGTCTGGCAGCAAGCAAGCCGTTCCTGGCAGAAAAGCCGTTCACCCGCATCTTCGAGGAAGCCGTGCCGCTGCTGGCGCAGTACGAACAGCAGCCTGTGGCGGCGATGATCGGCTTCACGTATCGCTTCACGCCGGCATTCCGCTATGCGCGAGAGCTGGTTCGCGATGGGAAGCTGGGCCAGATTCGCAGCTTCTCGAGCCAGTATTTGCAAGGCTGGGGAGCGCCGCAGTACAACGTTGGCTACAACTGGCGCTTCGACAAGTCGGTGACCGGAACCGGAACGCTCGGCGACCTCGGTTCGCATATGATCGATATGGCCCGGTTCCTCTTCGGCGAGTTCGAGGAGCTGTCGGCGCAGCTGCATACGATCGTGCCGGAGCGGCTGGACTCGCGGACCGGCGAGCCGGTGAAGATCGAAGTCGACGACTTCGCGAGCTTCCAGGCGCGCATGACCGGCGAAGTGCGCGGCATCTTCCAAACGTCGCGCAACGCGATCGGCTCCGGCAACCAGCACGAGATCTCGATCTACGGCGATACCGGCACGCTCCACGCGTCGACAGAGGACCCGAACCGGATCGTATGGATTCGAGAGGAAGACGGCCAGCTGGCGCGCACCGTGTTGAACGTGCCGAAGCACTGCGAAGTGACGCAGTACGAGCAGTTTCTGGCGATGCTGGACGGCGGTCAGCCTGACGGCCTGCCGGGCTTTATGGACGGCTACCGTAATCAGCAAGTGCTCGATGCGATCATTCGCGCGGCGGAATCGAAGACGATTGTACAGCTATAATTCATGATGAGGACCGTCCGCGGCTGGGAGCTGCGGGCGGTTTTTTGTTGTGCGCCGAGTTTGAAAGAAGATAAAATTCAGTAATAATATCCCTATAGATCGTAATTCTATCACGCGGCTGCGAATGGGCCTGCATGCTATAGTGAATGGATAGATTCATTCTTATCGCGCTGACACATGGCACGCAGGTACGCAGTACGCGGTTCAACTAGAAAGGAAGATTGGCGATGCTGCTCGAAGTAATTGCACTAACAGAAGAAGACGCCAAGACGGCTTCGCGCTTCGGCGCCGACCGGATTGAGCTTGTTTCCGTCATTGAAGAAGGAGGGCTAACTCCAGAAGCGGACGTAATTCGTCAGGTAGCGGAGGTATGCACAATCCCGATGCATATTATGATTCGGTCGCATAGCCGGTCGTTTCATTATTCGGAAGCGGAAATTGCGGAGATGATCCGCTCCATACGGGACATCCGGGCGATGCAGCTGCCTAAGCTCGGCGCTTTCGTGCTCGGTGTGTTGACAGTCGATCAGACTGTCAATGAGGAGCATCTGGGGCGGTTGCTCGAAGCTGCCGGAGACGTGCCGGTCACATTCCACCGTGCGTTCGACGAGGTACGAGATCAGTCGGAGGCTCTGGAGACTTTGATGAGCTACCCGCAGGTGCGCACAGTGCTTACTTCTGGCGGTGCGCCTAATGTTCTGCATGCGAGCGAACGTATTGCAGAGCTTGTACAGCGGGCGGGAGCGAGAGGCTCGGCGATTGAAATCCTGGCTGGCAGCGGTCTGATCGTTGAGGCGGTGGCGGGATTTGTGGAAGCGACGCAGGTGCGCGCTGTACATTTTGGCTCAGGCGTTCGCGTGAACGGCTCGTCCACTGCACCGATTGATCCGACTCGTCTATCCGACCTGCGTGCCATACTGGATCAGCGATAACATGAAGGAGGCAGCTTTGTCATGAAAATTGGTTTAAGCACATACAGTCTTCTCCCGGCTCTGAAATCCGGAGAGATGACGGTACTCGACGTTATTCAGTGGATCGCCGACAACGGCGGGGAACATATGGAGATGGTGCCTTACGGCTACAAGCTCGTTGATAATCTGGAGCTTGCAGATGCGATAAGGGAGAAAGCGAAAGAGGTTGGCATCGCGCTGTCCAACTACTCGATGCCGGCGAACTTCGTACAGCCTACGGAGGAGGAATTCGAGGCTGAGATGGCGCGGGTGAAATCGCATGTGGATGTCATCCACCGGATGGGCGTCAAGCATATGCGCCATGACGTGACGGCGTTCACGATTCCGAAGGAGCAGACGACGATCGCCTGGTTCGAGGAGAGCTTGCCGTTGATCGTGAAAGGCAGCCGCATTATCGCCGATTATGCTGCGCAATTCGGCATTACGACGACAATCGAGAACCACGGCTTCAGCGTGCAAGCGAGCGACCGGGTGCAGCGCGTGCTGCAGGCGGTCGACCGTCCGAACTTCAAGACGACGCTGGATGTCGGCAACTTCATGTGCGTGGACGAGAACCCGGTCATCGGCGTTATGAAGAACCTGCCGTATGCATCGCTCGTTCATTTCAAGGACTTCTACTTCCGTCCGTACGATGCCCCTCCAGGCGGCGGCGACTGGTTCCGCACTTCGAACGGCAACTACTTGCGCGGCGCAATCGTCGGTCACGGCGAGATCGAAATCCGCAAAATCGTCAAGCTGATCAAAGATTCCGGCTACGACGGCTTCGTAACCGTAGAATTCGAAGGCATGGAAGAATGCAAATCGGCATCCAAGATTGCAATGGATAATCTGCGGACCTTGTGGAACGAAGCTTAGGTGGAACGAAAACAAGCAACAAGCAACAAGCAACGATACCGATTCCAAGGAGGGTTTTAGAAGCGATGCAAACGGAGCAGCGAATCATTCCAAGCGCAAAGCAGCTGGCATTCCAAGACCTAGAGTTCGGACTCTTCATTCATTTTGGCCTGCGTACGTTCTATGAAGGCTATGCCGATTTCGACGAGCGGGTGATGACGCCAACCGCTTTCAATCCGGAGAAGCTCGACTGCGAGCAGTGGATCCGCACGGCGAAGGAAGCGGGCATGCAATACGCGGTATTGACTGCAAAGCATCATGACGGCTTCTCGAACTGGCCTTCGAAGTACAGCAGCTTTACCGTTGGCGCCTCGCCATGGCGGGAAGGACAAGGCGACGTCGTTCGCGAGTTCGTGGACGCTTGCCGGAAGTACGGCGTGAAGCCGGGGCTGTACTACTCGCCATACGACGGTTCGGCGGACTTCTATACGCAGGACGCGAAGGCGTATGACGATTATTTCGTCAATCAGATCACGGAGCTGCTGAGCGGCTACGGCGACATTGATATCCTGTGGTTTGACGGCTGCGGCTCGGAGGAGCACACGTATGATTGGCCGCGCATTATCGGCGAGATTCGCCGGATGCAGCCGAACATCTTGATTTTCAACATGGGCGACCCGGACTTCCGCTGGATTGGCAATGAAGACGGCATCGCGCCTGTTCCTTGCTGGAACGTAGTGGAGTCGACCGACTTCTCGATCTATACCGACAAGCTGGATGACCTCGGCGAACAAATGTGGCTGCCAGCGGAATGCGACGTGCAGATGCGCGCGAACAATTCCACTTGGTTCTACAGCGACGCCGATGAGCACTTGGTGAAATCCGTTGACGAGCTGATGGGACTCTATTATCTCTCCGTCGGCCGCGGCACGAACCTGCTGCTGAACATCGGCCCGAATCGGGAAGGCCTGCTGCCTGCCAAGGACGCGGACCATCTGACTCGATTCGGCGAGGAGATTCGCAGACGTTTCGGCAATCCGATTGCTGCAAGCTCGGCGTGGGTTCAAGAGGGCAGCCGCAAATGGCAGTATCGTGCGGAAGCATCGCATCTCGTCGACCACATCATCATTGAAGAGGATCTCACCGCCGGCGAACGGGTGCGCCGTTTCACGGTTTCGATCATCTCCGCCAAGTCGCATCGCCCGGTTACCATCTACGAAGGCAGCAGTATCGGGCATAAAGCCATTATCCGTATCCCTACTGTAAAAGCTGCCGGAGTCATCGTGGAGATAACCGAGTGCGATGACGAACCGATCCTGCGCTCCCTGTCCGTGCATTACGCGGGCGGCGACGTTTAACTCTCATTAAGTAAGCCTGGCAGATATCGTCTGCCGGGCTTTTTTTTATCGCTACCCATGCTCCACTTCACATCAGATCAGTTCGCTACCGTTCAGTCCGGCGCCTAGCGTGGATTTTTCCCACAAAAAAGCTCCATTTTAGCCGATTTCGATTGCTATAGTGGATTTTCCAACCATTTTGATCCGCTTGAGGCCAATTTGATGGATTTCGCCTAAAATAAGTGGATTTTCCTGATTTTTCCAATATAGCTGCCCAGAAGTCGCAATTTTCGCCGAAATGAGGATTTTTCCAATATAGCCAGGTCGGTCAGCACAGCAGGAAAATGTGGTAAACTTAACCTAATCTATGTTAGAAAGCGGTGGATATGGGAATGGCGATTCACATTGCTTTGCTGCGCGGCATTAATGTCGGCGGGAAGAACAAGATCAAGATGGCGGAGCTGCGCGAGGCGCTGGAAGCAAGCGGAATCCAGCGGGTGCAGACGTATATTCAGAGCGGCAACATCCTATTCGAGTCGGAGAAAGAGGAACCGGAGCTGTGCAAGCATATCGAGCAAGTCATCGAGGCGTCGTTCGGTCTATCCATTCGAGTCATTATCCGCTCAGCGGCCGAGATGGAGCATATCGCGGCGAACCGTCCGTTCACGGAAGCGCAAGTTGCGAAGGCGGCGGCTTCCTGTGAAGGGGAGTGCTTGTACGTGTCGATGATGCTGGATGCGCCGAAGCCGGACAAGCTGAGCAAGCTGGAAGCTTTCGATGCAGGTGCGGATCAGTGGATTCTCGCTGGCCGGGATCTATATTTGCTGTTTGCGGAGAGTGTCCGGGGTTCGAAGCTTGCGGTCCAAGCGGACAAGCTGAGCCAGCCGACAACGGTGCGCAACTGGAACACCGTGAACAAGCTAATTGAACTAGCGCGCGAAATGGAGGGGTAACGAACGATGGGCCACAACGTAAACTATGACCTGACGCACTACCCCTATCCATCGCGAAGAACGGCGACCGTTGCGCGTAACGGCATGGTCGCGACTTCGCAGCCGCTTGCTTCGCAGGCAGGACTTCGCGTCCTGCAGCAAGGCGGCAATGCTATCGATGCCGCCATCGCGGCGGCGGCATGCCTCACCGTTGTCGAGCCGACCTCGAACGGCATCGGCGGCGATGCATTTGCGATCATTTGGCACAAAGGCCAAATGTACGGTCTTAACGCAAGCGGCGGCGCACCGGAGCTGCTGACGCTGGATGCTGTGCGGCAGCGCGGAGATGCTGCCGAGATGCCGGCGAGCGGCTGGCTGCCGGTTACCGTGCCCGGCGCGCCAGGTGCATGGGCGAGCTTGTCCGAGCGGTTCGGCAAGCTGCCCTTCGCGCAGCTGCTGGAGCCGGCCATCGAGTACGCTGATGGCGGCTACCCGATTAGCCCGGAGCTCGGCGTGAAATGGACCCGGGCGCATGAGGTGTGGAACGCGCGGCGCGAGAGCGATAACCCGCACGGGATCTACGACGAGTGGTTCCGCATCTTCGCGCCGAACGGCCAAGCCCCGCGGATCGGGGAGATGTGGCGCTCGGAAGGTCATGCCTTCGCGCTTCGCGAGATTGCCGCGACGAAGGGCGAATCGTTCTACCGCGGCGAATTGGCAGAGCGGATGGACCGCTACGCACGAGAGAGCGGCGGCCTGCTGCGCAAAGAGGACTTGGCGGCATTCCGGCCGGAATGGGTGCAGCCGATGTCGGTCAATTACCGCGGCTACGACGTGTGGGAGCTGCCGCCGAACGGGCAAGGGCTCGTCGCGCTCATGGCGCTGAATGTGCTTGGCGGCATTCCGCTTGGCGCAAAAGACAGCGTGGAGACGTACCACGCCCAGATCGAATCGCTCAAGCTCGCTTTCGCGGACGGCAAGCATTACATTACCGATCCGGCACGGATGAGCGTCAGCGCGGAAGAGCTGCTGTCGCAGGAATATGCCGCGCTGCGCAGAAGCTTGATCGGTACGGAGGCGCTGCTGCCGGAGCCGGGCGAGCTGCCGAAGGGCGGCACCGTCTACTTGGCTGCTGCTGACGGGGAAGGCAACATGATCTCATTCATTCAAAGTAATTATAACGGCTTTGGCTCAGGCGTCGTCGTGCCGGGGACAGGCATCAGCCTGCAGAACCGCGGGCACTCGTTCTCGCTTGATCCTGCGCATGCCAACGTACTGGAGCCAGGCAAAAGGCCTTATCATACGATTATTCCGGGCTTCCTCACGAAGGACGGCGCGCCGATTGGTCCGTTCGGCGTCATGGGTGCATTCATGCAGCCGCAAGGACATTTGCAAGTGATCTCGAACATGATCGACTATAACTTGAATCCGCAGGCTGCCCTTGATGCGCCGAGATGGCAGTGGACCGAAGGCAAGCATGTGCTCGTCGAAGCGGAGGTTCCGGCAGCTATCGCGCAGGGGCTTGAGGAGCGGGGCCATCTCATTCAGACGATGGCGGATCGCAAGGCATTCGGCTGCGGACAAGTGATCTGGCGGGATCCGAGCGGGGTATTGATTGGCGGAACGGAACCAAGGACGGACGGCTGCATAGCCTCTTGGTAATCTTTTGACAAGCGAGAATGGGAGAGGGGACTTGCGGTCTAATGGCGGAGCAAACTTACAATCAACAACAGTTGAGGGAACCGCTCTGGTTCCTGCAAGAAGCGGAGCTTATCGCGGCGAATGAATGGCTGCAGCTTCCGGCGGATGCGCTTAACGCACTTACTGCAGCAGCGGCAGAAATACACGCAAACGAAGAACTGTGCGAGTTAGCGTTGGAAGGACGCGCGCTTCTATTCCCGGAAGACGGAACCATCGTCAGCCCGTATCGGTCGGAAGTGAGCGAATGGATCAAACGTACAGGCGACAGAGCGCCGCAGTTCATTCCGCTCGTGCTTATCAGCGGAGTGCCGCGTTTGATCGAGCAGTATGAGAATCTCGGCATCCCGGCAGAGGTGCTCGTCCACACGCTGAGCGACCTGAAGCTATGGATGGAGCACTATTACCGCAAGCATGGCAGCTGGGGCACCGATATTATGTGGGTTCATCATCATTTGACGTTCCAGTTGTTCCGCCTCGGAAGACTCCAGTTCTGCCGAAGCCACTTTAACGGGCATATGGTCGTGCTGCGCAATACGAAGACGGGCGAAGTGGTCGTTATGGCGGAGAGCGGCATCAGCTTCCGGCGCGACGGACTTATTGACGGCACAAGCGGACGTTACGAGGCCGCGGATAACGGTGGCGATAGCGTTGGCGGTGCTTGGCAGTCGGAATTCCTGATCGAGGACTCGTTCATACGCGGACACCGTATCGATGAAGACGGCTATGCCAGCCAAGAGCAGACATCTCTGTCGCCTCGCGAAGATTGGGAGATTATCCTGAGAGACGGCGATTCCGTCCTCGATATTCATATCGCTGCCGATGGGAAGCTAGACATCCGCGAATGCGGCGAATCGATGCGCGAAGCGGAGCAGTTCTTCGCTCGTTACTTCCCGGAGGGCGGCTTCCGTGCTTATGTATGTACCTCGTGGCTGCTGGATTCGCAGTTCCGCCAGCTGCTCGCGCCTTCTCAAAATATCGTTCAGTTCCTGAACGGCTTCACGCTCTACCCGTCCCTGAACAACGGCCTCGAAGGGCTGAAGCGGATCTTCGACGGACAATTATACGAAGACTGGACGGATGCGCCGAATGATACGTCGCTTCGCCGCATCATTCGGCAGCATATGATCGATGGACATGCGCTGCGCGATATGGGCGGGTTTATTTTGCCTGATCAGCAGGTGTGGCAGAACTTTTAGAATAATGTTCATTTGTGTTAAAATTGGTGAAAAGCAAACCGACATTTATGTCCGCGATTGAAAGAGGTATCGAATCAACATGCTGCCATTACAACGAAAACAAGCTGTGCTGAACTACCTGGCCCAGCGCGGCGCCGCAACGATGAAGGAATTGAGCGACCATTTCGGTGTGTCGGAGATGACGATCCGTCGCGATCTGACGCTGCTCGAGCAGGAAATGCGCGTCACAAGGTCGCATGGCGGCGTCGTCTATAACGATACGGGACGAGCGGCAGACGAGCCTGATCTCGCAACGAAGCTTGCGAATAACGGGGATGTGAAGGACAAGCTGGCTGCGTATGCGGCAGAGCGGTTCGTTCGCAGCTCCTCGGTTATTATTTTGGAGAACGGTACGACGGTTTCGCGGATGGCGGATCATCTCGGAGCCTATGACAACTTAACGCTGCTTACGAACGGGCTCGACACGATGGGCCGAATTCGTCAGTTTGCCGCGAAGAAGCATACCATCATTAGCTGCGGCGGGATGCTGCGCGATGTATCGGGCACGTTTGTAGGTCCTGTTGCTGAGGAGTTTTTTGCAAGATACCACGCGGATACGCTGTTTCTGTCCGCCCTTGGCTATTCCCATGAAGAGGGCTTCACAGATCCGAATATGATGGATACGCAGGTGAAGAAGGCGATGATGACCTCGGCAGAAAGAGTGATCATGCTGCTTGATTCGACTAAGATTGGCAAAAGGTTCTTCTCTACGGTTGCCCGCCTTGGCGACATTCATGCTTTCGTGACGGATGACCAAATTACAGCTGCGGACAGGCAGCTGCTTGAAGAGAGCGGAGCAGAGCTGCATATCGTATAGGTAGCGCCGGTATTGTAGGTATCAATTTCACAGATGGATGTTCAAATGTGTTAATTTGTGTTATATTGTGATAATAATATGACGCGAAGGAGCTGGACTTTCCATGAAGGCAGCCTACAATAAAGCACCATCCGTAACGATTCGAGGCTATGAGCATGAGGCGTGGTCAGGTTATGAAGCGATTGGCTACACCCTCTCAGCGGCAGTCGCAAGAAAAGGAAAAGAGAAAGCTGTTGTCGTCATCGAATGCTATCCCGGTGTAAGACAGCAGGAAATACTGGACGGACTGAGCGATGTGCTTCGTCCGTCCCTTGTCGTGCAATCCGAAGACGCTGCGCTGGACCCGAGCGAAGTTGATGCCAAAGTCGAGCGCTATATGACTGACGACCGCGTGTTCGGCTATATGACACCGTTCACGATTGCGGAGTTCTACGATGCGCAGCGGATCGCTGCGCTGCAGGAGCAGATCAAGTCGGCGGACAATGGCATCATTATCGTCATCGGCTTCGGCGCCTCGCTCATCGCCAAGGGCGACGTGCTCGTCTACGCGGATATGGCAAGATGGGAAATTCAGCTGCGCTACCGCTCGAAGGAGTATGCGAACTGGAGAACGGCCCATAAGGAAGAGGATATTCTGCGGTTGTACAAGCGCGGCTTCTTCTTCGAGTGGCGGATGGCGGATCGACTGAAGAGATCGCTGCTCGAGGGCATCGACTACTATTTGGACACGAATACGAAAGACGAGCCTAAGCTCCTTACGAAGCAAGCGCTGTTTGCCGGACTTGCGCAGGCGGTGAGCCAGCCGTTCCGGCTTGTCCCGTATTTCGATCCAGGCGTATGGGGCGGCACTTGGCTGGAAGCGAACATCGAGCTTCCGAAGCGTGCGCATCCGTATGCATGGGGTTTCGACGGCGTACCGGAAGAGAACAGCCTTTATTTTAACTATGATACGATCCGGGTTGAGCTGCCATCGATTAATGTGGTGTTCTTCGAGTCCATCAAGCTGCTCGGCGAGAAAGTGTATTCACGCTTCGGCGCGGAGTTCCCGATCCGCTTCGACTTCCTGGACACCATCGGCGGGCAAAATCTTAGTCTCCAGGTGCACCCAACAACGGACTATATCCGCGAGCAGTTTGGCATGCCGTATACGCAGGATGAGAGCTACTATATTCTAGAAGCTTCCCCTGGTGCGGAGGTATACCTCGGGCTGAAGGATAATATTGAGCCTGAAGCGATGCTGGCGGATTTGCGCCAAGCGCAGGAGGGCGGCTTCACCTTCCCGGCGGAGCAATACGTCAATGTCTACCCAGCGGCCAAACATGATCACTTCCTGATCCCGGCAGGGACGGTTCACTGTTCGGGTTCGGGCTGCATGGTGCTGGAGATTAGCGCGACACCGTATATTTTCACCTTTAAGCTGTGGGACTGGGATCGGCTTGGTCTCGACGGGAAGCCGCGCCCTGTCCATGTGGAGCATGGCTCCAAGGTTATTCAGTGGGACCGGACGACGGACTGGACGACGAACAGCTGTGTCAGCCCGATCGAAACGATTGCGGAAGGCGAAGGCTGGAAGGAAGAGCGCACGGGTCTGCACGAGCTCGAGTTCATCGAGACGAGAAGGCACTGGTTCTCGGCCCCCGTTCTTCACGAATCGAACGGAAGCGTCCACATGCTGAATCTGATCGAAGGGGAAGAGGCGGTTGTGGAAAGTCCGGACGGCGCATTCGAGCCGTTCATGATCCGTTACGCGGAGACGTTCATCGTGCCGGCATCCGTCACTTCGTATACGATTCGCCCTAGCGGTCCTAGCATCGGTTCGACAATTGGTACGATAAAAGCATACGTGAGAGCTTAGCAGCTTAGGAGCTTAGGAGGCGGATTTGGCAAATGGACCGTTCCATTATTATGGCTTTCGATGTCGGCGGTACGCAGATTAAAGCCGCTGTCATGCGGGATGGAGAAATTATCGCTTCGACTGTCGGACACTACGATTCCCGTTCGGAGCTTGAGACGGAAGCGGTCATTGACCATTTTGTCGATATATTTGTTGATGTTCTGAAGCGAGGGGACCTCTCGAAAGAACCGATCTCCGGATTCGGCCTCGCTTTCCCGGGTCCGTTCGATTATGAGCATGGCGTCTGTCTCATTCAGGGACTCGGCAAATTCGAGTCTCTGTATGGGTTAAACATCGGCAGCCTGCTGGACGAAGCGATTCGATCTCATGCACTGCTGCGCGAGCAACTGAGGCCGGAATTCCGTATCGTCTTCGAGAACGACGCAGCGCTGTTCGGGCTCGGCGAGATTGCAGTCGTCGACGGCGACGCGCAGGGCGAGGAGCGGGCGATATGCCTGACGATTGGAACAGGGCTCGGCTCCTGCTATGTGGAGCGAGGCCAGCTTGTGAAGCATCGCGCCGGCGTGCCGGAGAACGGCTGGCTGTACCCGGTACCGTACGGCAACCGGATCGCAGACGACTGCATCTCGCGCCGAGGCGTGCTTCAGCTGGCAGAGGAGATGGGCATGGCGTTCGCTGGCAGAGATGTTCGCGAGCTGGCGGAGGCTGCCGCTGCGGGCGATGCTGCGGCAGTGCAGTTGTTTGAACAGTTCGGCCGGCGGATGGCGGTCATACTCGGTCCGTCGTTTAGAGCGTACGAGCCGAACCTGATCGTGCTCGGCGGCCAAATCTCGAAGAGCGCGAGTTTGTTCGTTCCCGCGTTCAAGGAAGGGCTGCTCGCGCAGGGCGTTATCGCGCAGGTGCGGGTAAGTGCGGATACGTTCGCGAGCACGTTCAGAGGGATTTATCATTTGGTTTTGCGGAAATAGTGTACGGAAGACTGTTCAGCTGTTCAGCAATAGAACTGTTGAACTGTTGAACTGTTGAGCGATAGAGCGGTGAGGTGGGCGAGGTGAGCCTGCTTCGCCGCTTTTTTTTGTGGAGATTACATAGCGAATAAATGGGAAAATCGAAAGTCATGGTACGATAGCTAGCCTTACTAGCACGCCTAGCAGCTCGCTGAGAGAGCAAATACGCTCTCTCAGCATCAAAACCAGCGATAATTTCGCCCGAGAGAGCAAATACGCTCTCTCAGATGGGAAAAACATCGAAACCCGTGCCCGCAGCTCGCTGAGAGAGCAAATATGCTCTCTCAGTGCCAAAACCAGTGAGAATTTTGCTTGAGAGAGCAAATACGCTCTCTCAGAAATACAAAACACCGAAAACCGTGCCCGGAGTTCGCTGAGAGAGAA
>NZ_QTTN01000041.1:26088-60052 GCF_003386535.1 Paenibacillus taihuensis
TACAAAACACCGAAAACCGTGCCCGGAGTTCGCTGAGAGAGCAAATACGCTCTCTCAGAAGCACAAAACACCAATAGTATAGTTATTTCAAAAATGTGCGTAATTTTGCAGTACTGCGACCTGTCCATTTCCTGTAAATTAGAAGTATAAAAGGGAAAACAAGGAGGCTGCAACAATGAAGCTGACTCACAAGCAGAAGCTGTCGATGTTGAACGATGGCTATATTCATGTCCCAGGTGTCATCCCGAAGATTATGGTCGATCAGGCGCTCAAGCATATTAATCATGCTCTCGGAGAGGGAATGCCGTCTGAGCGAATGATGACGTTCCGCGCGCAATCGTACTGTCCCGAACTGCAGGATAAGTCCCCGATTACAGGGCTATTCAACGATACGCCTGTTAGGTCGCTGGTAGAGGACTTGATAGGCGAAGGGAAGTGTCCGCCGACCCGAGGCGGTCAGATCGCGCTTCGTTTCCCAACGCTGCAAGACCCGCCGGTTGTGGCGCGTCCGCATCTGGATGGGATGTACTCGCCGCATAACGGGGTGAAGGAAGGGACGATCGGCAACTTTACGATGCTCGTCGGCGTGCTGCTCAGCCCGGTACGGGATGATTTTGCCGGAAACTTCACGGTTTGGCCTGGTACCCATAAGATCTATGAGCAGTACTTCCGCGAAAATGGCCCTGAGTCGCTGCTTGGCGGAATACCGCCGGTGGAGCTGCCGGAGCCTGTTCAAACGAGAGGGGAGCCGGGGGATGTCTTTCTCGTTCATTATCAGCTGGCGCATAGTGTAGCGAATAACGCTTCTCCTTTCACACGATACGCCATTTTCTTCCGAGTAACACACCCGGAGCATGGTGCGGATTGGAAGGCGCCGATGACGGATATTTGGCTGCATTGGCCGGGCATTCGCGAGATCGGGACATAAATTGTATACATATTGTACTCATAATAGATGTGTGCTAGTCTAGGACTATCAAGTCGTAACATAAATCTATTTCTACCCTGGCAATTGGGAGAGTGAGTACGTAGAATGGAAGTTTTGCAGCGATTGAAGGTTAGTGATCATAAGCGGTTTTTGGTGCAAGAGGATGGAACGCCATTCTTCTGGCTGGGAGATACAGCTTGGGAGCTATTTCATAAGCTGAGCCGAGAAGAAGCTACGGAGTATTTGCGCAAGCGGGCGGAGCAGAAGTTCAACGTCGTTCAAGCCGTCGCATTATCGGAATTCGAAGGGCTGACGACGGATAATTATTACGGCCGCAGGCCGCTGAAGCAGAACGAGGAAGGCCAGTACGATCCGACGTTGCCGGATACCGAAGGCGACTACCATTACTGGGACCATGTCGATTATATCGTCGATCGTGCGGCGGAGCACGGCATCTACATTGCGCTGCTGCCTACCTGGGGCGACAAGTACAACCAGGCTTGGGGCAAAGGACCTGTCGTGTTCGATGGCGATAATGCCCGTGTATACGGCAAGTGGCTGGGAGAGCGCTACAAGGATCGCACGAATATCATTTGGGTGCTGGGCGGGGATCGTCCACTGACGACAGGGCTTCATTTTGAAGTGAATCGATCGCTTGCAGCCGGCTTGTCCGAAGGAGACGGCGGCTCGAACCTGATTACGTTCCATCCTTGCGGCAATACGTCCTCGTCCCTCCATATGCATGACGAGAGCTGGCTGGACTTCAATATGATCCAATCCGGCCACCATGCGCAGATTCGCGTCAACTACAGCCATGTCAGTGCCGATTATGCCAAAACACCGGTGAAGCCGACGCTTGATGCAGAGCCATGCTACGAGGATCATCCGATTAACTTCAACGAGTCGAACGGATATTTTGACCAAGCGGATGTCAGGCAGGCTGCCTATTATGCGGTCTTCTCCGGCGCGTTCGGGCATACGTACGGCCATCACTGCATCTGGTCGATGACGACCGAGCTGACGCCATACTTCATTATGCACTGGCGGGATGCGCTGAACCGTCCAGGCGCTGCGCAGATGCAGCATGTGCGCGAGCTGATGGAGTCGCATTCCTTCCTCGATCGGGAGCCGGATCAAAGCTTGCTGGCTGCAAACCTCGAAGGCGCGAACTACATGGTAGCGACGCGCGGAGAACGGTACGGTCTCATCTACAGCCCGAACGGGCTTGCTTTCACCGCGGTGCTTGGCAAGTGGATCGGCAGCCGTCTGCGTGCGGCCTGGTTCGATCCGCGTACAGGGGAGTACAGCAGGATTGGGGAGTACGGTAACAGCGGCGAAGTCCGATTCACGCCTCCGACGAGCGGAAGAGGCAATGACTGGGTGCTGGAGCTGAGCGTAATCGAATAAGCTATCATTTGTTCTATGGCCCGCCATTATGCATGCTGCATAACGGCGGGCTTTTTCCTATGCATAAATTGGAAAAGAATCTCTCATAATATGCCAAATGCCAAAGTGTACATTTTGCGTAACAGATGGGGGTGTCGAACGGGATGAACAGCAGCGACGGTACTAGCGGCTCCAATAGCACCAACAGCAGCAACAGCACCAATAGCACCAACAGCACCAACAGCGGCAATAGCAGCAATAGCAGCAACAGCAGTACCAGCAGTACCAGCAACACTAACAGTACTAACAGCACCAGTGATGGTAACGCCCCGAACAACCGCAAGCGTGTCGTTACCGAGGCGTCGACCCCTGTGCTCGAGCCAACGGTAAATGTAGATCTTACTTCGAATCTGGAAAATACGATCCAAGCCATTAAGGCCGTTCTGATGGAAGACGGCGACTTTATTATTCGCAGATTCCGAGTGTTCGGCCGATACGATGCAGCGGTTTTCTATTACTCCAGCATGGTCGATCAAGCGATGATTAATAGCAGTATCGTGAAGCCGCTCATGCGTCCGCCGGGTACGTTCGAAGGGACGTCTATCGAGCCGGATGAGCTGTACGATGCGCTGATTAACCAAATTATTTACCATAGCGATGTGCATCCGGAGCCGAGTCTCTCGTCCATTGTTGAAGGCTTGCTGCGAGGTAATACAACCGTCATTGTCGATGGGCTTGATGAAGGGCTCGTTATCAGCACGAGTAAAATCGATAAACGAGCCGTCGATCAGCCTGCCACTGAGCAGGTTATTCGCGGACCTCGGGAGGGCTTCATCGAACTGTTAGATACGAATATCTCCTTAATCCGCTACCGTCTGCAAACGCCGGAGCTGCGCATCAATACGATCGAGGTCGGGCGGAGAAGCAGATCGCGCGTAGCGATTTGCTTCATGGACGGCATTACGAACGTGGATCTCGTCAAGGAAGTCAAGCAGCGTATTGCCAAAATCGATATAGACGCGGTGCTGGATTCAGGCTATTTGGAGCAGTTTATCGAGGATAATCACTATTCCCCGTTCCCGCAGGTCCAGTATACGGAGCGGCCGGATAAGGTCGTCGCGAACCTGCTTGAGGGCCGGGTTGCGATTCTCGTCAACGGTTCGCCTCTTGCACTCGTCGTCCCGACCGTCTTCAGCCAGTTCTATCAGACGGCTGAAGATTATACCGAACGATTCGTCATGATGAGTGCGGTTCGATTGGCAAGGCTCATTGCGCTCGTATTCTCGCTTGTATTCCCATCCCTCTATGTCTCCATCATTTCGTTCAACCCGGAGCTCATCCCGACCGAGTTCGCCGTTGCCGTCGCGGGCGGGCGATCCGGTGTCCCTTTTCCGGCAGTCATCGAAGTGCTCATTATCGAGATATCGATGGAGGTGCTGAGGGAAGCGACCATCCGCCTGCCGCAGCAGATCGGCGGCGCCCTCTCGATTGTCGGCGTGCTCGTTATCGGACAAGCGGCGGTATCCGCGGGGTTCGCGAGCCCGATTACTGTCGTTATTATCGCGATGACGACGATCGGTTCGTTCGCGACACCGGCCTACAACGCGGCATTGTCGCTTAGGCTGCTTCGTTTTCCGCTCATTATATTGGCAGGCGTCTTCGGGTTATATGGTGTCGTCATCGGGCTGATTCTCATTGCGAATCATCTTTTATCCTTGAACTCGTTCGGCGTTCCTTACTTAACCCCGTGGGTGCCGGGCGACTTGAAAGGCATGAAGGATCTGCTCATTCGTGGTCCGCTCTATAGGATGGGAGAAAGACCTTCTTTCCTGTATCCGGAGGATAAGAAGCGAACGGGCAAGGACATCGTGGCCAAGATGGATGAAGAGCCATACAAGGTGCTCGATCCGGTCGAAGTTGAAAAAAGAAGGAGTCAGAGTGATGCAAAGCAACAGCAACCGTCAGATAACGACAATTGAATCTGCAGCTGTACTAGTCAGCACCATTATTGGTGTCGGCGTACTGCCGCTGCCTTTATTCGCTGTACGAGCTGGCGATGCAGGCGCCCCGCTCGTTACTTTGCTCGGCATGTTGGTCGGTTTTGTTGGACTTGCGCTAATCGCGCTCCTTGGCATGCGTTTTCCGAATAAGAATATCATTCAATACAGCGAGGACATTATCGGCAAATGGCTTGCAGCTCTAGGCAGCATATGTATTATTGGTTTCTTCGCCGTACTCACCTCACTTACTGCGCGAGAGTTCGGTGAGGTGGTTGTTACGTCGGTTCTGAAGGAAACCCCGCTCGAGGTGACAGTTATTGTCATGCTGCTGCTTGCGGCGGTTTCGACGCGAAATAATGTCATCACGTTTTCCTATATACATCTCTTTTACTTTCCGTTCCTGCTTTTGCCAGCCATTCTCATTGTTGCTCTATCCTTGAAAAACGCGGACCTTATCAATCTGCAGCCGGTGTGGGGCAACAACCCATCGCATATGCTGCCAGGCGTTCTTACCGTGGCAGCCTTGTTTCAAGGCTCCTTCGTGCTGACGCTGGTCATTCCTGCCATGCGCAATCCGAAGAAAGCGATGAAAGCAAGCCTGCTCGGCATGCTTATTGCCGGCGGGCTTTATATCTCTATCGTCATTGCAGCAGTCGGTGTATTCGGCGCGGAAGAAATTAAAAACTTGCTGTGGCCGACATTGGAGCTGGCCAAAGCGACTTCTCTGCCTGCAAACATATTGGAACGATTGGATGCCGCCTTTCTGGCCGTGTGGGTAACGGCGGTTTTTACGACACTGTTCTCGAGCTATTACTTGACACTTCAAGCCCTCAGTACGCTATCTCGTTTGAAGGATCATAATATGCTCTCCTTCTTCCTGCTGCCGCTCGTATTCATCATGGCAGTCATGCCGCAAAACATTATTTCGATGTATGAAATTATCGCATTCGTAGGCCGCATTGGCTTGAGTCTCACGATTGGCTATCCAGCCTTGCTGTTCATCATTGCCCTAATCCGGGGGAAAAGAGGCGATCGTTCAAATGGCAAACAGGTGGAGAAAGCCAGTTAAGCTCGCAGTTGTCATCCTTATGGTCTTTCCGTTTCTGGCAGGTTGTTGGGATCGTCTGGAAATTGAAGACCGTGCGGTTGTACTTGGCGTTTCCATTGATGAGGCGAAGAAGGTCACCGAAGAGCAGGAAGAGTCGGAAGTCATCCCGAATGGTCCTAAGACGGATATGGTTCATGTGGCTGTCCAAATCGCCCTTCCAGGCCGAATTCCGCTCGGACCAAGTGACAGCGGAGGGGGGGGAGGCGCGGGGTCGCAGGAAACGTTATGGGTTATCGATGTCATCGGGCATTCCATTGATGATGCACTCATGAACTTGCAGCAGCAAATTTCGGGCAGGCTGTTCTTCGGCCATCTGCGCGTCATCGTCGTATCGGAGAAGATCGCGAGGAGAGGTCTTGAGAACGTGAACGACTTCTTCCGCCGGAATTCGGAAGTGAGGCGGATGGCATGGCTCTTGATCTCCAAAGGCAATGCCCGGAAGCTGATGACGGCAGCGCCTAAGCTGGAGCGGGTTCCGACGCTATACTTAATGGCTACCCTCGATGAAGGCATCAAGATGGGGAAGTTTCCGAAGGATTATATCGGTATCTTCTGGAGCAACGCGGTGAAGAAGGGGCAAGAGGGCTTCCTTCCTTATGTGGAGCTTCGCAAGGAAGATAACGTTGAAATTTCAGGCTTAGCCATCTTTAAGGATAAGAAGATGGTCGGCAGGACAAAAGCGCTGGACATCGGCGCCTATATGGCCATTAAAGGGAGTAACCCAGCGGGTTATCGGGTGTTTGTGGACCTTGGCGGTCCGAAGAAGAATGTCATGACGAGCACCACGCATCGCGATGAGAAGACGCGGATTTCATTCAAGAACGGTTATCCTCATTTTGACGTTTATATGACGATAGAAATTAATCTGGAAGAGAAAATAAGCGACTCCGTTATGATTAGTACTACGGGTACGCTCAAGCAGGTGGAGGAAACAGAGAAGAAAATGGCGCTGAAAATATATCGCGATACCATAGAGATGACGCAAGCCCAAGGCGCGGATATCTTCGGGTTCGGCGAGCTGATCAGGGCGAAGAGGCCGTCTTATTGGAACCGCAAGATACGCACGAAAGCGAACTGGCAGGAGATGTACAAGGAGAAGGCTACGTTCGACTTCCATCTGACGGTGAAGGCTAGACGTATCGGAATGAGAGCGAAGTAGGTGGACGGCGCTGGGGTGGCGGTGGCAAAAAAGCAATGGAGGTAGATCGTGCATGTTAAGCGGGGGCTACGGATCAGTCAGCTTTATTAGCTATTCGATACCGATATTTCTGCTCACAGGCTTCCTGATTCTCGTCTTCGATACGAAGAAATATAAGGCGATGCAGATGAAGAAGGAGCAGAAGCTGTCGAAGGTGCTGGGATGGACGAATATCGTACTCGGGGCTGCATTTTTTGCGGTGGATTATTTCGTCATGTAGGGAGGCGACTCGCGAGATGAAACGAATGCGAATGCGCGATATGGCCTATTTGCTGATGATGTGTTTGCTCATGTCCGCATGCCGGGGAGAGCCGGCGGAGAGGGAGACAAGCAGTGTTCCTGAACAGCAGCAGCAACCATCGCAGCAACCTCAGCAATCGAAGCCGCCGACGGTTAAACTGACGACGATTGTTCCGGAGAAGACGCTCGACAATCCGGTTGGGGTCGTGAGCGAGAACGGCGTGACGAGCAGCTTGAAGGGGAAGCTGTTTGCGGTGGAGCAGAAAGGCAAGATCGTCATGCTCGATCCCGCGAATCCGACTGAGAAGCCGCAGACGGTGCTGGATATTCGCGACCGCGTCTACTCGGAGGGCAGCGAGCAGGGGCTGCTCGGGCTTGCTTTTCACCCGAAGAAGCCGGGTGTCGCGTTCGTGAATTATACGACGAAGACGCATACCGTTATCGCTCGTTATGTGATGAAGGACCCGGAGCATCCGGAGGTGCTCGACCCGAAGAGCGAAGTGATTCTGCTGACGTACGAGCAGCCGTTCGCGAATCATAAAGGCGGACAGCTTGCTTTTGGCCCGGACGGGAACTTATATATTGCGGCTGGCGACGGAGGAAGCGGGGGCGATCCGTACGGCAACGGTCAGAATAAACATGTGCTGCTCGGCAAAATATTGCGGATTAACGTGGATGTCGGCAGTGGAGGCAAGAACTACAGCATACCAGCGGACAATCCGTTTGCGGACGGAAGGGATGGCGCGCCGGAGATTTATGCGTATGGGTTCCGCAATCCATGGCGGTTCAGCTTCGATTCCGAGACCGGGAAGCTGTGGGCGGCGGATGTCGGACAGAACCGTCTGGAGGAGATCGACATTGTCGTGAAAGGCGGCAATTACGGCTGGAATGTGATGGAAGGAACTCTCTGTTACAAGCCTGAGGAAGGCTGCGACCGAACAGGATTAATCGAGCCGATTCATACCTACGGGCGGGATCTCGGCGTATCAGTTATAGGAGGCTTCGTGTATCGGGGCTCGGCGATTCCGGGCTTGGTCGGCTGGTACATCTACGGCGATTATGCGAAGGGCACGATTTGGGCGCTCCGGGAGGAGGCGGACGGAACGGTACGCAACGAAACGCTGCTGCAGTCGGGCGAGCTGATTACTTCGTTCGGCGTTGATGCGGCAGGCGAGTTGTATGTATGTGCGCAGAATGGCAGCTTGCTTAGAATTGAAGCACGGTAAAATTGTGTACACCCTCCTCTTGGAAGAAACAGCAGGAAACCGAGAAAGAGTGGTACCCAGTACCCCACATTGGGTAGAACCCACAGAGACCTATCCCAAAAAAAGAAAAGTGCCGTGGAGGTCGCTATCCCAGCGAGTTCCCCGGCACTTTTCTGCCGTCGTCGGAACGTCGGCTTTTTATCGATCATCTTGTTTCATCGTCTTCACGTGCTCCGCGAACAGTGCACCTGAGCGTGCGGCGTCGAGCACTTCCGTCAGCCACTGCTTCTCGGTCTCGCCGAATTGGATAAAGCCTCGAATCATCAGCTCCGAGCCGCGTGGGATAACGCCTTCCTTCAGCTGGAGAACGGCAATCATCCGTTCAATGCGGGCTTCGCAATCCGCGAGCTGCTTCACGATGAGCGCTTCGACCTTGACGGGATCGCCATGGCGAATGAACGGCATCGTGAGGAAGAGCGGATGCTGCGGATAAGAGTTCTGCTTAAACTCGGCGTGCAGCAAGTCCTGGAACGATGCTTTGCCTGCTTCGGTAATGCGGTAAATCGTCTTATCCGGACGATTATCGCCAGGCACCGAGACGACTTCCGCCGCCTCGATTAACCCGTCCTTGTGAAGCTGGTCCACTGCGTAATACAGCGAACCGTCGCGGAGCTTGAAGCATTCGTTCCAATTGCGGTATTTGATCGTTTGACGAATATCATAAGGGTGACGCTCGCACTCCATTAATAGCCCGAGAATTAAGAGCCGCATGGACATCGGCCGTTAGCCTCCGTGGTAGGATGGCTCAGGCTTGCCTGCGCCTTCCCCTTGCGGTCCTTGTGGACCTGGCTTGCCTTGCGAACCGCCGGCAGCTTTACCGATTTCAAGTCTTGCGCGACCGAGCAGGAGTGCGAATACGATCGCCAGCACCGGTAAGATAACCGACCATTGGAAGATGAAAATAATGGAGTCTGCGAGCTTGCCAAGCAAGGTGTTGATGATTTCAGGGGAGAGTCCCATTTGCTTCTGAACAGCTGGATCAAGCAGCGCTTGACCGCCTTTGATTTTCTCAGCTACAAGAGGATCCATATTCGGAATAGCTTTCACATCCGAATGGAATGCAGATTTCTGCAGTGTGCCGAACACGGTTATGCCCAGAGCGGAACCAATCGTTCTAAAGAACGTGATCAGCGATGAAGCGGATCCTTTGTACTGCGGCGGTACTGCATTCAGCGTCGAAATGTTCAGAAGCGAGAAGGATACGCCGATACCTAGTCCGATAATAATCATGAACAAGGTAATGACAAAGCGGCTAGTCTGGTCATCCATCACAAAGCCGAGCAGCGACGTTCCGATAATGAGCGTGAGCGCGGAGAGCAGCATGACTTCACGGTATCTGAATCTCGTTGCAAATCGGCCGCCAATCTGGCTGCTAAGTACGACCCCAAGCATCATTGGCGTAAGCACGCTGCTTGTTTCCGTTGCTGTCTTATGGAATACCCCTTGAATGAAGATGGGGATATAAGTCGTTGTTGCAAGCATAACGCCGCCATATAGCAAGCTGATGCCCATGCTGCCCGTCACGACTTTATTTTTGAAGAGAGACAGTTGGATAATCGGGTCTTTCACCTTGCGTTCTACGAACAGGAAGCCGATCAGCAGGACAGCGGAAGCGATGAACAGGGAGATCGTCTTCATGGAATCCCATGGCCAGTTGTCCGAGCCGCCCAGTTGAAGACCAAACATCAGGAACAGAATTCCCGCTGTTAGGACGATTGCGCCTAACCAGTCGATAGCTTGCTTACGCGAATTGCGCGTCTCGTGGTAAGCCTGCGTGATAAACAATACAGCCAGAATGCCAATGGGCACGTTAATGTAGAAGATCCAGCGCCAGCTGATGCTGTCTGTAATAACGCCGCCCATCACGGGACCGAATACGCTGGAAATGCCGAATACCGCTCCGAAGAGACCCATCATTTTACCGCGCTTCTCAGCAGGGAAGATGTCGAAGATAATCGTAAATACGATCGGCATAATCGCACCGCCGCCGATACCTTGAATCGCGCGGTAGATAATCAGCTGATCCATATTAACAGCTGTGCCGCACATAATCGATCCCAGCATGAACAGAATGAGACCAGTTAGGAAAAACCTTTTGCGTCCGTACATATCGGACAGCTTGCCGAAAATCGGCGTCGACACGACCATTGCAATCATGTAGGCCGAATAGACCCAAATGAGTTTATCGAAACCCCCGATTTTTTGAATAATGGTTGCCATCGCGGTCGATACGATCGTCTGATCGAGCGCCGCCATAAACAGCCCAAGCAGCAAGCCGGCAATAACCAGCTTCACATTACTTCTCTTGGCGTCCACTTGCATTCTCCTCTCGCACTAGCGTGTAGTGATAATAACTCAAATTTGAATAGCCCTCCACTATTATACTCAAATTTGAGTTACTAACAAGTGAAAATGAAGTAAATCTGGTTAGAAATTATTTTGCCCGGTTAGGGAGTGGAGAATTCGGGGGAGGCAGCGGGTCGAGGCGAACAAGAGTGAAATGGCAGGTGGGAGCGGGGAAGCGGGACGAAGAAGTCCAGCAGACCAGCTACATTAGGAAAGTGGCATGGTAATGTGAAAGAAGTCCAGCAGACCAGCAGACCAGCTACATTACCAATCAAGAGTGTCCTCCAGGTACCTACATTAGCTGAAAAGTAGCCAAATTGGAAAAAGAGTGTCCTCCAGGTATCTACATTAGCTGAAAAACAGCCAAATTGGAAAAAGAGTGTCCTCCAGGTATCTACATTAGCTGAAAAACAGCCAAATTGGTGAAAGAGTGTGCTCCAGGTATCTACATTAGCTGAAAAACAGTCAAATTGGTGAAAGAGTGTCCTCCAGGTACCTACATTAGCTGAAAAGTAGCCAAATTGGTGAAAGAGTGTCCTCCAGGTACCTACATTAGCTGAAAAACAGCCAAATTGGTGAAAGAGTGTCCTCCAGGTATCTACATTAGCTGAAAAACAGCCAAATTGGTGAAAGAGTATCCCCCAGGGATACTCTTTCACCCAGCAAAAGCAAAAAGCCCACACTGCGCATCAACTGCGCCGCATGGGCTAAGCTTCTCTAATCATTACTGACGATTCGAGCCACAGGCCCGGAGCAGCTGCGGCATTTGCCGGTGAGCAGCAAGGCGCGTTTCTCTTGCCGGATGCTGTAGTCGACGATCTCGACCGCATCGCCGCAGCTGCCGCAAAATACGTTGCGGACCAGCTTGTCCCGCGTCTGCTGCGGAATCGACTTCCACAGCTGCAAGGCTTGGATGGAGGTGACGTTCTCTTGCTTTCTCATCAGATACTCACTCCATTTCGTTTCGCTAAGTCTTACAGCATTTCACGCTGTCTTAGACCAGCAGCTTGAGCCATTCTTCCCGATCAACGGGACCAAAATACACCGTCAAATCCACATCAGCCAGCGCCGCGGCGACATCCGCCGCGTTGTAGCGCACGCCTGCAAGCCGCGAAGTGACGTCGCTCACTTCGCCAGTGCCGAAGAAGTCGCCGAAGACGGATGCCTCGGCGATGACGCCGTCCTTCACGTCGAGCCGCACGTCGAAGGTGCCGGCAGTGAGCCGCTTCACTTGGCGAACGTTGAACGCCGGGGAGCGGCCGTAGTTCCAATCCCAGCTGCGGTACCGTTCCTCCGCCAGCTGATCGACTGCCGCGAGATCCGCCTCTGTGAGCGGATAAGTCGGAATGTCCTTGCCGCCGAAGATGGACTCCAGCAGGAACGAGCGGAACTGCTCCATCGTCATCGGCTCCTGCAGGAACTCGGTGATGTTCGCGACGCGGCTGCGGACGGACTTCGTCGCCTTCGATTCGAACTTCGCCGGGTTCGGCTTCAGTGCCGATACGATCGAATCGACTTCGGAGTCGAAGAGCAGCGTGCCATGGCTGAACATGCGGCCCTTCGTTGCGAACTGCGCGTTGCCGGAGATTTTGCGTTCGCCGACCTGCAGATCGTTGCGGCCCGACAGCTCCGCATTGACGCCAAGTCTGCGCAGCGCTTCAACGACAGGCTCCGTGAACTTGCGGAAGTTGTGAAATGACTTGCCGTCGTCCTGCGTGATGAAGCTGAAGTTCAAATTGCCGAGATCATGATACACCGCGCCGCCGCCGGACAGCCGGCGAACGACATGAATGCCGTTCTCTTCGACGTAGGAGGCATTCACCTCTTCGGCGGTATTTTGATTTTTGCCGATAATGATGGATGGCGCATTAATGTAGAAGAGCAGAAAATCTTCATCACCCGTCAGCTTGCGCAGCGCATATTCCTCAAGCGCAAGGTTCCAGGCAGGATCGTTATTGCCCCGGTTATCGATAAATTGCATCGTTGCAGCCTCCAATTCGTTGAACGTGACCTGATCATCTAGACCGTTCCCCAGGCAGATTTGCGAATATCCGTCGGGGTACTGCCGGTCTGTTCTTTGACGAGCCGTGACAAATGAAAAACGGTTTTGAACCCGCAGCGTGCAGCGATTTCGCCGACGGAGAGGCCGGACTGCGTGAGCAGCTCGGTCGCTTTCAGCACGCGATAGTGCCACAGATAGCGAATCGGCGTCATCTGATTGTAGCCGTGAAACAGCCGCACGAGATGCTCCGGCGAGACGCCAGCCGCGCTAGCCAGCTCCTGCAAGGAAACTTCCTCGGTGTAGTGCTGCTGCACATGCGTCAGAGCGAGGCGAATGCTCGGATGCAGCTCCTGCTGCTGCTTCGTCTCCGCAATGCGGGCGGTGAACAGCTGGAATGCTGCATATCCAAGGCTGACCATCAGCTCATTATGGTCCAAGCCGTCATCTTTTAAGGACAGCATCATATCCGTAATCGTATTGAGCGCTTCCGGAATCGGCATGCTAAAGGGAAGGGTATCCAAGTAAGCGATCTCGGATTCAGTCAGCGACTCTACCGATAAAGCAATCCAGCGATGCCACGATTCCTGTGTCTTCGCAAATGCGAAATGCTCGTGGTGCTGCGGCTTCAACAGTACTACTTGTCCAGGTTTCACATGGTAGTGAGCGCCGTCAATCGTGATGTCGAGCTCCCCGGTATGAAGCAGCACGAGCTGTATATCCTGCTGCACACGCGGACCGTAAGTGCCGCGAGGCGGGTAGACGATGGTGCCCGCTTGAATCGACGTTATTTTGGCAAAAGGAAGGTTCATCGTTCATTCCCAGCTCCTTCTCTCCATTATAACTGATCGCCCTTAAACAGGAACAGCCTGGCGATCACCGCCAGGCTGCTTGTGAGACAATATTAATAAAACCTAATAAATTCGTTTCGCGCCGGCATAGCGCGGACCCCAATAGGTGTTGTCCAGCTGCTGGACGTAAATCCCCTTCGACGAGAGAGACGAGATGAAGTTGCCATTCCCCATATAGAAACCGACATGATCGACGGCACCGGTCGTGCCGATCCGGAAGAAGACGAGATCGCCCGGTTGCAGCATGGCGCGGCTCACGCTGCCGCCCTGCGTGAACAAGTTCGCAGCAGTTGATCTCACTTGAGGGACGCCGAATTTGTTAAACATGAAGTAGACGAATCCGGAGCAATCGAATCCGGATGTACTTGCCCCGCCCCAAGCATAAGGGACGCCTATGTAAGACGACGCATCCGCAACCAGCTTCTTCTTCAGCAGAGCGTGAGCAACCGCGTCATTGGTAACCGGACCTGCGAGACCGTCAGCGGCAAGGCCGTAGTCTTTCTGGAAAGAGAGCACCGCATCACGCGTTATCGTGCCATAATAGCCGGTAGCAGCAGAGTAATTGAAGTAACTTAAGGCTTTCAAATTGTTTTGCAGCGTCGTCACGTTATCGCCCGTTGTGCCAATGCTCATAATGGCAGCGCTTGCGTGCGCACCGTTAATAAACGGCGATGCAGCTTCAGCTGTTCCTGTCAGAAGGGTGAAGGCGAAAGCGGCTAGCAGTAGTTTCTTCCTCATGTTAGTCCTCCATCCAAAATTGGAATAAATACTCCTATTCGTACTCAGCATACCAGTATCAGATAGGGGAGATAAGCTGTGGATTGCTGGAAAAAGAGAACAGCCCGGCGTCGCCGCCAGGCTGTTTGTAATCCCAAATCCTATTAGTAGAGCGGAAACTTCTTCTGCAGATCCATCCGCGGCGTCGTTGCATCTTCACGAATATAGTGGCAAACGTACGAACGGCGCCAGCGATCCGTGCTGCGGTTGCGGCCTGATGAGTGGATAAGCAGCTCATGGAAGAACAGAATATCGCCCTTCTCCATCACAACCGGCACTTGCTTCGTCAGATCAATGCCTTCCGTTTCATCCGTCCACGGCTCGTGCTCGTCGAGGTTTTTCACGGCGCCATGCGGCAGGAGGCCGAGGCGGTGCGATTTGGGAATGACCCAGAGGCAGCCGTTCTCCTCATCGACTTGCTCTTCCATCGCAACCCATGCGGCAATCATCGTCATCGGATCGTTCTTGATATAGTAAAAGTCCTGATGCGCAGCCTGCCCTGGAGCTCCAGGCTCCTTGTAGAAGAACATGCTCTGGATGCCGACTGCCTCGCGGCCCATCATCTGTGCGAGCGTACCGCGAATGATAGGCAGCTTCATCATTTGTGCCGCGAAGCCGTCGTGCAGATGCGGGTTGAACAGACGTACGGAGTAGCGCTTGCTCGGCTCGCAAGCTGCCCATTCCGGCATCGGGTCCATATTTCGCAGATCGTAGATATGTCCGTTAAAGGCATCTATCAGATCAGCGGAGCAGCCGCCTTTAATCAGCAGGAAGCCGTCATCTTTGAATTGATCTATCTGTGCTTGCGTTAGAGGCGTTGTAATTGGCGGAATCACTTTACTCATTGTCGTCATCCCCTCTCATTGATTAAATTAAGCATATCGTGGGAGAGGGGAGCGAACAATGGCTGACATTATCACAAATATATCTGAAATTGATATTTATGCGATTGGGTAGTCAACGACGACGACATTCTCGAGCAATCCGCCGAGCTGCTGCACGAACGCTTGATGAAGCGGGTGCGGACCATACGCGCGAAGTGCTTCCTTGTTCTCGAACGTCACGCGAAGACCGAGGGAGTAGCCATGAATGTTATCTGTTTCTTCTGTCACATTGATACCAGCGCTGATATCGACTATGCCGGGAATAGCGCCTTTGAAAGCAAGCAGCTGAGCGAGCAGCTCCTGCTCTTTGTCAGATGTAATTCGGTCGTTGAATTTGAAAATAACGAGATGCTCGAACAAAGGGATCGCTCCTTTTATCAGGTTCTATTATCAATATTGGATTATAGCAGATTTGGCGATAAAAAGGCTTGTTTCCGCAACGGGGACAGATAAGGGGCTATTCCTGAAATACGGAATAGCCCCTGTTTTAGTTGCTACCTACTACATATTGGTGAAAAGAGACCGGAGGTCGGTATGGAGTCGGAGCAGCGATAGCGGTCGCCTTTGTAGTTCTGTTTCTACCTCTAGGTGTCTAATTAAATCAGAAGAAACAGAAACTACAACAGCGAGTGGAGACCCATACCGTCCGCAGGACAGTCCTATTCACCAATCCCATCATCCCATCATCCCATCATCCCATCATCCCATCATCATTTTACCAGCCGCTACCCCATCCACATCCTCAAACGCTTTCGCATCCACCATCCAAGGCGTCACGCCGAGCAGCATTTTGCGCATATTGCTCGTTGCTTCGGACTTGATCCGTTCCGATGGCTCATAGCCAGGCCATGTACGCAGGGCGGATTGGGCATAGTTGTAGATCAGCGAGCGGCGAGTGACGTCAGACAGATTGTTCAGCGCGGAGTGGTACGTGTAGCCGTTGAAAATAACAGCCGTACCTTTCTTCACGTTCATCCGCACATGTCCAGGCAAGTCTTCCTGCTTCTCGACTTTCGGCAGGTCGGCGTCCTTCATATGGGTGCTTCCCGGCAGGAACGCGAGGCAGCCGCCGTCATAGGGCACGTCGGAGAGGAAGTAGAACACTTTGATCATCCAAGGCACTTGCTTCTCGCCGACGAACAGCTTCGTCGACGTATCGCGGTGCCAGTTCGTATGCGACACTTTGCCCGGAGGTTTCAGCAAGGCGTCATTGTCGATCATGACGAAGCTGTTGCCGATCAGGTCGCGCATGATATTCATCATCCGCTGATGCTCGAGCAGCTGCAAGAATGGTTCGCCGTATTCAATTATGCCGCAAATTTGCTTCACATGATTCAGCTGCCCCGTAGCCGGGTTAACACGATTATTCGTTTCGAAATCGACGAATGCTTCGTCGATTCGGTCATTGTAGAAGTTCACTTCGTCTTCACTCAGAAAATTATCGATGACAAGAAACCCGTCGCGTTCCCACATCAATTGCTGTTCTTCCGTAAGTCCGTGCAAGCTCATTATTACGTCCTCCTCATTAGCAGATCGCTGGTTTTATCTTTATTTTATAAGACTGGGAGTTTGCGTAAAATAAAGCAGATTGCCGAACATACACCATAAATTGCTGTTTTATGAGCGTCTTAGATTTCGCCGGAAGTCGCGAGGCGAATCATGCTGGATTTTGAGAAAAGCTTGCAGGAACGCATTGTAGCTGGCGAAGCCGCTCTGGATGCCGATCTCGTTAATGGAGAGGGAGGTGCTGATCAGCAGCCTTTTGGCATGATGGACCTTCTTGAGCTGTACGTATTCTTTGGGCGTCACCCCGTATTGCTTCTTGAATTGGCGAATAAAATGGTACAAGCTAAGCCCGGCAATTCCTGCCAAATGCGCGACGTCCTCTACGGTTAAGTAGTTCGAATCCATGTATGATTTTGCGCGTTGCAGCGATTCCGGCTCCGCACCGCCATAACCGGAAGTAGCATGGCCGCCGCCGATATCGCGCTGCTTGACATGGTAGAATTCCAGCAGGAACTGGTAGAACAGGGCCGAGATCGGCAGCTCTTGCGGCGCATCCTCATCCTTCATGAGTGTAATCATCTGCTCAAGCAAGCGGGTCAGCTCGTTGTGCGGAGCCGGCATCGATTGAATCATCGAATAAGCCCCTTCGCCGAAGAGGCGCGGCCAATAATGCTCCATATCAATGCCGTCGAAGACGAGATAGTACATCTCGAACGGATCTTTTGCCTCTGTCTTATACGCGTGCGGCACGCGCATGTCATGAATCAGGCAATCGCCTTCGACGATATCGATCCATTGGTTCGCATGCTTGAAGCTGCCTTTGCCTTTGGTGACGAACAGGATTTCATAGGCCGGATAATAGTCGCGAAAATAGGAAAATGCGCCGTGCGGTGCATCGTAACCGCCGATTAGACCGTGAAACAGCTGGCTGCGCGCAAACTCGCTTGGCGTGCCGATATATTGGTACGAAGCCTGGGGGAAGGTCGATGTCATACGAGTGCGAGCATCCTTTCTGCTATCGCTTTCAATTGCTGCCTTCATTATAGCGTGAATCCGTTGCCCCCGTCAGGCACTGCCTTGTACAATAGGGACAATATAGCTTTGTCATGAGATGGAGGTTGGACGATGGAACGAGCGGAAGCGGAGGCGCTTGCCGATTGGATGCAGCGATATAGCGAAGGCGCGGCAGTAGAAGGCTACGATGTGACGCGGATAAGCAGCGGCGGCGCGCCGTTACAGGGCTTTCATCAGTGGGCGAACGGGAAGGCGCTCGTGAATGCTTTCCATGTGAGCAGGCCGCTGGCCGGAGGAGGGGCGCTCTATGTGCTGTTCATCGATTGGCACAGGAACGACAATTATTACTTGGTGCTCTATGCCGGCGACAAATCGACCACACATGCGGAGATTCAGAAGCTTGTCTATGATGAGGCTGGGCGGCCATCGCATCTGCGCTGGACATACAATCCGCTGAAGCGTGACGGCGGCAACGCCGTGCGCAAAGCTTATTTCAAGCAGCAGTGGGGCGAGCTGGCGGTGACGATTCCAGTACTGGGGGCACTTCGTGAGGACGAGATCGAGCACTATCTCGAAGCGCTATTCGATGTCGTGGATCGGCGGCTGAGGGCGGATCGTGCACCGGAGCTTTACGGAGAAATGGACGAGATGTAAATTGTCACCCAAAAATCACCGTTATAGAATAGGCATTGCAGTCAATAAAATGTATAATACCGATAGGGATTTAAAACTATTAATCAATAAGGAGCATCATGATGTCAAAAACATTGATTTTCGGCCACAAAAACCCGGACACAGATACAATCTGTTCTGCACTTGCTTACGCGGATTTGAAAACAAAGCTTGGTCAAGAGGTTGAAGCAGTTCGTCTTGGCGAAGTGAGCAGCGAAACACAGTACGCGCTTGATACGTTCAAGGCAGCAGCGCCTCGCCTCGTTGAGACAGTTGCAAACGAAGCAAGCAATGTTATTCTTGTTGACCACAACGAGCGTCAACAAAGCGCGAGCGACATCGACAAGGTGCGTGTCGTTGAAGTTATCGACCACCACCGTATTGCTAACTTTGAGACAAGCCACCCGCTTTACTACCGCTGCGAGCCAGTGGGCTGTACGGCGACAATCCTTAATAAAATGTACAAAGAGAACGGCATCGCAATCGACAGCAACATCGCTGGCCTGATGCTTTCCGCAATCATTTCCGACTCCCTGTTGTTCAAGTCGCCGACTTGCACACCGGAAGACGTTGCAGCAGCTCGCGAATTGGCAGCAATCGCTGGCGTTGACGCTGACGTTTACGGCCTTGAAATGCTGAAAGCTGGCGCAGACCTGAGCCAGAAGACGGTTGCACAGCTGATCTCCATCGACTCGAAAGAGTTCACAATGGGCGGCTCCAAGGTTGAAATCGCACAAGTCAACGCAGTTGACGTGAACGACGTTCTGTCCCGTCAAGCTGAAGTTGAAGCGGCTCTCGGCCAAATCATCGCGGACAAAGGTCTTGACCTGTTCGTGTTCGTTGTAACAGACATCCTCAACAACGATTCCGTTGCAATCGCGCTTGGCAGCAAAGCAAGCGCTGTTGAAACGGCGTACAACGTGAAGCTCGACGATAACAAAGCGGTTCTGAAGGGCGTTGTATCCCGCAAATCGCAAATCGTTCCCGTATTGACTGAAACGCTGAGCAAGTAATCGATTGCTGCGCGTGGAATAAGAGAAACCGCATCCGATAAGGGATGCGGTTTTTTGCGTACCTGCACAGCGCATCGGCGGGCAGCAGGGGGAGTGCTGGCAGGGATAAATGGAAATATCCATTTATTTTGCTATAGAAAAGCTGTTTAGACCTAAATAAATGGAAACTACCTTTTATTTCAGCTTTCGATCAAAATTGCTCAAAGGGAACGAAATAACTGGATATGCAGTTATTACGCCGAGGACGGGCGAATTGAGACTAAATAAATGGATTTTTCCAGTTATTTCTCGCGCGGGGGCTCTCTGAGGGAGATTTGTTGGGCGTAATGGTGCAGCCCAGCGGCGTAAGGCTTCACACTCTCAGGTAAGATAACGAGGATGGCATCTACTAAGGTGCGGACGGATTCGGCTGGCTCACCGCCGCTATATTGAGCTAACGCGTAGAAACAGCGGATGCCGATATGGTCTGGAAACTCATGCACAGCCTCTTTCAGTACGAGCTTCGCCTGCTCGAACTGACCGACGTTTCTTAAGCTGGAACCGAGACTTAGCAAAGCTGAGGCGCGTTTATCAGGTGGCAGGCCAGCAGAGAGGGCCATCTCGTAATGCGGGATTGCTTCGAGCTCCTTATCCATAGCATCTAATGTTAAAGCTAGCTCGAAGCGGAACATGGGGTTATTGCCCTCTTGCTCGACATAGGGATGAAAATGGCACTAACCTCGGAACCTTCTAATCTGTATATCCTCCAACAAACCAATCTCAAACCAGAACAAGACAGCCAATATTACGCTAATCAGCCTGAAATGGTAGTTGACGATATCATCGTAACCGAGCGCTTGCTTGATCGGATACTCGATATTGCTCACGAAATTGGCAATGATTTGATTGTCGCCTTCGCCTTGCCCGTGCTCGATGCTTTGGTCGATACATACGGAGACGATCGTGAGAATGATTTGGATGCTAGGCAGAATCCATTTTAATCTAAGCTTCATGATCGCTAGGCATCCTCTCCGTATTTAACCATAAGAATGATACTTCTTGTACATATACTTGATATGCTGCTGGTGCAGTTTGGCTGTCAGCTTCTTGAGGGAGGCGGCATCGATCTGCGATACCGTTTCCGGCATCCCTTGATAGGCCTCTTTCAGTTGAGCGATGAGGTAGGCTCTGTCTTCGTCGAATTTATTTTGCAGGATGACCGAGAATAGTTCATGTACGAGCTCATCAGTTAATCGGGTCACATCCTTCAGATCAGGAGAGCTGTGAGCCTTGTTAAAGCCGATCAGCATCCCGGTTCCTTCGCGAATTTGGCCATACTGCTGGATGGTCGGTTCGACGGGAGCTCGTTCGAAAGTATCCCTCACACCGTCTGCATAGCTTCTGACATCGTGCAAGAGATCGGAAGCCTGCTGCTTGGTACGTTCGTGCAGCTGAATGAGATGCGCCAAGTATAGAATGACCATCAGAACAACGAGCCCGGGATAGAAATACCGCATGAACCTCATCTTTTCCCTCCAAATTTCCCCAGTCTTCATCGCTCTGCATCATGCCCTAACGTACGCCGAATTATGTGCAATCATGCAAAAAAGGCTGCCAATCGGCAGCCCTTAAGCACAAGTTATTCGATGAGTCCAATGCTGATAATTTCATATCCGCCGACAGCGATTGTCGCGGAACCGCCGCCGTTGCTGTCGCCATGCCGCTCTTCTGATGTATCCTCGAGAATGGTGCTCGGATACAGCTCGCGGTGCGACGGAGAGCTAACGGTCAGCTCGGCTGGCTGGCCGGACAGGTTGTACCAGCGGGCGATCCAGTCGCCGCTATCTTCGCTCACTTTGAGGCTGGAGAGCGCGAGGCCGGAAGCGCCTGTCGTGTTCCAGCTGAGCAGGCTGTGCTCGGCAGGCAGGCTGCCGCTGTGCAAGCCGGTTTGGCTGACGGTGGCACCAGGAAGCTGGTAGCCGTAAGCCTGCTGATACGCCGCGAAGCGATCTGCTTCACCGCCATGCGGAATGATCATCCATTCCGCTTCATTGTCGCCGAGGCACTGCGCATCCGGCGTCTCGAAGACGCCCCAGTCGCCAAGCTCGCCGACCGAGCGCAGGATGGTTACGGCAATCGTGCCTCTGCCGTCACGCAATACTTCATACTCATTGAGGCCTCTGTTCGCGATCGTTAGCCCGCGGTCACCACGATGCACATCGACAAAAGCGCTCTGATGCTGGCAGTTGCTCGGGTTCTGCCATTCCGCTTCCGGCTGCGTCGAGCGTTCTGCAACCTCGAAGATCGAGTCCGCATAGTGCTTCGAAGCCGTAATATCGGATGGGAAAAGAACGCGTAAACGCTGATCCTTCGCCGGATTATTGAAGCGTGCATGGACACGGACGCCAGCTTCGGAGCGGCTCAAGCTGACGCGAGTGACGATCGTAATCGGCACGAGCTTGCTCGAACGCTGCGCCTGCCGGTCAAGGAACGGAATGATCGTCGCGATCTCCGTTTGGAGACGCTCGTCGGCGCTCACCGGAATGTCGAACGTATGCGTGATTTCGAACGCTGCGAGGTATGGCGTATCTTCGACTTGTACGATTGAAGCAGCGGGAACACCTTGCGTCGTAATCGGCTGATCGCCGTTCGGCTGCTTGAAAATATACTCATTGCCGATATCCCCGACATTCTCGTAATAGCCGAGACCGGTGTAAGTCTGCCCGCTGCGCTTATCGAGCAGCGTCAAGCTGCCGTCCGCCTCGATGACAACACGCAGCGTCGCGTTCTCGAGCGTGTTCGTCGCAGTCACGAGCGAGGCATCAACCGACGCATCAACCACTGAACCAGCATCAGCCTCGTCCGGCACCCAAGCGAAGGTGGAGTAGCCCATCGCCGGGAGTTTCGCCGCCTCGAACGTCACGGCAACAACGCGGGCAAAATACGGCTGCCTGAACCTGTCGCTCGGCAGATCGTAGTTAAATCGGACGCCTTTATCGACAGCGGTGAAGGCGATCCGCTCGCCTGTATGGCTGACGAGATAGCCGTCCGCAGTCGTCTGCGAAGCGACGATTCCAGCGGTCATATCCGGCGTCTCCCCAGCTTTACTATAAAAGTACCTGCGGCCAATCTCAAGCTCCACCGTCACGACGCTCGACTCACTGTAGCCGCTCGTGCTATATACGACGAACGGCACAGCCGCCTCGCTGATCGAAGCAAAACCGCTCGTATCGATCTGCTCGCTCAAATAAGCAGCACTGTCCGCGATAACCGATGCGGCAACGCCTTTGCTTTTCTCGAAGCGAGTCTTCATCTCATGGTACACTTCATCGACGCTGCAGCCGCAAATGCTGTCATGCGGATGGTTTTGCATGAGCGTCCGCCAAGCGTAGTTCAACAATCCGTGCGGATACGGACGGCCAGCCGCATGTGCGAACGCCGCGAGCGGCTCGGCAACCTTCTCCAGCATCGTCTGCCCCCGCTGATTGAGCTGTTTAATATATACGCGCGCGGAAGCCGTGTTCACCAGCGTGAACCAACCATCCGTCCGCTGGCCGCGCAGCTCGCCGCGAATCGTGCTGAGCGATTCCGGCAGGGAAGCGTGCACGGCTTTCGTATAGTCATCATAATTCGAATGGATGAATTCGTAATCCGGGTAAAGCTCGCGAGCCGTCCGCAGCGCAGCAGACAGGTTCGCCTGCGGCGGCTGATGGTCGCAGCCGTTCATCAGCAACAGATGCGGCGTAGAAGCGAATTTCGTCGCATTCGCGATCGCATTATCCCAGAATCGGCGTGCCTTATCCGGTTCTTCCGGAATTTCCATGCCGTTGTGATACCAGTTCGCGAACAGAATGCCGAGCACTCGCGAGCCGTCCGGCGACTCCCAATACATCTCGGAGTACGGCGATTCGAGGTCCATCGCATCCGCTACGCTGTTATTGAAACCGGTCGCTTTCACGCCGCGTCCGAACACGGCGGTCGTAATGCCCGCTTGCTTCAACAGCTGCGCAGCCTGCCCCATATTGCCGAACGAGTCAGGGAAGTAGCCGAGCTTCGATACAGGACCGAATGCCCGCGCATCCCGGTGGCCGATCTGCATATTCCGCACATTCGCTTCGCTGCTGGTCAGAAACTCATCCTGCAAAATGTACCAAGGTCCTGCGGACAAGCGGCCTTCCTGCACGAGCCGAACAAGCTTTTCTTTCTTCTCGGGATAGACCTGCAAATAGTCATCGAGCACAATCGTCTGACCGTCGAGATAAAAGCTCTTGAACTCCGAATCGTGATCCATAATGTCGAGCAGCTGATCCATCGTCTGGATGAGCTTGGCATGATGCGCCTCATAAGGCATATACCATTCCCGATCCCAGTGGGTATGCGAAATGACGTGAATGACCGCTTTTGGCGTTGTCATAATGGGGACCTCCTACGTTCATATGCAACAATAAGATATATATTAATAATAGCGAAAGGCGAATTTCTTGTAAATTAAAATATATATAAAAACCCGTGACTCGGGTGGTCACGGGTTGGGGCAGCGCAGGTTATGGTCACGAGATGGATGGCGGCTCACTCGTCGATTGTCTGGTGATCAGCTTCGTGCTGAGCACAAGTTTGTTGCGATTGCTGTCTAATCCGCCTTCCGGGGCGAGGACGAGCTTCGCGGCTTCACGGCCAATGCTGTAGAAGTCCTGCTCGATCGTCGTGAGCGGCACCTCCAGATGCTCGGTGAAGGAGAGATTGTCGAAGCCGGTGATGGACAGCTGCTCCGGTACGGCGACGCCTGCTTGCAGCGCGGCCTTCAGCAGTCTGGTGGCGGTATAATCGTTCACGACAACGGCGGCTGTTGGCGCCGGGTCAATCGCGAGCAGCCGGGACAGCATGGGCTCGTTACTTTGCGCAGACTCCGATAGAAGCTCCTTGTATTCGGTGACGGAACGGATCTCGTCGATATTGATGAGCCACTCCGGCTTCGGCGGTATGCCAGCTTCGATGAGCGCATTGCAGTAGCCTTTGTACCGATCACTCACGGACACCGCTTCCTTCCACGACTGGCAGACGAACGCGATCCGCGTATGGCCCAGCTTAAGCAGATGCGATGCGAGATTGTAACCCGCTTCAATGTTATTCGAGATCACGAGCGGCGCGTCCAGCCCTTCGATGTTGCGGTCGATGAGCGCGAACGGAATGCCTTCGATGGTGAGGCTGCTGAACACATCGATGTTCTTGTAGCTGGACACCGGATACACGATAATGCCGCTCACGCGGTCCTTGGTCAGCTTCTGGATAATGCTGCGCTCCACGCTGTCGTCGTATTTGGAATTATGGAAGGTGACGTACATCCCTTGCTTCGCGCACTCTTCTTCAACCCCGCGAAAAATCTCATACCCCACTGTTTCGCTAAAAGGCATAACGAGCGAGATGACAGGCACAGCTAGAGGTGAAGGGGGAGAGGCGTGATCGGCCGAAGCGGCAGCGGCGGCTGTGTTTGCCCGGGTTCCGGCTTGCTCGGGCTGTTCGGTCACGAACGTGCCCGCTTTCTTGATTCGTTTAATGAGACCGCTCGCTTCCAGCTGGCGCATGGCATGGGTCACCGTAATAGCGCTGACGCCGAACTGCTCCGCAATCTCCGGTCCGGTTGGCAGCTTGTCCCCAGGTTTGAGCTCGGCAGAGCTGATCTGTGCGGTATAGTAATCGATAATGATCTGATAACGCGGTTTATTTTCGTTCACAATGCTCCTCCAGCTTCAGCACGGATGCATTAATGTATATTTTAATTAGTATAAAGCAATGTCGGCGATCCGCACAATAGCTGAAGCAGGGGAGGGAAAAAGCAAAAACGCAGTAACCGGCCGGTTATCTGCGTCTCATTCTGCTCGTATGATTAACTACTACGCTTCATCTACAATAAGCTTGCCCTTCATATCCTGATGGCCGGAGCCGCACATGACGGAGCAGTGGAACTGGAACGTGCCTGCGTTCGCAGCATCGAATTCGCCGCTGCCGTTGCCTTTAATATCGACGTTATAGTCAGGGATTGTGAAGCCATGTCCGCCGTCATCGCTATTCAGCGTGATTTTCACATGGTCGCCCTTCTTGACGTGAATTTCCTTCTGATCGTACTCGAAATCCTTTGCGCCGAGCTTAATCTCGATTGTCTTGCCGGATGACGAGCTGTTCGTCGCTGCAGTTGTATTGCTGGTTGAATTGTTTGTCGTGGTGGTATTAGAAGATGTATTGCTGCTGGCTGAGTTCGTGTTGACTGAATTGCTGCTGCTTCCGCAAGCGCTGGCGATGGCTGCCGTAACGATGAGCGCCAAGATCAGCACGCCTGTTTTCACTTTCACGATTAAATCACTCCCTCATAGGATTGGATGCATTTTCCATGCTAGCAGAGCAATATTAAAATAGTATGAAAGAGTTATTAAATCTTTGCAGAAGCGGTAGAGTAGGTGGAGGAGGGGAAATGCGATGCCTATTGGCTGTATGAAGAGGTTGTTTACAGACGCAGGTAGAATCGATCCTTTTGCCGGTGACGGACGCAGCAGACGGTTCATGGTCAGCATGTATTACCCTTCGGCGGCAGCGGAACAAGTGGACGACGGGGCTGCAGCTGCGGCGGCGTATCCGATTGTGCTTCTCTCGCCTGGCTTCGGAGTCGAGCGGGATATGTACGCGTTCGCCGTGCAGAAGCTGGCAGCCAGCGGGTTTGTCGTGTTGACCGTCGGCGCGACTTATGAATCGGTGAGTACGGTGTTCCCGAACGGCGAGGAGATTACACAGCTGCCTGAGCTTGCGAACCTGCAGTTAACGGACTGGCAGGGGTGGAACTCGCTGCTCGATGTGCGCGTGCAGGATCTTACCTTTGTACTGAATCAGCTGGACGTGTTGAATGAGCTGGACCCGGTGCTGCGAGGGCGGCTGAATGTGCAGCAGGTTGGAATTGTTGGACACTCGCTCGGCGGAGCCGCTGCGTATCATGTGCTCGATCGGCACGAGAGTGATCGTGTAAAAGCAGGGATCTTGCTCGATCCGAGTCTGCACTTGCTCGGCTCTGTTCGTACGAAGGTTCATACGCCGGTGCTGCTCATGCGCCAAAATGCTTCGACGTATGAGATGCTCCTCAGCAGCGGCTGGGCGGAGTCGCTTGCCAGCGAGACGATTGCGGGACAGCGGCATCTTGCCGATGTGCTGACGGGCTATCGCTGCTTCGTACGCGTCCATGGCGCGAACCATCTCACGTTCAGCGATGTGTCTGGGGCGGAAGCGGGTCTCGCGGAAAAGCATGAGCTGATCGCGACAGCAATTGCGGACTTCATGCTGGAGTTCGTCTGCGGCGTGGCGGGGCAGCATTCGAACCGGGTTCATTCGTATGCGGGGCTGAGCGTTATTCGAGGAGACGGACATTCCGCTGGATAAATTTATATCGTGAGGCTATGTGCCGCCAGGTACTACGATCATTACAATAACGATTGAACGCGGCGGAACGGACGTGGCAGGTACGGGGATGGTTATTTTGGAAGAAGTAGTCGACGTCGCTGCGCTTCTGTTAACGATTGCGCCGCTTAGCGTAAGCGCTGGAGACTTTCCGCCTGCAGCTGTGGCGGCGACGGGACAAGTACGGTACACGATGTTCATCAGCGTGAACAATCCGTTATATTCATATCGGTTCTTTCTGAGCGGACCAGTCGTGTTTAATGGAATCGCGGCCGCTGGGACGACGTAGAAGGATGAGATGAGATGACTCTCGCGGGCGCGGGGGTCATTTTTTATTTTGGCTATGTAAAGTTGGGGGAATTCGTACTCGACAAAGCCTGGCATTTTTCTACAATACGTCTACTGTATACTAAACTGGCAGTCTATCTCATCTAACCAGGAGGTAATAGAATTGCCGAAAAGAAGATGGAAATTGCTTTCCAGTATCTCCGCTAGTGTCGTTGTGGCGAGCACCTTTTTGAGCGTCGGGTCTCATGCGGAAAACCTGGCAGCAACCGCGACAATTCAGGGATGGACCACGACTGATCTAGGAGTGGCCAATGACGAAAGACTGATCGCGTTGTTGAAAAAGCAAGGGGAAATCGCCAAGGATGCAAGTCCGGCGGCAGCGGAAAAAGCGTTGACGGCTTTTTTGAAAGCGAAAAATCAAGCACCGAAGCCAAAAGTGCTCGATTCCAATGTTCTGGAAGTGTTACGAGATAAAACGACTGCAAGCGCTAATGGATTGATGAAAGGCAAGGGTAACAAATTAGGGCAAGCCAAGAAAACGACGGTTGATTCTGTTGAAAAGGAAGTCTATAACGGCGGTGTCCGTACGGATAAAGTGCTCGTTCTCGCGATCGATTTCCCGGATTACCCGAAAAGCTCCATTACCAAAGAAGAGACGGATATGTTCTATGAAGATTACACCCATGAGCACTTCCAATCGATGCTCTTCGGACCTGCTGGCTATACAGGGCCAAATGGTGCAAATATGATTTCCATGAAGCAATATTATGAAGCGCAATCGGGCGGTAGCTATACCGTTGATGGAACGGTAGCGGGCTGGTATACGGCCGATCATCCGGCAGCTTACTATGGTGGGAACGATCCAGCGCCAGATGGCGAGGATATTAATGCCAGAGGCCTGGTAGTAGAAGCGCTGAAAAAAGCCGCTCAAGATCCTTCCATCAACTTAGCCGATTACGATGTCTGGGATCGTGACGATTATAACGGGAATGGCATTTATAATGAGCCAGACGGCATCATCGACCACTTAATGGTCATTCACTCGGGAGTAGGCGAAGAAGCGGGCGGAGGAAGCTTAGGCTTTGATGCGATATGGTCACATCGCTCGAAGCTGGCAGCAGGTCCTATTGCGGTTCCAGGCGGACATTCCAATAGTGATCGCTTTGGTGGATTATTAGGGGCTTGGGATTACACGATTGAACCGGAAGACGGAGCTGCAGGTGTTTTCTCCCATGAATATGGCCACGATTTAGGCTTGCCTGATGAATATGACACGCAATATACCGGCGCCGGTGAACCGGTCGCATATTGGTCGATCATGTCAGCGGGAAGCTGGGCAGGAGACGTTCCAGGTACAGAACCATCTGGATTCAGCCCCTATGATAAAGAAATGCTGCAGAACTTGCACGGTGGAAACTGGCTCAGCGGAACCACGATTCAAGCGAATGATGTAACGAGTGCAGGAACGACGGTACTATTGGACGAAGCCTCCACGAAAGGAACCAACCAAGATGCGGTTCGAGTGAACTTGCCGGATAAAGAGAACCACGTGAACGTTCCGACAAGCGGGACGTATGAATATTACAGTGGTTCAGGAAACGATATGGAGCATTCGATGACAGCAACGGTTAACCTTGCCAATGCTGCGCATCCGATCTTAAATTTCCAAGCTTGGTACGACATTGAAAAGAATTGGGATTATGCGTCTGTCAAAGTGAAAGAAGAAGGAACTGACGTATGGACTTCCGTTCCAGGAAACATCACGACGGACAGCAACCCGAACGGCCAAAATCCAGGTCACGGGATTACGGGGACATCAAACGGGTGGGTACCGGCTGCATTTGATTTAAGTGCTTATGCAGGAAAACAGGTGAGTATTAAGTTTGATTACTGGACAGACCCTTATGTCGCTCAACGCGGTTTCTACGTGGACGATATCCAGCTCACCTCGGACGGCCAAACGATTTTATCGGATAATGCGGAAGGCGATACAGCGTTTACGTTCCAAGGATTTGCCAAAGACAAAGGAACGTACTACTCTACGAATTACTATCTGTTAGAGTGGAGATCCCACAACGGGGTGGATGCGGCTTTGGGACACATCCGCCGCGGCGCAAGCCTCATGAGTTATGACCCGGGTCTAGTGGTTTGGTACGTGGATGAAACCTATGACAATAACTGGACGGGCGTTCACCCTGGCGATGGATTCCTAGGCGTAGTCGATGCGGATCAGCGTGCGATGAGCTGGAGCGATAAAGAGATTGCTTCTTCTCGTTACCAAGTCCATGACGCTGCATTTGGATTGAATGCAACCAATTCCATGTACTTAGATTACAAAGATCTCTTGGGCATTACGATGAAAGACAATTTTACGGCTCGCAACCCATTGTTTGACGATCGTGCGGATTTCTCAAACCCGGGTCTTGTTGATGCGGGACGTAAAATTCCAACCAACGGATTAAAGTTCCGTGTGGTGGGTGAAAGTGCGGACGGCACGGTTGGTAAAGTCTTGATTTTTAAGTGATTATAGAAGTAGAGGAAACCCAGCGTGATAGCATGCGTTGGGTTTCTTTTTTGATGATAGTAGCTCTACTTCTTTCTTTTCCTAACTCAACTTGCTCAAGTCTTAATTTATCTAGTTCGACTCTCAAAGCATTAATAATGAATAGCAAGCCAACTCCAGAAATAGATCAGATTGTATATACGGAGCGGATGGATGCAATTCTACTCGTAATGAATTCCAACAATATGTGATAAAGAGATAATAAGCATTCTGTTGTCTTTTAACTTGAAGTGAACATAAGCATCGTCTGCACCATAATGTGCAATAATTGCCCCTTTCATGCTGACAGCTGGACTATAGTTCCCATATCGATAGTATATCTCGCAATTCTTGTCTAGTTCTATTATGAAAGAATTCATTGGTTCCACCTACCCTCAACCGTGAATTGCCAAATGAAATAGTGTATGCAATGTAAAAATTTTTATGTTAATGAGCTAAAGGTCATGGGAATGAAAGTGACAAAAACTGTAAATTTCACAAGATAAAAAAGGAGCTGCGGCAGCTCCTTTTAACATTTTCAACAAAAATGGGTAATGAATTTGGCAAAGGTTCAATCAGCCTTCAACAGACAAGAATTCCTCATTGGCCCGATCCAGCATCGACTTCCAGCTTCCAAAGTCGGTCTCACGGTCGACATGGCGATCGAACAGCTCATCGGGGATGTTGTCGATGTCTTCCAGGATTTTAACGTCAAAGTTTCCCTTGCGGAGAAACTCGTTGAAACATTTGAAGGAAGAATATCGGCTCATGAAGGTCTCATGAAATAACATTTCAATGTTCACGTGATTCTGGACGCCTTCATTGGATTTCGCGCCTTGAAGCTCTTTCAGCAATTCATCAAAGGAAATCGGCTTGTTTCTGTTCTTCAGACCTATCACTCCTAAATCATTTTATTCTTCATGATATCATAGTTATTGATTTGTGTATTGTGCTGTGGTATCATAATTCTAATAAACACAAAATAAACCTTAAACTCACATATTGAAAAGGGTTCTCGTTGTGCGGATTGTACCTTTTTCAATGTGTGATTTTTGTTTATACAAGAAAAAACATGTTAATCAATCATTAGGAGGCAGATTAATTTTGCAAACAGGAACAGTAAAATGGTTTAACGCCGATAAAGGCTTTGGTTTTATCGAGGCTGAAGGCGGAAACGACGTATTCGTACACTTTTCCGCAATCCAAGGCGATGGTTTCAAAACCCTCGACGAAGGTCAGCGCGTTCAGTTTAACGTGACTCAAGGCAACCGTGGACCTCAAGCCGAGAATGTAGTTAAACTGTAATCAAAATTAAACAAGCTGCACTTAACACCGAGTTAAGTGCAGCTTTTTAATTAAAGAGGAGGATTCATCTTGATTAAACGTGGCAAACCGTTAGAAGATCTTCCACATGAAGAAACTGTAATCTGGAGATGTACGCATGAGGAATGCAAAGGATGGATCCGTGATAATTTCTCGTTTGCGAAAGTGCCTGTGTGTTCGATTTGCAAGTCCCAGATGGTGAGAGGCATGAAGATGCTTCCGCAAATAATTAATACTAACAAAGGATGGGATTCCACAAATAATATTGCGAGAACACAAGGAATATTGTAGGAACACAAGGAATGGATCCATATACTATTGTCGGGTGACAAGACATGATATCATTAAAGGCCGCGAAAATCGCGGTTTTTTTATTTATGGGATCAACTTGTGTAAGAGGGCAAGAACATATATCCATTAGATGCCGCGTTTCACGCGGTTTTTTATTATATGGATTGCTAAAACTATACGGGTTGAACTCCCTCGGGGGACGATAGTTCAACGAACAGGCCATAGGGTTCGAACAAGGAGTGCCAGTTCGCCCTATAAGCTGTTCCTTGGAGTTTATCCCCTACCGAACGAAACACTTAATTGGAACGACTTGTGCCTATCTTTCGTACTACCGTTATTGATACAATGCAAGTAGAACAGCAGCGTTGAGAGAGGACCATAACAACCTTATGATGGAAGCTGAGCAAGGCAACTGGCGTAAAGAAATTGCAGCCTATGAAAGACCTAGACTTAAGAGTAGCATCTGGCAGCTCATCAATACGATCGGACCTGTAATGCTGCTTTGGCTCGCCGCCTACTTCTGTTTGTCGATCTCCGTATGGCTGACGATCGGAATTTCGATCGTGGCGGGTGGATTTCTCGTTCGGACTTTTATTATTTTCCATGATTGCTGTCACAAGTCATTTTTTAAAAATCGCAGGGCAAACGATATTATCGGCACGATTACGGGTATTCTGACCTATGTGCCCTATCTGCAATGGAAGCACAGCCACACCGTTCATCACGCGACGTGCGGCAATCTCGACCGCCGAGGGACCGGAGATATTTGGACGCTTACCGTTGACGAATATTTGACCGCTTCACCGCTGCGCCGATTAGTGTATCGATTGTATCGTAATCCGTTTATTATGTTCACGATTGGTCCGGTTTACATTTTCCTGATCGATTACCGCTTCAATCGAAAGCGTGCAGGCGCTAAAGAGCGGATCAATACGTATATTACAAATGCAAGCATAGTCGCTGTCAATTGCTTGCTCTGCTGGGCTGTCGGATGGCAGACGTTTCTCCTGATCCAGGGTACGATCTTCTTTATTTCCAGTGTTGCAGGTATTTGGCTGTTTTATGTGCAGCATCAATTCGAGGAATCGTATTATGAAGCGGACATGAATTGGGATTACGTGAAGGCAGCGATGCATGGCAGCTCCTATTATAAATTGCCCCGTATTCTGCACTGGATCACAGGCAACATCGGCTTTCATCACATTCACCACTTAAGCCCGCGGATTCCAAACTACAATCTGGAAGCCGTGCATCAGTCCAATCCGCGCATCCAGGAAGTGAGGACGATTACGCTCCTGTCCAGCCTGGCTTCGCTGAATTTCCGACTGTGGCACGAGCCCAGCAAGCGATTAATTGGGTTTCGGGATATGCGGCGGCTGGCGAGCTTGTCGGGGGAAACGGCGGCAGCAGTGGAACTATAACATGAACATCTATACAACGAAGTCGCATCTAATGCGGCTTTTTATTTATTGGTAGAAGTTCTTGTCGTTCGTTCAAGACAAGAACTTCTATACATAGCCGTATTAGGACAAGAAACTTGCTCGATGGGCGTGATAGGATTATTCGTTTCGGTGCATATCGAAGTGACTTTGAGAAGGATCAGGCGATGGGGCATTTCACCATGGCTTCATTGCCGATTCCTAAGGTTATCGAGATCGGCGAGACGGATAGCGAGTTCTTCGCCGTATCTGAGCGGGTTCCAGGAGATACGCATCTCGATCAGCTGAACGAATCGGAGATGCTCGTTCTTCTTCCGCAGTTGTTCGACGCACTCTACGAGCTTCAGATGCAGGATCTCACTAGTACGGAGAAAGTAGGGCTTTGGCGTCCGGAAGGGACTGGGCGGAGCTGGGGGGACGAGTTATTATCAATTGCGGAGCCCAGAGATAGACTTGCAGGCTGGAGAGAAAAGTTGGACAAGTTCTCTCGAGAGGCGAGTATCTTCGATGCCGGCGTATTAAAGCTCGGTAAGCTCGTGCCCCATCTTCCAGAGGTCAGAGGTATCGTCCATAACGATCTCTTGAACCGGAATGTATTGGTAAGCAATAAGAAGCTGACCGGGGTGTTCGATTGGGGAAATGCGTTCTATGGCGATCCTCTGTACGACCACGCATTGTTTCTTTATTGGTGGCCTTGGTTTCCGCAATGGCAGGGAATTGACGTAGAGGGAATAATGGACCTTCATTGGGTTAAGAGAGGTGGGGCTCCCGAACAGATGAAGGAACGCCTGCTCAGTTGTCTCATTCACATTGGGTTGGATCATATCGCCTACTGCGCCTTTAGAGATCGGACGGTTGATATGAAACGAAATGCCGATCAAGTGTTGTTGTATCTTTAATTTCAGAGCAGAGGATATGCAGAGATTGCAGCGACGTAAAGCCCGGACCCATGTCCGGGCTTTTGTCGTGTACACTCCCCAGTTGTAGTAATGGTTTCATACTGTTCCGAATTTATACAAAATTAGTTGCAATGGCATCCTATATCGCATATGATGAAATTAATAATTAGTTGCAATGACATCCTATTTAAGGAGGAGAATAAGTTGAGCAACGATTGGAGTCAACCCGATAAGACCGCAAAGGCCGCAACTGAATCACACGGCCAATACATCTCAGCCATCTATCGCCACATGCAGATATTGATCTCGTCCGAGCTGGCGCCATATCGAATCGGAAGCGGACAGTATATATTTCTGATGGCGATTGCTTCTCGGCAATCCATTACTCAGAAAGCGCTAAGCGAGAAGCTGCTCATTGACAAGACGACTACCGCCAAAGCGATTACCAAGCTGGAAGCGGAAGGATACGTGCGGAGGGAAGTCGATCCTGCCGATAACCGGTATCAGCTGCTCTATCTGACAGAATCGGGATGCGAGGTGGTTCCGAAGGTACAGGAAGCGCTGGACCGCGTTAAGAAC
>NZ_QTTN01000042.1 GCF_003386535.1 Paenibacillus taihuensis
CTGCGAACGATTCGATCAATGGATACGCCGAAGACTTCGAATGTGTCTGTGGAAGCAATGGAAACGGGTACGCACCCGGATCCGCGAGCTTCGAGCACTTGGCGTACCAAAATGGGCGAGTCTGATCATGGCGAATTCAAGGCGTGGTGCATGGGAAATGTCCCGAAACACAAACAACGCCCTTCCGACTTCCTATTGGGAAGTGAAAGGGCTGAAGAGTATGCTTTCTCGTTATTTGGAGCTTTGTTAACCTTTTGGAACCGCCGTATGCGGACCCGCATGTACGGTGGTGTGAGAGGACGGAGGCTAGCCGCCTCCTCCTACTCGATTATGTTATGTCAGCGAAGCGGATGCATACCGGCTTGGATACGTGAAGCTCGCTGCCTGTTGGCTGCAGTTTACCCGTCTCGGCATCACGGCTGAACGTGACGATATTGTTGCCATCGCGATTCGCGACAAGCACGAAGCGTCCGTCTGGCGACAAGCCGAAGTTCCGCGGATGACCGCCAAGCGTAGGCACATATTCGATCGGCTCGATGTGACCATCAGACGGATCAACAGAGTAGACAGCAATGCTATCATGTCCACGGTTCGAGCCGTACAGGAACTTGCCGTCCGAAGACAAGTGAATGTCCGCAGTGCCATTTTCCCCATCGAATGATTCAGGCAGCGTGGAGATGGTCTGCACGACCGTGAGTTGTCCTGCTTTACCATCGTATGCATACACCGTTATTGTGCTGTTCAATTCATTAATGCCATAACCGTATGGCAGCTCCGGATGGAAGACGAAATGGCGCGGGCCTGATCCAGGAGTTATGGCGGTCTTATTATGTAACACGAATCGTTGGTTCGTGATGTCTAGCTCATAGACGAATAGCGTATCCATGCCGAGATCGGACACCACAACATAACGGCCGGCGTTGTCGACGATCACCGAATGCGCTCTAGCCTGTGTTTGTGCAGGATGCACGCTGGAACCTTCATGACGCTTAATATCTGCTGTCTCCCCAATGCTGCCATCCTCAAGAATCGGAGAGAGGCTGATCATACCGCCATGATAACTCGCGGTCATAGCAATCCGGTATTCCGCGTCAGTTGTAATATGGCATGTTGTAGCAGGAAGTGTAACGACTTCGTTCAAGCGATTCAAGCTGCCATTCGCAGGGTCGAAACGGTACGCAGCAGCAGCGCCGCATTTTCCACCTTCGGCATTCTTGCCCTCCATAATCGTATAAAGCGTCCGATTCGTTCCGTTCGGGACGAGGAAAGTCGGATTCTGCAGGCCATCCGCTTGACCAATCAGCGTAAGATCGCCAGTTTGTGTGTCATATGCACAAGCATAAATGCCAGGTTCGTTCGCGTTCGCATAGGAGCCGATAAAGGCAAAAGTCGAAGCCATAGTGAAGCACACCCTCCAGATATCGAAATGTATTCGTTCTAAACTAGCATTTTACCATTATTCGCATGAAAAGACACTTGTTGATTGCAAGGTTTGACAATGAGAATCATTATCAACTATTATAGAACAATAACAAATCAATCACTTCTAGTTGATAAGGATGTGGCATGGCCGTATGGTAACTCCATTTAAAGTTGTTTCCGATGTGACCGATTGTCCATCGCCAGATATTTTGTCCATTAGCGCGAGCAGGGATAGCATGTTCGCTGCTGCTTTCGGGAAGGGCATGTTCCGAAAAAGTGCCGACGGGAGATGGACCCCAGCAGATGATGGATTGCCGGACGGTGTCATTGTAAACCGGCTGCAAGTCATTGACGGCTCATTCTTCCTTTGCACGAATAAAGGGTTATTCTTCCACGATTCCAACAGTTGGTTTCTAACCGATATCACGATTCCATGCTACCAAGTCGTCAAGAAAAGCGCCATTCTTGCAGCAGCAACAGAATACGGGATCTGGTTCAAAATCGGTACGCAATGGAAGAGCGTTGCCTATGCAAACAAGGCGATATACGATCTGCTCCTTACTCCCCAGTACTACATACTCGGCACAAGTCAGGGCATTTCCCTCTATGACCGGTATACGGATTCGGCAGCGGATTTCCCTCTCGGAACGGGTGTGACAAGCATGGCGATCGTTCAGAGTCGATTGGTTGGAGCGAGTATGGGCGGAGGGCTGGTTCTGGGGAATCAACGAGGTGGATTCATCGTTAGCGACTTCGAAGATGTGACGATCTATTCCCTCAAGTCGACGGAAACGGGCGTGCATGCTTGTTCGAGCCGGGGACTGTACCGAATTCAGATGCTCGAATCTCAGGTAATTATGCGATCGATGCTGACCGGTTATCCGGTAACCGATCTATCCAGCTGCGGGGACTGCATGTACGTCTCGACTTTGAATTGGGGACTCAAGAAGGTTGTACTCTAGGACAGCTGGCCGTTGCGGTCAGCTGTTTTTTCTACGTACGAGCCGTATACAGCAAAAGGAAAATGGTGGGTACAGTCGACTTGCTACTGCAAAAAAAATAGAAGCAGCCTGCTTAGAAGAAAGCTCGGCTGCTTCTGTTGGACTAGCTACTAACGCGGAATCAAAATCGTACGGGTTGCCTTATGTATAGCATTCAACGATAGGAAGGCAACGAAGTACACCATCAGCGCACAGATGATCGAGTCGACGACGCTCCATACGAGCGAGAGATGCTGGACCGCGGTTAGATAGTCAAACATCCAATGTCCGCTGATCGCCATGAGCAGCATAGAGACAGTGACCATTAGATACGGCTGAATACTCATATAGATTCCGATCGAGCCGGATATGGAGAAGAAGTTGAGCAGCGTTTGCATCACGATTCCAATGCCGATGCCGAAGGTGATGCCGACGATGCCGAATTGGCTGCCAAATACGAATATCGCAATCGCCTTGAATGCCGTAGAGATGATGTAGTTCCAGAGCGTAGCACTCGCCCTGCCAAGTCCGAGTAGAATGGCGTGCATTGGAGCGTCGAAGTAATGGAGGAAGAACATGGGTGCTAAGATTTTGAGCAGCAGTCCTGCTTCGGGCGTCTTGTAGACAAGAGTCGTTAGGGGCGTTGCCCATTCGAACAAAATAACGGTTGCCGGGGCGCCGATCAGCAAGCCTAAACGCATCGCCTGATTCATTCTCTCATGAACGAGTCGATCATTCTTGTTCGCGGCTGCCTCCCCGATGGCGGGAACTAGCGCCGTGGACAATGATTGCGTGATGAAGCTTGGCATGAAGAGAAGCGGGAACGCATATCCCGCCAACATCCCGAACTGCTTCGTGGCCAATGCCGTACTAAGGCCAGCTAAGCCGAGGCTGGTTGCAATGAGCAAGGGCTGGAATGCGCTGTATACCGATTGCACGACGCCTTGACCTGTTGTAGGAAGTCCGATCTGCAGCAGCTCGTTTAAAGTTTGTTTGCCATGCCTTATGTGTCCCGCCCATGTCTCGCCAGGCGCTCTGGCTTCACCGCGCAGCTTGTAGCTAATCGCGAGAAACGACAAGCTGATTGCCTCGCTCACAACTGAAGCTGCCATTGCACCCGCTGCCGCGTAAGCAACCCCATAAGGCAAGAGAAGATGCACCAAGGCAAGGACGCAAGCAATCTGTACCGAATACTCCAGCACATCTGAAGCAGCAATGATCTTCATCTGCTGAATGCCTCGGAAGTACCCTTTCAGCACGGCGGATACTGCGACTATCGGTGCAATTGGGGTAATCGCGAGCATGGCATAATATGCACGCTGGTCGCTCAGCAGGATGGATGCGATCCAATGGGAGCCAAGCAGGGAGAAGGTGGTGAGCGTCACGCTCAAGAAGGTGGTCACCGACAGCGAGACGTACAGAATGCGCCTGACTTTCTCCTTCTCATCGCGTGCGTAAGCTTCCGCGACAAGCTTCGAAATCGCAACAGGCAAGCCGAGCTCCGTAATTGTAATGACGAGCGGCACGAGAGGATGTGCCATCATTAACAAGCCGATTCCTTCCGCGCCTAACACGCGAGCGACATACATCCCGCTAATAAAACCAAGGATCCGGTTGATAAACGCAGCGACAGACAAGGCCATCGTTCCTCTCATGAACGATTCCTTCTTTAGAGCCATCTTGGGACCTCCTGTTCTTCGAATACTTAAATGTATTCATGAACCGGCAAAGCATGCGAACTTGTCTTGTGGGGAACGATGGTAGACGAATAACTATAGCGGAGGAATTTAGATTATGGAAATTAGACGAATTGGGTCACGGCCATCATCAAAAGGTTCAGCCGATTATTTTAAAGGGACAGTTCGTATCGATCCGCTTAATGAAGCGCCAAATCCAGCAAGGGTTGCTGCTGCCAGCGTTACTTTTGAGCCTGGGGCAAGGACAGCGTGGCATACTCATCCACTCGGGCAAACACTCATTGTAACGTTCGGACAAGGACGGGTGCAGCGCGAGGGAGGTCCAATCGAAGAAATTCGTTCAGGAGATGTTGTTTGGTTCCCGCCGGGCGAGAAGCACTGGCATGGAGCTTCGCCAACGACAGCCATGACCCATATTGCCATACAAGAGCGTCTGGATGGTAAAGCGGTCGAATGGATGGAGCATGTAAGCGATTCGGAGTATGAGGGACAATAGGGGAGGAGCACAGCTCTTTCCCTTTTTTGCTTCCGGATGCCGGAAATCTTGTCATAACCTTGATTTGATCTTCTCTTCATCTTAACTTGCTCCCATTATAGTTAGTTCTGCAAGAGCAAATACAGTTGGAAAGAGGTAATTAACATGATTAAGAATAAGGCAAAGTTATTCAGTGCAATCGGTCTTTCTGCAGTACTTTTGGTAGGGGCGGCAAGCGCTTATGCTGCTCAGCAACAACAAGAAGTTCAAGTTCAACAAGTTGGACCAACAACCGACAAAAAACCAACCGCGGCAGAAGTTGATGCTGTATTAAAAGGCGAGCACAAACCTGCAACGATTAAAGTGGAAGGTATGTTCTCAAGTAATGGTAAGCCCGATCCGACTGCTGATTATTTCCTTAATGATGTTAAATTGTTCTCGTTATTGAAGATGAGCGCGCAAGAGTTGAAGGATGAGCTGGCAACAGGAAAGTCTGTCCTTGAGATTGCAGCATCTAGACATGTAACTGAAAAAGAAGTGATTGAGGCAATCTCTGAAACACAGATTGAGGGACAAATTCAGGCTGAAAATAAAGGTGAAGTCCCGAAGAGCAAACGTGACTCCTTGGAAAAGGATATTGCGAAGAAGGTTGCAGCAGTAATCGAGCATAAAACGGAAACGTCATGGAATAAGTAAATTGCCGCACATAGCTGCACAAAAAGACCCTGCTTCACATATGTGATGCGGGGTTGAGTTTTGCCTCGAGCTTGTTAGCTTATTTGTTTTGCTTAGCTGTATTCGAATACATAGTCCGTGTTCGAGAGAACAACGGAGATAACACTGTTCGTATTCAGCGCGTTATCCTGCGAGCTTCCGCGTTCGGTTGCAAATTGGATTTTGCTATAAAGGCAGCCCTGATAGATCGTGAAGAGCGAGATTCCATTAAGAAAGATGTTGGAGTCATTGCCGTAGGATATCTCTCTTGATTGTTGTGGATCTAGCGTAAAAAGCACTGCATCTGCCTGATTGTACACTTCTTCTCCCGCACGCACAAACAGTATCATCTGCAGGGTCGCGTCCGTATTATTGATAAAGAGTTTAGCACCTGCCATAGTCGTCCCCCTCTCAAACTGGGATGCTCTATCATATGCTTGTACAGGAAAAACGGTAGTAAGGCGCCTCAAAAGTATGCCCGAATCCTTTGCGTCGAATGTGCGCGAATGACCGTCCGGAAGGTTCCGACTTTGGTTCCGCTGTTCGCGACTATAATAGATCCGTGATTCGGTATCGAATACCGGATCGTTGTACATCCAAGAAAATGAAGCGTATAATTCAACATATCACTCCAAGATGTGAAAAAGACAAAACAGCGGATTGAGGAGAGAATGTGATGCAAAAAGCAACTTTCGCTGGCGGCTGCTTCTGGTGCATGGTAAGCCCGTTCGAAGAGCAACCAGGAATACATGGTATTTTATCCGGGTATATGGGCGGTACCGTCGAGAACCCTACCTATGAACAAGTAAAGACGGGTACAACGGGGCATCTGGAAGTTGTCCAGATTACGTTTGATCCGGCCATCTTCCCATATGAGAAGCTGCTTGAGCTCTATTGGCCGCAAATAGATCCTACAGACGATGAAGGACAGTATATTGACCGCGGCAGTCAGTATCGTACAGCTATTCTGTATCATAATGAAGAACAACATCAGCTTGCGTTGAAGTCGAAAGAAGAGCTTGCGAATAGCGGGCGGTTCGATAAACCGATCGTAACTGAGATTAAACCACCTGGCATTTTCTATCCTGCAGAGGAATATCACCAAAATTATCACAGCAAAAACCCGAAGGAATATAAGGAAGAGCGGATCAACTCGGGTCGCGATGCTTTTCATGAAGAGCACTGGAAGAAATAGCCTCCGCCATAGAAAGTTAAACTAGCAGGGTACTCCAACCCCTTGCATGAGAAGTCGTAGTTCGTTATAATCACCATAAATCAAGCATTTCCGAAGGAGATCAACCATGAAAACAATCATGCTAAATCAACTTCATCATCACAAAGAGCGTTAGCACACCTTTTTAACAACGGGGTGGGCTAACGCATTTCGCGTTGGCCTCCCTGCGGCATATCAAGCGCGCAGGACCATGGGGTCCGGCGCGTTTTTTATTTTCCGACAATAGAAAGGGGACTAACGATCGTGCAAAATGTGAAAGGAACCTACGATTACTTTGGCAAGGAAAGAGCGATTAGAACGTATGTTCAAGCTGAACTGCAGGACGTATTCGAGCTGTATGATTTCAACGGAATGGATACAACGATCTTAAATGAGCTGGAGCTGTTGACTTCCAAATATGCAGGCGGCGATGAGATTCTCAAAGAAATGTACCAGTTGACGGATCAAGGTAAGCGAAGTCTCGGTCTGCGCTATGACTTAACGTTACCTTTCGCCAAAGTGATTGCGTTAAACCCGAGTATCGAGCTTCCATTCAAAAGATATGAGATGGGCAAAGTATTTCGAGATGGACCCGTCAAACGCGGACGCTTACGCGAGTTTATACAGTGTGATGTGGATGTAGTAGGTGTAGAGGGCCCTGAGGCAGAGGCCGAACTCATGCAATTAGCAACTGAAGTGTTTAGAAGATTGGATATCCCGATCGTTCTAAGGTGGAATAACAGACGCTTCTTAGGAGAAGTTCTTGAAGCAATCGGAATCTCATCGGATAAGAAGCTAACCGTAATGCTGACTCTCGATAAGAAGGAGAAAATTGGAAAAGACGAGATTGAGAATGAGCTAGCGGGCAAGGAACTAGATAGCCGCACAATTAGCTCACTAATGGAGCTGATCGAGATGGATAACCCGACGTTTGAGCAAATCTCGAGTAAATGCGGGGTTCAGCGATCACCAGGCTCGATGGAGGTCATAGCTTTACAGAAGCTAATTCAGGAGTTGGGATTAGGTCAAACTTGCAAATTCGACCCGTTTCTCTCGCGCGGATTATCGTTCTATACCGGAACTGTTTATGAAATCTTCGATGCTACAAATTCGTTTACTTCCAGCTTAGGCGGCGGAGGCAGGTATGATGCCATAATCGGTCAGCTGATTGGCAAAGAGGATATGCAATATCCAACGGTAGGGCTATCATTCGGGATGGAATCATTAATGGAGTTAATTAGCAGCCGGGACAATCTGCAACTCCAGTCTCCTTCGGTAGTTGTTCTACCGATTGGGGACACGATCTCTGAAGCGTTAAAAGTCGCAGCGGAATTAAGAAATGCCGGTATACGGACAAGAGTAGATACGACGAAACGGAAATTAAAAAAATCATTGGCGAGTGCTTCGGCGAAAGGTATTGCATATGTGATCTTGATTGGAGAGAGTGAAGCTCAGGCAGGTAAACTGCGGTTGAAAGATATGAACGAAATGTCGGAAACGGTTGTAGAGGTTGAGGAAGCACTCTATCTCTTGCAGAATAGAATGACGATTTGGACCTAATAAGTAATAACTTGGCAGGAAGCTGTAGCTGTGAAACCACTGCCTATTCTGCACCGTATTAGGGAGCATGCATACTCTAGGAGGGTTTTTAGTATATGTCCATGTTCAAGCGAATGCTCGCGAGCGTCGGTATCGGCGCAGCTCAAGTTGATCTTATGCTTCACGAGGATGTAGTTCGTGCAGGGGATACCGTAAATGGGGTTGTCCGGATTGAAGGCGGCCGCGTCGACCAGGAGGTCGACGACGTTTACGCCTATGTGATGACCCGTTACTTGAAAGAACATAATGATTCGAAGGTTGAACATGACGCGATGATCGCGAAGTTCCCTCTAGCCGGAAAATTCACGGTGCAGGCGGAGCAGGTGTACGAGTTTCCAGTTTCCTTCAAGCTGCCGCCCTGTACGCCGGTATCGATGGGCCACACACCGGTCTGGATTCGGACGGGGCTAGAGATCAAAGAATCGATCGATCCGAAAGATCGTGACTATCTTGAGGTTCTGCCGCATCCTCACGCAGAAGCCGTACTGGAAGCCGTGAAGCTGCTTGGATTCCGCCTTCGTGAAGTGTCCTGTGAACATGCGCCGCATTTTGGACGAATGACCGGCATGCCCTTCGTGCAAGAGTTCGAGTTCGTGCCGACGTCCCAGTTCCGCGGACAGCTTGATGAGCTGGAGATCATCTTCAGCCCAACGGAGAGCGGCATCGAAATGCTGCTCCAAATCGACCGCAAAGCTCGCGGCCTCTCCGGCTTGTTCGCAGACGCGTTCGATACCGACGAGAGCTTCGTCCGTCTACGTCTCGACCGCAGCCAGCTCGCTAATGGCACGAACTATATTGCAGATCAACTGGCAGAGACGATAAGTGAATTTGCGCACTAATACATGATGAGAAGCCTCTCCTGGCAATTTGCAGGAGGGGCTTTTATTTAGCTCATCGAACAAAACCAACGTATTCATCAAACCGCCAAACTCTATCGGTACGCTGTACTCCTCTGTTATGTACAATAATAGTGTAAGCGTTTCCGGTATATTAACCTGAATAGGCGGTGGACAATATGCGATTCTGGTTTAAGAAGAATAAAAAGCCGATCGTTTCAGAAGCAGCGCCAACACCAGCACCACTTGAAACAAACGAGGTACAACCCGATACTAAGCCGAGCGATATGCCAGCAACGGATACCGCGGTACCATCCAGACAATATTGGAACTCAGGCATGTCCGCACAGGATTGGATCAGCGAAATGTATCGAGAGCAGGAACGGAAAGGGGCTTTTGAGCATCTGGCCGGTAAAGGCAAGCCGCTTCACGTCTCATCAGGCGATATGATGAATAGTATCCTTAAAGAGTCGAATTTCTTGCCGCCCTGGCTCACGCTGCAGCATGAAATCCGAGATCAATTACAGCGGCTTCTCGAAACGGGATCCGCAGCTATTTCGGAATCTGAACTGGGCGATATTAACGAGAAAATTAACAAGTACAACAGCATGGTGCCTAGCCCGGTGCTGCAGAAGTGGAAGCTAACTCGAGAGAATTGGCGGCAGCAAATCGAACGTTGGAAATCGTAAAGGCTCCAGCCGAATCCATATGCATTCATGTAAATGGGCTTGATCAGCTGTTTCACGACTGTTCGGTGCTGGTTAAGGTAATGGAAACAGGGGAAAATACTTCCCCGGAACGAAGAGGTGAATCACGATGAATGCTACTTTGATTGTCGTTGGTGTCTCTGTGTTCTTGGTTTTAGTGATCCTTATTGCCCGCACAAGCCGCTACAGAACAGTTCTGACCGCACCTGGAAGTCAAGCGGAAGAATTACAGAATAAGCATGCTTATCTACACGGCCGCGGCATCCGGTCCCGTATTCGCGAAGAGGGCGCTCAGCCGACAGCTGGCATCGCAGCCGGTACGATGCACACATCGCCTAACTATTCCGCCGTACAGCTGCAGGTTCACAAGGAAGATGTGGAGCAGGCCAAACAAGCGCTCGAAGATTACACGCTTGAGCTTCATACTTCACATTCTCCATTATTATAGAGTCAGCAAAATTTATATTTCGTTCTATACAGAAAGGCTGAGCCTAAGCGGTTCAGCCTTTTTGCATGTAATGTCGGTATATCAAAAGTTGGAAGTCGTTTTACTAGTAAGCAGCACGCACCCTTGTCCAATACAATAGGAATGAAGCTGAAGAAGAGCGAATGGGAGGGCAACCGGATGGGAAATGTTTATTATAAAATCAGCGAAGTAACGGATTTCGGTCCATACGTAACCAAGCTTGTGCTGCCGTTGAAAGCAAGCGTAACCGCTGAAGCGGTGAAGGCCAATTGTTTCAGTGTCTATGTGGAGCGCAAAGATAATCGGGGAGAAGTTCATCTCCTGCCGAAGAGCTGGTTTGAGCGTGATGAGAAGATACCGAGCAAAGGCTACTGCTTGGTGAAAGAAGCTTATCCATCATGCCGGAATGGCGTGCGAAGCGAGCGAGGAGATTACATTACCTTGGAATTGAAAGCCGAGCCGCTCGGATTGTCCGCCGAAGTTGCTGCTCCGAACATGATGAACGAGTTTGTCTTCAGCGATTACAGGGTCACACAGGTTGCGGAAATAGCTGCTAAGGGCGAAATGCTGAGCGGACTCGTATTCGACTTATGCGCAGGGAATACGACGAAGCAAACCGAAGGCTTTCTTCATGGCATCTCATCCAACGCAGAAGAACCTCTCAAGTATGGATATTTCGTGCCCCAGACCGGGAGAGGCAAGTATCCGCTGATCATCTGGCTGCACGGAGGAGGAGAGGGCGGTCAGGATCCGGCAATTGCCTACGCGGGTAACAAGGTCGTGAACTTGGCAAGCGAGGATATTCAGTCTAAATTTGGCGGAGCTTTCCTTTTCGTTCCCCAAGCCCCAACTTTCTGGTTGGACGATGGCAGCGGAGAATACGGCAGGTCGGGAAAATCCATGTACGTGAAAGCATTAAAGGCTGCGATTGATGAGTTCATCGTCCGTAATGATGTGGCGATTGACAGGAACCGGATCTATCTCGGGGGCTGTTCGAATGGCGGATTTATGACGATGCGGATGTTGATCGATTACCCGGATTTCTTCACGGCGGCATATCCGGTATGCGAGGCTCTCTATGATGAAACTATCAGCGACGAAGACATTAATGCGATTAAACAGATACCGATCTGGTTCACACATGCCAAGGATGATACCATCGTGGTACCGGAAGAGACGGTGGTCCCGACTTATAAACGTTTGATCGAGGCTGGTGCTCGGAACGTGCACTTCTCCTACTTTGACAACGTGGTCGATTTGCATGGCTTGTTTACGGAAGAAGGCGAAAAACCCTATGTCTACCATGGTCATTTCACATGGATCTATGCGTTGAACGATGATTGTCGCCTGGATTATGATGGTAAACCGGTTGTCGAAGAAGGCAAGGAAGTCACGCTGATGTCGTGGCTAGCACGGCAAAGCAAGTAAAAAATGCCGTTCGCTCCCTTAATGTGGGAGTGAACGGCATTTCTCCTATCATTCAACGATTCGAGATCAAGCTGCATCACAATTATTTCGCGAACTCCGACTGTAATTGCAGCTCCAATCGATTGATGAATGCGAAATTCGTTGCTGCGGTAGCTGCATTTCAAGCGCCAATCATTATGATGAGCCAGAATCGGCAAAATGCCCGGGATAAGCACGAATCGGTGATCGACTTCGCCATTAACTATAAAGCCGAACAAGAAATCGAGGATATGCAAAATCATCTGCACCGTATTGAGGCGAACGGTGTCAGCAACAAGGAACAGTTTAATGATGAACTAGTTCAGATAAAGCAGGTGCTTACTTCGATTGAAGCGAGACTGGCAGCTATGCAGCGGAATTCTGAACGCTAGAACGGCAGCATGAATGGAGCAGAAATCATTGAGTTGCACGGATTTTTTTTGTGTTCATGCACAATCCGGATGCGCTAATGAGAGCGCGGGTGGACATGGTGTTTCATGTGCATGGCAAAGACGCGACGATTGCTTGGGATATCGTTCGAGAATACGGCATACGCGGACCAAACCGTTGTGTTTGGGACCGCACGCCGGGATTCGGCGACACGAACTGGTCGGATATTATAACGATTCTGATGCAAGCGAATTATCAAGGAACAATTGATATCGAAGGCTGGCATGACCCGGTCTATAAGGACGAGCTGGAAATGACCGGCCAAGTCCATGCGCTGCACTACTTGAAACGCTGCCGGGGCGGCGCTTTCGTGCCTAATCCGATTGTTTGAATTCCATTCAAGATCTAGGAATGGAGAGTCAATTACGATTCTAGAGTAACTCTACAAAATTTAGGGACTTGACGTATCCGCTCAGCTCTTATATTCTTACATAATGCTATGGGGCACGCCATTTCTGGCGTGCTTCTTCATTTATGAAGAAGAATAGGGGGGATTGTCATGGCCGCGAAGAGCAATCAGTCCGTAGTTGGACTGGCGCTGCTGCTGGGCTTATTTTCGACACTTGGACCATTTACGATTGATATGTATTTACCGGCATTCCCGGAGATCGTCAAACAGTTTCATTCCACGGCATCACTCGTCCAGTTTAGTTTGACGGCTTGTCTGCTTGGACTTGGCGTAGGCCAGCTGGTGATGGGCTCGCTAAGCGACGTATATGGAAGACGAAATCCACTGCTAATATCGATGGCATTTTATGTTGCCTCATCGTTAGCATGCGCATTTGCACCAAATATCGGACTATTAATTACATTCCGGTTTATCCAGGGTTTTGCAGCATCAGCAGGTATCGTTATCTCGCGTGCGATTGCACGTGACTTGTATAGCGGTAATGAGCTGACAAAATTCTTCTCGTTGTTAGTGCTTGTGGGCAATTTGGGACCTCTTGCAGCTCCGGTTGCAGGAAGCGGCGTACTGTCCATTACGTCTTGGATTGGCGTCTTTATCGCGCTCGCACTGCTCGGAACGTTCCTGTTATCGATGACCAAGATGCGTCTTCGGGAAACGCTGCCTTTGGAGCGTCGCAGTCCTATGGATTTCGGACATCAGATCCGCAACTATGGAATGCTCTTGCGGGATCGTCATTTTCTAGGATGCATGCTGGCTCAGGGCATTATGATCGCCGGTGTCTTCGCTTACGTTTCGGGAACGCCATTCATTTATCAAAATATATATGGCGTCAGCCCGACAGTATTTGCTCTCTTGTTCGGTTCGAACGGGATCAGCCTAATCATCGGTTCGCAAATCGTCGGACGGTTGTCACATCGTGTATCCGAGCAAGCGTTACTCTTATTCGGCTTAGCCCTTGCTTTGCTAGCTAGCGTCGCTGTATTGGTGGTAGCTACCGTTCATGGACCGCTTTTCTCACTAGTCATTCCATTGTTCTTCTTTGTGTCTGCAATCGGCATTACATCCACGGCTGCATTTCCGCTGGCGATGGAAGGTCAAGCGAACATGGCGGGGAGCGCGGCTGCGTTGCTTGGTGTTGTTCCTTTCCTTCTTGGTGCAGTTGTCGCTCCGTTGGTTGGCATCGCAGGTGAAGACACAGCAGTTCCGCTTGGCGTCATCATACTCGTGTCGAGCACCACTGCAATTCTCGCTTACTTCTTCCTCGGAAGATCCGGACACGCATCGAAAACGAATGACCAGAAAGCCGCGTAAATCGCGGCTTTTTTTTGTGCATTTGAGGGAAAAGCAATCGAAAATTTCATATGTAAAGGTGGCTCGAGCTTGGGTCCTTGCATATATATAAGAAAACCTTGAAGGGGTGGGTGAATGCCATGAGATATACGGTTCAGTATATCCCCCTTAAGAAGATTAAACCCGGACTATCGACGCAGATTACCAATCGAATCAAGGAACTGAAACGGACCGCGCAGGATTGCATGCAGCTCATGATTGTTCGGAAGAACAAGAAAGCTGGCGGCTACGTTATAGTAAGTGGCAGCAGCCATTATGATTATCTAACGAAGCATACGAGGAAAACAGCCGCGCCTTGTCTTGTTGACGAGTCTAAAGCGTCAGCCAAGTTGGATTCGTTCATGCATCGTATACGAAAGAGGAATTTGCCGTATGAGGTTCCGTATATGAAGCGAGAACGAACGCCAGCAAGCAGCTGGGCGATTATCCGGCGTTTCTTGAAGGAGGAGCCTCAGTTCAAGAGCCTATCTCGCAGGCAGCAGCTGCAGGTGCTTCGGCTGGGACTTCGATATAAGCGAACAACGGTGTCTGCGATGAAGGACATGGTCCACAAACATGTAAACAACAAGAGATAGATGGAGCTGTAGAAAGCCGCGAAACCCGCGACTTTTTCTGCTTTATATAGGGTGACGTTACCGGCTGCTCGCTTTGCGCGGCAAGCGAAACGGAGATTCCTTGTGAAACACCGTAAGCTGATTCGCGGTTCGCTCATCGTGGAAACCAAAAATGGATATCATATCTATTGGGCAATCAAGAATGGAGCGCTCAGCCGGTTCGTGCCTATACAGCAAGCGCTTGTCCGCAAATTCAACTCTGATCCCAAAATCACGGATCTTGCCCGCGTCATGCGTGTACCCGGCTTCTACCACCGGAAGAATCCGTCAAGCCCTTACCTTGTTCGTGTAAAGCGTTGGGGGAGGAAACGGCCATTCACGCAGGCCGAGCTCATCAGGCGATTAACTTTATCGTTATAAGGTGCCGCGATATTCGCGGCTTTTTTTATTTGCAATGCAGCGGATTTCGAACTCAGGCCGTCTAATAGGGTGGAGGTGATCACGTGAAGCCGGCCGGCTTAAGACACAAAGATGAATTCGCGAAAGACCCTGCGCAAGCGCTCGAGCAGCTCATGGACGCATTCGGCTCGATTGTCATCCGAACCGCTTATTTCTATACAGGCGATGCCCATCTCGCTGAGGATATTAGCCAAGAGGTCTTCCTACGTGTGTACCGCAAGTGGACGACTTTCCGCGGCGATAGCGCCGTTAAGACATGGATGACAACAATCACGGTTAATGTATGCCGCGATAAGATTGGCGTTCGTATGTTTACGGAGCAACCGACCGAGCCAAGTAAGCTCGAGCTGGGCCGTACGATCAGCGTGGAAGAAGAGGCGCTCGAGCGGCTTGCGAAGAGCGAAGTGCTGCAGCATGTGCTTCGCCTTCCATTACTGTATCAGGAAGCATTGTACTTGTATTATTACGCGGACCTCGGAATCCGAGAGATATCTGAAGCAACGAACACACCGGAAGGAACCGTGCGGGGCAGACTGCATCGGGCGAGAGAAATGCTTGCCCGCGAGATCGATAAGGAGGGTACCTTGCATGATAGATAGAGATCATAAGCTTCGTGAGCAGTTGGGAAAGGAAATAGACGAGATTTTATTTGTGAAATTGGAAATGGGGGAATCATTGATGCAGAAAATCCGTCAAGAAGCAGCATTGGAGAAGCCAGTGCGCCGCAAATGGGAAGCTGCCAAGTCATGGAAGATAGCAGCTGCGGGGATTGTGGCTGCAGTCTTAATTGCGATTGCCGTTCCGCTGTTAGGACAGCCGAGCTCTCAGACTCCTGTCGGCAATACAACGGAGAACGTGCAGCCCGGACAGTCGAACGATGGTGCAGTTGGATCAGAAGTGAGCCATTTGAAGACAACTACGCTTCGTTCTGTTGAAGAAGCAAAGACGGCTTTTGGCGAAGGCTTGCGGCTTCCAGCCGTCATTCCGGATGGGTACACCTTGACGGAGATGGAAGCTGTGGGGATGCCGGGTCAACCGGCGCGAGATATCCTGTTCACATACAATTTAGGTGAGCAAACTGTAGTATTCTCGGCGAGCCGCATGGAGACGGCTTATCCACCCGAGCTGTTCACGAAGACGAAGGTTGGCAATGTGGAAGGAGTCGAATTCGAACAACCGAATATGACGGAGTTATATTGGACCGTCGACGATGTCCATTATGGCATCATTGGGCCTATCTCGGGTGATGAAGCGATGAAGATGGCGGAGTCGGCAGCGCTATAAAATATTGCGATTTTAATTTTGAAATCACATCGGAACTCGCGATGTGATTTTTTTGTTTAACATTTTTGTGCAACAAATGATTAGGAGGAGTCTTTTATATAGTTTATGGAGCGCAACTTTTGCTACGATATGCAAGGCAACTTACATAGAAGATAGGAGGCACTCAAATGGCACTACAAGTTCGTCCGTATTGTGATGAATTAGAGGACATCGTGAAAGAATTAAGTCACAAAGCATGGATCCTCTTCAAATACAATCAAGATTTCGGTCATCAGATCATGAGCTGTGTGTTTAACGAGGACGATCAATTAGTCGGTGTGGGGTACTTGCGGCATGGGATTGCGGATGACCATGATATATTCGAAATCGAAATGCCCACCAACGAATTCGCTTCAAATCGTATGAACGAAGTGCGAGAAGCTCTCTTTCCATATTTCATAAAAACTTGTCACAAGCTGCGCAAGCTGAACAAGAAGACAAAGCTGGTTGCGTGGAATGACTTTTGGGGGGACAGAACATTTTGCGAGAGAATTGGCTTTAGTCCTTATCAAACTTATTACATCGCGAAGCGATCGCTGGATAAGCCTTTACCTGAAGTCAGCGCACCTGCCGGGGTTCAAGTCATGTTCAATCCCATGGAGTCGAAGGAGGAAAGAGTCAAGTATACCAAATTAGAAAATCAGTTCTATCAAGGTGTCGTGTACCGAAGTGTCAACATGCTGGAATGGATGATGGGCGGTCCAGAGTTACATACCGTCTCTGCATTTGATGGAGATGAACTCGTTGGCAGCGTGATGTGTTGGCAAACCGGTGCAGTTGAACGATTGTTCGTAATTCCTCGCTGGCGTAATAAGGGACTGGGGAAGTTGCTTATATCAAAAGCTTTTGAGTATCACACTAAGAATGGTCGGTACGAAGTTGATACAATTGTGAATGAACAGAATAAGGAAGCAATGCTGTTGTTAGAGAAAATGGGGTATTTCTTTCCGGTAAGATTAGAACTTAAGTCAGTAGATATCTAGCATAGACGTGGAGGCTGCCATAACAATGGCGGTCTCTTTCGCGCCCGAAAATATTGCAGGGTTTTACAATATATACATGGAATACATAGTATGAGATTTGTTCCACATCGCGTTTGTCGTCATATATAAGGGGGCATCGGCTTGAACCACACGTCTTCTCGCTGGTCTGTCATCATCGCTTATGCTGCGCTTGCGGCTGTCACGCAGATTCTTTGGGTCACATTCACTCCCATTACGACAGATGCTGCAGAGCAGTGGGGAGTATCGGTTGATGCTGTCGGGTGGTTGTCACTCGTGTTTCCTCTTATTTACGTCCTGTTGTCCATCCCGTTCGGTTTCGCAGCAGACCGCAGTTTCCGCGGCGCGTTGGCCTGGGGAGCGGGACTTACGGTCGTTGGAGCCTTTATTCGGTTGGTACCCGGTTATGATTTCACATTGGCCGGTCAGATCGCGATTGCAGTGGGGCAACCCTTGGTGCTTAACGCCGTTAACAAAATAGCAACCCTCTATGCGGCACCTTCCAAACGTCATATTGCCATTGCGACCGGCACTGCCAGCCTGTTCGTTGGTATTATGATATCCAACGTGACAGTGCCTTTCCTCATGAAGTGGGGCGGGCTTCCTGCCGTACTTTGGACGCAGGCTTCGCTTAGTGCAATCGCTTGTGCGACGCTGTTGCTCGCGCTTCGGCATGCTCCTCTCTATGAAGAGGAGACGAGGGATGCAGCACAAGCACAAGCTCCAATGCTTAGCACGCTTCGGGAGATCTGGTCGCAGCGATGGGTGCGTTTATTCAGCCTGCTGCTGTTTGCAGGCTTTGGAATCTTTATTACGCTGGCAACATGGCTTGAAGTGCTGGCAGATGCGATCGGTTACGATTCGGTGCAGGTCGGAGCTGGCCTTGGGCTCATGACAGCAGCTGGCATCATCGGAGCGGCAATCCTGCCGGACTTCGCCATGCGAGGATATCGTGCGCGGCGGGTACTGCTTCTATCGCTCGCGGTCAGCGTTGTGCTGCTGGTTTTCCTTGCGACAGGCATGCCTACCTGGCTGTTTATGGCGCTGCTTGCACTGACCGGCTTGCTCCTGCTTGCCGACTTGCCAATTGTCCTATCGTTCGCGGAAGCCAAGGCAAAAGCGCGAACTGCAGGCGCAGTAACGGGATTGTTGCTCTTGTTCGGCAATCTCGGAGGCATCGTGCTGTCGCTGCTTGTACAACTGCTGCTGAATGAACGAGTGCTTGCGATCGGCGCGCTCGTGGTGGTCACGGTTATCATCATGCCTTTTGCCCTTCGATTCCCTGGTCTTCCGGCAAGGAAACTGCCGTCTGAGCTAGACATGTAATGAGCGATATAGACGCTACTTTGTTAGGCGGCACTTAGGCGGCACTTCGTCCTCCTATATGGCTTCGCTTCACCATAACTTGGGTAAAATAGATGACACAAGCAAGCAATTTTGGACCGGCGCGATTCATGCCTGTCCGCGCGAAAGGTGCCCGGCATGCTGACTTTCTACTTGTTCCCGATCTCATATGCGTTTCTAAGCTTTCCGATTGCAGCGCTGCTGTTCACGCTTCCGTTTCTGCTCGTGCAATATCGGCGACATGGGTACGTGAATAAATACAGGGCAATGTTGCTATATCTGTTCCTGCTTTACTTCATGAACGCGTTTTACTTGATATTGCTGCCGTTTCCTTCGAGCGTTCATAATGAACCGCCAACAACGGGTTCGTATGTGCAGTGGATACCGTTCCATTTCGTACTCGACATCATGAAGGAAACCGGCGTCGACTGGGGGCATCCTTCGACTTATCTTCGTTTGGTCCAAGAAAGGGCGGTACTGCAAGTCGTTTTCAATGTGTTATTGACCGTGCCGTTTGGCATGTTTCTGCGTTATTACTTCCGTACCGGCTGGCTGAAATGTCTGCTGCTGACACTCGGATTATCGCTTTTCTTTGAAGTGACGCAGGTGACCGGAATTTACGGGATCTTCGATTATCCATACCGCCTGATGGACATCGACGATGTGATGACGAACACGGTAGGAGGGATGCTCGGTTTCGTGGCCGCTGAATGGCTGTCTCTGCGTCTGCCCCGAATCGACAAGCTTGACGCGAACATCGATCTCGCCTCAAAGCGTGTGTCGTACACGCGAAGAATGCTTGCGTTCATGCTAGATTGGTTCGTATTAAATCCAGTCATCGCCGTGCTTGCAATCCTGAAAGTACCTGTGCCGTACATCATTGCAGTCGTATCTTACTTCATCGTAATACCATATTTGAGCAATGGACAGACGTTCGGCAAATGGTTTGTTCGCATCCGGGTACGCGGGGCGGCAAGTCGGCTGGGTATTCGCGAGCTGCTGATCCGGTACGGCCTGCTCTACGGTATCGTCGGGGGTGTAAATGCGCTTATGATCAGCATCGGCGCACATCGGGGAGGCAGCTCGATAGCCATACTCCCATTACTACTGATCGTCTTCGCCGTAAACGCCATATTCGGCATTCATCTTATCATGTGTCTGTTCAACAGGAAGCGGCAGCTGTTCTACGAGCGGCGCAGCGGTACCGACCATGCCATCACGCTGAAGTCGGTAAAGACGGGGCGTAACAATGCCAGTTGAATGAGTGGAGATAACAAAAAACGGCAGCTGATTAAACCAGATTTGCCGTTTCTTATTCTCTGACCCTCTATTCTCTGACGAAAAAGTCCGTTTATTAAGACTGCTGCGTTAACGGCAGCGTTATGAAATACGTGGTACCAATGCCTAATTTGCTGCTGACCTCGACCTTCCCGTTCATGCCGCGAATGACGCTGAAGATTACCATGGTCCCAAGCCCGGTACCCTTGTCCTTCGTCGTGTAATAAGGCGCTCCCAGCCGGTTAAGCTGTTCCTCGTTCATGCCAATGCCGGTATCGGTGATCGTGATGACGACTGTTTGGTTCGATTCATTGACCGTGTAAGCTATGGTCAGAATCCCTCCGCCAGGCATAGCTTCGATGGCGTTTTTTCCGATATTGATGATCGCTTGTCTGAACTTGGACTTGCTTCCATAGATCGTTGCGGAATGATTCATGTCCGTGACGATTTCGACATTTTGCAAATTCGCGTAAGAACTCAAGATCTGAGACGCCTTGGTGAGCGCTTCCCCCAGCGCAATGGGTTCGAGGCTCTCGATCTGCGGTTTGGCCAGCGATAGATAATCCGATATGATCGATTCCGCCCGGTCCAGTTCTTCGAGCGTTATGGAGGAGAACTGTTGACGCTTCCGATCGCTGAGTGCCGGATCGGACATCAGCTGGATGAAGCCGCGGACGGACGTCAATGGGTTGCGGACCTCATGCGCGACGGAAGCCGCGATTTCGCTGACGACCTTCATCTTCTCCGCTTGAATGATTTCCTCTTTCATCTGGTTTTGCGTTCGCAGCATTTCAATCATGAACACCAGCATCACCGCCATGAAGCACTGCAAGAAGATAATCGGCAGCGTGGGTACGAATGATGCCATGAAGAATGAATCCGCGCCTTCGAGAAAGGCGTACAGATTGACGACCGTCACGCGCAGAAAGAAGCACACGGCGAGAACAAGCAGCATTCTCTTCTTGGAGCTCGCTTTCTCGAACTTCTTCAAGAGAAACAGGATCAGAATGATCGCAGGCAGCAGTGAAAGGAAATAATGAAACAGGTCGATGCCGCCCAAGATCTGCCGGTAAGCAAGCAAGCTAGCGAATAAGAGGAGAGTCGTAGAGAGACCGCCGTAAAGTGAGCCGATCACGAGCGGAACTCCTCTTAGATCAAGTATGGAATCGAAGATTTTGACCGGAAAGCTCATCGTAATGATCATCGGTATCAAGAATAATACGTACACGAATAGAGGATGATACTTTCGTTTATAGAAAGGACGGTAAAAAATGAGCGGCAGAAAAATAATAAACGCATTAAGAATGAAGTCGGAATTGGAGGCCATGGAGTCGTTCCTTTCGTAAACGCTTTCCTATGTTTTCTGGAAAAGGATAGTCGATTCCTTCATTTCGAGGAAGATTATCGCAACTTTTCTTTTGGTAAAAGTGTGGCAAAAGCTCCTAAGCCCCTTAGAATTCGAACTAAGATGGAAAGCCCATAAGGGAGATTGTGATCGTTTGCAGTACTGAGCATATCCGAGAACAGATGGGGAACAACAAGCGCGAACGGTTGATTTTCCATAAACAGGGACAGGTTCCATGATCGCGTTATTGCCGTTCTCCGAGATCAGTACTAGCTTGCCATCAAGTACAGCCTGTTTGAGCTGTGATGCATCCGCATCAAGCTGCTCGCGGAGATTTAGGAATAGTTCGTGTACGGAAGTAAATCGTTCAGCCATCTGCCGAACATGTAAGGTGGTTTTCGTAAAATCGATCAGCGTGTTGAAACCGACAAGATAGATCGTGGCGTCATCGAAGCGTTCTTCCCGAATGTGAAAATCATGTTGCTCAGCGAACGTCAATTTCAATTCCTGAACAGAATTTGCGATTTCAATTCGCCTCCTCCATAGAAGTCTCGTTATTTTTGGCAGAAAATGGGGTAACTATGAGGGAAAATGACCTAATAATGAATTGGACATCGTGGTAAGTTATCTATGACATACGAAATGCGGCTCATACATCGACATCAGGAGGATTGCCAATCTTGAAACAACTTTATAAGGTCGCTCTCACCGTGACGATCGCCAGCTTTGCACTCACATCGGGATTTACCGCTCAGACATATGGCCATGAAGCAGCGAAGATACGGAAACTGAGTGCGGAGGATGCAGCCTCAGCTCTGAAGACACTGAATAGTTTCTATAAGCCTGCGTTGAATGGCAGGTTCCCCGGCGCGGTGAATGGGCTGAAGATCGGGGTCAGCACCCGTCAGAATGTGCTTGCATTAATTGGTCAGCCGGACAAGACGAGAACGAATGCGGATGGATTTGACCAATATAATGCGAATATGGGGCACCCCGGTTATGCCATCGCCTATAAGCTGAATAAAGCTCGGGAAATTCGCTACTTCGGAACCAATGTTGAACGGGATACGAATATTGGCGGAATAACGAAGCGAATGCTCCTTGGGAAGTGGGGCAAGCCTTCCAAGTCGAATGTGATTCGGAACGGCTCCCTGGTCCAGCAGAAAATCACCTATAATCGCGGCACATACAAACTCGCGTTTATTTTCAATAGCAGTACAAACCTTGACCATATCAATCTGCTTAAACGGTAAGATATAAGATGACCCGTAACACAAACAAACTCAAAAACCATCATCTATGTAGACGATGGTTTTTGTTTGTGTAGCCAAGCTCCAGCTGATAGCGGTGTAACTTGGGCCGATCTATTCCTGTGCAATTCTCACAACAGTTCTGCCGCGGACGCCGCCCTTCAGTATTGCGGGCAGCGCAGCAGGCAGATCAGCAAGAGAGACTTCATCGGACACCATCGCATCTAGCCTTGCCGGTTTCCAGTCCGAAGCAATTCTCTGCCACAACGTCTCGCGCATCGGAGAAGGGCAGTAGACAGAGTCGATACCAAGCAAGTTCACACCTCGCAATATGAAAGGGAAGACCGTTCCTGGGAACTCTCCGCCGCCAGTCAGACCACTTAAAGCGACAGAGCCTCCATAGCGAATCGTACTTAAGACGTACGGCAGCGATGCGCCGCCCACTGGATCGACAGCGGCGGCCCAATGCTCCGAGTTCAATGCTCTGCGCGAGCCTTCCGGAGCTTGCAGCGCCTCGCGGCTGATGATTTCACGTGCGCCGAGCATTCGCAAATAGTCATGTTCGCTTGATTTGCCCGTACTGGCAGTCACGTCGTATCCCGCTCGGGCCAACATCGCGACAGCGTGGCTCCCAACCCCGCCCGTAGCGCCCAGCACAAGCACCGGGCCAGCTCCAGGAACAAGCCCGTTGGATTCAAGCCGGTGCAGCGAGAGTGCCGCAGTGAATCCGGCAGTGCCAATTATCATCGCTTCGCGCAGCGTTAGACCCTGAGGTAATGCCGTGAGCCAGTCACCTCGTATTCGCGCGTATTCGCTGTAACCACCGAAATAATCAGTCCCTAGCCCATATCCTGTCGCAATAACCTCATCGCCTTCTCGCCAACGCGAATCTGATGACGAGACGACTGTTCCTGCCAGATCGATTCCGGGGATCATGGGATACGCACGGAGAACTCGACCGTCTGGTGTCGCAGCCAATCCGTCTTTGTAATTAATACTGGAATAGGATACTCGAATGGTTACGTTCTCTTGAGGGAGATCAGCAAGGCTAAGGTCACGTATGCCGATTTCGAAGCGATCGCTCTGCTTATCGACCATAAGTGCTTTAAATGAAGTTATATTCATATCGAATCTCATTCCTTTACCCGCGTTATAGTGGCTGCTTCACAGCTTTTCGCAAACTTCCAATCAACCATAATAGTAAAGGGATTCCAAAGTAAACGAAAGGGTAGAAGTAACCGATGAGATACAGGTTTTTGAAGCTATGCGATATTCGGATATGGTGCGAGCTGTAGATGACAATTGCGAGCCAGACAATCGTCATGAAACAAGCGATCAGTTTCCAGTTCTTATAGCCCGTCCATTCGGATAACCCATAGCTAAGGATAAACAGATAAACGGATAGCTTAATAAAGTTGCCGAACATCCAGAAGGTGACATAGAACGAATCGATGTTTTGAATGAAATTGAGAATTGTTACAAATTTCGTAAGGTAGTAAGTCGGGTGCACCAATTCGGAAGCCAAGTTCGGACCGGTCACGAATAGGACAACCAAGGTGGATAATATACCCCATATCATTGCAACCGCCGTTCCCCAGAGAATCGCGCGCGAGGCAGTTCGCTTATTTTCGGCGAAGAAGAACAGCATGAGAATGATTGTTGGATCTACGATATAGTTGTACGAATAGAAGGTTCCCTTCAGGATGTGAATCCAGCCCGAGTCCGCATAGATGGGCAGTATACGCTTCATATCGATGTATTTGAAATTCAGGAACAGATGAGAGTAACAGAAGATGATAAAGAAGGGGCCAATCGCCTCTGCACAGCGGCTAATTGCCGTTAATCCGCCTCTATATACCGCATAAACCGCGAGAAACAACGTACACACGATGAGCACGATCGTAGGTGTATTATGCAACAGAATTAAGTTTTGAAATTCGACCATAGCCGTAGTTAACGTCGATAACTGCCAGAGCCACAGCAGGAAATATACGATGACAATCGTTTTGCCTAGCAGAGTGCCTAAGAGGTCTTTGATGAAGAACACTAACGTTTTATCCTTATTCTGCATGCATACCCGGAGCATGATCCATGTGGCGGCCATCATGATCATGCCTCCGAGCAGCATGGAAATCCAACAATCCTGCCTTGATTCTTCCATAGCTAATCGAATAGGGAGGAAGGAGCTCACGATTATCGAGGAAATACTGACCATCCAGAACATTGGATAACTGCCTATCTTCATCTTCGATCACCTCCGACTATTTACAGCTTACCGATCATCCCGATGGATTTGAGCTCGATATTCACCTGAACTTTAACGTCCATTTCCTTGAAGTGCTGATCCCAATCCTCTTTCTTCGACTTCCACCAGTATGGATATTTGCGATGAAGATATTCGCCGATCCCGAATACATCGGCTCCCCAGTTCTGCACTTTATCAACAGTCTGCTGCATTTCCTTCTCCAGTTGTTTATTCATGTAGTTCTGGATGACAATCATGTTATCGACCTCTGACAAGTTTAGCTGTGTCGTATTTTCAAGAAGATAAGCTTGTGCCTTAACGCTCATTATGATTTGTTTAGATTCTTCTACGCGAACAGCATGAATTCGGCGTTTAAGATGGTTCAATCGGAACGATAGGTAGCCAATGCCGTCCTTCCATGGAATAGTTATGCCTTGGACGGTTTCATTTCCCGACATCCATCCTACCTTTGCACCTTCGACATCATCTACTATGCCTTTGACTTTAAGCTGCTTGTCCAAGACTGCGTACTTCGACACGATGGTATTCGTACTCATTAGATTGCTGCCTTTCTTGGAAGGTTTAATCTGAATGACGGGCAGCATAGAGCGCGTGCCTTCCGAGAGAGTCTCAATGATGAGAGTCCTGGAAGAGAAGTTCCTGATTGCATTCGTCTGCATTTTCTTGTCTTCCCCGATACTGGAGAGCGGTTCCATCGGATGCTTCATCTTCAGGAATTGTTTGGCGCTGGCACCTTTAATTAGCACGATAATATCTCTTAAGTTATTCGCTGGATCCCTGCCAAGCTTATCAAATATCTTCCTTACATCATTCTGATTGAAATACTCTTCGCTTATCGCAATCAAGATACGATGGTTCATCATCAATCTGCGGGAGGTTTCCCTTTGAATTTTCTGTTGCGCTTCGTAGATATCCTTGCCTTTGGCCGACAGAATAATGAAATGATTGGAACCGCCGAAGCTTCCACCTTTACTCGGAGCTTGAGAGGTGATTACGACTTGATGGCTAATTTCCATCTCTCCATTATCCGCACGATCAATGGCTGTACCGAGGACAAAAGCCAATTGATTCGGTTCGTCAAAATCCGTGCACCCAGAGAAGAACAGAATCATGATTAAAGAAAAGAATGCGAGTGCCATGAACCTAAGCATCACGAACGCACTTTCTTGTTTCGACCGTTCTTCATCCAGAAGGGGTAACGAATAATCATGTCTTTGATCCGCGTACCATCGAACGGGGCAACAGGGCTCATATACGGTGTTCCGAATGATTCGAGCATCACCAGATTAATGAGCAAGAAGATAATGCCGAACGTGAAGCCGACAAAGCCGAGCAGACTGGAAATGAGCAATAGGATGTATCTGATCATGCGAAATGGAAGGGTGGCACTATATTTCGGAATCGTGTATGCGGCAACGCCAGTCAAGGATATGACGATAATGATCGGCGTCGAGATGATTCCTGCTTCAACCGCTGCTTGCCCGATGATAAGCGCACCAATAATGCTAATGATCGGTCCGAGTTGATTGGGAAGATGAACGCCAGCCTCTTGCAATCCGTCGAAGATGACCATCATGAGCAACATTTCAATGACAGTTGGAAAAGGCGCGCTTTCCCTGGCCGTCGCAATGCCAAGCATCAGATTCACAGGGACCATCTCGGAATGAAACGTCGATAGCGCAACGTAAATCGCTGGCAAGGAAAAGGCGATAAACGCCATGAGGTAGCGAATCGCACGCATGCAAACGACGAACACAAACCTTTCAAAATAGTCGTCCGCTGATTGCAGTCCTGACCAGAAGGTAATGGGAAGAATAAGCACAAACGGGGTTCCGTTCGTGATGAGTGCGATCTTGCCTTCTAATAAACTAGCAGCCACAATATCCGGGCGCTCGGTGTTCATGATTTGCGGAAACATGGAGAAGGAGGTGTTCTCCAGCCATTCCTCGAGATAAGAAGACTCGATGACGCCGTCGACATCGATCTCATCGAGCTTACCTCTTACATCCGCTAATACTTTCTCATCCGCGATGCCTTGCATGTAAGCAAGGACCACTCCGGTTTGCGTGTATTTGCCTATCGTATAAGATTCCATTTTCAGTTGGGGATGAATAATTCTCCGTCTGATTAACGACGTATTCGTACGAAGATTCTCCACGAAGCCTTCCTTGGCGCCGCGCAAGGTGGATTCTTTCTTCGGCTCTTCGATTCCTCGCTTCTCAAATTCTTGGACCCCCGCGATGATCGCAGAAGCTTCGCCATCCACCAAAATGGCCAAATTTCCTTGCAGGATATGCTGGATCAGATCCTCCAAACTCTCGTCCGTCTTCACATTGGATAATGGAAGCCATTCGTGCTTGATCATCTCGGTGAGTGTCTGGATACGTGCAATGCCATGCGGCAAGCCGCTGAAGATCAGAGGCTTCAGCAAATTATCCTCGACGCTTTGCAGCTTGGTCATGCCATCTAAATAAACAAGCAAGAGCAGCGATTCATCCTTTAACGTAAAGGATCGGATCACAAGATCCGAACAGTTCGCTAATTGTTCTCGTAAAGAGGCTTCATTCTCTTGAAGACTACTGCTGATTAATCGCAAGGCTGTCCAGCTCCTTTCCTGCTCGTCGTCGTTCTGAATATTATGGATGATATGGAGCGACCTTATGCAGAATTTGGTAACTATCGATGTTGTCTATCATTTTCATAGAAACAATGATATTGATCAATAATTTTGATTTTCATAGAATGAGTCAAACGTAGTTAGTCATAGTGAGTGGAGGGGAACGAGTTGAGACAGCAGGAGAAGGAACAGTCGAGGAAGGGTTGGCTTGGCAGACTGCATAGTAACGATATGGTAACAGGATCAGAGGCACTTATTCGCAGCTTGCTTATTGAAGGCGTGGAATGCGTATTTGGTATTCCCGGTGGAAGTGTGTTGAACATCTACGATGCTATTCATGAAGTACCTGCTTTTAAACACGTATTAACGCGGCATGAGCAGGGGGCGATTCACGCCGCAGACGGGTACGCCCGCGCTACAGGTAAAGTTGGCGTTTGCTTTGCCACCTCTGGTCCAGGAGCGACGAATCTGATTACCGGCATTGCCACCGCTAACATGGATTCCGTTCCACTGGTCGTCATTACTGGGAATGTGTCGACGGAGTTAATTGGCACGGATGCGTTCCATGAAGCGGATATTACCGGATTAACGATGCCGATAACCAAGCATAACTTTCTCGTTCGTGATGTCTATGAGCTTCCGAAGATTATACACGAAGCCTTCTATATTGCATCCACTGGACGAAAAGGCCCTGTCCTAGTCGATATACCGAAGGATGTAACAAGCCAAATGATGATGTTCCAATATCCATTAGATGTGCCGAATATTCGAGGATATCGCCCGAACGACAATCCCGACGAGTCACAAATTCAGAAGCTTCTGAGCGCTATTGAACATGCGCAGCGGCCAGTGATTTTGGCCGGCGGCGGCGTTGTATATTCGAATGCATCCAAGGAATTGCTTGCGTTTGCTGAGAAAACCAGAATTCCTGTTACGACGACACTGCTCGGTCTTGGCGGATTTCCAAGCGCGCATGAATTATGGATGGGGATGCCCGGGATGCATGGTACGTACACAGCCAATAGAGCGTTACAGAATTGCGATCTCCTCATTAGCATCGGTGCGCGATTCGACGATCGGGTAACGATGAAGCTAAGCGGATTTGCTCCGAAAGCAAGAACAATCGCGCATATTGATATCGATCCGGCAGAAGTCGGGAAGATCGTCCATACTGCAATTCCGTGCATTGGCGATGTGAAATCCGTACTGATGCTCGCTAACGCTCATGTGAAACCTGCCATGTCAGAGGAGTGGTTGACCGAAATACAGGATAATAAGGCACAATTCCCTCTTCGTTACACTGATTCGGACAACCCCTTAAAGCCGCAATTCGTGATTGAAATGATTAGTGATACAACGAATGGCGAGGCAATCCTTACAACGGATGTCGGCCAGAATCAAATGTGGGCAGCTCAATTCTATTCGTTTAAACATCCGCGTTCGCTCATTACCTCAGGCGGCCTGGGAACGATGGGGTTCGGATTTCCGTCTGCAATAGGGGCGCAGGCAGGTAACCCAGACCGTCTTGTAGTTTCCATCAACGGGGACGGCGGGTTTCAGATGTGCGCGCAAGAGCTTGCGATCTGCGCGATTCATAATCTTCCTGTGAAGATTGTCATTCTGAATAATCAAGTTCTCGGCATGATCAGGCAATGGCAAGAACTCATCTATGATGATCGCTTTAGTCATATGGACCTCTCCGGAAGCCCCGATTTCGTCAAACTGGCTGAAGCTTACGGCGTTAAAGGGCTCCGAGCCACAAACAAAGACGAAGCGCGCAATGCATGGAGAGAAGCTATGGATACCTCAGGTCCCGTACTCATTGATTTCGTAATCAGTCAGGACGAGAACGTGTATCCAATGGTTACCCCAGGCTCGACGATAGATGACATGATTATGGGGGATGAACAATGAACACTCACACGATCTCGATGCTAGTAAACAACCATCCTGGTGTCCTGCAGCGAGTAGCAGGATTATTCAGTCGCCGCGGGTTCAACATTGAGAGTCTGTCTGTAGGGCAGTCGGAAGAACCAGGCTTGTCCCGTATGATCATTGTGACAGCCGGAGATGATAAAACGCTTGAACAAATAACAAGACAGCTCAATAAACTGATCGATGTTATCCAGATTGCTGTTGCTGTGATTTGATACGAACGAAGCGTTGAAAGGTCGGTAGCTTGGATGGATAGGGATGAAGTAATCGTGAACAAAATAACGAACAGCGCGAAGCGGAAATCATTATTCCATTTTACAAGAGTCCGCAATCTCGCTTCCATGGCGCGTGCCGATGCACTGTATTCATGTATAGAAGCTAATCCTGCTCTAGCTGAAGAAAGTCGAGGAAGCAGCATTGAAATGCAGCTACATGGTCATGTTTTCGTGGCGAATGCCCATCTGCGTATTGTAGATCAAGTGATGGCTGCGGGCGTCACGCAGCGTGAATTTCAGCAGTATCTCGATCAGCACGTATTCTTCTGGCCGACCCGAAGGAACTGCCTCAAAATGCTGGAGACCTATACGAGAAGGGAACCTGATGAGGGATTTGCCGTGCTGCAGCTGGATGCGCAAGCGCTGCTAAGCGACTTCTTTGACAATGTGAAGTTATCCAAGTACGATTCCGGAAGCTCGCCTCGATATCCCGCTCGTACTTCCTATAAGAAAAGCTTGGACATGTTCTTGCCCATTGCGCAATTCGAAACCATGAAAGCAAGTTACTTACCTGCAAAACCTTCCGAAATATTTGAAATCCTTGTTGAAGGGAAAGTAGCAGGCTTGTCCCGTTATATAGAGGCTATTTATTGCAAGCAGGTCACGGATCTTCCAGAAATGTGGAGGAAATATGCTCGGCCGCTCCAAACTTTCGATTCCTAATAATCGAGGCAAAATGAGGGATAGTAAGCATCAAAGCACAGAGCATAGAGCATAGATGGACAGCCGGAGGGAAAGGGGCGATCAAGATGGAGATGCGTCAGTTGGAATACTTCATCGCGACATGCGAAGAATTGCATTTCACCAGGGCTTCCGTCAAGCTCGGCATTACTCAGCCTTCATTAAGTCATCAAATCAAGGCGCTTGAGGACGAGCTTGGCGTGCCGTTATTCGACCGGATCGGGAAGAAGATTGCAATAACGGAAGCGGGAATGATTCTATACAGACAGAGTAAGTTGGCGTTCGGCAATCTATCCAGTGCCAAAGAACAGATTGGGGAGCTCCAGCAAATTGAACGAGGCACATTAGCGATCGGCGCGCTTCCAGGAGAGCTGAATCAGTTAGTCTCGTCCTTGCTGCTCCAATTTCATCGCGATTATCCAAAGGTTCGAATCAAGATCTTCGGCGTCGAAGACATTGTAGAACGTGTCTTGCAGAATGAATTGGATCTAGCCATTACGATTCTTCCGATCGAGAACGAGAGGGTTTACACGATTCCCCTTTATGAGGAGAGGTTTTATTTTGTTGCGACCGCGCAGCACCCCTATGCTGGCCGCGACTCCATCAATTTCGAAGAGATTATGAATGTGCCGATCGTGATGTTTCCCGAGACCCACCGGTGTCGGCAGCTGGTCGATTCGACGTGTATAAGGGCAGGCTTCACTTTCCAGCCTCTGATCGAAACGACGACGATTGATTCGTTGTTTGGGCTCGTTCGCTCAGGTGCAGGAGGGACTGTGCTTTCGAAAACCCTCTTCGAGATGTATAACTACGAAGATTTGATTCCAATCCCGATTGAGAATCCGACGCTAAGCCGGGAAGTGGGCATCGTGTACCTTCGTGATAAATACATGGGGAAAGCTTCGCAAGGATTCATTGATCTGCTGACCGCGCACGTTAGAATGCTGAAGCAGGGATAACGAATAGACGATTCCATTCGCTATGATCGTAATCCCTTATGATTGTTTTTATCTATCATTCTCATCGAAACAATGACATTGAACAATCATTTTAGATTTCATAGAATAAGGCATCGGCAAATTTCGGAACTGAATCATGACTGGAAATTGTCTATCTATTAATAGGGAGTGGTACCGTTTCATGCAAACTATGGCTGCCGTTACGAAACAAAGAAGCATAGGATCCATACAATTTTTGCCCGTTAATTTATTTGCGGCGGTTATGGGGATCTCGGGATTGTCATTAGCTTGGAGGCAGGCAAGTCAATTGTTTAGCGTTCCAACGATCATCGCAGACATCAGTGGAATGATCGCAATTTTACTTTTTATCGTGCTTGGTATCGGATATCTATGGAAATGGGCGCTGTATCCGCATAAGGTGAAAACCGAATTCATGCATCCGATCATCGGCAATTTTTACGGAACAATCGCGGTTGCCATTCTCTTGCTTTCATCTATAGTCGGCGTTTACAGCAAGCATACGGGGCAAGTCATTTGGATCATAGGTACGATATCGGCTTTAGTTCTCTGCTTCGTATTCGTTACTCGATTATTGAACGGGAATTTCGAGCCCGTTAACAAGGTTCCGGCATCACTGATTCCCGTAGTTGGAACACTAGACATTTCGGTTGCCGGAGGTACCATGCCATTCCCTTGGGCACATGAGATTAATTTATTGTCCCTTGCAGTCGGAGGATTCGTGGCCTTGGTATTCTTTACATTAATCTTCTCCAGGCTGATTCATCATGCGCCGATGCCGACAGGTCTAACGCCATCCATGATCATCATGATTGCGCCTTTTGAAGTCGGTTTTCTAGGGTATACGAATTTGGAACAACGCATTGACTCATTCGCTTCCATTCTGTACTACTTTGGACTGTTCCTATTCGTCGTCTTGTTCTTCAAAGTATTTCGAAAGTCTAATCCGTTTGGCGCTTCTTGGTGGGGGGTAAGCTTCCCGATGGCAGCTCTTAGCAATGCCGCTTTAAAATACGCGATGTTCGTTGACTCATGGCTCTTAATCGACGTTTCGGGAATCATTCTAGTCTTACTAAGTTTGGTCGTTGTCATCCTGTTTATTCGAACAACGAAGCTGCTATTCAGTGGGAATTTGCTTAAACAATGACCGATTCCAACACAAACCAATTAAGGGGTTGAGTGACAATGTATACAAAACTTCAATATGACGTGGATTTTGAAAATGCGATTCTTTTCGCACAATATATCATGGTTGTAGTGGAAGCGAAGATGGCAGGCGGGGGCTTAGTCGAGCGTTATGACAACGATCATGTATGGGTAAATGGTCAACAGTATGCCAGAGCTCAAACCTCATTCATTCAAATGCCTTCGCCTGAGATGAGTTCATAATAAAGGAGGATATCTAAATGTTCGAAGATATGCGGAAGATCAGGAATTGGGCAGCAGCATTACTGCTAATCAGCGCGATGCTCATTTGTTCGATCGTTTTCGGTCAGCGGGATATTCTCTTCCCCGAAATTGCCGGCATGGCGATGGGCGTCATGGTTTTCCCTGTCGCTCATTGGATAAGAAGGCCGGTTCACTTGTGGCTTTCGCCAAGTTTGGCTGCTTTCTTAGGAACTGCCTTAAATGAATTACATGTATCGCCGCTGCTAAAGCTTTGGCTTGGTTTTATCATCATCGTCATCCTGATGCATGTGTTTCGCGTTCATTTTGGACCAACCATTCCTGCTGGATTACTGCCCATCTTCTTAGTGCTGCATGATTATGTATTTGCGACTTCAACGACGATCTTTACCTTTATGATCATGTTGGCTGCATTCTACATGCGGAAACAAGAGAAGGGAACGAGTAATTCTGCGGGTTTTCGAAAGAAGACAGACACGCTCATCATCAGCATCATTCTATGTGCATGGATTGGGGTAGCATTCGCTGCAGGGATGGAGGTCATCGTTGTTCCGCCTGTATTTGCGCTTATATTTGAACTGTTTCATGCACAGAAATTTGGTTATCGAATGATCCCACCGCGTTTAACGGTGTTAACTATTGCGGCTATTGTAGCGGTTGTCGTGTTACACTTGTTGCCGGACTCGATTATTTGGGTTGGAGTCATAAACGTAGTGATCACATTTCTTCTGTGCAAATGGTTTAAAGCTCCTGTCCCTGTGGCATTCGGCGTCTCATTGATGCCACTCATCTATCCGGCATGGGGAACATGGTGGTTCCCGGTTGGCGTCTTTATTACGACAGGCGTGCTTATGTCTGTAACTGCAGCATATCGGATGTTCAGAATAAAGCAGGGCGAGGCTATGCAAACTACAACAAAACCAGCTCCGGTTAGGTAACCAAAATCAGGATCGAAAAATGAGTTGACTTACTATCTACTAAAAGGTAGAATGAGCACATGACGAAAACAAACAACACGGCCGAGCTGATCTTGGATACGGCTCAAGCCTTCGTCCAGGAATTCGGATTTAACGGCTTCAGCTATTCGCACATTGCAGAGAAAGTCGGGATTCGAAACGCCAGCATCCATTATTACTTCCCGAATAAGGAGGATTTGGGTGTAGCCCTGATCGCACGGTATCTCAAGCATTTCCATGCTGCCAGCGCTCAGATCGATGCCGAGGCGACGAATCAACTCGACAAGCTTCGCAGATTCACGTTGATCTTCAGCGGACCTGTTCAGCAGAACTGCGCTTGCTTGAGCGTGATGCTCTCATCAGACCTTGCGACGTTGTCGGAGGAAGTAAGAGAAGGGCTTGCCACTTTCTTCACGGCCAACTTGACGTTCCTCGAGCGAGTACTCGAACAAGGACGTCTCGAAGGAGAATTGCGCTTCGACGGCAGTGCGCAGGCTCAAGCACATCAATTTCTCGCTTCACTGCAAGGCGCGCAGCTGCTGTCACGAGGGTTTCGCGATGCAAACCGGTTCGATATGATTGCGACTGGCTTGCTTTCCGCTTTGACTGCAAGTTAACGAAGCGGATTTTTTTCAGACACTATCTACCTTTTAATAGATAGACTGCGAGATTACTTGAAGGGAGGTGGCAAAATGATCTACGAACTCCGCGTCTATGACGTTCAGCCAGGCAAGATGAAAGCTCTGATGGATCGCTTCGAGAACGATACGATCGCATTATTCGAGAAGCATGGCATGCGCATTAAGCAGTTCTGGGAAGATGTCGAGGAGCCGAACAATCGCCTTTATTACATTGTTGAACATGACAGCATGAGTATTCGCAACATGAATTATGAACGCTTCAGGAGTGATCCTGAGTGGATTGCGGTTAAATCAGCATCCGAGGTGGATGGCCCGTTGGTCAAGAAGCAAGAAAGCTATTTCATGAAGGACATCAACTTAATCAACCACAAACAACAAAACTAACTATAAGAATGGAGCAATCAACCATGAAAACACTCGTTATCGTTACACATCCAAGCATCGAAACTTCCCGCGTCAATGCAGCGTGGCTGCAAGAGCTTCGCAAGCACAGCGATATTACCGTTCACGAGCTATACAAAGCTTATCCCGACGAGAACATCGATGTAGAGAAGGAGCAGCAATTAATCGAAGCGCATGACCGAGTAATCTTCCAATATCCGATCTTCTGGTATAGCTCTCCGTCGTTGCTGAAGAAATGGTTCGATTCCGTGCTGCAATACGGATGGGCTTATGGTCCGGATGGCTCGAAGACAGCCGGCAAAGAATTCGGCGCGGCAATCTCGACATATGGTTCGGCAGAATCGTATCAGCCTACGGGTTCCAATCGCTTCACGCTTGAAGAAATTCTGCGTCCGATCGAAGCAACAACGCAATTTATCAGCGGCACTTATCTGCCACATTTCGCATTGAGCGACGTATCGAATTTATCAGATGAACGCTTGGCAAAGAGTACGGCTGATTATATCAAACACATTCGCGGTGCAGTACCAGTAACAGTAGCGTAATTCATTAATTATTAAAAAAATTTTTTCAAATAAATCTATCTACTAATAGATATAATAGGGGAGAGAAAACGAATGAAGTTCCAAGGAAAAGTAGTCGTTATTACAGGCGGAAGCAGCGGTATGGGCAAGGCGGCAGCAATTGAATTCGCGAAGCAAGGCGCTAACGTCGTGATTAACGGCCGTCGTGAAGAGGCGCTTCAACATGCCCTTCAAGAGATTGATCCGAGTGGTCAACATTCAGATTTCGTAGCAGGCGACATCTCCGATCCTCAAATTGCCGAACGATTGATTCAGAAAGCAATTACACGGTTTGGTCGCATTGATACTTTGCTTAACAACGCGGGCATCTTCATTGCCAAGCCATTCGCCGAGATCACGAGCGAAGAATACGGTTCGGCGCTTTCAACCAACGTGAACGGATTCTTCCATGTCACGCAGCAAGCGGTCAGAGCAATGCTGGGCGCAGGTGCCGGCCATATCGTTACAATCACCGCGAGCGGAGTCGCGGAGCAACCGCTCAAATCCGTTCCGTCCGTGCTTGCCGCGCTGACCAAAGGCGCATTGAATACGGCGACGAAATCGCTGGCGATCGAGCTCTCCGGCACAGGCATTCGCGTCAATGCCGTCGCGCCGGGCATCATCAAGACACCGATGCACCCGGAAGAGACGCATGAATTTCTGGCGAAGCTTCATCCTATTGGCAGAATGGGCAGCGTGAACGATATCGTGGATGCCGTTCTCTATCTGGATTCCGCGCCGTTCGTTACCGGCGAAATCTTGCATGTAGATGGCGGACAAAACGCAGGTCAGTGGTAAGCAGCGAGCGCAAGCAACTCTAACACAAATAATAAAGGGGATAGAGACCATGCTGTATGAATTGCGCATTTATCACGTTGTACCAGGGCGTTTGCAAGAGCTATTGAATCGGTTTCGGGTACACAATCTGCGGCTGTTCCCGAAGTATGACTTGAACATCACGAACTTCTGGGTGAACGCCGACGAAGCTGTGAACCAGTTTTATTATGTGATCGAGCATAAGGATTTAGAAGCGCGCGAGAAGAACTTCCAGGCTTTCATGGAAGATCCCGAATGGGCCCAAATCCGTAAGCAAACGGAGAGCAATGGACCCTTGTATGAGAAAATCGATGAGATCTTCATGAACAATGCACCCTTCTTCCCAGCTCCAGCGAAATGAATGGAACGCAGCAGCCGGCCCATCGGACCGGCTGCTTTGCGTTATGCATCTAACGTTCTCAGCCGTCTGACATCTTGAATCGGCGAGAGGCCGAACATTCTGGCATACTCGCGGCTGAATTGGGAAGGACTCTCGTATCCAACCTGAAAGGCGACATCGGCGGCATTCAATGATTCGGCGAGCATCAGCTGCCGAGCGGCTTGCAGACGCAGCTGCTTCTGAAACTGAATCGGCGTCATGGCGGTGACCTCTTTGAAATGACGATGCAGCGTGGGAATGCTCATATTCGCTCGTTCCGCAAGCTCATCGATACGGAACGAAGTGACGTAATGCTCCTTTATATAGTCAATGACTTCTTTGATCCGAAAGGCACCGCCGCCTTCGACAGCCAATTGCGCCAGCGTTCCGCCGTGCTTTCCTTGTAACACACGATACAGGATTTCCTTGATTAACAGCGGCGCAAGAAGAGGGATGTCCGCTGGGGTATCCAGCAATTGGGTTACTCGGGAGATGGCATTCAATAATGGCGCTCCGACCGGGCTGATAAACATGCCGCGTTTTGCTTGATCTTGAGGAGAAGGATGGATCCCCGATTCCTTCATGACCTCGAGAATTTGTTCCGGCGTGAAATCCAGCTTGAGGGCTAGATAAGGAGCTTCAGGGGAAGCATCGATGATTTGGCTGATAACCGGCAATTCAACGGTCGCCACAAGATACTCGGCCGGAGTATACCGATATCTTTCCTTGGCAAGCAGCACTTCCTTCTCTCCTTGAAATACAAAGCAAACCGAACGGGAGTGAACTCCGTGCTTAGGCTTTGTCGCTTGATTCTCACGAAATAAGAACAGTGAAGGAATGAGTGTAGGGTGGACGCCGTTCTCACGCCCTGAATGTCGATCGATTAACTTAACGAGTGTCTCTCGTTGTTCTTGCAGCTGCTGGGACATAACATTCTCCTGTGAAGTTTCATTTGAGTCCCATCATAGTACACTGTGCCGTTCAGGCGCAAATACGGTGATAGGATTATGCAATCATTTGAGACGATCGTGATAACCCTATTCGGTTCATCTATTGCATAATGAAGATGCTCAAGTCGAGCCGAGATCATTACACAATCACAATACATGGAGGAGATATAGCATGGCAACACCACAAGCACCAATTGGTTCGGGATTCGGAGCTGCTTCCACAGCAGCCGAGGTCATTCAAGGCATAGATTTAACTGGCAAAATCGTCATCGTAACTGGGGGCTACTCCGGAATTGGTCTGGAAACCGTACGCGCATTCTACTCCGCAGGCGCCAAGGTCATTGTGCCAGCCCGCGATATCGAGAAAGCCGAGAAGGGCCTCTCGGATATGCCGGGTGTAGTGATCGACAGCATGGATTTGCTTAATCCCGAGTCAATCGATGTTTTTGCAGCACGATTCCTCACCAGGTTCGATCAGCTTCATATCCTCGTCAACAATGCGGGCATCATGGCCACGCCGCTGGAACATGACCAGCGGGGCTTTGAATCCCAATTTGCAGCGAACCACCTTGGACATTTTCAGCTGACTGTCCGGCTTTGGCCGGCACTCGTCCGCGCGGAAGGAGCTCGTGTCGTAGCGCTCTCGTCTTACGCGCATCGGCGGGCGGGGATTGACTTCCATGATCCGAACTTTGAGCATCGTGAATATAATCCTTGGGTCGCTTACGGACAAGCGAAGACGGCAAATGCACTGTTCGCTGTCGCGCTTGACTCGATCGGACAGCGCCATGGCGTGCGCGCATTCTCCGTCCATCCAGGCGGCATTGCAACAGATCTGCAGCGCTATCTTACCAAGACTGAGATAGATACGCTGGACATCATCGATAAGTCCGGTAAGCCCATTATCGATCCGGAGAACAACCGGAAGACTCCTCAGCAAGGAGCTGCAACGAGTGTTTGGTGCGCGACAAGCCCTAAGCTTGAAGGCATGGGCGGCGTCTACTGCGCAGATTGCGAGATCGCTGCAGCGCTGCCGAGCGATGAATCGACCGAAATGCATGGCGTGCGTCCTCGTGCATTCGATTCCGTTGCTGCAGGGCGGCTATGGCAGCTGAGCGAGCAGCTAACCGGCGTTAGAATCGTTCAAGAATAAACGGCGGCATGAACAACAGACTTCTATCACAACTAGGGAGCGTGAAACAGCATGAAGAACGTTGATCTGGGATCACAAGGGTTGAAAGTGAGCCAAATGGGCCTTGGCTGCATGGGAATGAGCACGTACATTTACGGTCCGAGCGATGATGAAGAAAGCTTGTCTACCCTGCAGCGGGCAATTGAACTCGGTGTCACTTTCTTCGACACCGCAGAAACATACGGGATGGGGCATAATGAACAATTGCTTGGACGCGCATTCGCCGGCATACGCGATCGTGTGGTTATCGCAACGAAGGTCGGATTCGGTTTCGGGGACGACGGGAAGATCAAGGTTGTCGATGGAAAACGCGTCGTGGACGGCAGACCGGCTAATGTCGTCAGAGCCATCGAAGGCTCGCTGCGCCGTTTGCAGATGGATTACATCGATTTGGTCTACCTTCACCGCATCGATCCGACAACGCCCATTGAAGAGACAATCGGCGCGATGAGCAAGCTGGTCGCCGAAGGCAGGATTGGCCATATCGGATTATCCGAAGCTGCGGCAAGCACAATTCGACGCGCGCACGCCGTTCATCCGATTACAGCCGTACAGACGGAATATTCCTTGTTCGAGCGAGGCGTTGAGGCTAATGGAGTGCTCGATACTGTTCGAGAATTAGGAATAGGCTTCGTGCCATACTCGCCGCTAGGACGGGGCTTCTTAACGGGCCAATTGAAGATGGACGAGCTTCACAAGACGGATTTTCGCAATACCGATCCTCGGCTGAATGCTGCGAATTTGAAAGCTAATCTGCGCATCGTCGAGGCGATCCGCCAAATCGCAGAATCGCGGGGAGTGAAGCCTGCACAGCTGGCTCTGGCTTGGACGATCGCCAAGGGCAGCATCCCGATTCCAGGCACTCGCCGCCTAGCGAATTTGGAAGAGAACGTGGCTTCAACAGGTATCGTAATAACACCGGATGAAGTCAATATGCTGGACGAAGCCGCGCCGATTGGCATCACATCGGGCGAACGGTATACGGAGGACGGCATGTCGCTCGTCAACAGGTAATTGATAATCATGCCAATGTGCAGTGCGTATGGCATGAGGTCAGGCAGGAGGAGAACATGAATAAACGAACATTTCTCGTGCTATTCGGAGGCATCGCTGCCTTGATGGTGGCTATGGGGATCGGCAGGTTCGCCTTTACGCCGATCCTGCCCTTCATGTTGGAACATCGCTTGTTTACGACAGCGGAGTCGGGTTACCTGGCTTCAAGCAATTATCTCGGTTACTTGCTCGGTGCGTTCTTGCTGTCCCTGATTAACGTGAGAAACCGATCTGCGCTGCTGTTTGCCGGTCTGTTCGTCAGTATCGCGACCACCTGGATGATGAGCGAGTTCGGCAGCCTCGACGGCTGGCTCGTGCTCCGATTCTTATCTGGCTTCGCCAGTGCAGTCGTGTTTGTTATTACTTCAAGCATCGTTCTCGAGCATCTATCGGGACTACAAGCCGGCTCATTCTACGGCGGCGTTGGAGCAGGCATACTGTTGACTGGATTGGTAGTTCCTGTCCTTAGCTCGAACGGAGAATGGACCACAATTTGGAAAGGTCTTGGCGTAATCAGTTTGATCCTAAGCATTGTGGCGTGGTCTGCGCTGCGTGACAAGCCAAGTACGGAGAAGAAGGCGATGGCTTCTTCAAAACAGGCGTATTCGAAATACACGAAAAACGCTGCACGCAGAATCATGATCTTTCTGATGATTGCGTATGGATTGGAAGGTTTAGGCTATATTGTAACAGGAACATACCTGGTTGCATTCGCCAAAACCGTATCGAGCTTGCCGAATCTGACATCGATCAGCTGGATGGTTGTGGGGATTGCAGGTGCGCCTTCGTGCATCATATGGTCGTTACTTGCTGCCAGATGGGGGAAGAAGCGTACGTTGAGCGTTTCCATGCTGATTCAGTCCGTGGGCATCGCGATTCCGGTATTGCTTCCTTCTTTAACGACGGTACTCATCGGCGCGGTATTTTTCGGGGCGACCTTTATGGGCATTACGACGTTATTCGTCGCATACGCCAAGGATCTTTATCCGAACAACAACCGCAAGACCATCGGTTGGCTGACTACTTTCTTCAGTCTTGGGCAAATGATCGGACCGCTCGTTGCGGGCCGGGTGATCTCGCAGGATGGCAGCTATAACCATGTGATCATCGGGGCTGCTCTTATCGTTTTGGTAGGAGCTATTAGTTTGCCCCTTGGTATTGGCAAGCGTGAACAACAACTTAATGAGGTGATTTCATGATAGATCTTAAATCGTTATTAAAAGACAGATTCGACGCTATTGCGAGCAGAATTCTACTGGTATTGAATCAATTAGACGATCAGCAGGTCAATTGGCGGCCGAATGAGGCAAGCAACAGCATCACGAATTTGATCGTGCATATGAATGGGAATATAAACGACCGAATCGGTAAAGGGATGAATAACAAACCTTATACTCGAAATCGCGATGATGAATTTGAATCGCAAGTAAAGAGCAAACAGGAATTAATCGAGATGACCGAAACCATGTTTGGAGAAGTCACGTCGACTTTAATCTCCATGACCCCAGAGCAGCTATCCGAATTGCAACAAACGGGAAGTCGAGCACAAACGAATATAGAAATTTTTATTCAGAGCGTGACACACTTCTCCGAGCACATGGGGCAGATTCTGTACATTGCGAAGATTCTTAAGGACGACGCATATATTTCGACAACTGTACCAAAGAAGTCCACACGCTAATCGCTAATTGGATATAAGATCCGAATGATTCATTGTTTAGCCGCGTATATCGCGGCTTTTTTTATGGGATTTCATCTGGAACGATGTGGATGTGAAGGGAGATTTGATCGTTGACAGATTAGTGACCTAAAAGTATATTATCTAATATTAGAATATTTAATTTGCAGGTAAAAAAGAGAGTTTGAGGAGGTCATTATAATGAAAATGGAAATTGGCATTGATACTTTTGTCGAAACAACACCGGATGTTCGTACAGGGAATACCATCACGCATGCCGAGCGGTTGCGTCAGGTCGTGGAAGAAATCGCTTTGGCCGACAAGGTCGGGCTGGACATATTCGGAGTAGGTGAGCATCATCGTAAGGAATTCGGGGATTCCGCTTCCGCAATCGTGCTGGCAGCAGCTGCCTCCGTGACCAAGAACATTCGCCTGACCAGCTCAGTAACCGTTCTATCCGCTGCAGATCCCGTACGCGTATTTCAAGAGTTTGCTACGCTGGATGGCATCTCGAACGGACGAGCGGAGATTATCGTGGGAAGAGGATCCATGGTCGATGCGTTTCCTTTGTTCGGCTTTGATCTGAACGATTATGAAACGCTGTTCGAAGAGAAGCTCGAGCTGTTGCTGAAGATCAGGGACTCGGAGAAGGTGACTTGGAGAGGCGGGCATCGGCCGGCGTTCAAGGATCTCGGCATTTATCCAAGACCTGTACAGGAGCAGCTGCCTGTCTGGATCGGAAGTGGGGGCAATCCGGAATCGGCCATACGTGCCGGAGCGCTCGGATTGCCGCTCGTGCTCGCGATCATTGGCGGAAGCCCGCTTCGTTTCGCGCCAATTGTGCAGCTCTATAAGAAGGCAGCCGCTCACGCCGGACATGATGCGTCCAAGCTGCGCGTAGCGGTGCATTCCCTAGGCTTCGTCGCCGAGAACATGCAGCTCGTGGTCGACAGATATTTTCCGCCGACGCAAGCTTCGTTCAATCTATTCGGCAAAGAGCGCCATTGGGGCGATTATACCCGCTCGCGCTTCGACGCCGAACGAACATTGGAAGGCAGTCTCTACGTGGGTGATCCCGAAACGGTAGCAGAGAAAATCATCTACATGCGTAAGAAATTAGGCTTCACACGGTTTATCCTGCACATGCCTGTAGGCACGATGCCGCATGATGAAGTGATGAAGGCCATTGAGCTGCTTGGGACCGAAGTCGCTCCGCGTGTCCGGGAAGAAATTGCAAGATGGGAAGCCGAAGAAGAAGAAGCTGGCGTACGTTAAGCTTGGCACGCGTGGCATTGGCACAATAAAAACCATCGCCTTCAAGCAGGCGATGGTTTCATGAGAGAAGTTCATTTATTCCGTATCTCGTTTACTCGTATCTGTTGTGCGATTCTTAATTCCATATCCGATCTTCTTCAAAACTTCAATCAGTTGAAGCTTCTCATCATCCGTCGCGAAAGACAGATTGTCGGAGATGATCTGGACGTGTTTAGGAAAGATTTCATCGAAAAAATGAACACCATCTGTCGTTAATGCAGCATTGATTTTCCGGCGATCACCTGGGCGGGGGAGCCGTTCGACGAATCCTTTCTTCTCAAGCTTATCGACAACGTATGTGATGCTCCCGCTCGGAATCGAGAATGTCTCGCTGATCTTCTGAATAGTCTGAGGACCTTTATTATAAAGAAACTCGAGTATGCGAAAAGTATCCATGCTAAGCCCGTAACTCTCGATGGCATGTTCCAAGCTCGAGTACAACGTGTCCACAGCTCTAACCATTACCCGGATCAATCTTAAATCAAGTGCCTTGCCATCAGCATCTCGCTCAGTCATACTGCAGCACTCCTTAATCAGGCCCATTATATTAATGTTAAATAATATATAATTATAGAATTTGTGTGTCAACCCGCTGAACTGCCGATGCGATGGGGTTAATAAGTCTGAGGCTGAAGGAAATGGAAGATATTCACTTCATATAATAGTTGACAATTTATCTACTAATAGATAGAATTCAATTATGGTTAACCTATCAATCAGTAGATAGATCATATAGAATGGAGCATCCAAATCATGAATAACAACGTGACGATTGATGTATATCTCGATACCGTATGCCCTTGGTGCCGAATGGGAACTGCGAGCTTGCGCACCGCGCTCGAGGCATTGCCTGAAGGGACTACTGCCTCAGTTCGTTATCATGCCTATCAGCTGAACCCGGACATTCGTGCGGAAGGCGAAGATTATCGGAAGGTCATGATCGGCCGATTAGGCGGGACGGCGCAATTCGAAGCGAGAATGAAGCAATACAATGAGACTGGCGCGCACTTCGGCTTGAACTTCAACATGGACCTGGTGAAATATACACCGAACACGACGTACTCGCACCAATTGATCGCATTGACACCGCCGGACAAACAATCGCAATTGATCGATCGCTTGTATACGGCGTATTTCGAAGAAGGAGTAAACCTTGGTGATCTAGATGCTCTTGTGGAAATCGCATCTTCAATCGGCGTCACCAACGAGCCCGATAAGCTCAAAACGCTGCTTTTGCAGGGTGAAGGGCTGCATTACGTAGAAGCGGGACAACAACGCGCGCAAAAGTTTGGCGTTCGAGGCGTGCCGTTCTACGTGATCAACGAGAAGACCGCTTTATCCGGACTCCAGTCGCCAGCTGATTTTATCCGCGCCTTTGACCGGCACTAACTAACAGTCACCTTGCGTGCATAAGGCATTGAAAACGGGCTTTTGCCCATACTATGACAAGCAAACCAATGGAGGGAATTCAGTATGCCAATCGTTAATATACAAGTAACCCGAGAGGGTACTACGCCAGACCGCGATTACGTCACTGCAGAAGAAAAGGCTGCGCTCATTAAAGGGGTCAGCGAAGTGCTGCGGGACGTCCTGAACAAACCGCTGGAATCCACCTTCGTAGTGATCGAGGAAGTCGATACCGATAATTGGGGCTGGGGCGGACTCCCCGCGCTGGAATATCGCCGAAGAGTCGCTGCGAAGAAAGAAGCGGAAGGAAAATAAGCCATAGGCTCAATATACGAGGGTAGCTGGTCAGAAACGATCGGCTACCTTTGTTTGATTACCCGGGATGTTCAATCTTTATATTTTACAGGCTGCTAACAGCAAGCCGAATGAACGATTCTCTTTCTGGACACGCTTAAGGAAAGAAAGGGAGGAGGGAAAGTCTTCCAATGAACATGCAAAACCCGGATTTCGCGGACGAGGTCACGCAGCGGCTTGGTGTTTCTCCGGACGTCGTATGCCGTCATCTTCGAACGCGGGAGGGGCTTGCGCTCTCCTGCCTTTATCTTACATCGCTCGTGGATCAGAGACTAGTGGATGAAGTCGTCATTCGTCCGATTCTGCTCGCTTCGCAGCAGACAGAAACAAAGAGCAATGAATTCGATTCCTTCTCCTGGTTGCAAGCGAATATTTTCCATGGACAAGTGAAGGAAAAGACCGGAGTAGACGACTGCGTGGATGCCGTGCTCAACGGTCATTGTCTCATTATAATTCCGGAACGCAATGCGCTTGCAATGGACATGTGCAAACGGGAACAGCGCAGCGTGGAGGAACCGAGCACGGAAGCGACGATCCGTGGACCGAGGGAAGGGTTCGTGGAGGATTTGATCCGCAATCTGTCGCTTATCCGCAAGCGTGTGAAGAGCAACAAGCTCGTATTTGAACCGATGGTTATCGGCTCGGAGACGAAGACGATGGTCTGCCTTGCATATATGCGCGGAATCGCATCGGATCATCTGGTGGATGAATTTCGCAAACGTCTTCACGCGATACAAACCGACAGTATTCTGGAGAGCGCCTACATCGAGGAATGGATTCAAGACAAGACGATAACGCCGTTCCCGCAATTATTGACCACTGAGCGTCCGGATGCGATCGCGGCGAAGCTGCTGGAAGGCCAAGCTGCGGTGCTGACCGATGGCACGCCGATTGCGCTTGCCGGACCGCTCACGTTCTTCCAGCTGTTCACCGCGCCCGAAGACTACTACCAGCGCGCCGATATCGCGACGCTGCTTCGCTGGCTTCGGATGGCTGCTTTCCTGCTCGCAATATTCGTACCCGCACTCTATATTTCGGTCATTAGCTATCATCAAGAGCTTCTCCCTACTCCGCTCTTGGCGAGCTTGGCTGCGCAGCGAGAAGGGGTACCATTTCCGGCCTTCATCGAAGCAACGTTGATGATGGCGACGTTCGAATTGCTGCGCGAGGCAGGACTTCGAATGCCGAGAATCGCCGGACAGGCGATTTCCATCGTAGGCGCCCTCGTGCTTGGACAGGCTGCGGTTGAAGCAGGGATCGTTTCCGCGGCCATGGTCATCGTCGTTTCGATCACCGCGATTGCCAACTTCGTGTCGCCCATGTACAGCTTCGGCATCGCCCAGAGGATCGTCCAGTTTACCTTCATGATGCTCGCGGGCGTGCTGGGGTTGTTCGGGCTTATGTGCGGCGTCTTTTTTCTGCTCATTCATCTCGCTTCGCTTCGATCATTTGGCGTGCGGTATTTCGCCCCGCTTGCCCCGCTGTACCTTCCGGATTGGAAAGATACATTCGTGCGCGCGCCGAGACCGCGGTTAAAACGGCGTCCGGAATTGTTCAAAGCGGTAAAAGTGAAGAGGTGAGCGAATCATGATGCGTTTACTTATGCGAATGCTAATCATCATGCTGCTGTTCTTGTGCACCGGCTGCTGGGATATGCGGGAAATCAATTATCTGGCCATCGTGAACATGACTGCCGCGGACATCGATCCGAAGACCGGTAAATTCATTGCTTATTACCAGGTGATCAATCCGACCAGCATGTCGGCCAAACAATCCGGTCCGACGAAGGCTTCCGTCTATACCTATACGGTCACGGAAGAGAGCCCTGGCTTGCTTACCGAGAAGACCAATACGGTGATGTCGCGAATGTTGTTCACGCCTCATTTGCAGTGCTACGTGTTCACCGAAAGATATGCAAATCAAGGTCTGCGCGATTTGATCAATTACCTGGAGCAATTCACGGACAGGCGAACCAACGTGTACGCCGTTGTGACCGATGCGCCGCTTCAGAAAGTCATGTATAGCTTCACGCCGCTAGACCGTATACCGGGGCGCAATATCCGGATGATGATGGATTGGCAGGCGAGATCCTTGGGCATGTCCCGCAGGATGACGCAATTGAAAGATATCGTGGAAGGGATTCCGCTTAGCCGGCCGACGATTGTGCCGATGCTGCATTTCCATGGCGATGGCCAGGCGTCGCAATCGGATCGCGTGGAGAGCATTGACGCGATTGAGCCAGGATTTGAGCTTGCAGACGGCGCGGTGTTCCTTCAAGCGAAAATGGCGGGGAAAGTCGATCGGGACACGATGACGCTATTTTTCGTTCTGAACGGCGAGGCAAGCAAAAGCTTTGATAACTTGAAAGTGAACGGCGCTCACGTGGATGTGGAAGCCAATCATATCAAGGTCAAGCGGTACTGGGGGAAATCGCGTCTCCGCATAACGATCCATTCCAATTTGAAAGTGCTGTACAATGGGCAGAAGAGCCCACTCACCGCCAGGAACGCGCACCAGATTGAGATGGCCTTCAACAAGAGCTTTCAGAAACAAGCAGACCAATTCGTCCAGTTGGCGAAACAAAAACATTGGGATTTGCTCGGCATCGGAGATACGAAGCAAGGCCGAGGCAGGTGGAGGGACTTCGACGTGACGTTCGACGTAAGCTCCAAAGCTACCGTGTTCGGCAACACGAGAACGCCGTATCAATAAGGAGAGAGACGATATGGAGAAACCTGAGCAGCTCGGCGGCTGGCCTTTATTTGCAATGACTTCCGCGTTCGTCGCGGGGACGACGTTCATCTTGCTGCCGGCCGGACTCATATCTGCAGCGCGGCAATACGGATGGCTCGTTCAGCTGTGGAGCGTGCTGTTCGGAGTAGTTGCGGGCGCCTTCTGGCTGTATGTAGCGAGCCGTTATCCCGGCATGTCTCTCGTTGAGATTGCCCAGCAGGCGCTCGGCAAGCACGTAGGAGGCTTCGTGGCGCTTTGCTATATCCTGTTTTTCGTTCAACTTGCGGCATGGGTAACGCGCAACATGAGCGATTACATGCAGATTAACCTGATGCCGCGAACGCCGATCGGCGTCTTTAATATCGCAGCGCTGCTGGTATGCGCTTATGCCGTTATCAAGGGCATTGATACGATTGCGCTGGTGAGCGTATTGATTCTGCCCATTCTGACGCTTGCCTATTGGACGCCGTTTACGGTCATGCTTCGTGAATGGGACTGGCGGAACTTCTCATATCCTGGTACATTCGAATGGGGGCCGACGATCGCGAAGACCAAATACGCGCTGGGATTTCCGTTCATGGAAACCGTCGCATTCATGATGGCTTTCCCCTTGGTTCAGCGGCGTCGCGGCAGTGCCTTTCTGGGCGGTATCGTCTTTATGGGCGTCCAGCTCGCGTTGTCTGTTTTCTTTACGATTGGCATCCTTGGGGTGTACCGGGGATCGCATTTGACCTATCCCATTTACATTATCTTTCGGGAAATGCAATTTTCGAATCTTATCGAGCATCTAGAGAGCCTTCTGTCTGTGACTGCGCTTCTGCTCGTGTTCGTGAAGCTGAGCGTCCTGTTCTTTTTCGCGGTTCAGGCGATCTGCCAGCTCTTCGCGGTCGAGAATCGAGCCGTTGTCGCTTATCCGCTAGTTTGGGTTATCTCGGCATACGCCCTATTCTTCGCTAATATCGTCGAGAATACAGAATGGGTCGAGCGTTATTTGTTTTACTATTACATCCCGTTCGCCTTCGGTTTTCCGCTCTTGTTCCTCATATCCGCTTGGCTGCGCAAAAACAAAAGACGTTCGAAGGAGGCGGCTGCATGATCTGGCTCATATTGCTGTATGCCGCATTTCTCATCGCAGGATTCTATATCCTGAGAGCGAAGAATGCGAGCCGAAAAGAAAAAACATTGTTCGTCGTCATTACAACGATCGGCTGCGTATTGTGGGGGAGCCTGCTTATTCGGCAACCGCTCGATCTTAATCGGGCGATCGCAGCCGCGATCGATTATTTGCTATGAGTGTTAACCGTGTGGGAGCGGATAGCGACGCAAGCGGATGGAGCGATTCCCGAAAGTGGAAGCTCATCTTCGGTATCAAGCTTTTGCTTAATTTAACTTTGGCCGGCATCTTTTACTTTGATTATTCGATCGACCTGTTTTGGCGCGTGAGCTTTATATTTATTACGATCGCGGTCTTCTTGTTCGTCAATTACGTCTACTTGAACAGGGGCAGGCGTCGAAGCGGACTGTTTCACCTGCTCATCCTGGATTTCGTCATTTCTGCCGCTTACGGCTACATCTATATTGGCGGGATGTTCCCGAATCATCTCTTCGTCGGCATTACGGCTCTCGCGATATTGATCTTCATCCAAGGCACCCGAAAAATCATCTTGACCTGTCTATTACTGCTGCTGGTCTACTTGATCACGATGGGGAGCGTGGATTGGTATGTCTACAGGGAATGGGACGTAATTGGCTATTTTACAGCCGGGTCGTTCATCGTGTTCGCAGGTATTGTGAACGTGCTGATTCAAGTTCAGCGGAACACGCGCGACAAGACGTTGAAGCTGTATGAGGAATTGACGCAAGCTCATGCGCAGCTGCAGTCGTATGCACTGCAAACGGAAGAGTGGGGCGCTGCAAAGGAGCGGATCCGAATCGCGCGCGAGATCCATGATACGGTTGGACATAAGCTCACATCATTGCTCGTGCAGATGCAGGCTGCGCGCAAAATACGCTTGGTGGATCCGCCGTACAGCGAACGAACCTACGCGGAGTGCGAGAACCTGATCCGTGCATCACTTCAAGAAATTCGGCTGTCAGTCCGGGCGATCCGCGAAGAACCGGTCCGCTCGACCTCGCTCCAAGAGCGTCTTGAACAGCTTACGCAGGAGTTTACCAAATGGGCTGAAGTGCAAACGTCGCTTGAGGTGAAAGGCCAGCCGGTTGAGCTGCCAGGCCAGCTGCAATTGACGGCATATCGAATCGTACAGGAATCGCTGACGAATGCGCAGAAGCATGGACATGCCCGTCGAGCTGAGGTCGTGTTGGATTATGCCGAGAGTGAATTCTCGCTGCGTATCCGCAACGATGGTGAAACGCCTGATACATTAAAACCAGGCTTTGGGTTAATTAATATGCAAGAACGAGTACAGGAGTGGAACGGGGAAATGCATGTGCGTACCGAGCCGGGCATAGGCTTGTCGGTCGATGTTCGTTTCCCTTATTCCGCTGGCGGAAACGGAGCGGTACCAATTGAAAATTCTTATCGTGGATGATCAGCGTCTCATGCGTGAAGGGCTTGCGACGATCATCGGCCTGGAAGATGGCATGGAGGTCGTGGGGACGGCCGTGGACGGAAGAGACGCTTACAACCAAGTCGTCGAGCTGCGTCCGGACGTTGTTCTAATGGATATCCGAATGCCAGGCATGGATGGCGTTGAAGGGACGGAGTTGATTCTTCGCCATGTGCCGGAAACGAAGGTGCTGATCCTGACCACCTTCGACGACGCGGAATTAATATTGCAAGCGTTGGAGAAAGGCGTCCAAGGTTATTTACTGAAGGATCTGCCTTCGGAGGCGATCGTCAGCGCAATTCATACGGTTTACAACGGGGGGACAGTACTCCAGCCCGACATTACCGCGATGCTGCTCAGAGAAGTGCGGAAAATACCGGAGCGGCAGCCGGATCATACGGCATCTTCGAGCTTGCAAGAAACGCAGGATGCCTTGTCTTTGGCGCTGCTAACTGAGCGAGAAAAGGAAGTGCTTGCTCGGCTAGGGCAGGGGTTTAACAACAAGGAAATCGCAGAAACACTGTCGATAACGGAAGGCACGGTGAAGAATCATGTCTCGAATGTGATCGCCAAGCTGGGTCTGCGTGACCGAACACAAGCAGCCGTCTATGCGGTTCGACATTCGATCTGATTTCATGGGAGAAGCATTACTTTTGGCATAGTGCATGCAATACGTCATGCACAATGTTCAAAGGCGATGCTTTTTTTGTTCTATATTCATGACTTTCAACAGATTTGGCAGTCCGCGATCCTTGGTAAGATCAAGTTGCAAGAGCGAAGGAGAGCAAGGTCGAGAACGAAGGCCAGAGCAAACGCGAATCCATCCTTCAGCCCGAGCACAATTAGCGATTGGAGTGTGAATGTGATGACGGAGAAAAAAGTCAGGTTAACGTTGCGGATTGCGACGGTGTCGCTTCTGCTGGTGCTGGTGGTCGGGTCTTTTTTTGAACTCAATTGCTTCTTGAATTACTAAGCGCATCACAGACTTAAATTGGACTACTCGGAGGTGAAAGCTAATGAGAGTGAAACGATACGTGCTTCCGGTTGGATTGATGGCCATGGCGGCCATTGCCGCTTTTGGTCCGTTTCACAACCGAGATACTGCGGATGCGAAAGGCGTGTCCGATAAAGTGAATCACATTGTCGAGACGGTTGCCGGCGACACCAAGACTGCCGTTTTCGCCGGTGGCTGCTTCTGGAGCGAGGAGGCTCCGTTCGAGAAACTGGACGGCGTCGTGAGCGTCATTACCGGTTATACCGGCGGACACACGAACGATCCAACGTACGAGAAAGTATCCACGGGAACGACGGGGCATCTGGAAGCCATTCAGGTCCGGTACGATCCGAAACGGATCTCATATAATCAGCTTCTCCAAGTTTTCTGGCGAAATACAGATCCGACAGATGCGGAGGGTCAGTTCGCCGACCGCGGGAACGAATATCGTTCGGTTATCTTCTATAACGGTGAGGAACAACAAACAGCAGCGAAGGCTTCCAAGTCAGAGTTGTCGGCGCAGGTTAAGTTTGAACAGCCGCTGGTGACGAAGATTTTGCCGGCCTCTGCATTCTATCCAGCCGAGGATGTCCATCAGGATTTCTATAGGACCCATCCCGCGGATTACAAGTACAACGACGTTGCTTCCGGCCGAGAAGCGTTCCTGAAACGCGTCTGGGGCGACGACCAAGAGGTGAAAGGAATGGAAAGCCCGTTTTCCCGCATGAATAAAGACGAAAGACTGAAGTCGTTGACGAAACTGCAGTTCGCAGTGACGCAGCAGGATCAGGACGAGCCTCCGTTCCAGAATGCGTATTGGAATAATACTGAAGAAGGTATCTATGTAGACATCGTCTCCGGTGAACCGCTCTTCAGCTCGAAGGACCAATTCGACGCAGGTACAGGCTGGGCTAGCTTTACACGTCCATTGGAACCGGACAGCGTAGATTACCGAGAAGTCGGAGGGTTCTACTCGGACGAGATCCAAGTGAGAAGCCATTATGCAGATTCTTTCCTCGGCCACGTGTTCGAAGACGGTCCTGCGCCGACGGGACTTCGCTATTGCACGAACTCCGCATCGCTGCGTTTTATACCGAAGGATGAGCTGGCGAAGAGCGGATATGAGAAATACGTCAAATTATTTTAGGGGGAAACATGATGCTGCGCGATTTATTGATGGATAAGATACGGAGCTTTTACTCCCGTGTAACTGAAGTGATACAGAATTATGGAAAATGGGTCGAAGAAAACGAGCCTTACCTGGATTGCGATTACTGGTAAACGGCAATCATATACAAGTCTACAAACACAACGTCTACAAACTAATGAAGAGGAGCTTAAACGAATATGGACAAAATAGAGAAAACACTGTACACGGCTACTGTAAATGTTGAAGGCGGAAGAGAAGGCAAAGCTGTTTCCAATGATGACAGGTTGAATGTAGATCTGCGATACCCGAAGGAATTGGGCGGTAACGGCGAGGGTACCAATCCGGAACAATTGTTCGCTGCAGGGTTCGCGGCTTGTTTCGAAGGTGCAATGGGAACCGTGCTTCGATCGAGAAAGATTAAAGCAGAAGGTATTTCGATCGTCTCTAATGTCACGCTCGGCAAAGATGCGAACGACGGCTTTGTATTGGCTGTGACGCTGGACATTACGTTGAAGGGCGTAGAGCGCAGTGTCGCTGAGGAGATCGTCGAAGAAGCGCATAAAGTTTGTCCTTACGCGAAAGCGACTCGCGGCAATATTGAAGTCATCTCGAACGTAGTCGGTTAAAGAAATGCCTCAGGATCGCAAGTAACAAGAAAACCATCGCCATAATACGGCGATGGTTTTTTGGGATTTGTAAGATGAACCGACCGCGCGCGTTAGCCGAGTTCATTGACTGCTTGCGGCTGGCGCGACGTCTGCCTGCTTCTGCTGTAGAAGGCGATCACGCTGAAGATGCTGAGCAAAGTCATCGCAGCACCAGTGAAGAGTGCCGGTACAATGTGATCGCCGAAGTCCGCTGGCGACTGGATGGCTGCGCCAGACTGGAACACGAGACCGCCGATGGCGATACCGAATACACCGCCGAGTTCACGCATCGCATTGTTCACACCGCTCGCTTCGCCAGCAGCTGAATCAGGGACCGAAGAGAGGATGCCATGGGAGAGGGGCGTGAAGCTCAGTCCCATGCCGGTTCCGGCCATTATCATGAATGGAACCATGTAGCCGAATGAGAAATCGACTCCGAGATTAAGAATTTGCAGCCCGAATCCGAGCAGCGCGCCTCCTTGAAGCAATAATCCGATCAGAAGTACGTTACGGGTACCGAACTTTCCGACTGCCAGGCCGGCAAGCGGTGCGGCCAGCATGGTGCAGCCGGTCCATACCATCTCACGCACGCCGGCGCCAAGCGCGGTATTGCCTTGTGCTTGCTGAAGGAACAAGGTGAGCAGGAAGATCGCGCAGAAGATGCCGGCGTTCATCCAGAATCCAGCCAGAACAAGGCCGGTATATTTGGAACGGCGGAAGAGCTCGAATCGGATTAACGGGTATTTGCGGCTTCGTTCCCATAGATAGAATACAGCCAGCAGGGCTGCGCCGCCGATCAGGCAGGAGAGGACAAGCGCAGAACCCCAACCGTCGTTATTGCCGCGTTCGAGTCCGAAGACGATGCCGAACAATCCAGTGCCGAGGAGCAGAATGCTGGGCACGTTAATCGGCTTGCGTTCACCGCGTGCTTCCGGCAGCCAGCGCATGCCAAGCAAGAAGGCAATGATACCGACAGGCACGTTGACCCAGAAAATAAGCTGCCAAGGCGCGCCGTTAACGATCAGGCCGCCAACAAGCGGACCGACAGATAAGCCAAGTCCGGAGATGCCGGACCAGATTCCGAGCGCGACCGCTCGTTTGTCCGCAGGGAATGCGGAATTGACAAGCGTGAGGCTGAGCGGTACGACCGCGGCGCCTCCGATACCTTGAAGTGCGCGAGACAAAATGAGCTGAATGGAGCTTCCGCTAATTCCCGAGAGGGCAGAGCCGACCGTGAACAGCACTATGCCGGTTAGGAACATCCGCTTGCGGCCGAAGCGTTCACCAAGGACGCTGAAAGGGATAAGCAAGATGGAGAACGCGAGGGTGTAAGCATTCATGAACCATTCCAGATCAGAGATGCTGGCTTGAAACGATTTCTGAATCGAAGGCAGTGCGACACCGATGACGAGATTGTCGAGCATCGCCATGAACAGCGCTGCACAAGTGATGACAAGCAATTTGACGCGTGAAGATGTGAACAATGATACCACTCCTTTTGTTTATTTATTAGTAAATAAATAAATAACCATAAAAAGGTTAATTATTTATCGATTAATAAATGGATGCCGAAAATAATACGCAGCGGAATCAATTGACATGTAGTCATGATAATAACAACCGCTGCGTTTCAATCTGTCACGCAAAATGGAATCGTTGTTTCAGCGAGAATCGTGATTGTCGTGATTTTCATGATTCTGGTGGCTATCGGAATCTTTCTCCCGCCACCGGCACAGATATGGAAGGTCCAACGTTTCCGACATTGCGATCAGAAGGCCAAAACTGATGAAGTTGCTTGTTTTTTGCTCTGAATCGGCGATTCCGGCTTGCGTAAATCGGTTCAAGACCCGTTCGTAAATCATCTCGAACTGCCTGCGTGTATGATCGCGTATGACAGGTTCGGGAGTCGTGTAAGCCATCATGATGAGTAGAATCTCGTTCCGGTGATCGGCCAGCAATTCGATAAAAGCTTTGCCCATCGTTTCCTGCAGCAGTTCAGGCGGAGCCTGGACGGAGGTGAAGGCGTACAGAATGCGCTGATATGCGCGCTCCAGAACAGCAAGATAAAGTGCTTCTTTCGTCTTGAAGAAATGAAACACATAAGGCTGGGTAACGCCAACGGCTTCCGCTACTTTCGCAGTCGTCGTCTTGTAGTAGCCGTTCTCCGCGAAGAGAGCCGCAGCAGCATCGAGGATCTGTTCTTTGCGATTTAGGGAAGCGTCGTCTTTGGATGTCATTTCGAATGCGCCACCTCAATGTTATTTATTGACTAATAAATTAGTAACACAAGGGAGAGATGTCTGTCAATGACCATCTGAACAATCGGGCTCTTCGCGCAAACCATAGCATAAAAAACAATGGCAGGCGATCATCCAGATCGACTGCCTTGTTTGCCTATTTATTCAATTTTACTTACGTACTTACTTATTTACTTACTTATTTACTTACTTACTTACTTGAACAACGGATTCACGAAAGTGCTAATCATTCTCTCTTTAATATCATCGAATGTGTAGTGGCGCTGCGCTTTCAGGAAGAGATAAACTTCCGCACTCAGCATAGAAAGTATCGCATCCGCCGTAAATACGGGATCTAATGCGGCTGAAGGGATCAATTCCTTATATTCCTGAAGCAATTTCGCAATGACGGAATGAATGGAGTCATAATGCTCTTTATAGAATGCCGCACTATGTTCTGAATCTGGATTGTAGTCCGCTTGAATGGCAACGAGAGTGGGCAGATGGTTGTCCACGGACTCCATGTGATAGGTCAAAATAGTCGTCAATCTTTCTTGAAGAGATTGCAAAGGATGCTCCTCCAGATAACGATCCATCTTGTCACGATTCTGTATGCAGCTCTCGCCGATCAGGTCCCAGCACAGCTCGCCTTTATTCGTATAGCTGCGATATACCGTTCCTTGTCCGACGCCGGCTTCCCTTGCGATCTGACGCATACTGACGTTTTCGACCCCGTGTTCGGCGAATAGCTCGGCCGCCTTCTCCAGTATGAGTTGTCTTCGTTCCTCTGCATCCTTGCGTAATGTGCGCTCTACCATAGAGACTTCCCCCTTAAAAACAGCATTGACAACCGGACTGCGGTCCGGTTATATTGATAAGCATCCGGACCTCGTTCCGGTTATGAGATATCTGCTTTCTATGTTAACTCTGCAGCATGTTCTGGTCAAATCAAGTAAATCAAATTCTTGGAGGAATTCTTTATGAATAAAACAGTCTTTATCACAGGAACAAGCTCTGGACTGGGAAAATTAACGGCTATTCGACTCGCTGAAATGGGATGGAACGTAGCGGCTACAATGCGTTCGCCCGAGCGGGAAACCGAGCTTACAAGGTACGATAATATTCGGATATTCAAGCTGGATGTCACCAAAGTAGATCAGGTCCGAGCTGCCGTGGAGCAAGCGATCGACACATTTGGCCAAATCGATGTTGTCGTCAATAATGCCGGAATGGGCACTTACGGTGCGTTGGAGTTAGCGGAGGAAGATGCGATTGATTGGCAGTTTGCAGTAAACGCGCGCGGTCCGATCAATGTCATTCGCGGATTTCTGCCTCATTTCAGAAACAATGGCGGAGGGATGTTTATTAATATCAGCTCCTTCATGGGTGTAACAACAGCTGTCCCGCTTGGCTCACTCTATAACATGTCCAAGTTTGCTCTGGAGGGGCTGACGGAAGGTCTGTATTACGAGCTGAAGCCGCTGAATATCGAGCTTAGACTCATCGAGCAAGGCGGTTCTACTGGGAATAACTTCGTACAGAACATCACCTGGAATCGTAACGAGAACATACGCGATTACGATCCACTCATGACAAAGGTGTCAGAACTGATGGCTAGCCGGGATTCAAGTCAACTGGATGATCCTCAGGTCATTGTGGATGCGATTGTGTCGCAGGCGACTGGAGAGAGCAGCAACTTCCGGACCGTCGTGGGCGCAGCAGGTAATGGGCTGCTCGCGATGCGAAACTCCATGCCGATCGAACAATATTTGGAGACAATAGCGAGCAATTATAAGTAACTTTAAACGGTCAAGAAGCCTTTTCTGATGTTTATCAGGAAAGGCTTTTTGAATCCCGCCATGTTAAAATCGACGAAATGCGTTTACAATAAAAACAGAGGTGGGAGATATGAGTAAAAAAGAGGACATTATGATGGCCACGCTCGACTTGATTCATGAAGAGGGGCTGCAGTCCGTTACGTTCGCCAAGTTATTCAAGCGAGCGAATGTCGGATCGGGCACGATCTATAACTATTTCGCGAACAAAGAAGACTTGGTCAATGAAGTATATAAAGAGTCGCGCACGCACATGGGGGAATACCTCCTGCAAGGGTACGATGCCCATGCAAGCTTGTATGAACGGTTCAAGTGCCTGCAGATGAATCGGCTGCGGTTCGGCATGCATTTTCCGAAGAAGTTTCTGTTTATCGACAGTTATTCGTTTTCACCTTATATATCAACTGAGCTGCGCAATACGGACGATGGCTATAACTCCAGCAAAACCGTGCAGGATTTGATCGTCGATGGCCAAAGGCAGGGCATCATCAAAGAAATGGATTCGCACTTGTGCCACCAGCTCATTCACGGTATCATATCGTCGATTTTGAAAGGTTATTATGTCAATAAATATCCTTTGAACGAAGAGCAAATCAGGCAAATGATCGAGTCGGCCTGGAAAGCGATACTCGTATAGTACGAACTTGAAGAATCTACTGGAAGCATTCTTGCTCATGCTCCGGCAGATTCTTTCTTTATTAATTGGTTGGAATATACATTCCAAAAATCATTGACGTATGAACCGAATCGTCCTATACTGACTCTGGAACAAACATTCCAAAACATAAAGGAGAGAAATCATCATGAAGATATATGACAAATTGTTTATCGGCGGTCAATGGAAAGCACCAGTGTCACAGCAGCTGCTCGACATCCGGTCACCGCATGACCAGTCGCTCGTCGGCCGTGCGGCTCAAGCGTCTCCGGCTGATATCGATGCTGCTGTCGCCGCAGCAAGATTCGCCTTCGATCATGGTCCATGGCCCCGAATGACGCCGGCTGAACGTCAGGCAACCGTCCAACGATTTAATGAGCTGCATGCGGCGCGCGCAGCCGAGATCGCAGCTTTGATTACGTCCGAGAACGGTTCGCCGGGCTGGTTCACGAATGGTCTTCAGCACTCCTTGGCGGAACAAACGAACGCTTATGTTCGCTCAGCTGAGAACCTCCAATGGGAAGAGACATTAAACGACGGCAAGGGACCGATCATTCGTCGCGAAGCGGTCGGCGTCGTCGCAGCTATTATTCCTTGGAATGCACCAAACCAATCGGCGCTTGCCAAGATGGTTCCTGCCTTATTGGCAGGCTGCACGGTCATCTTGAAAGCATCGCCTGAAACATCCCTTGATGCGCTGCTGCTAGGCGAAATTTTTGCTGAAGCAGGTTTCCCGGGAGGTGTCGTTAGCATCGTGCCGGCCGGCCGCGAAACAAGCGAATACCTGGTATCCCACGCAGGCGTCGACAAAATCGCGTTTACTGGCTCCACTGGCGCCGGTCGCCGTATTGCTTCAATTGCCGGAGAGCAGCTGAAGCGCGTAAGTCTTGAGCTTGGCGGGAAATCCGCGACAGTCATTCTAGACGACGCAGATTTGGAATCGGCAGTTCAAGGATTAAAATATACGTCCTTCGCCAATAACGGAGAGAGCTGCGTCGCGCATACCCGCGTGCTCGTTTCCAGAAACCGTTATGAAGAAGCCGTCGCTTTGATTAAAGGGATGACCGAAAGCTTAATCGTTGGCGATCCTGCGGATCCGGCGACATTCATCGGTCCGATGGTTAGAGCCGACCAGCAGAAACGAGTGCAATCATATATTGAGCTAGGCATTCAAGAAGGCGCGCGCCTCGTGACGGGCGGTGCAGATGTTCCTGCAGGCTTAGAAGGCGGATACTACGTGAAGCCTACGATCTTCGCAGATGTCGATAACAGCATGCGTATCGCTCAAGAGGAGATCTTCGGTCCTGTTCTTGTCGTCATTCCGTACGAGAATGAAGCGGATGCCGTACGCATCGCGAATGATTCGCCTTATGGTCTCGGCGGCGGTGTGTGGTCCGGTTCCCGCGAGCATGGCCTCGAGATTGCACGGCAAATCCGTTCCGGTTATCTCGTCGTGAATGGCGCGATGGCATCATACGAAGCTCCGTTCGGCGGCTACAAAGCGAGCGGTATCGGACGTGAATTTGGCACGGCAGGTTTGTCTGCATATTTAGAACTGAAAGGAATTAACCTATAACAGATTTGCAATTAGAGGAGGATAACGAATATGACAACAATCAAAGCAAATGAGCCGATTCTTACGTTCATTAATGTATTCAAGACGGAACCTGAAAACCAACAGCGCGTCGTCGAGCTATTGACTCAAGCAACGGATGTATCCGTCAAATATGCACCGGGGTTCATTTCATGCGCGTTACACAAAAGCGTAGACGGCACGAAAGTGACGATGTATGCCCAATGGCAAAGCATGGACCACTACCAAGCGATGCGCGACGATCCAAGACCGCTGCCATTCTTCCAAGAAGCATTGACAATTGCTACGTTTGAATCGGGTTCGTACGAAGTCGTGAAGACATTCGAATACACCAAAGAATCCTGATGGATTCTTGCGCCTTCAATGGAATATATATTCCATTACTTCATCAGGGGGAAGTTGAAATGACTACATTAGGGTACGAGGACCACCAAAGGGAGTAGAGCTTCTGCTTCATACAGAGTCGACGCGCAGCGTGTTCATCGCTGTAGCGGCGGGGTTATCCGCAGCGACTGTCGTTTTCTTAGTTGCAAATCGAGCTGATCGAAACAAGAACAACGACAAGAACAACAAAAGCTCAAGCGCCAGCACAGGTTTATCGTTAGATTAACAGCAAGAGAAGAGACCCGTAAAGAATGAACTGTGACCCACAAAGTAGACAGTTTATAAAAAAGGCATTTCCGTATTAAGCAGCTAGCAGATGGCTCCTGTACTCATCAGGAGTCATCTTTTTTAATGTCCATTGGAAGCGTTCAGAATTGTAAGACGTCATATACTCATTAACCCGTACGCGTAGTTCCGCAAGGGATTGACAGTCTTTGTACTCAAGTTCGTCTTTCATGTGACCGAAGAATGATTCCATAGAGGCATTATCCCAGCAGTTTCCTTTCCGAGACATGGATTGTTTAAATCCAGCCTCTGCAACGAGGAGGCGGATTTTAGGATGTGTGTAGTGCATACCTTGGTCAGAATGGAAGATCGCT